>NZ_JALQDW010000001.1:0-13566 GCF_023631025.1 Caballeronia sp. GACF4
GGCAGCGGCCCTCGGGCCGCTGCCTGAGAAGCGACGGTGCGTTTCTTCTTCATCGGCATATCCATGACTTTTACCTCTCATAATATGCCTCGCCCACAGAATTACGGATAGGTCCCCCTGGCTCGACGCGACGACTTCGGAGGTCGATGTATCGACGATATTCAGGCTCACCTTGGCGTAGGCTACCTGGCTCTTGCCGCTGCCGAGAATGCCGAACAACTCGCGATCGCCGACTTCCTTGCGCCCGAATTCGGTGACGTCGCCGGTAATGACGTAGTTGGCCGCTTTAAGCGCTTGCTGCTTGTTTGCGATGGCGGCTTCCTGCTTGGTCTCGTTCATGTTCTCGCGATCGAGGACGGAGAAGCGCCGACTCTGTTGCAGCGTCGTGACGAGAATGGTCTTGGCCTGGCTGCCGACGCGGTCGACGCCATCGGAGAAAAGGCCGCGCATATAGCTCGAACGGTTGTCGAATTTGCCAACGGCGACGGCTACCGGCTTGCCCGCATAGGGCGTCTGAGCGATGCTGACCGCCTGAACGGGCAGTGATTTGGATGCTTCCGTCGCACATCCGCTCAGGAGGACGGTAATGGAAGCGAGGGCGACTACTAAGTGTTGTTTCGTGAAGACCATTGGAACCTTGCGAGACAGCGTGCCGGACGCATTCGATGCGGTGACGAACAGCGCGGGTTTCCGCGTCACGATGTTTCGACAGATGCGTTCGCGGACTCGCGTGAACGGTAACGGATCGACCAGCGCCCTTGTTGCATCGAGAGCGAAAGAGGCAAGGATTGTTCAGCGATTTGAAAGCGAGGGCTAGCGCGAAAATTCTTAATTTTTGGCGCGATGAGGTGGAAGCGGCAGACATGACCGACCGTCCGCTGCGGATGCGAGTGAGAGAGTCGCAAGGCTCGAAATGCAAAAAGCCCGGTCACGAGGACCGGGCTTTTTGCATTAATTCTTTGGTGGGGCGTGAGTGACTCGAACACTCGACCTACGGATTAAGAGTCCGCTGCTCTACCAACTGAGCTAACGCCCCCAACACAGAAATGAAATTATAGCGGGGTTATTTCGAAAAGCGCAAGTCCTTCGCCCGAAAATTTTCGCATCGCACCAACGGCCAGCCTGCGAATCGAAAACGTCCCGCCCGGTATCATCACGCACACAGCATAAAAACTCACAGCCATGGACGACTCCGCCATTCGCAATCTGCTGGACACGATCCTCGCGCCGTGGGTCCGCGAACTGCATCTCGCGCCGCAATCTTCCACGGAAGATTCGATTACGCTGCGTCTGCCGCACGCCGATCATCTGCGGCACGCGGGCGGAGTCATCTGCGGTCAGGTCTTCATGGCCGCCGCCGATACCGCGATGGTCGTCGCCATCTCCCACGCAATGGGCGGCTTCGTTCCCATGACCACCGTTTCACTCAACACGACCTTCATGCGCCCGGTCAAGTCCGGCGATGTCCTCGTCACCGCGAAAATCCAGCGACGCGGCCGCAATCTCGTCTTCGGCGAAATCGAGCTTCGCGGCGACGACGGCGAACTCGCCGCTCACGCGACCACGACCTACGCGCTCATCAACCCGACGCATCAGCAAAAGGCTTAAGCAGCAAACATGTTCGATCAAGTCGTATTCGCAGGCGGCGGCAATCGCTGCTGGTGGCAGGCAGGTTTCTGGGACGTCATCCAGCCGCAACTCGATCTCAAGCCGCGCATCATCGCGGGCATCTCGGCGGGTGCGGCCACCGCCTGCATGCTCCACACAAACAACGCGCAATGGGTGATGAAGTACTACGCAAAAGCCCTGAGCGGCAACACGAAGAACGCCTATTGGGGCAACCTGCTGCGCGGTCAGTCCGTGTTCCCGCATTACCGCATCTACCGTCAGGCGCTGCTCGATATTTTCGCGGAACGCTTCGGCGCGCTGCAAACGGCGCCGGAGATTCGCATCGGCGTGTCGCATCTGCCGCGCTGGCTCGGGGCGCGCAGCGCGGTGGCGGCGGGCATCATCGCGTATAACATCGAAAAGTACGTGCGCAAGACGCTGCATCCGACGCTCGGCACCGCGCTCGGTTTTCATCCGGAGTTCGTCACCGCGCAAGAGTGCGCGACGCTGGAGGATCTCGCCGACCTCATCCTGCAGTCGTCGAGCACGCCGCCTTTCACGCCGATTCTGCGGCGCAACGGTCGTCCCGTGCTCGATGGTGGCATGGTCGATAACGTGCCCGTCTCCGCGCTCGATGCATCGCCGGGAACGGTGCTCGTCATGGTCACGCGGCTGTATCCGCGCGAGCGCATGTTCGTGGTGCCGCATGGCGAGCAGCGACGCATCTACGTTCAGCCGTCGCGCAAGGTGCCAATTTCGAGCTGGGACTATACGAGCCCCGCGCAGATGCAACACGCGTACGATCTGGGCCGCGCCGATGCCGACGATTTCCTCGCGCATCTGCCGCGTCTTCTGGAGGCAGCTTCACATCTCGACTAGAGCCAAGGAGCAGAACGTGGCGAAGAAGCACACCTATACGCTCAGCGTCGCGTGGACAGGCGATCTCGGTTCGGGCACGTCCGCCTACGACGCTTATTCGCGCGACCATCTCGTGCGCGTGGCGAACAAGGCCGCGATAGAAGCGTCGAGCGATCCCGCCTTTCGCGGCAATCCTGCGCGCCACAATCCGGAGGAGTTGTTCGTGGCGTCGGTGTCGTCGTGTCACATGCTCTGGTACTTGCATTTGTGCGCGACCAACAAGATCGTCGTGACCGGATATGTCGATGAAGCCATCGGCACGATGCAGGAAGATAAGGACGGCAGCGGCCGTTTCATCGACGTGACGCTGCATCCGCGCGTGACCATCGGCGCGGGGAACGACGCCGAGTTAGCCGCGCGTCTGCATGAAGACGCGCATCGCTATTGCTTCATCGCGAACTCGGTGAATTTCCCGGTGCGATGCGAGCCTTCGATCGAGGTATCGACGCTTTAGCGAACGCCGCGCGGCCGCTCGCTCTTGCGCTCAACGCCGCCGCGCGTGCTGCAACGCTTCCGGGTTCGACACGCTCGACTTGTCGCCGGCGTCGAAGGCCAGAATGTTCCTGAACGCCGCGCCGAAGTAGAGCTCGTAACTCTCGCGCTCTACGTAGCCGATGTGCGGCGTGCAGATCACGTTCTCCATGCGCAAGAGTCCGTAGCCTTGCAGAATCGGCTCGCTTTCATAGACATCGGTGGCGACCATGCCCGGCCGGTTGTGATGCAGCGAATTGAGCAACGCGTTCTCTTCGAGCAGTTCGGCGCGGCTCGTGTTGACGAAGAGCGCGGTCGGCTTCATGCGCATGAGGTCTTCCGTTCGAACGATGCCGCGCGTTTCATCGCTCATACGTAGATGGACGGTGAGCACGTCGCTCTGTTCGAAGAGCGCTTCGCGGCTTTCGGCGACGGCGAAGCCATCGTCGCGTGCTGCCTGCAACGAATGCTCGCGGCCGAACACCAGCACATTCATGCCGAACGCCTTGCCGTAGCCCGCGACCAACTGGCCGATCTTGCCGTATCCCCAGATGCCGAGCGTCTGTCCGCGCAGCACTTGTCCCAAGCCGAAGTTCGGCGGCAGTGCAGAGGTTTTCAATCCAGATTGCTGCCACGCGCCCTGTTTGAGATTCGCGACGTATTGAGGAATGCGCCGCTGTGCCGCCATGATGAGCGCCCAAGTAAGCTCGGCCGGCGCGACCGGCGAACCCGTGCCTTCGAGCACGGCGATACCGCGTTCGGTACAAGCGTCGATGTCGATATGTCCGCCGCCCGCGCGCCCGGTCTGGCTGATCATGCGCAGCTTCGGGCACTTGTCGAGAAGCTGGGAACTGATGCGCGTGCGTTCGCGAATGAGCACGAGGGCATCTGTTTCCGACAGTCTGCTAGCCAACTGTCCGAGCCCGCGCACCGTGTTATTGAAGACCTTCACCTCATGGTCATCGAGCAAATGGAAGCAGTCGAGCTTCCGAACGGCGTCCTGGTAGTCGTCGAGAATGGCGATTTTCATGTGCATTGATTAGCTTTTGTTGGGCATCAAACGTGCTGCTCGATTGAACTCGCGAGACAATGAATCACGCACTAACTTCGGGTAACTACCGATAAATATGCGCTTCATCTATGTACGCGCTGCATCACGGTAGGCGTGTGACGCGGTGTTATGCTTGACTCCCAATTTTTGAACGACCGCGAACGAATGCGCTAAAAATAAAGAAATCACAGCGCACACTGCGGAAAACGCGGTTAGGCAGGAGGAGACAGGCCACTTAGTATCTCTTTTTAACAGTTTGTTCCTTTAAGGCGCAAGGCGCAAAGTCGCTCGCTTGAGCGCCTGAGGAACACACGCCCACGACGCGCAAACGGCTCACGATCCGTTCTTCATGCGCCAACGCGCATGAAGCGCCCGGCGGTTCGGTCGCAAAAAGCCTCTCGCATGCAGCGTCGTTGGGCTACCGGTTTTCATTGCAGAGAACGGAGAAGCTCGATGAACCAGCCCGCAGTAGTCGAAGACAACAAAACCGCCGCAGATCTTGAAGCACCGGCCTATGTACGACATCGAAGATTGATCGATTGGGTGCAGCAGGTCGCGGCCCTCACGAAGCCGGATCGCATCGAATGGTGCGATGGGTCGCAAGCGGAATATGACCGCCTTTGCGAACAGATGGTCGCCGCCGGCACAATGAAGAAACTGAACCCCGCCAAACGCCCCAACTCTTTTCTAGCCTGTTCCGATCCCACGGATGTGGCGCGCGTCGAAGACCGCACGTTCATCTGCTCGCAACGCCCCGAAGACGCTGGTCCCACGAACAACTGGATCGACCCGCAGGAAATGCGCGTGACGCTCGATGGCCTCTTCGATGGCTCGATGCGTGGCCGCACGATGTACGTCGTGCCGTTCTCGATGGGTCCGCTCGGTTCGCCGATCGCGCACATCGGCGTGGAGTTGTCGGACAGCCCGTATGTGGTCACGAACATGCGGATCATGACGCGCATGGGCCGCGAAGTGTACGACGTGCTCGGCGACGACGGCGAGTTCGTGCCGTGCGTGCACTCGGTCGGCGCGCCGCTTTCGGATGGCCGCAAGGACGTGCCCTGGCCGTGCAACGACACGAAGTACATCGTGCACTTTCCGGAATCGCGCGAGATCTGGAGCTTCGGCTCGGGATACGGCGGCAACGCGCTGCTCGGCAAGAAGTGCTTCGCGTTGCGTATCGCATCGACGATGGGCCGCGACGAAGGCTGGCTCGCCGAACACATGCTGATCCTCGGCGTCACGTCGCCTGCCGGACGCAAGTACCACGTCGCGGCGGCGTTTCCTTCGGCGTGCGGCAAGACCAACTTCGCGATGCTGATTCCGCCGCAAGACATGAACGGCTGGAAGGTGACGACAATCGGCGACGACATCGCCTGGATCAAGCCCGGCCGCGATGGCCGTCTCTACGCGATCAATCCGGAAGCCGGCTATTTCGGCGTCGCGCCGGGCACGAGCGAGAAGACCAACTTCAACGCAATGGCGACGCTCAAGGAAAACGTGATCTTCACCAATGTCGCGCTCACCGATGACGGCGACGTGTGGTGGGAAGGCATGACCGATAAGCCGCCCGCGCATCTCACCGACTGGCAAGGCCGCGACTGGACGCCGGAACTCGCGAAGGAAACCGGCGCTAAAGCCGCGCATCCGAACGCGCGCTTCACGGTGTCGGCATCGCAATGTCCGTCGATCGACGCGGACTGGGAGAATCCAGCAGGCGTCGCAATCGATGCCTTCATCTTCGGCGGCCGGCGTTCGAACACCGTGCCGCTCGTGACCGAGGCACGCGACTGGAAAGAGGGCGTCTACATGGCCGCGACCATGGGCTCCGAAACCACGGCGGCCGCTGCCGGCCAGCAAGGCGTCGTGCGCCGCGATCCGTTCGCGATGCTGCCGTTTTGCGGCTACAACATGAGCGACTACTTCGATCACTGGCTCAAGATGGGCGAGCGCCTCGAAGGCATGAACGCGAAGTCGCCGAAGTTCTTCTGTGTGAACTGGTTCAGAAAGGGCGCGGACGGCAAGTTCGCGTGGCCCGGCTTCGGTGAAAACATGCGCGTGCTGAACTGGATGGTCGGGCGCATCGAAGGCACGGCGGCGGGCGAGGAACACGCGTTCGGCATCTCGCCGCGTTACGAGGACATCGACTGGGGCGGCATGAACTTCACGCGCGAGCAATTCGAGCAGGTCATTTCCGTCAACGATACCGCCTGGCGCGACGAGCTCGCCCTACACGACGAGCTTTTCGCGAAGCTCCATCAAGGCTTGCCGGATGCGCTTCCGGAGGCCAAGGCGGACATCGAACGGCGTCTGGCAGCCTGATTTCCGTCGTTGCAAGCGCTCCGTGATTACGCTCACGGAGCGCATAAATCCCTAAATGCGAATCTGCCCATGCCGGTTCGCATTTTCTTCCGCTAACCCGCCAAAATTGGCGCGGCCAGCTTGACCAAAAATCTCGGCTTGTGGCGCGTGCGTTCGAGTGTTGTGCGGCCGACAACAATCGGCGATCTTTCGTTCGCGTAAGCCATGATTTTCATCGGAAATTTCCGAAAAAACTCCGCGCCCTCGCAACTTCTGCACGAAATCGCTAGTCCTAGGATAATTCTGAATAGCTTTTCAGCAGAAATTGAAAGCCGCCTCGCGGCAGGAGTTGTCCCATGGATCATTTGCAGTCGATGAGAGTATTCATTCGCGTGGCCGATCTCGGCAGCTTCGCCCGCGCGGCGAACGCGATGGATATCTCCAATGCGGTGGCAACGCGCCATGTCGCCGACCTCGAAGGTCGCCTCGGCACGCGTTTGCTGAACCGCACGACGCGCAGCCTTTCGCTCACGGAGTCCGGGCAGGTTTATCTGGAGCGTGCGCGGCAGATTCTCGATGAACTGGAAGATGTCGAGCAAATGGTGGTTGCGCGGAATCACGAGCCAATGGGTTCGTTGAGAATTGTCGCCCCGGTGGTGTTCGGTCTGCATAATCTCGCGCCCGTGTTACAGACATATGCACAGCGCTATCCCAAAGTCGTACCGGACGTGACGCTCGTGGATCGTCAGGTCGATCTGGTCGAGGAAGGTTTCGATGTGGGCATCGTGATCGCGCGGCAAGTGAAAAGCGCGAGCGTCGTTACGCGGCGTCTGACCACCGGCTGCATGACCGTCTGCGCCACGCCCGCTTACCTCGAATCGCACGGCACGCCAACGCGCCCCGAACATCTGCTCGAGCATCCGTGTCTGAGCTTGCCCGCCGAGTATTGGGGCGATGAACGCGTGTTCACCGGCCCGGACGGCGAAGTGCGGGTGCGGCCGACCAACGTGATCATCGCGAACAACACGGAAATGCTGCGCCAGTTTGCGCTGCTCGGCATGGGCATCGCGATTCTGCCGAGCTATCTGATCGGCAACGATACGACGCGCGGCCAGCTCGTACGCCTGCTCGGCGACTTCCAGTTGCCGCAAGTGGAGATCAACGTGGCTTATCCGAGCCGTCGGCATCTGCCGGCGAAGGTGCGCACGTTTATCGATCACCTCGTCGAGTATTTCAGCCAGACGCCCAATCATCAGCTCGGTGAACAGTGGATTCGCGATGGCATGGGCCGGCCCGCGGTATCGACTGCGCCGCCGCCGCACTATGGGCGCGCCGAAGAGGAAGTGGCGTCGCGTTCGCGTTCGAATCAGAGTGAACTCGGCCCGAAGCTGGCCAAGCCGACGCGTCCGCGTGGCCGCTTGCCGGCGGCGTCGCCATACTGAACACGGCTGCGCCGCCAATGACAAAAAGCCCCGCGAATTGCTTCGCGGGGCTTTTTCTTTTCGACGCGAGCTAAAGCTAGCTCGTCTTGCGCGCAGCGGTCTTTTTCACCGCGGCTTTCTTCGCAGGCGCTTTCTTCGCCACGGCCGTCTTGGTCGCGGGCTTGGCGCGCGTCGTCTTGGCGGCTACGGCGACATCGCTATCGCCTTCGTCGCCGTTATCGGCTGGCGCTTCCGTTGCCGCGCCGCGTTTCGCTGCCGTCTTCGCGCCGGGCTTGGCTTCCTTCTTCTCGAATTCGAAGCCGATCTTGCCGTCCGGCTGCTTGACGAGAAACGCCTTGAAGTTGCGGCCCGTGCGCGACGACTTGAAGTTTGTCAGCAAGTCGGTGCGTCCTTCGTTCAGCAGCTTCTCCATTTGCTCACGCGCGATTTCCTGCTGCAGGATGACCTTGCCCGAGCGGAAGTCGCAGGTCTTCGGATTCGCGACGTAATTCTCGCAGACGTAGCTCATGCCGTGCTCGTACACGCGCGACTGGCACTTCGGGCACGCGCCGACCGGCGTCTGCTCGGAAAAGTCGGGCGGTTCTCCGTCTTCGCCGCCGTTGTCCTGACCGAAATCGAACTCGAGCTTGAAGTTCTTGATCTCGTCGTCGAAAGCGAGCTTCAGGATGGCCGAGAACGGACGGCCCATCTTGCTGCGGAAACCCGACAGCGGTCCGATGGTTTTCTCGCGCAACAACTCCTCGACTTCAGGAATCTCGAACTGACGTCCGCCCGGAATCTTCGAGATGGAAAATTCGCACTTGGTACACGCGAAGCGGCGATAGTTCTCCTTCACCTGCGACTCGCAGTGCGGACACGGCGTTTCGAGCGTGGCATAGTCGCCTGGGATCGTGTCGGAGTCGTATTCCTTTGCGCGCTTGACGATGGTCTGCGTCATGCGGGCGATTTCCTGCATGAACGCATCGCGATGCAAATTGCCGCGCTCCATCTGCGACAGTTTGTGCTCCCACTCGCCGGTCAGTTCCGGCGCCGTCAGTTCCTCGACGCCCAGACCGCGCAGAAGCGTCATCAACTGGAATGCCTTGGCAGTCGGAATCAGTTCGCGGCCTTCGCGCACCATGTACTTCTCGCCCAACAGACCTTCGATGATCGCCGCGCGCGTGGCCGGCGTGCCGAGCCCTTTCGCTGCCATCGCTTCGCGCAACTCTTCGTCTTCGACGAGCTTGCCCGCGCCTTCCATGGCCGAGAGCAACGACGCTTCGTTGTAGCGCGCGGGCGGCTTGGTGACGAGACCGTGAGCAGCGACCTTGTCGACATCGACCTGTTCGTTTTTCTGCACCGGCACGAGATTGCCTTCCTCGCCCGCCGCTTCGCGACCGTAGACCTGCAGCCAGCCCGGCTCGACGAGCACCTTGCCCTCGGTCTTGAAGTGATGCCCCGAGACTTCGGTGATCCGCGTCGTCACCAGATATTCCGCCGCCGGGAAGAACACGGCGAGGAAGCGCTTGACCACGAGGTCATACAGCTTCTGCTCGGGCTCGGACAACGCCTTGGGCGCCAGAAGCGTGGGGATGATGGCAAAGTGATCGCTGATCTTCGAGTTGTCGAAGATGCGCTTGTTCGGCTTCACCCAGCCCTTGTCGAGCACTTGCTTTGCGAACGGCAGATAGTTGTTGCTGTCCTTGAGCATGGTCAGCGTGTCCTTGACCGTGCCGAGATAGTCTTCCGGCAGCGCGCGTGCATCGGTACGCGGGTAGGTCAGGACCTTGTGCTTTTCATACAGCGCTTGCGCGAGGCCGAGCGTGTTCTTCGCCGAAAAGCCGAAGCGGCTGTTGGCTTCGCGCTGAAGACTCGTCAGGTCGAAGAGCAGCGGCGACATTTGCGTGGACGGCTTCGATTCTTCCGTCACGGTGCCGGTCTTGTCGCGACAAGCCGCCACCACGGATTCGGCCGCAGCGAGACTCCACAGACGCGAGTCGCGCTGTTCGGGATCGTTCTCGACGCGCTTGAACTTCGGGTCGAACCAGCGGCCTTCGTAAATGCCTTTCGCCGCGACGAATTCGGCGCGCACTTCCCAGTAGTCGCGCGGCACGAAGCGGCGAATCTTTTCCTCGCGTTCCACGACGATAGACAACGTTGGCGTCTGAACGCGGCCCACGGTAGTCAGGAAGAAACCGCCGCCCTTGCTGTTGAACGCGGTCATCGCGCGCGTGCCGTTGATGCCAACGAGCCAGTCCGCTTCCGAGCGACAACGGGCGGCATCGGCGAGCGGTTGCATGTCGGCGTCGCTACGCAGATGCGCAAATCCGTCGCGGATGGCGGCGGGCGTCATCGACTGCAGCCACAGGCGCTGGACCGGCTGCTTCGCCTTCGCGTGCTGCGCAATCAGACGGAAGATCAGTTCGCCTTCACGCCCCGCGTCGCAGGCGTTGATGAGCCGGTCGACATCCTTGCGCTTGAGCAGCTTCGTCAGAACCTTCAGCCGTGATTCGCTTTTCGCGATGGGATTCAGGTCGAAATGCGGCGGAATGACCGGCAGATTGGCGAAGCTCCACTTCCCGCGCTTGACGTCGTATTCCTCCGGGGCCGCGATTTCGAGCAAATGGCCGACCGCGGACGAGAGCACGTAGTCGTCGCTCTCGTAATACTCGTCATGTTTCGTGAAGCCGCCCAGCGCACGCGCGATGTCGTTCGCGACGGAAGGCTTCTCAGCGATGATCAGGGCTTTGGACATGACTCAATATAGTAGGTATTTGGCAGCGGTCCGATTTGGACTGCATTAACGCCGCTTTATAGCACAGGCTTTGTTCGATGCGCGCCGAAGCACGAATTGCGACGCTCGCCGTTTAGTTCCGCGAGCTTCGTTTCGCGACGCCGCGCGCACGCACTTTTCTACGCCGTGGCAAGCGCCGGACGCAGTTTCGGCGCGCCCGCCATGTTCGGCAGCGCGGTCAGATCGACCAGCATGCGTTCGACAATGGAAGCCTGAGGCAACACGGTGCCGAAGAAGCGGGTCGTCACCGAGTCCTCGATGAGAATGGTCGGGAAATTCTCGACATCGAGGTCATCGAAACGGTCCGCGTGATTTTCGATATCGATCCACGCGAAGCAGATTTCCGGGTGCGCCGCCGCCAGTTTGTCGAAACCTTCGCGATATTCGCGGCAGGTTCCGCACCATTCGGCGCACAGACAGGCGACGAACAAGGTGCCGGGCACGGCGATGCGCTCGGCGATCTCATCGGCATCGGTATCGAGATTCAGCGCGGACATGGCGTTTCTGGCGTCCTTTCGTCTGGGGTTTGGCGTCGTACTCATTTTTCGCGAATGTAGCACGACGCCACTTCACGAGCGTTCGAGCGCCGTCACGCGTCCGCCCGGCAAGGCCGCGATCAAGCCCGATAATTCGAGTTGCAGCAGGGCGCTTTGCAGCGCGGCTCCGTCGAGATCGGTGCGGGCAGCGAGATTTTCAAGCGTCGCGGGTGCATGGCCGAGCGCGGCGAGCACGCGGGCGGCTTCGTCGGTCTCGGGTTTGCCGGGCAGACGCGCCGAAGCCCACGAGGCGTTTGCCGGAGCCGGTGCCGGCGCCTTGCCGCGCTTTTTGCGAGGTGTGGCGGGAAAGCCGAATTCCTCCAGCACGTCTTCCGGCGTTTCCACGAGCTTCGCGCCCTGCTTGATGATGCGATGACAACCCTGCGACAGCGGCGCGTGGATCGAACCGGGCATGGCGAAAACATCGCGGCCCATTTCGTTGGCAAGCCGCGCGGTGATGAGCGAGCCGGAGCGCATTGCCGCCTCGACGATCAAAACGCCCTGCACCAGGCCCGCGATGAGCCGGTTGCGCTGCGGAAAGTTGGCGGAGCGCGCGGGCGTGCCGAGCGGCCATTCGGACACGATCACGCCATCGCGGGCGATTTCGTGCGCGAGCTGATGATGCAGCGACGGATACACCAGATCCGCGCCCGTCCCGATGACGGCGATCGTGCCTGTGGCGCCATCCAGCGCGCCCCGATGCGCCGCGCCATCGATGCCGAGCGCGAGCCCCGACGCCACGGCAAGCCCGGCGTCCGAGAGCGCGCGCGCGAACCGGCGCGCGTCTTCGAGTCCTTGCGGCGTGGCGTTCCGGCTGCCGACGATCGCCACCGCGCGCGCTTGCAGCAAGTCGGTTTGCCCTTTCGCGTACAAGAGCGCGGGCGGATCGGGCATGGTGAGGAGCGCTTGCGGATACGCGGTATCGGCAAAAGTGAGAATGTGATTGCCGGGTTCGGCGGCCCATTCCAGCACGCGTTCAATATAGTTGCCGAATGGCACGCCTTCGACTTCGGCGGGCGGCGCGAGCGCGGCGGTCGCGGCATCGGTGTTGGTGACTTCGGCGAGCGAGGCGAAACTTTCGGCTAGAACGTTCTTCGGTCCGCCAAACGCGCTCAAGAGCGCGCGCAGGGCGGCGGGACGCAGTCCCTTTGCATGCGTGAGCCGCATCCAGGCGGAAAGTTCGTCGAGGTCCGTGGTGAGCGCCTCCGGTTGAGGCTCGGTCGGCGGTAAGGCGGTCGTCATGTTAAGATTTTTGGTCCCGGAACGTAATTGAGAAGTGTCGCCCGCCCGTGTGTTCAGGCCGAGCGACGCCGGTTGGCCGCTTGCCGGCGGCGTTGAATCCAGCGGATTCACCTGCATATCTTCGGCATGCCGCCACCCACCCGCAACCTGGCCGAATGGCCGACTTCACACGCGTCGCGGCGCGCGTAGATAATCCGAATCATGGCTCTGCTCAAGATACTGAACTACCCGGACAAGCGGCTGCACAAGGTGGCGAAGCCCGTCGCCGTCGTGGACGACCGCATTCGCAAGCTCGTCGCCGACATGGCCGAAACCATGTACGCGGCACCCGGCGTCGGCCTCGCCGCGACTCAGGTGGACGTGCACGAGCGGGTAATCGTCATCGACGTATCGGATGCGCACGACGAACTGCTCGTCTTCATCAACCCGGAGATCGTCTGGGCGAGCGAGGTCAAGAAAGAGTGGGAAGAAGGCTGCCTCTCGGTGCCGGGCATCTACGACTTCGTCGAACGGCCGGACAAGGTGCGCGTGAAGGCGCTCAACGAGAAAGGCGAAAGCTACGAACTGGACTGCGATGGCCTGCTTGCCGTGTGCATCCAGCATGAAATGGATCATTTGGCGGGTCACGTGTTCGTCGAATATCTCTCGACGCTCAAGCAAACGCGCATTCGCGGCAAGATGAAGAAGCTCGAAAAGGCGCTGTAAAGCGCTTTATGTTGTCTCAAGGGTAGTAACAATCGATGACTCAATCGCTGCGTGTCGTTTTCGCCGGTACGCCGGAATTTGCCGCCGCCGCGCTCGCGGCTATCCACGCGGCCGGATTTCCCGTGCCGCTGGTTCTGACCCAGCCCGACCGGCCCGCTGGCCGCGGCATGACGCTGACCGCCAGCCCCGTCAAGCGTTTTGCCGTCGAACACGGGCTTACGGTCGCGCAGCCCACGTCGCTCAGGCGCGCGGGGAAGTATCCGCAAGAAGCCGCCGATGCCATCGAGTTGCTGCGCGCCACACCGCACGACGTGATGGTGGTCGCCGCTTACGGGCTCATCCTGCCGCAGGAAGTGCTCGACATTCCGCCGCGCGGCGCCATCAACATCCACGCTTCGTTGTTGCCGCGCTGGGGGGGGGGCGCGCCGCTCCATCCCGCGATCCAAGCGGGCGACGCCCCAACCGGCCTTAAGCTCAAGCAAAATGAACCCGGCCACCACACCCCCCCCATCAAACCCC
>NZ_JALQDW010000002.1:0-778398 GCF_023631025.1 Caballeronia sp. GACF4
GTGGGCGCGTGTGGGGGGCACATCGTGCGGGGGGATGGGGAGCAACGGCCGCGGCGCGGCCCAAAACACAGCCCGGGTTGGTGGGGCCGCGGCGGCCCCCCCCCCCCCCCGCGCCGCGCCGATCCATCGCGCGATCGAAGCGGGCGACGCCGAATCGGGCATTACGCTCATGCAAATGGACGCGGGCCTCGACACCGGCGCGATGATCCGCGAGGGCCGCACGGCTATCGGCGCGGACGACACCACCGCCACGCTGCACGACCGCCTTGCGAAACTTGGCGCGGATCTGATCGTCGCGGCTCTCCGCGACCTCGAACGCGACGGCGCGCTGCCATCGACACCGCAGCCTGACGACGGCACGACCTACGCACAGAAGATCGCCAAGAACGAGGCCGCGCTCGACTGGCGGCGTCCGGCGGAAACGCTTGCGCGTCAGGTGCGCGCGTTCGACCCGTTCCCCGGCGCGTTCGGCACGCTCGATGGCGTCGCGATCAAGATCTGGTCCGCGCAGCCGGTGAGCGGCGAATGGCAAGCCGATCCGGGCACCATCGTGGATGTGTCGGCGGAAGGAATCGTCGTGGCCTGCGGAACGGGCGCGCTCAGGCTCACGCAGTTGCAAAAGCCCGGTGGCAAGCGCCTGCCCGTGCGCGAGTTTCTCGCGGGCGCGCCGCTTGCCCGAGGTCAGCGTTTCGCGCTGCAAGAAACCGATCCGGACGCTTGACCCAGGCTTGAAGCACGCGCGACGGACATGTAACGCATGCGTCGCGCGGCGCTAGAATCGTGAATCTTCAACACGCGCACGCTTGGAGTTTCCGATGCTCGGCATTACCGGTTTTGCCTTCTTTCTCGTCGCCGTCTTTCTGCTGAATGTCACGCCCGGCCCCGATACCGCCTATATCGTCGGGCGCAGCGTCGCGCAGGGACGCGGCGCGGGAATCGTATCCGCGCTCGGCATCTCGGCGGGCTGCATCGTTCATACGCTCGCGTGCGCATTCGGATTGACGGCGATTCTCGCGGCATCGGCCACGGCGTTCACCGTCGTCAAGATCGCTGGCGCGATCTACCTGATTTATCTCGGCGTGCGGCTCATTCTCACGAAGCACGACAAGGCCGTAGACGCCCACGCAGACGGAACCAACGCGCAAGCCGCGCCAAAATCGCTGCATCAATTATTCGCGCAAGGCTTCGTCACGAACGTGCTGAATCCGAAAGTCGTGCTGTTTTTCGTCTCGTTCTTTCCTCAATTCGTCGCGGCGGACAGCCAGCACAAGACGCTCGCGTTTCTCACGCTCGGACTCGTGTTTATCGCCATGAGCACGGTCTGGAACAGCTTCGTTGCGTGGATTGCGGGCAGCGTCACCGAACGTTTTTCGGGCAAACCGGGGATTAAAAAGTGGCTGGATCGCGGTGTGGGCACGGCGTTCGTCGGCCTGGGACTGAAGCTCGCAACGTCACATCGCTGAACGCAACAACCCGATTGAATTTTTCGCGGACGCCCCTATCTAACGATTTGCTTACAATGAGCGTCCTGGCCAGTGTGGCCGGGACCATCGCGCAAAGTGCGCACCGTATTAGGGATAGGAGTTCCTGACATGTTCAACTGGGTCAAAACCGCGATGCTGATGGCTGCGATCACGGCCCTCTTCGTCGTGATCGGCGGGATGATCGGCGGGTCGAAGGGCATGATGCTCGCGCTCGTCGTCGCGCTCGGCATGAATTTCTTTTCGTATTGGTTCTCGGACAAGATGGTCCTGCGCATGTACAACGCGCAGGAGGTCGACGAAACCACTGCGCCGCAGTTTTATCGCATGGTGCGCGACCTGGCCACGCGCGCTCAGTTGCCGATGCCGCGTGTCTACCTCATCAACGAAGACGCGCCGAACGCGTTTGCAACCGGTCGCAATCCGGAACACGCGGCCGTCGCGGCGACCACCGGCATCCTGCGCGTGCTGTCCGAGCGCGAAATGCGCGGCGTGATGGCGCACGAACTGGCGCACGTGAAGCATCGCGACATTCTCATCTCGACCATTTCGGCGACGATGGCCGGTGCAATCTCCGCGCTCGCGAACTTCGCCATGTTCTTCGGTGGCCGCGATGACGAAGGGCGCCCGTCGAACCCGATTGCGAGCATCGCGGTGGCTATCCTCGCGCCTATCGCGGGCGCGTTGATCCAGATGGCCATTTCTCGCGCGCGTGAATTTGAGGCGGATCGCGGCGGCGCGGAGATTTCCGGCGATCCACAAGCGCTCGCCAGCGCGCTCGAGAAAATCCACGCGTACGCGTCCGGCGTGCCGTTCCCCACGGCGGAAGCGCACCCGGCCACGGCGCAGATGATGATCATGAATCCGCTGTCGGGCGGCAGCATCGCGAACTGGTTCTCGACGCACCCGGCGACGGAAGAACGCGTCGCGCGCTTGATGGAAATGGCGCGCACCGGGCGCATGTAATCCGGGGCGTCGTCACGACGCGTAACACCGAAGGCCGTTCCAGTCACGCTGGCGCGGCCTTTTTCCTTTTGTGGTGCGAAACGCGCAAGCACCGGGCCACGAAGCCTTGCACGTTACAATCGTCGTTCGAATCGATGTTCACACGAAGTCGCACGACCTTACACATGACCGACAAGCCTTCCCGGCGACTTTCCACCGCGCCGCACTCGGCGCGCGGAGCGACTCATTTGAGCGCGCTGCATCTTGCTCCCGACTCCCTTGCGTTCGCGCTCGACGGCGCGGCGCAGGCGGTCGGCGCCGTGCGCGCGGGATCGGCGTTGCCGGCCGCCTTGCAGACGGTTATCGCCGCGGGCAGACAGCCGGCGGCACGTGGCGCGATTCAGGACATCGCGTATCGCGCGATGCGCCGTCTCGCACTTGCCGATGCGCTTTTGCATAAGCTCGTCCGCAAGGCGCCGCCGCCGCACGTGGCCAACGTGCTGGTCTGCGCGTTCACGCTGCTCACCGACGACGAAGCGCACGCGGCCTACGCGCCGTTCACCGTCGTCGATCAGGCGGTGACCGCCATCGCCACGCGCCGCGAGTTTGCTTTCGCGAAGGGCCTCGTCAACGCCGTGCTGCGCGGCTTTCTGCGCGAACGCGATGCGCTCCTCGAAGAAGCGCGTGTGAGCGAAGTCGCGCGCTGGAATTACCCGCAATGGTGGATCGACGCCGTGAAGCGCGGTCAGCCGGACGCGTGGCAAGACATTCTCGATGCGGGCAACGTGCAGGCGCCGCTCACGCTGCGTGTGAGCGCGCGTCACGCCACCGTCGATGCCTATCTCGAACGCTTGCGGCAGGAACATATCCAAGCGGAAGCCGCCGGTCTGCACGCGGTGCGTCTTGAAACACCGCTGCCGGTCGAGCGTATTCCGGGCTTCGCGGATGGCGTCGTCTCCGTGCAGGACGCGGGCGCGCAACTCGCGGCACAAGCGCTCGACGCGCGTGACGGCATGCGCGTGCTCGACGCGTGCGCCGCGCCTGGCGGCAAGACCGGTCATATCCTCGAACTCGCGAATGTCGAACTCATCGCGCTGGAAAGCGATGCGACTCGCGCGGGACGTATCGGCGAAAATCTCGCGCGCCTCAAGCTGCACGCCGAGATTTGCGTGGGCGATGCCGGCGATCCTTCGCAATGGTTCGATGGCGCGCCGTTCGATCGCATTCTCGCGGACGTGCCGTGTTCGGCCTCGGGCATCGTGCGGCGTCATCCGGACATCCGCTGGTTGCGGCGGCCCTCGGACATCGTGACGCTCGTCGAAGAACAGCGGCGCATTCTAACGGCGCTCTGGCCGCTCGTCGCCAAGGGTGGCGAGTTGCTCTACGTGACTTGCTCGATCTTTCCCGAAGAAGGCGAAGAGCAGGCCCGCTGGTTTGGAAGCACGCATGAAGATGCGGTACGATTGGACGCGCCGGGCCAGTTGCTGCCGACCAGGGCGCGTGCCGGTGCGGGCGCGGGCGCGGCAAACGGGTCACGGGACAGTACACAAGTGGCCGGCCAGCCATCGAACGGGAACGCGGAAGCTGCATCGAGTTACCGCGCGGACCACGACGGATTCTTCTACGCGCGCTTTCAGAAACGGTGACGATCAAACGCCTTTTTCCGCTTCGGCTCGCGCTCGTCGTCTGGACCGCGCTGACGTTCTGCCTGTATTTCGCGGCAGCGGATTCCGCCTTCGCCGAAACCATTTCCGTGCAGCGGGCTTCGTTGCAGTCGGACAATAACGGCTGGAATCTCGATGCCCATTTCGACTTCGACCTCAACAGCAGCCTCGAAGAAGCCGTGAACCGCAGCGTGCCGCTCTATTTCACCATCGACTTCAACTTGTCCCGGCCGCGCTGGTACTGGTTCGACGAGGAGCCGGTGAATGTTTCGCAGAGCATCCGGCTGTCTTATCAGCCGTTGACCAATGAATATCGCGTGTCGACCGGCGGCCTGCAATTGCGCTTTGCATCGCTCAACGAAGCCATGGCGGTGATCAAGCACGTGACATCGTGGCATGTCTTCGACCGCAATCAGGTGCATCCCGGCGAAACCTATAACGCATCGGTGCGCATGCAACTCGACATCGCGCTGATGCCCAAGCCGTTCCAGATCGACGCGGTGAACAACCGCGACTGGAACCTTTCATCGGACTGGAAGCGTTTTACTTTTACGGCGGCAGAACGTGCGAAATAGATTTCGACGCGGCCGCACGGACATGAAAAGTCTCGTCGTCCGGTTGCTGGTCTCGACAGTGGCGGTCACGGCGGTTCTGCTGCTCGTGATGCTCGCGCTCGCCAGCGCCAATACCGAATTCTTCGACCGCTATTACGGCTGGCTCTACGCGGCGAACGTGGCGATTGCGCTCATCTTCATGCTGATCGTGATCAGCCTCACGGCGATCATCGTGGCGCGCGTGCGGCAGGGCCGCTTCGGCACGCGGCTACTGGCCAAGCTCGCGTTGATCTTCGCGCTGGTCGGCGTGCTGCCGGGCGCGATCATCTACGTCGTGTCGTATCAGTTCGTGTCGCGCAGTATCGAATCATGGTTCGACGTGAACGTCGAGACCGCGCTCACGTCGGGTCTCACGCTCGGGCGCGGCATGTTGCAGACATCGCTCGCCGACTTCAAGGCGCGCGGCCGGCAAATGAGCGATCAGCTTGCTAGCGCGGATCAGTCGAGTCTCACGCTTTCGCTCCTGCGGTTGCGCGATCAATACAACATTCAGGACGCGGTCGTGTTCGAGCGTCCGCGCGATCAGTACAACCGCGAGGATTTGTCCGCGAACAACGGCACGCAGCGCGTGTCGGGATTGCGCACTATCGCGCAGGCCTCGGGCAACTACTATTCGCTATTGCCGACGAACGAGCCGACCGGCTCGATGCTGAAGGAGGCGCAAGATCATCCATATGGCGCAATAGAAGGCGAGATCGACGGCGATCCATCGTCCACCGGGCCGAAAGGCGCGTTGCGATTGCGGGTGATCACGAAGATCCCCGATCCCACGACGACCACGGAATTTCAGCACGTCGATCGCTTCCTGCAGATCGAGCAGCCGGTGAGTCAGGAACTCGCGCGCAACGCGGATGCCGTGCAGCGCGCGTATCGTGAATATCAGGAAAAGCGGCTGGGGCGCACGGGCTTGCGCAAGATGTATATCGGCACGCTGACGCTCGCGCTCTTTCTCGCCACGTTCATCGCGATGATGCTCGCGCTCGCGCTTGGCAATCAGCTCGCGCGACCGCTGTTTCTGCTCGCGCAAGGCACGAAGGAGGTGGCCGAAGGCGACTACACGCCAAAACGCGAGATTAATTCGCGCGATGAACTCGGCTTTCTCACGCAGTCGTTCAACGCGATGACGCGGCAGCTTTCCGAGGCGCGCGCGGCGGTGGAAAACAACCGCATCGCGCTGGAGCATTCGAAGGCGTATCTGGAAAGCATTCTCGCGAATCTCACGGCGGGCGTGTTCGTGTTCGACCGGCAGTTTCGGCTCACCACTGTCAATCGCGGCGCGGAACGCATCTTCCGGCAGCGCTTTATCGGCTTGCTGAATCAGCCGCTCGATCAGATCGATGCCCTCGGCGAGTTCGGCGCGATGGTCAAGAAAGCCTTCGCCGAACGCGATGCCGCCGCTGTCGGCAGCGGGCATCCCATTGGCGATCGCGGACACTGGCAGCAGCAAGTCGCGGTGACGGTGCCTGGCGAGAACGAGCCGCTCACCTTGCTCGTGCGCGGCACGCAGTTGCTGAGCGCCACCGACGCCGACTCCGACGACGCGGAAACCACCGGCTATGTCGTCGTGTTCGACGATATCTCCGACGTGATTTCCGCACAGCGTTCCGTGGCTTGGGGCGAAGTGGCGCGGCGCCTTGCGCATGAGATCAAGAATCCGCTCACGCCCATTCAGCTTTCCGCCGAACGTCTGCAAATGAAGCTCGCGGACAAACTTGCCGCGCCGGACGCCGAAGTGCTGAGGCGCGCATCGACGACCATCGTCAATCAAGTGCAGGCGATGAAGCAGATGGTCGACGATTTCCGCGAATACGCGCGCACGCCGCCGGCCGTCCTCGGTAATCTGCAATTGAACGAATTGGTCGCCGAAGTGCTGACCTTGTATGGCATCGAGGAAGGCAAGAGCGCGATCAAGGTGGACCTCACGAAACTGCCGGTAATTCGCGGCGATGCCACGCAGATAAGACAGGTGATTCACAACCTGTTGCAGAACGCGCAGGACGCCGTGGCCGATGTCGCGGAGCCGCGCGTGCTTCTCGAAACGAGAACAGTAGAATATGGCGAGCCTGACGCATCGGGCCATGCGCGTGTCGCGGTACGGCTCACGGTGTCGGACAACGGTTCGGGCTTCCCGGCGCGCATCTTGTCACGCGCTTTCGAGCCGTACGTCACGACGAAAGCAAAGGGCACGGGACTAGGACTTGCAACGGTGAAGAAGATCGTCGACGAGCACGGCGCGCGCATCGACATTCGCAATCGGTCGAAGAACGCGGATGTCATCGAGGGCGCGCAGATATCGATTCTGTTTCTTCAACTCGCGGACGATACCGCCGCTCCCGGCGCGACGACGCGGGGAACGGGCACGGCAGCGAATCACGGAACGACAAAAGCAACAGTGCAGACAAGGGCAGCTTAAATGGCGACCATCCTGGTAGTAGACGATGAAATGGGGATCCGGGAACTGCTCTCCGAGATCCTGAGCGACGAAGGCCACGTGGTGGACGTGGCGGAGAACGCGCAACACGCGCGCGACTACCGCTTGCAGCAGACGCCCGACCTCGTGCTGCTCGACATCTGGATGCCCGACACCGACGGCGTAACGCTGCTGAAGGAGTGGGCCGCGCAGGGCAAGCTCACGATGCCGGTGATCATGATGTCGGGGCACGCGACCATCGACACGGCCGTCGAAGCGACGAAGATCGGCGCGCTCAATTTTCTCGAGAAGCCGATCGCGTTGCAGAAACTGCTGAAGGCGGTCGAGCAGGGCCTGGCGCATGGAAGCGCGGCGCCCGCGGTCGTGTCATCGACCAAGCCGCTGACGAGCGCGGGGGCATCCGGCGTGCCGGTGGCCGCTGCGCTGCCGAGCGCGTCGGCGTTGAACGCCACACCCGGCGACGCGGCTTCGGGCGGGGCATCGCCGAACGCGGGACAGACGGCATCGATCTCGTTCGATATTCCCTTGCGCGACGCCCGCGATGCTTTCGAGCGCGCGTACTTCGAATATCACCTCGCGCGCGAGAACGGCAGCATGACGCGCGTCGCCGAAAAGACAGGGCTCGAACGTACGCACTTGTATCGCAAGCTCAAGCAATTGGGCGTCGATCTCGGAAAGAACAAGAACGACGTTTGACCTGCGGCATCGAGCCGATTGCGTCGAATTGGAGAAAAATTCGGCTCAAGGCTTGAGCCTCGTGCATCACTCTGATATAGTCTCACTTCTCCGATGGCCCGGTAGCTCAGTTGGTAGAGCAGCGGATTGAAAATCCGCGTGTCGATGGTTCGATTCCGTCCCAGGCCACCAGAATTAAGAAGCCCGAGAGTGTCATCACTCTCGGGCTTTTTCTTTTGCGGTCGGGCTTTCGTCAGGCTCGGTATCTGCACGAAACAAGCGAAAAAGCGGACAGGCGTTTGATTTGCCTGTCCGCTTTTTTTTGCTTCATGCGACCCCGACTGCGAGCCGCTTGGAAGAACATCTTTACTTCGGGTTTGCCGTGACGAAGTTCTTGAATGCCGTGTAAGCCGCCTTCACCGTCTTGCCGTCGTTCTTAATCAGACCGTAAGCACCTTCGCCGCCCGCCGGATCGTCGTACAGTTCGTACGTCTGGATAGCCTGGATGTTGTACTTCGTCGCCACCGAGACGAACTGCGCCATCATCTTGTTGCCAACGAGGTACGACGCGATCTGTTGATCCGTGCCCATGTTCGGACGCACGCCGAATTCGTTAATCCAGATCGGCTTGCCCATTGCCTGCAGCGTCGCAAGGATGTCGTGGCAGCCCGTGCCGCCGCATGCGTTCGTGATGTCGCCCTGGTCCGAGTACCAGTGCCATGCGGTGACGTCCCAGCTCACAACAGGGTGACCCGTCGTGCCGTCCGGCTGCGTGCCGGCCGCGAGCATTTGGTCGAAGCCGTAGTGCATCCATGCGCCGCCGCCCATGATGATCTTGCCCGCCGTATCCACCGACTTCACGCCGGCGATCATGCCGCGGATCACGCCACGCGCAATCTGGAACTTCTTGTTGTCGAAGTGCTGGGGATAGACGCCATCCACGTTGCCCGTAAGGCAGTCCGCTTCGAGTTCGTTGCTGACTTCATAGTACGGATACTTGTTCGCGGCGGCCGTTTGCTGGCCGAGCGCGAAGCCTGCGTTATAAGCATCGGTTTCGCTGTTGAAGTCGATACCCATCAGCATCACCGGATACACTGTCACGCCGCCTGCCGCCATCGTCTTCGCAATGCCCGCGAGCTTGGTCGCCGCAGCCTGGCTATAGACCTCGTTGCGGTACAGCTTCACGCCGAGATCCTGCAGTTGCGACAGTTGCAGCGCGGGGCTGGAAATGTCGTATGCGCCGCCTTCGTTATTGTGGCCGTTCGCGCCGTAGAAGATCTTGGTGGTGGTCGGCGTGGCAGGCGTCGTGGCCTTCGTGTTCGACACCGTCACGCTGACGTTTTGCACCGAGCGCACGCTGTTCGATGCATTCGCCGCCGTGATCTGCCACGTATGCACGCCGTTGACCTGACGCGTGGTATCGACGGTCGTCGAGAATGCCCCGCTTGCGGGCACGGCATCGCGCGCTACCTTGTTGCCCGTCGTCATGTCGACGACAGAAACCGTGGTCCATTTCGATCCGGTCGTGCCTTTCACGGTCACGGTGCCGGTCGCGGTTGCGTTGACCGTCGGCGCCGTCACGACGAATGCCGATGTATTGCGCTTCGAGGCTTCAGCGGTCGATGCGAGGTCGAAGGCGTCGTTGCCGGCCCCGCCGCACGCGGTGAGCAGCACGCTGGCGACGATCGTGGCGGCAATCAGACTTGCCTTGGGAGCGGTGAAGGCGAAACGGGCAGGGGTATGGGTCGAATTCTTCATATTATTAGTTAGCGTTACTAATGATGTGTTGTGCGTCGGCTCAGAAAATGAGTGCGTTGACCAAAGCGCCGGAAATGAATCGGCAAATCGGTTACGGACCTGCGTCCCGCTTAACCCTGCGGATGGGTGCCGGGAGCGAGTTCATTCGGATGCCGAATGAAATTGCCCCGAAGGGTGGGCAGATCAGTCCAACGGCAATGCCGGACGCCGCCAGACAGCCGGACCAGCGCCGGTCGTCCACACGTTTCGAGCGCCTGGAGCGATTGCGGCGTATTAACCTATGGACCGGCACGAAGAAAAAGCCACGCGCTCGCTGCGTTTAAACGTTTGCGCGTTGAATTCGCCTTCAGGCGCGAATTCTGGTAAAGCGGAACTTATTGCTTGACGCAAACCGTCTTTCGGGACGATTACCTAGAATTACGGCTCATCGGCGCGGACCTTTAGCTTTTAAAGACAGTTTTGCCGATTTCATTTTGGCAGATAAGTATATATTTCCGAATTCGAGTGTGTCGCACACAGTTGCGACGGATAACCGGGAGGTCATCCACGACCGCGTGTGTGGAAAAGATGATCCATTCAAGTGACGGCGTTTCCTTATAGAAGAATGACCTTCAGCCGCGTGGTGGTATGTCTCCCGCAACCAGAGTTCGGTGCGTATCGCCGGCCTTTACCGATAATCCGTGCTGAATCTTCGAAGCGTTTTGGGTAACTCTTCGCTCGGCGCAGCGAGCCTAACGATCGGCAAACAATCGCGCTGCGTGATAAAATCCGCATCGAATTAAGGACTTGCCTGTCCTCGGACCGCAGGTCCTTTTTGTTTTTCGACGTTGTTGCTCACAAGTGCGGCCGGTAAAAAGCGTGCCAATTCTGGCGACGCCTTCGTATATGGGACATAAGAGTCGCCGCACGTGGGGAAAGGGTCGTCGGCCTATACTGAAACGTCGGGGTAAAAGCATGTCTCTCTTACCGACCGGCGACATGGCCCGCAGGCCAATCTCAAACACGGAGTTTCACGGTGACTCGTACAGACGCTAAGGACAGCGCGCTCGTGCTGTTTTCCGGCGGACAGGACTCGGCCACATGCCTTGCCTGGGCGCTCGAACGCTATAAGACCGTCGAGACGCTGGGTTTCGACTACGGTCAGCGGCATCGCGTCGAACTCGAGTGTCGTGACGGTTTTCGCGCCGCCGTGCTGCGCGATTTTCCGCATTGGGCTGAGCGGCTCGGCGAAGACCACACAATCGATCTATCGGTTCTCGGCGCCATCAGCGATACCGCGATGACACGCGAAATCGAGATTCAGTCGACCGCAAGCGGCCTGCCGAACACCTTCGTGCCCGGACGCAATCTGTTGTTCATGACGATCGCGGCGGCGGTGGCGTATCGGCGCGGATTGAAAGTTCTCGTCGGCGGCATGTGCGAGACGGATTTCTCCGGCTATCCCGATTGCCGTGACGACACCA
The DNA here is from genome assembly GCF_023631025.1 of Caballeronia sp. GACF4. Classification (NCBI taxonomy): domain Bacteria; kingdom Pseudomonadati; phylum Pseudomonadota; class Betaproteobacteria; order Burkholderiales; family Burkholderiaceae; genus Caballeronia; species Caballeronia sp. GACF4. Next base: position 11,032 of record NZ_JALQDW010000002.1, read on the forward strand.
TGAAAGCGCTGCAAGTGGCGCTCAATCTCGGCATGGAGACGCGTTACGCGCTGGAAACGCCGCTGATGTGGCTCGACAAGGCCGACACGTGGCGTCTGGCTGAAACGCTCGGCGGCGACGCGCTCGTCGAATTGATCCGCGTCGAAACGCACACGTGCTATGTAGGCGAGCGAGCCGAGCTACACGACTGGGGCTTCGGCTGCGGCCAATGCCCGGCGTGCAAGCTGCGCAAACGCGGTTACGAGGCATACCGCGCGGGCGAGCAAGTCACTATCGCGCCGGTTTGAACTTCAATTGATCACAGAGCAGTCATGACGTACGCAGTGAAGGAAATCTTCTACACGTTGCAAGGCGAAGGCGCGAACGCCGGGCGTCCGGCCGTGTTTTGCCGCTTTGCCGGCTGCAATCTGTGGTCGGGTCGCGAGCAGGATCGCGCTGAAGCCGTCTGCCAGTTCTGCGATACCGACTTCGTCGGCACCGATGGCGAGAACGGCGGCAAATACCGCACGCCCGCCGAACTCGTCGCGATGATCGCCTCGCTCTGGCCCGAAGGCGAGGCGAACAAGTTCGTCGTCTGCACGGGCGGCGAACCGATGCTGCAAATCGACCAGCCTTTCGTCGATGCCCTTCACGGCGCCGGCTTCGAAATGGCTATCGAAACGAATGGCTCGCTGCCGGTACTCGACAGCATCGACTGGATTTGCGTGAGTCCGAAAGCCGACGCACCGCTCGTCGTGACCAAGGGCCATGAGCTGAAGGTCGTCGTGCCGCAGGACAACCAGCGCCTCGCCGATTACGAAAAGCTCGATTTCGAGTACTTCCTCGTCCAGCCAATGGACGGCCCGTCGCGCGACATCAACACGAAGCTCGCGGTCGACTGGTGCAAGCGGCATCCCAAGTGGCGGCTGTCGATGCAGACGCATAAATATTTGAACATTCCCTGACAGACGGTCCCGCCGACGTGCAGACGATTACCCGAAAACTCGAATTCGATGCGGGCCACCGCATCCCCGATCACCGCAGTCAGTGCCGCAATTTGCACGGGCATCGTTACGTGCTCGAAATCACGCTGCAAGGCGATCTCGTGGATGTCGAAGGCGCGCCCGATCGCGGCATGGTCATGGACTTCGCGGATGTGAAGTCGCTCGCCATGGAGCATCTCGTCAACAAGTGGGATCACGCTTTCATCGTCTACGAAGGCGACGTGAAAGTACGCGATTTCTTGCAGTCGATGGCCGATCACAAGACCGTCGTGTTCGACCGCATTCCGACGGTCGAGAATATGGCGGCGGTCGCGTTCAAGATTCTCGCGGAAGTCTACGACGCGCATTACGGCGTCAATCTCAAGCTCAAGCGCCTTCGCTTGTACGAAACGCCCAATTGTTGGGCCGACGTGGAACACGCCTGACGCATCCGGCGGCGCGGCCCACGCCTGCGTCGCCGTCACGGTATCATCGCTCGTTGAATCGCCCGTCTTCCGCGGCGACACAAACGGAGCGCGAGTAATGCCGTCATTCCTTCCGCCGTTTTTCCGCTTCTCGAAGCGCGCCCAACTTCCAGGAGCCGCGCAATGAGCACCTTCACGAATCCCCTCAAGCAACGTCTCGCCGAACCCGGCGCGCTCTTCGGCCTGTGGCTGTCGCTCGGCAGTGCCGATGCCGCCGAAGCGCTCGCGCACGCGGGCTTCGACTGGCTGTGTATCGACATGGAGCACTCGCCGAACGATAGCCGCGACGTCGTCGATCAATTGCGCGCGATCGCGGCGGCGCATCTGCCGAGCGAGCCGATCGTGCGCGTGCCGTTCTCCGATGGCTGGCTCGTCAAGCGCGTGCTCGACGCGGGCGCGCGCACGCTGATGTTCCCCAACGTGCAATCGGCCGACGATGCCGCGCGCATCGTGCAGCTCACGCAGTATCCGACCGAAGCCCAGCTCGACGGCTTGCGCGGCGTCGCGGGCATGGTGCGCGCGGCTGCGTACGGCATGCGGCGCGACTACGTGACGGGCGCGAACGCGCAGATCGCGACCATCGTGCAGATCGAATCGGTGGCGGCGCTCGAAGCCGTCGACGAGATCGCGGCGACGCCGGGCATAGACTGCCTCTTCATCGGGCCCGCGGATCTCGCGGCAAGCCTCGGCCATCTCGGCGACATGAAGCACCCGGATGTGCAGGCAGCCATCGACAAGGTTGCGGCAGCCGCGAAGCGCGCGGGCATCGCGAGCGGCATTTTCGCGATCGATGTCGCTGGCGCGCGGCAATATGCGCAAGCCGGCATCAACCTGATCGCGCTCGCCGCCGATGTCATGTGGCTCCTGAAGGCGACGCGTCAGGCTTTGCAGGAGGCGAGAGCATGAACACGGCTTGGCGTGGCGGCATCGCTGCGGCCTGTCTGATGTTCGGCGTGGCGTTCGCGGCCAACGCGCAGTCGCAGACGATGCCAAAGCCGACGGACCTCGCGACGCAAAACGCCGTCGCCGATTACAACGCGGGCAATCTCGTCTCAGCGCGTTCGCAGTTCCGTCGCGCCGCGCAAAAGGGCAGCCGCCTCGCCGAATTCAATTACGCGATGATGCTGCTGAACGGCGAAGGCGGTCCCGCCAATGTCCCCGAAGGCAAGAAGTGGTTGCGTAGCGCCGCCGACGCCAACATGTCTCACGCGCAGTTCGTGTACGGCAAGATGTACGACGACGGCCAGTTCGTGGACAAGGACCCGGCGGAAGCGCATCGCTGGTTCTTGCGCGCCGCGAGTCAGGGACACGTGCAGGCGGAACTCGCGCTCGCCAACCAGTTCCTCGATGGACGCGGCACCACGCGCGACAACGAGCAGGCATTCACTTGGTACAAGAAGGCGGCGGAAGGAGGCGACATGACCGCGCAATACGTGGCGGGATCGTTCTACGAACGTGGCGGCGATGGCGTCGAGCGCAATCTCAACGTCGCGCGTGCTTATTACGCGGCGGCCGCCGCGCAAGGCGATCCGGCGGCGAAGCTCAAGTACCTGCAACTGAGCGCGGAGCTGGAAAAGCAAAAGCCGCAGTGAACATGACACTTCGGCTTTTTTCGGGACACGGGGATTGAGGCTAGCCTTGCATCAATCGCTTCTGTCGCGCGACGCTCATGATGAGTCCAACAGCGACGCCGAGCGTGGTGAGCGCTGTCCCGCCGTAACTCATGAACGGCAATGGCACGCCGACCACGGGCAGAATTCCGCTCACCATGCCGATATTGACGAACGCGTAGGTGAAGAACGCGAGCGTGAGCGAACCGGCCAATAATCGCCCGAAGAAGGTGGCGCCGTTTGCCGCGATGAACAGTCCGCGCGCGATCAGCGCCATATAGAGAAAGAGCAGCACGAGCCCGCCCGCGAGGCCGAATTCCTCGGCGAACACCGCGAAGATGAAGTCCGTGTGCTTTTCGGGGATGAATTCCAGGTGCGCCTGCGTGCCCTTCAGCCAGCCCTTGCCGAGCGTGCCGCCGGAGCCGATGGCAATCACCGCCTGAATGGTGTGAAAGCCTTTGCCGAGCGGGTCTGAAGTCGGATCGAGCAGCGTGCAGATACGATGCTTTTGATAGTCGTGCATCATCGGCCAGTTCACTTCGGGCTGGCAGATGCGGTTCTGGAACACCGCCACGCACGCGATGACGACCACGGCCGCCGCGAGCACCGGCACGATCAGCTTGAAACTGAGTCCGGCGAAATAGATCACGAACATCCCCGCCGCGAACACGAGCACTGCCGTCCCGAGGTCCGGCTGCTTGGCGATCAGCGCAACGGGCAGCAGCAGAATGACGAACCCGGCAACGTAATCCCACCAGCGAATGTTGCCTTCACGCCGTTGGTAATACCACGCGAGCATGAGCGGCATCGCTATCTTCATGATTTCCGACGGCTGGATCACCACGCCGACATTGAGCCAGCGTTTTGCACCCTTGCGCGTGAGCCCGAACGCCGCGACCGCTATCAGCAGCGCCACGCCGACGGTGTACAGCGGGACGGCGAAGCGCATCAGCGTTTGCGGCGGGATATTGGCGAGCACCCACATCAGCCCGAAGGTCAGCATGATGTTGCGCAGTTGGTCTTCCACGCGGCCCGGCATGTCGATACTCGCGCTATACAGGGTCACGATTCCCACGCACAGCAACAAGAAGACGATCAGCGCGAGCGGCTTGTCGAAGCCTGCGAACATGCGCTTTGCGTGCTCTTTCCAGACGTGCTTGTCGAAGGTGAGTTGCATGCCGGTCATCCTTTATTCGTCGATACCGCCGGACGGCGCCAGCGTGCGCACGGCGTCGTTCGGGTTGCTGCGGACCATCGTCGGCGTGGGCTCGGCGGGTCGTTTGTTCGGCGCGGGCTTGCGGCCCGGCGCGGACGCGGGCAACGCCGCGGCAGGCGCCGAAGCGACGCGCGCGTTCGCGGCCCGTGCTGCAGACGCCGCCGCTGGCGCCGAAGCGATGCGCGCGTTCGCTGCTTTCGGCGATGATGCAGGCAACGCCGGCGCCGATGCAGCCCGAGCCACCGCCGGATTCGATGCCGCCAGCGGCGAGAACGCCGGCGACGCGTTCACTACCGAGGCCGGCAGCGCCGCCGCGACGGGCGATTGCGTGCCGCCGATCATCGGCAGGCCGGCGTCCGTGGTCGCGGATGCGGCGGCTTCGATCGCGGCCGCCTCGGCGCCAGGCTTCAGGCGATCGACCAGATAATAGTCGAGCACCTTGCGCGCGACCGGCCCCGCCGATTCCGCGCCCCAGCCGCCGTTTTCGACGATCAGCGCAAGCGCGATCTTCGGCTGCTCGGCCGGCGCAAACGCGATGAACAACGCGTGGTCGCGCAAATGCTCTGCCGTCGCGTGACCGTGATAGTTCGCGCCCTGCAGCGAGTAAACCTGCGCGGTTCCGGTCTTGCCCGCTGCCTGATAAGGCGCGCCCACGAAGAGCTTCGCGGCCGTACCGTTCGTGATGACGCCTTCCATTGCGCGCTTGATGAAGTCGACGTCTTGCTGGCGCACGGGAATCTTGTCGCTCGGGTCGCGCACCACGACGCGCATGGCCTTCGTCAGCGGATTCTCGATGTCGCGCACCAGGTGCGGCTTCATCACGACGCCGTTATTGGCAAGCGTCGCCGTGGCGTGCGCGAGTTGCAGGATGGTGAACGAGTTGTAGCCCTGCCCGATGCCAAGGCTGATCGTTTCGCCTTCGTACCAGCGTTGCTGCTCCGGCTTGCGATACGCCTTGCGCTTCCATTCCGTCGACGGAAGAATGCCGCGCGCCTCACCCGAAATGTCGATCCCGGTAATTTGGCCGAATCCCCACGGCTTCATGAAGCCGGCCATCGCGTTCACGCCGAGGTCGCGCGCGAGCATGTAGAAGTACGTGTCATTCGACACGACGATCGCGCGATTCATGTCCACCCAGCCCTGACCCGAGCGCACGTCGTTGCGGAACGTGTGACCGCCGAACGTGAAGAAGCCGGGGTCCTGAAAGCCCCAGCCGGGCGTGCGCTTGTGCAGCGTGAGCGCGGCGAGCGCCATGAACGGCTTATAGGTCGAGCCCGGCGGATACGTGCCATGCAGCGGACGATTCAGCAACGGATGATCGGGCGAGTTGTTGAGCGCGTCCCACGTCTGCTGATCGATACCATCGACGAAGGAATTCGGATCGAAGCTCGGCGCGGACACGAACGCGAGCACGTCGCCCGTCGATGGCTCGATTGCCACGAGCGCGCCGCGCTTGCCCGCGAATGCTTGCTCGGCGACCTGCTGCAGCCCGATATCGAGCGACAACACGAGGTTGTTGCCGGGCGTCGCCTGCGTGCGCGACATCGTGCGGACCGGGCGGCCGCCCGCCGTGACTTCGACTTCCTCGAAACCTGTCAGACCATGCAGCTCGGTTTCGTAACTCTGCTCGACCCCGATCTTGCCGACGTAATCCGTGCCCTTGTAGTTGTTGGCGTCGAGACGCGGATCGTAGTGATCGGAGGCTTCGTCGTTGGCGTCGCTCGCGTCGTCGATACGCTCCTGATCGCGCTGCGAAATTCGCCCGATATAGCCGATGACGTGCGCGGCCGTCATGCCGAGCGGATATTGCCGGAAGAGCCGCGCGCGCACTTCGACGCCCGGAAAGCGATAATGCTGCGCGGTGAACTTGGCGACCTCGTCGTCGGTGAGACGCGTGCGGATTGGCAGGCTTTCGAAGTTCTTCGAGTCTTCCAGCAGCTTCTTGAAACGCCGGCGATCGCGTGAATCGATAGGAATGACTTGCGAGAGTGCGTCGATGGTGTCGTCGAGCGACGCGGTGATCTTGGACGGCGTGATTTCGAGCGTGTAAGCGGAATAGTTCTTCGCCAGCACCACGCCGTTGCGATCGGTGATGATGCCGCGGTTCGGCACGATCGGCGCCACGGAGATGCGGTTCTCGTTTGCCTGCAACGAGTATTTGCTGAAGTTCCAGACCTGCAAATAGAGGAAACGCAGGCCGATCAAACCGAAGCAGACGAACACGAACATTCCCGCCGCCGCGACGCGCAGGCGGAATCTGGACAACTGTTGCTCGGTGTTCTTTATTTCGGTCATGCAGCTTTCGCGGTGGGTCGCGATTCAAGTGTAGTCCGCGCGCGTTCGCATCGGGGGCGGCACGCGCGCGGTGGCGCTCAGATCGGGCGCGTATCGTCGGGATCGGCGGCGCGTCGTTGCGGTATCAGCAGCAGAAAACTCGTGACCGGCCAGAGCGCGGCTTCGACAAATCCGTTGACCAGATAACTCCAGCCGGGAAACGCGGCGCCCGTCATCAGGCGGATCACGAACGGCACGAGATGCGCGCCCACCAAAAGCGGCGCGACGACGAAGGTTTGTACAGGCAGGGACATCCACAGGACACGCCTGTGAATGGTAATCGCGCCATAAGACAACAAGGTATAAGCCAGCGCATGTTCGCCGAGCAGATTCGCGTTATGCACATCCATCAACAGCCCAAGCAGAAACGCGATGCCCATGCCCACCTTGCGCGGTTGATGGACGTTCCAGAACAGCAGCACGAGCGCGACGAAATCCGGTATGCCGATAAGCCGGCCCCAAGGCACCAGATTCAGCAGAAACGCTGCAGCGAGGCTGAAGGTGATGAAGTACGGATTGACCGGCTGAAGGATGTATTGCGGGCGGTTCATTGCGCGGCCCTCGCGGATGCGGGCTTAGGCATATGCGCTTTTCGCGATGGCCGGGCGGTAGCGGCCGAGGCGGCTTTCGGCGCGGCAGGTTTCGCGCTGGGCTTTTCCACGGCAGCGGGAGCGGATACCGGAGCGGCAGCCGACGCGGCCGACGTCGCCGATGCGCCGCTTGCACCCTCGGTGGAGACAGTGGCCTTCGCCGTAGGCTTCTTCTTGCCCTTGTTCTCTTTCGCTTCCTTTGCAGCGGCGGCGGCTTCGACTTCGATCGGATTCGGCGGCACGTTTACGTTGTAATGCAGTACGAGCAACTGACGCGCGCCGCGAACAGCGGCGATAGGCACGCAGACGACGCGCGCGAATGCCGTATCCGCCTGCTTGTCGACGCGCAACACTTTGGCCACCGCGAGTCCCGGCGGATAAATGCCATCGAGACCGCTCGTCACGAGCTCGTCGCCAGCTTGGACGTCGGCGCTGATCGGCACGAAGCGCAGGTCGAGTGTGTCGCCTTTCGGCGTGCCGTAGATCACGCTGCGCAAACCCGTGCGCGCGATCTGCACCGGCACCGCTTGATCCTTGTCCGTCAGCAGCGTGACTTCCGATTGCAACGGAAACACGCGCGTGACCTGACCGATCACGCCGTCTTCTGTCACGACGGGCGCGCCATCCTGGATGTTTTGCTGCGAACCCTTGCCGATCACGACTTTCTGCGTGAAAGGATCGCGCGTGTCGTATTGGATTTCGACGGGCGTGGTTTGCGTCGTCGCGCGCGATTGCAGATTCAGCAATGCACGCAGATGCGCGTTCTCAGCCGAAAGCTGAGAGGCATCGCCCGCCTTGACGGACAGGTCCAGATTCTTGTCGGAGAGCTTGCGGTTCTCGCTGCGCAAGGTGGCGCTCGTAACCGCGAGGTCGGCCGCGCCCATGAAGATGTCGCGCGGCACGAGCGCCGCGCGTTGCAGCGGATAGAGGCCGGCGCCGAGCATGCCGCGCGCAATTTCCAGCGTATTGAACCGCGCATCCGAAACGAGCAATGCGATGGCGAGCACCACAAAGAAGATCAGTCGCGCGAGCGCGGAAGGGCCTTGCTTGAAAAGTGGCGGCGGACTGTATTCCATGGTCGGCGCCGAGGGCGTGAGCGGGTGGATCGATGCTGCAGGTTTGCCGGTTTCGGCTGAGCCTGCCCTACGCTGTTTCAACAACGGCCCGGACATGAGCCGGGCCGTGTGCGCGTCGCGTTACGCGGGTGCGTTCAGACTGTGCGTTGAAGACCGTGAGGTCGTGGAACAGTAAAGTCTGAAGGTCACGGCCGTATCACTCGTAGGAGAAGATGCTGCCGAGCTTGTCCATGCGTTCGAGCGCCATGCCCGAACCACGCACGACGCAGGTCAGCGGATCTTCCGCGACCAGCACCGGCAAGCCGGTTTCTTCCGCGAGCAGACGGTCGAGATCGCGCAACAGCGCGCCGCCGCCAGTCAGCATCATGCCGCGTTCGGCGATATCCGCGCCGAGTTCCGGCGGAGTTTGTTCCAGCGCGATCTTCACCGACGAGACGATCTGATTCAGCGGGTCGGTCAGCGCTTCGAGAATTTCGTTGCTGGAAATGGTGAAGCTGCGCGGAATGCCTTCGGAAAGATTGCGGCCCTTGACTTCCATCTCCTTCACTTCGGAGCCGGGGAACGCCGAACCGATTTCCTTCTTGATGGCTTCAGCCGTTTGCTCGCCGATCAACATGCCGTAGTTGCGACGGATGTAGTTGACGATGGCTTCATCGAACTTGTCGCCGCCAACGCGCACCGAGCCTTTGTACACGATGCCGCCAAGCGAGATGACGCCGACTTCCGTGGTGCCGCCGCCGATGTCGACGACCATGGAGCCCGTGGCTTCCGAAACCGGCAGACCCGCGCCGATGGCAGCGGCCATGGGTTCTTCAATGAGATAAACCTGCGAGGCGCCCGCGCCGTGCGCTGCTTCCTTGATGGCGCGCCGCTCGACTTGCGTGGACCCGCACGGCACGCAGATGATGATGCGCGGCGACGGCGAGAACATGCGGGATTCATGTGCAGTCTTGATGAACTGCTTGATCATCTGCTCGGTAACGGTGAAGTCGGCGATCACGCCGTCCTTCATCGGGCGGATGGCCTCGATGTTGCCCGGCACTTTGCCGAGCATCTGTTTGGCTTCCTTGCCGACTGCCTGAATGGTCTTCTTGCCGTTCGGGCCGCCTTCCTGGCGAATTGAAACGACCGATGGCTCGTCGAGAACGATGCCCTTGCCGCGCATGTAGATCAGCGTGTTGGCGGTGCCGAGGTCAATCGCCAGGTCGTTGGAAAAGTAGCTGCGCAAAAAACCGAACATTCAAAAATCCTGTCTCGCTGGGTGGCCGTGCGTCGCTATGAGCGCCGGGGACGGCAGCGGAAAAAATAACGGTTTGCCGGGGCGGCGAAGGTTCGCCGTGAAGTGCAAATCCGCGAGGAAATCTACCGCAGGATGAGACGTGTCGCGTAAACGTTTCTCGCAATTTAACGATTCAAGGAGAAAGCCGCTGGCAGGTCAATCCAGATGTGAGTCGAACGTGTAATGATACCTTATAATTTGGGCGTATCTATAGGAAAAGGATGGCACTTTTTGCCGTCGCCAGTCTGCTTTTTAGCGCTTTTCCCAGGATCGCAACGCGCGCCGCAAACGATCGCGGCGCAGTGTGTTTTCGAGATTGGGAAGTCCACGCTTATCTCCGGTGATTTTCATGTCTTTGACCCTGACCGACGTAAAACGTATCGCGCATCTCGCGCGGCTCGAGTTGCCCGAACACGAGGCAGAACCCACGCTCGCGCGCCTGAATGACTTCTTCGGTCTCGTCGAACAGATGCAGGCCGTGGATACCTCCGGCATCGAACCGCTTGCGCATCCGATCGAACAGATCGAGGAAGTCGCGCTGTGCCTGCGCGACGACGCAGTTTCAGAGCGCGTCGAGCGCGAAGAGTTCCAGCGCAGTGCGCCAGCCGTTCAAGACGGGCTGTATCTGGTGCCGAAGGTCATCGAATAACGCAATCGAACAAGTAACGCGTCGGGCGTATCCAGCGCCGAAACGACACTCCCGCGCGGCGTTCACCGCCGCGCTCATCAGGGAACTGCAATGCATCAGAAAAGTTTGACCGAACTGCGCGCCGCGCTCGACTCCAAGGAAATCTCCGCGGTCGAGCTGGCGCAGTCGTATCTGCAGCGCATCGAGGCCGCGAAGAATCTGAACGCCTTCATCGGCATGGACCGCGACCTCACGCTCGCTCAGGCTAAAGCCGCCGACGCGCTCATCGCGGAAGGAAAGGCGGGCGCGCTCACCGGTTTGCCGATTGCGCACAAGGACGTGTTCGTGACGCGCGGCTGGGCATCCACGGCCGGTTCGCACATGCTCGAAAACTACGCGAGCCCGTTCGATGCCACCGTCGTCGATCGCTTGAAGCAAGCGGGCATGGTCTGTCTCGGCAAGACCAACATGGACGAGTTCGCCATGGGTTCGTCCAACGAGAATTCGTACTTCGGCGCGGTGAAAAATCCGTGGGACCTGAAGGCCGTGCCGGGCGGTTCGTCGGGCGGCTCGGCCGCTGCCGTCGCCGCGCGTCTTGCGCCCGCCGCGACCGGCACCGACACGGGCGGCTCCATTCGCCAGCCCGCGTCGTTCACCGGCATCACCGGTATCAAGCCGACTTACGGCCGCGTGTCGCGTTACGGCATGATCGCGTTCGCGTCGTCGCTGGATCAGGGCGGGCCGATGGCTCAGACCGCCGCGGACTGCGCGCTCTTGCTCAACGCAATGGGCGGCTTCGACGAACGCGACTCCACCAGCCTGCAACGCGACAACGAAGACTACACGCGCCATCTCGGCCAGACGTGGAACGGCGGCGACGCGCAAAAGCCGCTCGCCGGATTGCGTATCGGCATGCCGAAGGAGTACTTCGGCGCAGGGCTTGCCGACGACGTGCGCGCCGCCATCGACGCCGCGTTGAAGCAATACGAAGCGCTCGGCGCGACGCTCGTCGAAGTATCGTTGCCGAAGACCGAGCTTTCCATTCCCGTGTACTACATCATTGCGCCGGCGGAGGCCTCGTCGAATCTGTCGCGTTTCGACGGCGTGCGCTACGGGCATCGCGCGGCGCACTATACGGACTTGCTCGACATGTACAAGAAGTCGCGCGCGGAAGGCTTCGGTCCCGAAGTGAAGCGGCGCATTCTGGTTGGCACGTACGTGTTGTCGCATGGCTACTACGACGCGTATTACCTTCAAGCGCAGAAGATTCGCCGCATCATCGCGCGCGATTTCCAGGAAGCGTTCAAGCGGTGCGACGTCATCATGGGACCGGTCGCGCCGTCGGTCGCGTGGAATCTCGGCGAGAAGGCCGACGATCCCGTGCAGATGTATCTCGCCGATATCTACACGCTCTCCGTGAGCCTCGCGGGTCTGCCCGGCATGAGCGTGCCGTGCGGTTTCGGCGCGGGCGCGAATGCGAATCGGCCGGTCGGTCTGCAGATCGTCGGCAACTATTTCAACGAAGCCCGGATGCTTCAGGTCGCCGACGCGTTCCAGCGCGCGACCGACTGGCATGCCAAGGCACCATCGGCAGCGGGAGTATGAGCATGCAGTGGGAAGTCGTCATCGGTCTGGAAACGCATGCGCAGTTATCCACCGTTTCCAAGATTTTCTCGGGCGCGGCAACGCAGTTCGGCGCAGCGCCGAACACGCAAGCCTGTCCTGTCGATCTCGCGTTGCCGGGCGTGCTGCCCGTGATGAATCGCGGCGCGGTCGAACGCGCGATTCGCTTCGGCTTGTCGATCGGCGCTCATATCGCGCCGCGCAGCGTCTTCGCGCGCAAGAACTACTTCTATCCGGATTTGCCGAAGGGCTATCAGATCAGCCAGTACGAGATTCCTGTCGTGCAGGGCGGTCAGCTCACCATCCAGGTTCCAGCCAATGAAAAGGCCGGCAAGGACGCATACGAGAAGACCGTCAATCTGACGCGCGCTCACCTCGAGGAAGACGCGGGCAAGTCGCTGCACGAAGACTTCGCGGGCATGACGGGCATCGATTTGAATCGCGCGGGCACGCCGCTGCTCGAGATCGTCACCGAGCCGGAAATGCGCAGCGCGGCGGAAGCGGTTGCGTATGCGAAGGCGTTGCATGGTCTCGTCGTGTGGCTAGGCATCTGCGACGGCAACATGCAGGAAGGCTCGTTCCGTTGCGATGCCAACGTGTCGGTGCGCCCGGTCGGTCAGAAGGAATTCGGCACGCGCGCGGAGATCAAGAACCTGAACTCGTTCCGGTTCCTCGAAGAAGCGATTCATTATGAAGTGCGCCGTCAGATCGAACTGATCGAAGACGGCGGCACCGTCGTGCAAGAGACGCGTCTTTACGATCCCGACAAGCGCGAAACGCGCTCCATGCGCAGCAAGGAAGACGCGCACGACTACCGCTATTTCCCAGACCCGGACTTGATGCCCCTGGTTATCGAGGAGAGCTGGGTGGCGCGCGTGAAGTCGGAACTGCCGGAGTTGCCAGCCGACATGCAGAAGCGTTTCGCCGAAACGTACGGCTTGACGCCTTACGACGCCGGCGTGCTCACGTCGTCGAAGGCAATGGCTTCATATTTCGAAGCCGTCGTGCAGGCGGCGGGCGCGGCGCAGGCGAAGATCGCCGCCAATTGGCTCATGGGCGACGTCTCCGCGCAACTGAACCGCGAATCGCTCGACATCGGCGAGTCGCCGGTCGCGGCGGCACAACTCGCGCTGCTTCTGCAACGCATTGCGGATGGCACCATCTCCAACAAGATCGCGAAGGACATTTTCCAGGCGATCTGGGACGAGAAGGCGACCGACGTGGGCGCGGCGGACCGCATCATCGAAGCCAAGGGGCTCAAGCAGATTTCCGATACCGGCGCGCTCGAAGCGATCATCGACGAGGTGCTCGCGGCGAACCAGAAATCGGTGGAAGAATTCCGCGCGGGCAAGGAAAAGGCGTTCAACGCGCTGATCGGCCAGGCAATGAAGGCGACCAAGGGCAAGGCAAACCCGCAGCAGGTAAACGAGCTTCTGAAGAAAAAGCTATCCTGAGCAAGCACTTGGGCGAAATCCTCCGCGTCGACGGAGAGCCGGTCGCCTGGAAGTAGCACGACGAACGGGCTGTTGCCGTCTAGCTTGGCAGCGGCCCGTTTTCATTGGCGTTTCGGGATAGAACAAAAGGTTGGCGACATGGCAAAGAAACCGTCTCTGGACGACTTCCTCGTCCCGTATTTCGATGACGACAAGAAGCTCAAGCCCTTCGATCTGAGTTCGATCGATCCATCCGGCAAGCCGTTTTCGAACGGCTCGAAAGACGAAGACCGCGACCGGCTCGCGGCAATCGGCGCGCAGCTCGACGACCTGCAGGAGAAGCTGCACGCACAGCGTCTTCGGCGCGTGCTGCTCGTGCTGCAAGGCATGGACACGAGCGGCAAGGACGGTACGGTGCGCGCGGTGTTCCATGACGTCGATCCGCTCGGCTTGCGCATCGTGCCGTTTCGCGCGCCTTCCGAGCGCGAGGCCTCGCACGATTTCCTCTGGCGCGTGCACGCGCAGGCGCCGATGGCCGGCGAGTTCGCTGTCTTCAATCGCAGCCACTATGAAGACGTGCTCGTGCCGCGGGTGATGAAGTCTATCGACGATGACGAATGCGAGCGCCGTTACCGGCATATTCGCGAGTTCGAGGCGTTGCTCGCGGATAGCGGTACGACCATCGTCAAATGCTTTCTGCATATCTCGAAGGACGAGCAGCGCGAGCGCTTGCAAGCGCGTATCGACGATCCGACCAAGCACTGGAAGTTCGATGTCTCCGATCTCGACGCTCGGAAGCTGTGGGACGAATATCAGCGCTCGTATGAGCTGGCGTTAGGCGCGACCTCGACCGAATACGCGCCGTGGTACATCATTCCCGGCGATTCGAAACCGCATCGCAACGTGATGGTCGCGGAGCTTTTGCTGCGCACCATGCAGGGCATGAAACTCGAATTTCCGGCCGCCAAGGAATCGCTCAAGGGCGTGAAGGTCGAATAAACAAGGAAAGAGGACAAGTATGTTTCGGGTGATTACCGCCAATCTGAATGGCATCCGTTCGGCGGCCAAGAAAGGTTTCTTCGACTGGTTCGGCGAGCAGAAATCGGACGTCGTGTGCGTGCAGGAAATCAAGTGTTCGCAGGACGATCTCACGCCGGAGTTTCTCGCGCCGCACGGTTTCAAGGGTTATTTCCAGCACGCGGTGAAGAAGGGTTATAGCGGCGCGGGTTTGTACACGCGTCACGAGCCGGACGATGTCGTGATCGGCTTCGGCAGTGCCGAGTTCGATCCCGAAGGACGTTACGTGGAAGCGCGTTTCGGCAAGCTGTCCGTGGTGTCGGTGTATGTCCCGTCCGGGTCGAGCGGCGAAGAGCGGCAGCAGGCGAAGTATCGTTTCATGGACGAATTCATGCCGCATCTCGCCGGGCTTTCGCAAGAGCGTGAGGTGATCGTGTGCGGTGACGTGAATATCGTGCACAAGGAAATCGACATCAAGAACTGGAAGAGCAACCAGAAGAACTCGGGTTGTCTGCCGCAAGAGCGCGAGTGGCTCACGAAGCTTTTCGACGATGTCGGTTACGTCGATGTCTTTCGCACGCTCGACCAGCGTGCCGAGCAATACACGTGGTGGAGCAATCGCGGGCAGGCGTACGCGAAGAACGTGGGGTGGCGTATCGACTATCAAATCGCGACGCAGGAAGTCGCGGCGACCGCCAAGAAGACTTCCATTTTCCGCGACATCAAATTCAGCGATCACGCGCCGCTGACTATCGATTACAACTGGAAGATTGGGAAGAAGTAGGTTAACGCCCCCCCTTCTTAAACCGCCCCAACCCGCCGTAATTCGGCAACTGGTCGATGCTCTTTCCCACCGCTTTGGCATACAGCGGCATCATGTCCGGCAGGCGCTTGAGCAAGTCCTGCCGGCGCTCCGGCCCATACGGATGCATCCAGATGAAACCGTTGTCGGAGCGTCGCGTGGCGGTATCGATCTTGTTCCACAAGGTGATGGCCGCGCGCGGATCGTAACCTGCGCGCGAAGCAATCTCGCTGCCGATGACATCCGCTTCGGTCTCGTCGGCGGGGGCGTATTTCATGGCCAGCAACTGATCGCCGATGCCAAGCGGCTGCGAACCGTAATCGGTAAAGCCGAAAAGCTGCGGCATGGTACCCGACGACAACTGCTGCGCCTGCTGCCGCCCGAGCCGTTCGCGCGCATGTTCGCGCAGCGCGTGCGCGATCTCATGGCCGATCATCATGCCGATCTCGTTGTCGTTCAGATGCAGCTTGTCGATGAGCCCGCTATACACCACGATCTTGCCGCCCGGCAAACAGTACATGCGCACTTCGGGCGACTTGATGACGTTGATTTCCCACTTCCAGTTCTTCGCGCGGTCATTCCACTTGAGCGCGAACGGAATCTCGTGAGTGGCGATATCGCGCACGCGCTTGACGAGCGGGTTGTCATTGCCGAGCAGTGTCTTGCTGCGCTCGGCGTCGTGAATGATCTGCGCATATTCATCGCTTGCCTGCTGTTCGAGCGTCGCGGGCGGAATCAGATTGCGGAACAACGCCGAGTTGCCGAAGCGGATCTGGCTGTTCGGCGCCGTGTAAGGCGGCGCGCGCTCTTCGTCCTGCGCGCGCGCGGACATGGGCGCGAGCGTCGCCAGCATGAGCGCGCAGATGAGCGCGCCAAGCGTGGGCCGGGCCGGCATCGATACCGTCATCGTGGCGTTCTCCATGGCGCGATCTTCGGCAACAGTAGCATGCCGGGTATGGACAGCGCGACGCACACCATGAAGTACGGAAACCATCCTGTTTCACTCACGATAAAGCCGCTGCCCGCCGCCGCGAAAGTCCGTGGCACGGCGGCGAGGCTCGTGAAGAGCGCGAACTGAGTCGCGGTGTAGCGCGGATCGGTCGTGCTCGCGATATACGCCGTGAATGTGGCGAGCGTGAGGCCCGTCGCGAACGTTTCGAAGCCGTAAAGCACCGCGAGCGCGGCGGGCGACGGCCCGATTTTCGTGAGCCACGCAAAGCCGAGCGTCGCGATGATCTGCAAGAAGCCGAAGACCCAGAGTCCGCGCGCAATGCCGATCTTCACGAGGCAGATACCGCCGATCAAGCCGCCCGCGATGCTCGCCCAGAACGCCACCGCTTTCGCTATCACGCCGATCTGCGTGAGCGTGAAGCCTACGTCGATGAAGAACTTCGTGGCAAGCGCGGTCGCCATGGTGTCGCCGAGCTTGTAGAGGAAGATGAAGCCCAGCACCAGCAGCGCGGATTGCCAGCCATTGCGCGTGATGAACTCGTGGAACGGCTCGACGATCGCCTCGCGCAACGTCTTGGGTGGCGCGCCGTGAATGGCCGGCTCCTTGACCACGAGCGTCATGATGAGGCCAGGCAGCATGAACGCGGCGGTGATCAGAAACACGGTCTTCCACGGAAGAACGTTCGTGAGAATCAGCGAAAGCGAGCCAGGCACAAGCCCCGCCACCTTGTACGCGTTGACATGAACCGCGTTGCCGAGACCTTGCTCGGTATCGGCGAGCAGCTCGCGGCGGTAGGCATCGATGACGATATCCTGACTCGCGCTGAAGAACGCGACGAGCGCGGCGATGGCCGCAACCGCCCACAGGTTCTGCGAGGGCGAAAAGAACCCGAAGGAGCCGATGGCCACCATCACGAGCACTTGCGTGACGAACATCCAGCCGCGCCGTCGGCCCGGACGCCAGCCCGGAAAGCGCGGAATGAAGCGGTCCATCAGCGGCGACCAGACGAACTTCCACGTATAGGGAAGCCCGATCAGCGCGAAGAGGCCGATCTCCTTGACGTTGACGCCCGCAGTCGAGAGCCACGCCTGCAACAGGCTGTAGAGCGTGAAGAGCGGCAGTCCGGACGTGAAGCCCAGAAAGACGCAAATGAGGATGCGCGCGTTGAGGAACGCGTGCAAGCCGGGATCTTCTTCGTGAGCTGTAAGAGCGGGCGCCTCGCGTGGCGTTTCGGGCATATCGATGTGGGTAATACGTCGTGGTGGTGCGTTTCGATGCGTGACGGGCCGATTCGAACTCAACGGCGCTTCACGCGATAGACCGCAAGACTACCACGCCAGTTCGCGCCCCAACGGACCGTTTGCCCGTCGTGCAGCACCACGCGGTCCAGTATCTCGATGCCCACTTCGGGCGCGAGCGCCTCGAAGTCCTTGATGGTCAAAACGCGCACGTTCGGCGTGTTATGCCATTGATACGGCAGCGATTTCGAAACCGGCATGCGCCCTTGAATAACCGAGAGCCGATGCTGCCAGTACCCGAAGTTCGGGAACGAGACAATGCATTCGCGACCCACGCGAACGGTTTCACGCAGGATCGCCGCGGTCTGATGAATGGTCTGCAGCGTCTGCGAAAGCACGGCGAAATCGAAGCTGTCGTCTTCGAAGAGACGCAGGCCGTCTTCGAGATTCTGCTGGATCACGTTCACGCCTTTTTGCGCGCATGCGAGCACGCCGGCGTCGTTGATTTCGATGCCGTAACCGTGCACTTCGAGTTCTTCGCCGAGCAGCGAGAGCAGCGAACCGTCGCCACAACCGAGATCGAGCACGGAGGAACGCGGTTCGACCCAGCGCGCGATGGCGCGAAAGTCCGAACGCAGCGCGAGGGAATCGAGAGTGTGCTGGTTCATGCGCCGATCTCCGTGGCAATGCGTTCGTAATAGGCGCGCATCAAGTTGTGATAGCGCGCGTCGTCGAGCAGGAAGGCGTCGTGGCCGTGCGGCGCGTCGATCTCCGCGTAGCTCACGGTGCGCTTGTTGTCGAGCAGCGCTTTGACGATCTCGCGGGAACGCGCGGGCGCGAAACGCCAGTCGGTCGTAAAGCTCGCGATCAGATACTTCGCCGTGGTGTTGGCGAGCGCGCGGCGCAGGTCGCCTTCGAAGGCCTTGGCGGGATCGAAATAATCGAGCGCGCGCGTGATGAGCAGGTACGTGTTGGCGTCGAAGTATTCAGCGAACTTGTCGGCCTGATAGCGCAAATACGACTCCACTTCGAACTCGACGTCGAAGTTGAAGTTGTACGCGTCGAGCGCGCCTTCGGCACGGCGCAGCGCGCGGCCGAACTTCACGGCCATGTCGTCATCCGACAGATAGGTGATATGGCCGATCATGCGTGCCACGCGCAAGCCGCGGCGCGGCTTCACGTCGTGTGCGTAGTAGTCGCCGCCGTGGAAGTCGGGGTCGGAGAGAATTGCCGAGCGCGCCGTTTCGTTGAACGCGATGTTCTGCGCCGAAAGCTTCGGCGTCGATGCCACCACGATGCAATGCCCGAGCCGCTCCGGATACATCGTGCTCCAGGCAAGCGCCTGCATGCCGCCGAGACTGCCGCCCATCACCGCCGCGAAGCGTTCGATGCCGAAGCGGTCGGCCACGCGCGCCTGCGCATGCACCCAGTCTTCCACCGTCACGACGGGAAAGCTCTTGCCGTAGGGCTTACCGCTTGTACGGTCGATGCTCATCGGCCCGGTCGAGCCGAAACACGAACCGAGATTGTTCACGCCGATCACGAAGAAGCGGTTCGTATCGAGCGGCTTGCCGGGACCAACCATGTTGTCCCACCAGCCTACGTCTTTCGGGTTGTCGGCATAGACGCCCGCCACGTGATGCGACGCATTGAGCGCGTGGCAAACGAGCACGGCGTTCGAGCGCGCGGCGTTGAGTTCGCCGTAGGTTTCGACGACGAGTTCGTAGTCGTTGAGCGTCGAGCCGCTTTGCATGACGAGCGGCTCGGTGAAGCGCAAGGTTTGGGGAGTGACGATGCCGATTGATTCCATTCATTCCGCCTTGAAATAGCGGCTAAACGGGTGTCGGCGATGCGCGTGTGGATTGACGGCGCGGCTGACGACCTCTTTAGCCGCATTTGTATTGAACCTCCCGGCAATACCGCTTGGGAAGGTTCGCGCGCCCGCAATCGAGTCAGCAAATCGGCGCGTGTTCGAATTCAGATTCAGCGAAGAAGTATAGCGGAAAACGTAATAAAGCCGCCAATAGCGGTGCCCGGGCGTTCTGGATATGGCCCGAGTTTGTGTCTATATTGTCTAATCTGCGCGTGGGCCCTGGAGCGGAAATGAAACCGAGTCGTGTGAGGCCGCTGAGCCATCTCAAGAGCCGCGCGGCCGAAATGATCCGCAACGTCGTCGAGAGCCGCGAGCCCATGCTCATCACGCAAAACGGCGAAGGCCGGGTGGTCGTGCAGGACGTGCAGTCTTATGAAGACCTGCATCAGACCGTGGCTTTGCTCAAGATTCTGGCGATGGGGCAGAAGTACATCGAGGCCGGGCATTGCATAGACGCAATCGACCTCTTCGGCGAACTCGAACGGCTCGACAGGGAAGAAGGCGTCAAGTGAAAACCGTCTTTCTCGATCCGGTGCAGCAGGAGTTGCGCGACTATAGACGCTACGTCATCAACAAGTTCGGCAAGATGGCGTGGAAGGCCACGCGCGACGGCCTGGCCGACACCATCGCCGAGATAGAAGCGTCACCGCGCCGTGGCGCGACGCCGCCCGAACTGGTCGACTTCCGCATGACGGGATACTACGAAGTGGCGAGCGGCACTAACCGCGTCATCTACAAGGTGGATGGCGAAACCATCTACGTGCATCTCGTCGTCGATCAGCGCTCGGACCTCGAAGACATGCTCGCGCGGCGCCTCTTCAGGATGTAGTCGCTTTCGCCGCTCGAAAGCCGCCGCCGCGCATGCCGAGCGTGAGCGCGCGCAACGAACGCACGGTGCGATCCACGTAATGCGGCCGGCCCGAGCCGGGCAAGCGCTGCGAAATGCCGCCGCTTGACGTGCGCGCCATCGGCAAATGGCCGACGATCCACACCGTGCGAATGCCGAGCCGCCGGTAACGCTTCAGATGCCCGCGCGTGTCTTCCACCAGAATCGCGTCTTTCAAATGCACGTGCGCGCGGCGCATCGCGCGACGGAGCATGGGCGCATCGGGCTTGGCGCGCCAGCGTTCGCCGTCGCGCATGTCCTCGATGGCGATCACGCGCTCGAACAGCTTGCCGATACCCAGTTCCGCGAGCACCGAGCGCGCGTAGAGCGTCGGTCCGTTGGTGAGCACGATCTTGCGGCCCGGCAGCGCGTGCACGATGCGCTTCAGGCCGCGCTCGGCGCGCAGCATGGACGGCAGATCGGGGAAGGTATGGACTTCGCGCAGGAAATCGGCGGGATCGATGCCGTGATGCCGCACGAGTCCGAGCAAGGTCGCGCCGTATCGCACCGTGTAGCCGACGCGCAGCCGGTTCGCTTCGTCGATATCCACGCCCAGCCGGTCGATGATGTACTGCGTCATCGCGCGATTGATCGCCGGAAAAATCTCGTGCGACGCGTGATGCAGCGTGTTGTCGAGATCGAAGAGCCAAACTGGGCCGCGCGTTTTGACATGACGGCGGCGAGCACTGCGAGATGAACTCATGCGCGATTACGTTCGGCAAATAAAAACGCCCGCGCGGAGCAAACCGCAGCGGGCGTTGGAGGAAGAGTGACGAAGCTCAATGCGAGCGGATCATCGTGCCGAACGGCTGCTCGGTCAGAATTTCGAGCAGCACCGAATGCTCGATACGCCCGTCGATGATGTGCACCGAACGCACGCCGCTTTTCGCCGCATCCAGCGCGGAGGAAATTTTCGGCAACATGCCGCCGGAGATGGTGCCGTCGGCGAAAAGGGCGTCGATCTCGCGCGCGGAAAGGTCGGTGAGAAGATTGCCTTCCTTGTCCATCACGCCGGGAATGTTGGTCATCATCACGAGCTTTTCGGCGTTCAGGACGACCGCCAACTTGCCCGCGACCAGATCCGCGTTGATGTTGTAGGAGAGTCCGTCTTCGCCGAAACCGATAGGCGAGATGACCGGAATGAACGCGTCGTCCTGCAGCGCCTTCACCACCGCCGGGTTGATGGACTCCACTTCACCCACCTGACCGATATCGATGAACTGGCCCGGATTATCGCGATCCGGCATCATCAGCTTGCGCGCGTGGATGAGCCCGCCGTCCTTGCCGGTCAAGCCGACCGCCTGACCGCCGAAATGGTTGATGAGCGTGACGATGTCCTGCTGTACCTCGCCGCCGAGCACCCATTCGACCACTTCCATGGTCTCTTCGTCGGTGACGCGCATGCCCTGAATGAAGGTGCCCTGCTTGCCGATCTTCTTGAGCGCCTGGTCGATCTGCGGACCGCCGCCGTGCACGATCACCGGATTGATGCCGACGAGCTTCAAGAGGATCACGTCGCGCGCGAAGCCTTGCTTGAGGCGCTCTTCGGTCATTGCGTTGCCGCCGTATTTGATCACGACCGTCTTGCCGTGATACTGACGGATATAAGGCAGCGCCTCGGCCAGAATTTCGGCTTTCAGCGTAGGCGCGATCTGCGTGAGGTCAGGTAGCTCGGACATGGCGGCAAATGAGGCGAGGAGCGTTTAAACACGCGGATTGTACAGGAGTGACGCTACACGACAGGTCGTTTTTCCCCGCGCGCCGTCTCGTTTTCCGGCATGGCGGCCGGGCATGCGATCATCGCTTATCAATGTCGATGACACGATGATGAACGTATCGCTTCAATCAGGCTCCGACGCGACGCAACGGTGCACGCGCTGCGGCGCGGCGTTTCATTGCGGCGCGCTCGCCGGCGCTGCGACGTGCTGGTGCGCAACCTTGCCCGCGCTGCCGCGCGAACGCTTGCGGCCGGACTCGACTTGCCTGTGCCGCGCATGCCTGGCAGCGGAAATAGGCCAAGCGTCACGCTGATATTAGGGTGCGACAAATCGCGCCACGTTCGGTTTCACTATAGGCGCAAGCGGGATAATGTCGCATGGACCGCACGCACTCAATCACCCGATGCATCGCATAACCAATACCGGACGGGTCAACCTCGGTCACCTCTTCTGGCTTCGCTCGCTGGCGATCATCGGCCAGTTGACGACCATCGCCGTCGTGCAGATTTTCTACAGCGCGAAGCTGCCCTTGCCGGCCATGCTCCTCGTCGTCGCGCTCGAAATGTTCTTCAACGGGCTGACGTGGCTGCGCGTGGCGCGGGCTCAGCCGGAAACCAATGTCGAACTCTTCGGCCAGATGTGGGTCGACTTAGGCGCGCTCTCCGCGCTTCTGTTTCTCTCGGGCGGCTCGACCAATCCGTTCGTCACCTTGTATCTGCCGTCGCTGGCCATTTCCGCGGCCATTCTGCCGTGGACCATGACCGCGTGGCTCGCGCTCTTCGCGGTCTCTTGTTATGCGCTCCTGAGCTACAACTACGTGCCGCTCAACATAGAGAATCCATCGAATCTGTTCGACTACTTCCGCACGGGTCTGTGGGTGAACTTCATGGTGAGCGTCGGGCTGATCGGCTGGTTCGTCGCACGCATGTCGCGGGCGCTGCGCGTGCGTGACGCTGCGCTCGCCGACGCCCAGCAACGCCATCTGCGCGACGAACGCGCCGTTGCGCTTGGCGTGCAGGCGGCCACGGTTGCGCACGAAATGGGCACGCCGCTGTCCACCATTGCAATGCTGAGCGAGGAATTGCGCGATTCCGCTGCGCACGACCGCAACCTCGCGCCGTATGCGGCCGACTTCGAATTGCTCGAACAGCAGATGGCGCTGTGCACCTCGGCGCTCGCGCGCTTGCGCAGCCGCGCGACGGGGCCGTCGAATCGCCAGCCGCTTCGCGAATGGCTCGCGAGCTTCATCGAGCAATGGCGGCTGCGGCATCCGCAAGTGAAGTTCGAGCACGCGGGCAAGACGCCGGAGTCCATGTCCATCGACGATTCCGTTGCCATCGGTCAGATTCTCACGATCTTGCTGGACAACGCGGCGCGCGCGAGCAGCGAGCTCGTGACCTTGCAGGCATCGGCTGAAAAGGTGGAAGGCGTGCAGATGGTGCGCTTCGATATCTGCGATCGCGGGCCGGGCATTCCGCCCGCGCTGCGTTCGAGCCTGGGCGCCGCGCCAGTGGACAGCACGCAGGGCGGCCACGGCGTCGGGCTATACCTTGCGTTCGCGGCGGCGGCGCGCCTGCAGGGATCGATAGAACTCGCGGCGGATCAGCCACGCGGCACGCGCGCGATCCTGCGTCTGCCGAATATCGGCGCATCGCCCGCCGATGATGCACGAACCGAATCAAGCGGCGCGGCGTGAGCACGACGCCGGCCAACATTGGAGAAAGAAGCATGAGCGACATGAATTTCCTGATCATCGACGACGACGAGGTTTTTTCGGGCATTCTCGCGCGCGGCCTGGTTCGGCGCGGCTACACCGCGCATCAGGCGCACGACGCGAGCGAAGCGCTGAAGCTCGCCAATCAGCACAAGTTCGGCCAGATCACGGTCGATCTTCACCTCGGCAACGATTCCGGTTTGCGTCTTGTCTCGCCGCTGCGCGACTTGCAGCCGGACGCGCGCATTCTCGTGCTGACGGGCTACGCGAGCATTGCGACGGCGGTTCAGGCGGTAAAGGACGGCGCGGACAATTATCTGGCGAAGCCCGCGAACGTCGAGTCCATTCTTGCCGCGCTGCATGAACAGGCGAGCGAGCAGACGGCGGAAGAAGCGATTGAGAATCCGACTTTGCTTTCCGTGGCGCGGCTCGAGTGGGAGCACATTCAGCGGGCGCTGGCCGAGAACAACGGCAATATTTCGGCGACGGCGCGTGCGCTCAACATGCACCGGCGGACGTTGCAGCGGAAGCTGGCGAAGAAGCCCGTGCGCCAATAAAAAAAGAACCGCCCAAGCCGGGGGAACGAGGGCGGTAATCGGAGAGTTACAACGACTACGTGCATATACAGGGGAATACGCACAGGGAAAGAATACGTCGACTCGTTGCGGCCAAATATACGATTATTCCGAATCTAGGAAGACTCCTAGAAAGCTGCGATTCAGCAGGAACTTGAAGGCGGCGAGCATCCTCGGCGCAGCACTGAACGACAGCGAGCGCGCACGCGCAACGCAAGCGTCCAGCGCTTGCACGACAACGCCAGTTTTCGTCCGCCTTTCGCCTCACATCTCATCCGCCGTATTCTCCGCATTCGATCTCAAGAAGGCCGCAACCCGCGCCGTAAAGCTCTCTGTGCGCGAACCTGAGTTCGCACCACGCCGTCCGTGGGCGTCGTCTGCGGGGCGTGGGACCAGACGGACCGGCGCGGAAGCTCGACGCTCGAACGCCGGTCGATGAAGCGCTGGTCGACAGAGGAGACATCGATGAACTGGTTTGACCGCCTTTCCGTGTTTGGCAAGCTCGTGCTGTCATTCGCGGTGGTGATTGTATTTACCGCATGCGTGGGCGTGACCGGCGTCGTATCGCTGGCGAAGATGAACAGCTTGATCGGCGAGATCGGCGCGAAACACATGGACGGCCTTTACTGGGTCGAGGAAGCCAACAAGCACAAGCTGAACACCGACCTTGCCGCCGCGAATCTCACCTTCGCCGACGATGCCGGCAAGGCGAAGCTCAAGGAGGGCATGACCGCCTCGCTCGCAAGCATGCATCGGGCGCTCGACAACCTGCGCCCCACGATGACGACGACGGATGGCCGCGCGCTCTACGACTCGGCGGCGCAGGCTATCGCCGGATGGGAAGACATCGTGCATATGCAGATCGGCACGAAACCCATGCCGACGGACGTCGATCAGATGGGTCTCATCGCCCGTGCGATCGATGCCAGCGAGAAAGCGCGCGCATCGCTCGAACGTCTCGCCGACTTCAAGCGTGAGCGCGCAACCGGCGCACGCAACAACGCGGCGTCCGAGTACCAGACGATGCGCGTCGTGATGCTCGCACTCGTGCTCGGCGCGATGGCGGCCGGCGGCTTGCTCGCGGTCTTGATCGGCAGGCGGCTGTCGGCGCAGCTCGGCGGCGAGCCGGGCTATGCGGCGCAAATTGCGAACCGTATCGCGGAAGGCGATCTCACGGCGCGCGTGCAAACGCGTCCGGGCGACGACAGCAGCATGCTTCACAGCCTCGGCAACATGAGCGTGAAGCTGGCGGAGATCGTCGGCGGCATCCGGCATTCGAGCGAATCGATTCTGTTCGCATCGCGTGAAATCGCACAAGGCAACACCGACTTGTCGCAACGCACGGAAGAGCAGGCGGCGTCGCTGGAAGAAACCGCGTCGAGCATGGAGCAGCTCACCGCGACCGTGCGTCAGAACGCCAGCAACGCCGATGAAGCCAGCGGCCTGGCGCGCGGCGCATCGGATGTCTCGACGCGCGGCAGCGAACTCGTCGGCGAAGTGGTGGACAACATGCGCGAACTCGCGGCGGGCTCGAAGCGAATGACGGACATCATCGCGGTGATCGAAGGCATCGCGTTTCAGACCAATATCCTGGCGCTGAATGCTGCTGTCGAAGCGGCGCGCGCGGGCGAGGAAGGACGCGGTTTCGCGGTCGTCGCCGGTGAAGTGCGTTCGCTTGCGCAACGCAGCGCGATGTCGGCGAAGGAGATCAAGGAACTGATCGAAGCGTCGACGGCGCGGGTGGACAGCGGCGCGGCGATCGCCGAGCGCGCGGGTTCGACCATGGCCGAAGTGACGGAAGCCGTGCAGCGCGTGACGGACATCATGGCGCAGATTTCGGCGGCCTCGCACGAGCAGAGCGCGGGCATCGAACAGGTGAATCGCGCGGTGGCGCAAATGGACCAGGTGACGCAGCAGAACGCGGCGTTGGTCGAGCAAGCGGCGGCCGCTGCGGGCGCGATGGCCGATCAGGCCGAGCAACTGAAGGGCGCGGTCGCGGTGTTCGAACTGGACGGGCGCGGGTAATTCGGTTCGCGCTGGCCGCTTGCGATGGCGGCCAGCGTCGAATCTCGCCGACGGCAAGCAGCGGACGCGCTAGCGTTTCGGTGCTCATCGTGCGGTCGCGTTCGAGCAGGCCGCGCATGAATCTCGGCGCCAATGCGCCTTTCGCAACGATGTGTACGAAGCGCTCATCACCGCAAGCCTCCCGTAATATCACCTCGCTTGCCACCTTGCATCCCACTCCGTAAACTCGCGCCAGTTTCCAGAACACCCGCGCCGCACGAAACGGCGTCAATGTCGAGAAGGAGTTGTTTCCCATGTCCAATCCCTATTTCCCGCGCTGGCCCGTCCAGCCGGATGCGCAAGGCGGCCGCGTCGTCGGCCCCGATGAGCGCCTGCCCTGGCCGCAGATGTTCGCCATGGGCATTCAGCACGTCGTCGCCATGTTCGGCTCGACCGTGCTCGCGCCGCTTCTCATGGGCTTCGATCCCAATCTGTGCATCTTCATGTCGGGCATCGGCACGCTGCTTTTCTTCGTGCTGGTCGGCGGACGCGTGCCTAGCTATCTCGGTTCGAGCTTCGCGTTCATCGGGCTCGTCATCGCGGTGACGGGCTACAGCGGCCACGGCCCGAACATGAACATTCCCGTTGCGCTCGGCGGCATCGTGGCGTGCGGCGTGGCTTACGCGATCATCGGTGCAATCGTCACGGCGGTCGGCACGAAGTGGATCGAAGCGCTGATGCCGCCCGTCGTCACCGGTGCGATCGTCTGCGTGATCGGACTGAATCTCGCGCCTATCGCCGTGAAAGGCGTGAGCGCCAGCAACTTCGATTCGTGGATGGCGCTTGTCACCGTGCTTTGCGTGGGCGGCGTGGCCGTGTTCGCGCGCGGCATGGCGCAGCGCCTGTTGATTCTGATCGGGCTGGCGATTGCCTACATCATCTACGCGGTGCTGACCAATGGCATGAGCATGGGCAAACCGATCGACTTCTCGATCGTCGCGAACGCCGCGTGGTTCGGCATGCCGCACTTCACCGCGCCCGTGTTCGAACCGCGGGCGATGACCCTGCTCGCGCCCATCGCGATCATTCTCGTCGCCGAGAACCTCGGCCACATCAAGGCGGTCGGCGCGATGACGGGACAGAGTCTCGACCGTTACATCGGACGCGCGTTCATCGGCGACGGACTGGCGACCATCGTCTCCGGTTTCGCGGGCGGCACGGGCGTGACGACTTATGCGGAGAACATCGGCGTGATGGCCGTCACGAAGATTTATTCGACGCTCGTGTTCGCCATCGCGGCATTGTTCGCCATCGTGCTCGGCTTCTCGCCGAAGTTCGGCGCGGTCATTCAAACCATTCCGGGGCCGGTGCTCGGCGGCGTGTCGATCGTGGTGTTCGGGCTGATCGCGGTGACGGGCGCGCGCATCTGGGTGGTCAACAAGGTGGACTTCTCGGATAACCGCAATCTGATCGTCGCGGCCGTCACGCTCGTGCTCGGCGCGGGCGACTTCACGCTCAAACTCGGCGGTTTCGCGCTTGGCGGGATTGGCACCGCGACGTTCGGCGCGATCATTCTGTATGCGCTGCTGCGCCGGCGTGGGTCGGGCGTGGTCTGATGACAAAGCGCCTGCGCGCCCGGTGGAACGCACGCGCAGGCAAGAGAGCATGCTCTCAAGCCGACAACCCCCGCTTCCGATTCACCAGCGCGGTCTCCGCCAGATCGATCTCCCGGATGAGCTTGTTCAACGTCTCGTCGTTGATCGTCTGAGCGGCGCGCAACCTGAACAACTCGGCCCGCTCGGCGCGCATCGCGGCCATGCGCAGCCGTGTCTCGACCATTTCGCTTCTCTTCGCGGCCACGCGTGGCGCTTCCTCATCGCCGAGGGATTCCAGCCTGCGCCGGTAAATGCCCATCACACGCGCGGATGAATCCGTGCAGCGCGCCGCCGCCGTTTCGTCCATCTGCTCGATGAGCGTCTCGTGCGTGTCGTCGATAGCGCGTATCGCCGCCTGCGCGATGCGCCGCCGCGCCATGCGCTCCTCCGCCGCGTAGGGCTTGTCGATGCGCGCGGTGCCGCGCAAGAGAATAGGCAAGCCGATGACCGCGATGATGAGCGACACCAGGATCACCGCCGACGCGATGAAAATTGCCACGTCGCGACCCGCGAGCGGCGTGCCGTTATCGAGCGTGACCGGCAGCGAGAGCACGCCCGCGAGTGTGACCGCGCCGCGCACGCCGCCAATCGTGGTCATGGCGAGCGTGCGAAAACCGGGCGCCGCGCCAATGCCCTGTTTCGCGGCGTTGCGGCTCGCCACCCAGCGCAGGCAATACACCCACACGAAGCGCAACGCATACAACGCGACGACGGTCGCAAGCACATAGCCGATCAAAAGGCCCACTTGAGCGTCGCCATCGTGATGTGCTTCGATCAGCGCCTGCCCGATCACGTGCGGCAACTGCAGGCCGAGCAGAATGAACACCATTCCGTTGAAGACGAACTCGATCATCGCCCAGGTGCTCGTCATGCGGATACGCACCGCGCTCGGAATGCTGTCGCGCAGGCTCTGGATGTTCATCATCATCCCCGCCGATACCGCCGCCAGAATGCCCGAGCAACCCGCGCGCTCGGCGATCACGTAGGCGGCGAACGGAATCAGCACGGTGAGAATGACGCCCGCCGCGGGGTCGTCGTCCTCGGAAAACTTGAGGATGCGCGCGGGTATCTCCGTGATCGCCCAACTGATCGCCGCGCCGATGGCGAGCCCGCCCGCCGCGATGATGAAGAAGCTGATGGTCGCGTCGCGCAGGGAGAACACGCCGGTGAGCGCCGCCGCGATGGCGAACTTCAGCGCGACGAGGCCGGACGCGTCGTTCATCAGCGCTTCGCCTTCGAGGATATGCATGAGGTTCGGCGGAATGCGATTGCGCCCGGCAATGCCCGTCAGCGCGACGGCATCCGTCGGCGAAAGTACGGCCGCGAGCGCAAACGCGACGGGCAGCGGCATCTCGGGAATCATCGCGTGCAGGAAGTAGCCGAGCAGCCCGACCGTGATGAACACGAGGCCGAGCGCGAGCATGAGGATCGCGCGGCGCTGCATGTAGAGCTCGCGCTTCGGAATGCGCCAGCCATCCGCGAAAAGCAGCGGCGGAATGAACAGCAGCATGAAGAGTTCGGGATCGAACGTGACGTGAAGCCCGAAGCCGTGCCACGCCAGCACCGCGCCGATGGCGATCTGGATCAGCGGCAGCGGCAGCTTGACCGGAAGCAGGCTCAGTCCGAAGCCGGACAGCGCGACCACCATCAGAAGAATGAGTACGGTGAAGACGATTTCCATATGTGCGGTACTGCACGACGCAAAGAGGCGAAAGCCCTTGATGCCGTCTAGCATTGTTCGGGCGACGCGAAAGTTTATCGCGTGAGCCGGTCAGGGTTGATATACGGTGATATACGACGCTCGCACCGCGGTGGTGCGCATGCACGCGAAATCGCCTGATAGCGGTGCACATTCCACCTAAAACGCCGACAAATCCACATGCATTGCTCGCATGGAGCTTGCTTTATCGTCAGCCACGGGGGACGCAAGACTCCCGGCAGATCAACGAGGGCTGTTCTATGAAATCGGTATTGGACGGGGCCGGGGCGGGACCGGTCAGGCTTGGCCAGGCAAGAGATTCGGCGTTTTGCGGGAGGGCACGGACATGGTGATCGCGAATCCGGAAAAAGCGACGGTCACCACGCGTAGCTTCGAACTGGGCGTGACCTCGGGCTTCGACCGCTATTCCGTCGAACATGGCGACCTGACGCTCTCGAGCGTCTTCCAGCCGGTCTTCAGCCTTTCGCATATGCGCGCGGTCGGCTACGAAGGCTTGTTGCGCGCGCATGACTCGCTCGATCGTCCGGTTCCTCCGGTCGATGTTTTCGGGCAGGCATCGCGTATTGGCGAAGCCATGCTGATCGACCGGCTGGCGCAGGCGCTGCATCTGGAAAACTTCAAGATGCTGGGCGCGCAGACCGAATGGCTCTTTCTCAACGTGCATCCCGGCGCGCTGACCGAGCCGTATCACGCCGCCGCGTTGATGGCCAACCTCAAGCGGCTGCATATCGAGCCGCGCCGCGTCGTGCTCGAAGTGCTGGAGCAGAGCGCCGAAGACATGGAACGGCTCGCGCTCGCCGTGCAGCAGTTCCGCGATCAGGGCTTTCTCATTGCGCTGGACGACTTCGGCGCGGGACATACGAACATCGAACGCATCTGGCAACTCGATCCGGATATCGTGAAGCTAGATCGCGTGATGCTGTCGCACGCCGGGCAGAACGTGCACGCGCCTTCGTCGTCGCGCACGATCAAGCAGCGGCAGAACATGGAAGCGGTGCTCTCGGGCATCGTGTCCTTGCTGCACGAAGCGGGCAAGCTCGTGCTGATAGAAGGCGTCGAGACCGAACACGAGGCGCAATTGGCGCTTGCGAGCGGCGCGGACTTCGTGCAGGGCTTCTTCTTCGCGCGGCCGCATCCGGGTCTCGCGGATGGCGACCACGCGAAAACCGTCATCGGCGAACTCACCGAGCGCTACCGCCTGCAGACCGAGGCGCGCGAACGGCGCGTGGCGACGCGTCTGCAACCCTACGTGCGTGCCTTCGAGCGCGCGGCGGAACGGCTTGCGGCGGGCGAGCCGCTCGACGAAGTGTGCTGGAACTTCCTCGCGCTCGATAACGCCGCCCGCTGCTTCCTGCTCGACGCCAACGGTCGCCAGGCGGGCCGCAATGTCGTGCTGCGCGCCGACCGCGCGGCGCACGAAGCACGATTTCTCCCGCTGATCGACGCGCAAGGCGCGAACTGGCTGCGCCGGCCGTATTTTCGGGCGGCGCTCGGCGAGCCGGAGCGCGTGCACGTGACGAAGCCGTATCTGTCGATCAACGAGGCGATGCCTTGCGTCACGTTGTCGGTGGAGACGCGGCTCGACGGCAAGCGCTGCGTGCTGTGCGGCGACATCGACTGGATCTCGGACGACGAGCTCGCCTGAGAGCCGAGGCGTCACACGTCCCGATCATTTCGCCACGACGACCGGAATTCCCTTCAGGCTCGACGCGCCCTTCATCGTTTCGATGGACGCGCGCACCGCGTCGCCCGTCGCCGCTTCAATGCCGATGCGCGCCGCGATATCGCGTTCGCCGCGCTTGACCATCGCGAGGCTGGCGAGCTTCACGTGACCGTAGCCGCGCACACGTTCGAAGAGCGCGGCAAGTGCCAACACGTCTTGCGCGTTGTGCGTATCGCGTTTGGCGAGCGCGCGTTGCATCGTGAGTTCGTAATCGCTGGCGAGTTGACGCTCCATGCGCCGTTCGAGCGTCTTGCCGAACGGATCGAGCACCGTGCCGCGCAGCGCGCGAAATCTTGACAAGCCGCCGAGCACGGACCACATCCATTGACCGAACACCTTCTTTTTCGGCGCGCGTGACATGGCGGGCGGCGCGAGATTGAACTTCACGGTGTAGTCGTCGCCGGCCGCGCCTTCGAACTGCGCGGCGAGCGCGGCGCGAAACGCCGGGTCCGTGTAGAGGCGCGCGACTTCGTACTCGTCCTTTACCGCGAGCAGCTTGTAGAACGTGACCGCAACGGCGCGCGTGAGGACGTCATCGCCCGATGCGGCCTCGACGAGCGTGCGATAACGCGCGACATACTTCGGGCCGCCATACGCGAGAAGCCGTTCCTCGCGGTCGCGGATCAGCTCGCGCAAGGGCATGTCCGCCATCGCGACACGCTTGTTTTCCTTCGATGCCGCCAGCGCTTCCAGCGCGCTCGCATCCGCCGCCGCGAGCCGTCCGATGGCGAAGGCCAGCTTGTTCGCGGCCACCGCAACGTTGTTCAGTTCGAGCGCGCGCATGAGCGCCGCGTGCGACAACGGCACGAGCCCCAACTGCCACGCGAAGCCCAGTATCAGAATGTTCGCGCCGATGGTGTCGCCGAGAAAGCGCGTGGCGAGCGCCTGTGCATCGCAGCTTCGGAGCGCGTCGGCGGCATGGGGCCCGGCTGCGTGCCGCATCTTGTCGATGAGCGCATCCGCGTGAAGATTCGCCTCGGGGTTCTGCACGAAGCTCGCGTTGGCGATAGCGTGCGTGTTCACGACGATCTTCGTTCTGTCGTGCCGCACCGTTTGCAAGGCTTCGGGACTCGCGCCCACCACCATGTCGCAAGCGAGCAGCAAGTCGGCCTGTTGCGTGTCGATGCGCACCTGGTTCAGAAGCGCATCGGTCGCGGCGAAGCGCACGAACGACAGCACCGAGCCGCCTTTCTGCGCGAAGCCCATGAAGTCGAGCACCGACGCGCTCTTGCCTTCCAGATGCGCCGCCATGCTGATGAGCGCGCCCACGGTGACCACGCCCGTGCCGCCTACGCCCGTGACCAGGATGTCATAGGGCGCAGCGTCGAGGTGCGCTTGCGGCAAGGGCAGGGAATCGACCTTTCGCGCGAGTTCGGCTGGATCGAACGCGTGGCCTTCCGCCTTCTTGAGCTTCGCGCCTTCGAGCGTGACGAAGCTCGGGCAGAAGCCATTCACGCACGAATAGTCCTTGTTGCACGACGACTGATCGATGCGGCGCTTTCTTCCCAACTCCGTTTCCACCGGTTCGACCGATAGACAGTTCGACTTCACGCCGCAGTCGCCGCAACCTTCGCACACCGCTTCGTTGATGAAGAGCCGCTTGTCTGGATCGGGAAATTCGCCTTTCTTGCGGCGGCGGCGCTTTTCGGCGGCGCAGGTCTGGTCGTAGATGAGCACGGTGACGCCCGGCGTGTCGCGCAGACGGCGCTGCACGGCATCGAGTTCGTCGCGATGATGAAACGTCGTGCCGCGCGGAAACTGATCTTCGTGGCCGTCGTACTTTTCGGGCTCGTCGCTGACCACGACGAGCAGCGCAATGCCTTCGGCTTCCACTTGCCGCGCGATTTGCGGCACGGAAATGCTGCCATCGACGGGCTGGCCGCCGGTCATCGCGACGGCGTCGTTATAGAGAATCTTGTACGTGATGTTCGCCTTCGCGGCCACGGCTTGACGAATCGCGAGAATGCCCGAGTGGAAATAGGTGCCGTCGCCCAGGTTCTGAAACACGTGCGGCGTTTTCGTGAACATGGAATGCGAAGCCCAATCGACGCCTTCGCCACCCATCTGAATGAGACCGGTCGTGTCGCGCTCCATCCACGAAGCCATGAAGTGACAGCCGATGCCCGCCTGCGCCACCGACCCTTCGGGCACCTTCGTCGACGTGTTGTGCGGACAGCCCGAGCAGAAGTAGGGCGTGCGCTTCACGGCATCGGCGATATTGGACAGAATTTGCGGCGCGACGAGATCCACCACTTTGTCGCGGCGATCGAGCGCGGGCTTGTGACGCGCGAGCCATTGCGCGAACACCGGCAGCACGCGCGAGGGCCGCAACTCGCCGAGCGCGGACAGAAGCGGCGCGCCATCTTGCGCCGTCTTGCCAATCACGACGGGACGCGCACCTTGCGCGCGGTTGTAGAGATGGTCCTTGATCTGCTGCTCGATGACCGGCCCTTTCTCCTCGATCACGAGCACTTCCGCGAGCCCTTCGACGAACGATTCGAGCCGCGTCGTTTCGAGCGGATACGAGAGCCCGACCTTGTAGATGCGCACGCCCGCCGCATCCAGATCGGCGATGGTGAGATCGAGGCGGCGCAGCGTTTCCATGAGATCGAGATGCGCCTTGCCGCACGTCACGATTCCCACGTTGGCGCGCGGGCTCGGCGCAATCCATTTGTCGATGCTGTTTTCGCGCGCGAAGTGCCGCGCCGCTTCTATCTTCGCGGCGAGGCGCGATTCGATGGTGAGACTTGGCAGATCGGGCCAGCGGTTGTGCAATCCGCCCGGCGGCGGCGTGAAGTCTTGCGGCGCTGGCCAGTCACGGCGGATGCCGTCCAGATCGACGGTCGAGCCGGATTCGACCGTCTCCGAAATCGCCTTGAAGCCGACCCACGCGCCCGAAAAGCGCGACAGCGCCCAGCCGTAGAGACCGAACTCCAGCATGTCGGCCACGTTCGACGGATTCACCACCGGCATGTGCCACGCGATCATCGCCTGATCGCTCTGATGCGGCATCGACGAAGACACGCAGCCGTGATCGTCGCCGGCGACGACGAGCACGCCTCCATGCGGCGAAGAACCGTAGGCGTTGCCGTGCTTGAGCGCATCGCCCGCGCGGTCCACGCCAGGGCCTTTGCCGTACCACATCGCGAAGACGCCATCGACGGTGCGCTCCGGGTCCGATTCAACGCGCTGCGTGCCGAGCACCGCCGTGCCGCCGAGTTCCTCGTTGATCGCGGGCAGAAAGCGCACGTCGTGCGACGCGAGCAGTTTCTTCGCCTTCCACAATTGCTGATCGACCATGCCAAGCGGCGAGCCTCGATAGCCGCTCACGAAACCGGCCGTGTTGAGATTCGCCGCGCGGTCGAGTTCGCGCTGCATCAGGACGAGCCGCACGAGCGCCTGCGTGCCGGTGAGGAAGATGCGGCCGCTCGTGGCGCTCAGGTTGTCGGTCAGTCGATAGCCCGACAATGCCGGTTCTTTAGAGTGCGAGGCGAATGAGTCAGCGGGAACACGCGCGTTCATGGAGTCTCCGTTCTTTTAGGTACGCGGGGCAGGTCTCCATTTTTCGCTGTCGAAGGCGGAAAGTTTTTGCGCACTTCCCGACTATCGCGCTCTCTCGGAAAGTAATTGGATTAATTTCGAGATAACCGAGCGGAATCTTCTCGATTGCCGGTGTGCTCACGTATACCCGAAGCGGGATCGCGCATGCTTTGGGTCTAACCTGAACGCCCGACGATCGCCCCAAGAAGGATGCCGATGAAGCTCTATTACTGGCCGAAGACCCGCGCTTTTCGCGCGCTGTGGATGCTCGAGGAAATGCGCGTGCCTTACGACCTCGAGTTCGTGAACATCCGCGCGGGCGTACAGAACGAGCCCGCGTTCTGCCGCGTCAATCCGATGTCGAAACTGCCCGCGCTGGAAGACGGCGACGTCAAGGTGGCGGAGTCGGGCGCGCTGCTGCTGTATCTCGCGGATCGCTATCCGGAAACGAAGCTCGGCGCTTCGCCGCACGACCCGTTGCGCGGCCGCTTTCTGCAGTGGATGTTCTTCACCGGTTCATGTCTCGAACCCGCGATGGCCGAACGCATGACCGGCGCACAAGGAAACACGGTGAGCTTCGGATGGGGCGATCTGGCGCGCGTGGAGCGCGCCATCGAAGGCGCGCTCGAAGAAGGCCCGTGGCTGCTCGGCGAACAGTTCAGCGCCGCCGACATCCTCGCGGCGAGCACGCTGCAGATTGCGTTCATGGCGAAGCTGATCGCGCCGCAGGGCGTGCTCTTCGATTATGTCGAACGGGCGGTGGCGCGCGATGGTCATGAACGCGCGGCGGCGATCGATCATCGGGAAGCGGAGCGGCTCGCGTTACGGCCGCATACCGGCGCGATCACGCCGCCCGCGCATTGAATGTGATTAGGGAAAGGTGCGCGGCTTAGGAATTCCCGCACCGGCTTCGATATCCGCTACCGCGCGTTGATGCGCAAGCTCGACCGCGGCGGCGGAATCGGCAAGGCCGTCGCCGCCGACCGTGGACCACGCTTGCACGGGTTTGTCGTTATGACGGATTTCGTACTCCGCATCCCACCGCGCGCCTTGCAACTCGAGCGGCTTGACGTGGATTGCGTAGACGCCATAGAGGAAGACCTGCTCCGGCATGATGCCCTCCCGATCAGGATAAGCAGCGGCGCGCCGCTGCTCCTACAGTTCGATTTCCCCGAGAATTCGATGCGCAAGCGCGCGCGCTTCTTCCAGCGCTTCGTGCTCGTTTTCCGATGCGGCTTCCACTTCGTAGAGTGTCGGCTCGGTGTCTTCGCCGTCGTCGCGTTCGAGTGAGACGAGACCCTGATACTTGTCCCCGTCGATGGCGCGCACGCCGATCGTCGCGGTATAGATGCCTTTCGTGTACGTCGTGTCTTCCATGAGCGCCTCCGGCAAGGACGAAATCATGCTAGCACGCGGTCATGGAACGCGTATGACGCCGTGCTACCGGAGCAGCTCCTCCACTTCTTCGAGCGATGGCGAATGCCCGCCCGAATGCCGGCATGCCGCCGCGCCTGCCGCCAGCGCGAACTTCAGGTGATCGGGCCATTGGCCGTGACGCGCCATCAGGCTATAGAGCAAGCCGCCGATGGACGCATCGCCGGCGCCGACCGTATCCGCCACTTCGACGCTCGGCGGCCGCGCGCGATATTCCTGGCCATCCGCATAAAGCGTGGCTTCGTCCGAACCGCGCGTGACGAGCACGGTGGCTTGCGGGTTCATCGCGCGGATTTGCGCGAGCGCGTCCGCTTCGGACAAGCCCTTGAACAGCATGTGCAGGTCTTCGTCGGAGACCTTGATGAGATCGGCGAGGGCGGCCATCTTGCGCAGCGTCGGCTCGTAG
This sequence comes from Caballeronia sp. GACF4, assembly GCF_023631025.1. Taxonomy (NCBI): domain Bacteria; kingdom Pseudomonadati; phylum Pseudomonadota; class Betaproteobacteria; order Burkholderiales; family Burkholderiaceae; genus Caballeronia; species Caballeronia sp. GACF4. The sequence goes on from NZ_JALQDW010000002.1 coordinate 47,525, forward strand.
CCGTGCTCCATCAAGTTGCGATAGTTCGGATCGAAGCTGATCTTCACGCCGTGCTGACGCAGTTGCGCGGCGAGCGCGGCGAGCGTGTTGCCGAGCGGTTGACGCACGAGGCTGATGCAGCCGAAATGCGCCCACTTCACGCGCTCCATCCAGCCTTGCGGCAGCTTCGACGGATCGAACGCGAGGTCCGCGCCGTTCTCGCCCATGAAGTAGTAAGTGGGCGGCTGCGTCTTGTGGACGATGGCGAGCAGCGGCGGACGTTCCACGCGCTGCAGGAAACGCATGTCGAGGCCGGCGGCGACGCTTGCGTCCCAGAGATCGTCGGAGAAATTATCGGTGCCGAGCGACCCGGCCGCCGCCGTCGGCAACCCGAGACGCGCAACCGCGCGCGCCACGTTCCAGCCCGCGCCGCCCGGACGCGAAAGCCAGCTCGACACGTCGGTGCGGATCATGTCCGTGAGGATGTCGCCTGCGGAAACGAATTGCGGAAAGGTCTCGGATGTCTTCTCGGTTGCCATGCGCGTCACCGTTGTGTCGAATGGGACCCGAGCGCGTTCAGCACTTCGTAGCACGCGCCCATGGTGTGATAGTCGGTCTTGCCGGCAGGACTTTTCTCATCGCCGTACTTGCGGTTGTCGCACGTGAGGATGCGATACCACGCGCCGTATTCGTGATCGACGAAGTGTTCCCAGCTATAGCGCCAGAGTTCGTCGTAGCTGTCCCAGAAGCGCTCGCGGCCCGTGCGCGCGCCGAGCAGCGCCGCCGCCGCGAAGCTTTCGGCCTGCACCCAGAAGTACTTGTCGTGATCGCAGATGGTGTCGTCGGGGCCGAAGCCGTAATAGAGGCCGCCATGACGATCGTCCCAGGCGCGGCAGAAGCCTGCATCGAACAATTCGATGGCGCGCGGCGCAAGCCACGGCAGCGCGCGATGCCGCTCCAGGATCAGCAGCAGCTTCGCCCATTCGGTCTGATGCCCCGGCTGAAAACCCCACGGACGAAAAATGTTCGAGCTGTCGGATTCGTTGTAATGCCAGTCCACCGACCAGTCGCGCTTGAAGTGTTCCCAGACGAGGCCGTGCGAAAGCTTCGCCTGCCGCAGCGTGATGTTGCCCGCGATCTTCTCCGCGCGATCCAGATAAATCACGTGGCCGGTGGCTTCATACGCGGCGAGCAGCGCCTCGGTCGCGTGCATGTTGGCGTTCTGCCCGCGATAGTCGGACAACTGCCAGTCGGGCGTGGCTTCGTCGGCGTAGAGACCGGCTTCGGCGTCCCAGAAGCGGCGCTCCATCAGCGCGAAAGTCTCGTCGATGAACGGCTTCGCCTCGTCGATGCCCGCCATGGCTGCGTGCGCGCAAGCAAGCAGCACGAACGCATGGCCATAGCAATGACGCGTGCCGTCGAGCGTGTTCGCCTGGCCGTCGCGCCATTCGATTTCCCAGTCGTAGCCTTCGTGCTTCGCGTCCCAGTGGGCGTCGCGCAGGAATTGGAACGCGTGGCGCGCCCAATCCTGATACGACGGATCGCCGAAATGGCGATAAGCCATCGCGTAATTGAAGACGAAGCGCGTGCTGCTGACGAGATGGCGCGTGGTGCGGTCGTAGACGCGGCCGTCGTCCTTGAAGAAGTGGAAAAAGCCGCCTGACTCGTCGCGCGCGGTGGGCGCGTAGAACGCGAGCGTGTCGTGCACGTGCGAGAGCAGGAAGTCGCGGCTGCGGAAATCGACGCTCGCTTGCGGCGCGGTTTCCACGGGGGATGCGGTCAGGTTCATGTATCGCTCATCTCATATCTGGCCGGAGCTCGCGCGGGCGATGAAATCGACGCCCACCAGCGTGTCGGCCTGCCCCGGCGGGTTCGCATTGTCCTCCAGCAACAAGTCGACGCCACGACGGCCGAGCGCTTCCTTGTCGACCGTCACGGTCGAAAGCGGCGGCGTGCTCTGCGCGGCGGCCGGGATATCGTCGAAACCGACGAAGGCGATGTCCTCCGGCACGCGCATGCCGTGCGCGAGGCATACGCGCATGGCGGCGAGGGCCGCTGCATCGTTATAGGCGAAAACCGCGTCGGGCAAAGGAATGGATTGCGCGCGCGACTCGCCGATCAGCCGCTGCATGGCGTCGGCGGCGGCGAGATCGGGAGGCGATCCAGGGTGCGTGACGAGTTCCAGCATTGGGTCGAACAGCAGGCCGGCATCGAAATACGCCTTGCGATAGCCGAGCGCGCGCTGCGCGATGCTGTAATGCGCAAGCGACCCGCCGATGAACGCCACGCGCCGCCGCCCTTGCGCGAACAGATGCTGCATTGCAAGCGACGCGCCCCTTACGTTGTCGATGTTTACCGAGCGAAAGCCCGGCGCGCGCAGGTCGATGAGCACCGTGGGGCGCGCCAGCGAGTGCAGATGCGCAAGCAGTTCCGGCTCGACGAAGCCCGCGACCGCGATGGCGTCGGGAGCGTGCAGGCGCATTTGCTGCGCGAGATCGAGCGTGGGACCCGCGGTCAACACCGACGGCACGAGCCGATGTTCTCGACAGGCTTCCTCGAAGCCATGCAGCACATGCGAGAAAAACGGGCTGGCGGCGAAGTTGTTGTGCTGCCGATGCAGCAGAAACGTGACACGACGAATGCGCGTGCGCAGTTGCGCGGCATCGTAACCGAGTTGCTGCGCGACTTCGACGACGCGCACGCGCGTGGCTTCCGACAGCCCCGGCTGGTTCTTGAGCGCGCGTGACACCGTCCCGATCGAGACGCTTGCCGCGCGCGCGACATCGCGAATGGTGGTGGCCATCGTGGTGATTCTGTCTCCGCGGATTTCCTGCGGCGCGCGCGGTGTTTAGCGCGAACCGGCTACATTCGTTTTGCGGCGATTGTATAGTAAAAAACCGCAAAACAAACCGTGGGGACAGGGTGGGGGAACCACTAAGCCCAATGCTGTATGGCGTTTGAAGCCTTCTTGTTTGTTTAGTAAAAAGCAGAAAACATTTACATCGAGCCTTCGCGCTGGTGTACCGAACGCTTGTCGGGCGTCCAAACGTCGAGTAGAAGGTCGTCGTCCCAGTAGTGGCACAAGAGCGGCAAGCCCATTCGACCGCGCAGACGCGCGTGCACGTCTTCGCCGGTATGCGTCCAGCCTTCCATGGGTTTTCGCCAGTGGCATGCCACGACCGTTCCGTCCGGCGTAAGCGTGCGGCGCACATGTTCGACGATATGCCACAGCTGCGGCTCATCGAGGTAATAGCCGATTTCGCTGAGGAGCACGAGATCGAACTTGCCTTCGGGCCACGCGTCCGGAAGCAGCATGTGCTCGACCGTCACGTTGTCGAATTGCGCGATGCGCTGCCGCGTCAGCTCGACGGCGTCCGCGCTGATGTCCGTGGCGACGACTTCGTCGCAGCGCGCGGCAAGCAGCGCCGTTAGTTCACCGTTGCCGCAGCCCGGTTCGAATGCGCGCGCGTAGCGGTCGTTGGGAAGCGTGGCTAGCGTCAACGCGCGCTTGCGGCGTTCGTACCAACGGTTCCTGATCTTCCAGGGATCGTCGTTGTCCTTGTAAAGCTGGTCAAAGTACTGCTTCGGATCGTTGATGTTGCTCATATGAGAATGACTTCGAAGGGCCTCGTCAGGCGGGCCAGAACATGCTCGGGCAGAACCGGCGCTTGTCCGGTCGTTTTATCCGGCTCGGTCTGGCTTCTGAAGGCTTGCACGGCCCGGAGCTTCCTGGTGTGCGTTGCCGCGTCCAGGGCGATGCGCCGCGCGCGGCTCCACGGCACGCGCGAATCGTCCGGCGACGCCCAGTGCCAGGTCCAAAGCGGCACTTCGACAAACGGCAAACCAAGCTCGTTCGCGGCCAGACACGTGGCGCGCCCGACGGCCTCGTGATCGGGATGGCCATCGTACCGCCACGTAGTGAAAACGATGTCACCAGGCTGAAGAAATTTAGCCAGAAGTACTGATAGATCCGCTTCGATTTGTCGCGCCCCGCCATCCGGCAAGCCCAGCCGGACGACTTGCGCGTTACGCAGATGCAGCCGCTGCAAGGCGTCCCGCGTTTCTTGCGGACGCACGCTGGCAAGGCGATCCGGCGTCCATTCGGTCGATTCCGGATGGCTCGCGGTGCCGTCCGTCACGGCGACGATCAACACGTTCCGGCTTAATTCCGAGAGGCGTGAAAGTAATCCGCCCGTACCGAGCACTTCGTCGTCCGGGTGTGGCGCCACGACGACAGCGCGGCCGCCCAGCGGGACGAGATCGGCGGGATCGACTTCCGGTAGCGCGCTCAGCTTGCCCCAATCTTGCCAGCTTTTCTCGGGCGTGCCTCGCCCTTCGATTACCCTGTCGTGCTCCGGCGCACCGGTTTCGGCGAGCGCCTTCGGCTCTTGCGTCGTCAAACTTTCCATGAGTCAGGCTCCCGTTCGAGCAGATGTTCCGCGAGCGATGCCTCGTCGCGTTCCGCGTGGCTTTGTCTGATGAAGACCGGCAAATCCGCCATCAAGTGAGCGAAGTGATCGTCGCGGCAGAGTGGCGCCGCTCCGAGCGCGCGGCCCGCATGCTCGATGACATGCGCGGCGCAGCGTTCGGCCGCCAGACGCGCGCGCATGGCAGCGAGCATGGCGTTGGCCTGCGGCTCGCGGTCGATGAATGCCGCCGTTTCGCGCAGCAGCGCGACCGTGGCGCAAAGCGTGGTGTCGATAGCGCCGAGATGCGCGAGCTTGTACGGATCGGCGCCGCGTCGCGCGCCCTTTTCGACGAAGCGCGCAATGCCCGCCGCCGCGCCGAACCAGCACGCTGCAATGCCCGCGCCGCCTTGCCAAAAGCCAGGACGCTCGACATAGCTTCCCGGCTTGCCGATTCGCCGCGCAGGCACGTTGTCGAAGTGGACATCGACGCTCGCGCTTGCTTGCATGCCGACGGCAAACCAGCCTTCGCGCGTCACCTTGACGCCCGGCTGGCGGATATCGACGGCGGCGAGCATCGGCTCTCCGCGCTCGTTCCAAGCCGTCACGAGCGCGTGTGTCACCGAAGCCGCGCCGGAACACCACGCCTTGACGCCGTGAAGAAGCACATCGTCCGACTCCGGGTTGCCTATGGCCGCAAGGCGGGCGTTCGGCGGCTCGGCGGCCCATACGCCCCACGCTTCGTTCGAGGCGTGATGCTTTTCGTCGAGTTCGGCGAGGATGGCGAGCGCGTCCGTATGGCCTTCGTACAGTTTGACGAGCGCGAGGTCGAAAGCGGCGACGGCGCCGAGCGCGCGCCAGCGCTCACGCGTGGCGCCGCGTCCGGGCAAGGGCAGCCGGTCGAGGCGCGCGTCGATCAGCACGCGTAGGGCGCGAGCCGTGTCGTCTGCGTTGCCGCGCTGAAAAGACAAATCTCCGAGACATGCTTGCAGGGCGGATGCCGATACAAGCGGCTCGGCGGCCGAGGCAAGTGACATGGCGTGACTCACTCCCAATCTTCGCTGTGCTGGAGGGCGCTAGCGTTCCGCATGGACATCTCCTGTTCTCGTTTGCGTATTACTTGGACAAGAGTGTGGCAAGCGACATGCCCGGACGCCATTCAGCCAGACGGGATAAGCAAAAGCGCCGGACAGGAGTCAGGCAAATCGACTTACGCCGTCCGGCCGAGTCGACGGTATCGATCAGACGGGTTCAAATGCACAAAGGCCGCACGAGGCGGCCTTTGTCGGGAAACGATGATGGACGTGTCAGCGCCGCGCGGTTGCGGCGATGTTCTTGCCTTCGCGCGGGGGTTCAGCCGCGGTCTTACGCGCGCCCCAACGTTGCGCCAGGACCGCGCACACCATTAACTGAATTTGATGGAACAGCATCAACGGGAGCACGACGGCGCCAACCGTATGGGACGCGAAAATCACCTTCGCCATTGGAATGCCGGAAGCGAGGCTCTTCTTCGAACCGCAGAAGATGATGGTGATTTGATCGGCGCGGCTGAAACCGAGACGCCGCGCGGTGAAGGCCGTTACCAGGAGCGCGACGGTGAGCAGCAGCACGTTGACGACGAGAAGGCCCAAAAGCGTGGAAGCGGAAATCGAATGCCAGATGCCTTCGTTCACGGCTTCGCTGAACGCGACATAGACCACGAGCAGAATCGAGCCTTGATCGACGAACTTGAGCACCGCCTTGCGCCGGTCGATCCACTTGCCGATAGCCGGACGTAGCAACTGCCCCGCCACGAACGGCACGAGCAATTGCATGACGATACTGCCAACCGTATGCCACGGCGAACCCGTTGTCGCGCCATTGCTCGTCACGAGCAAGCCGACGAGCGCAGGCGTAATGAAGATGCCGAGCAGGCTGGACGCCGACGCGCTGCATACCGCCGCAGGCACGTTGCCTTTTGCCATCGATGTGAACGCGATCGACGACTGCACCGTGGAGGGCAATGTGCACAGGAACAGAATGCCGGTGTAAAGGGCAGGCGTGACGAGCGGCATGAGCAACGGCTTGAGCGCGAAGCCAAGCAACGGGAACAGCACGAAAGTGCTCAACAGAACGAGCAGATGCAGCCGCCAGTGTGTTGCGCCAGCGACGATCGCCTCGCGGGAAAGCTTTGCGCCATGCAGAAAGAACAGCAGCCCGATAGCAACGTTGGTGATCCAGTTGAACGCCGTGGCCACGTTGCCGCGACAAGGCAAAAAGCTCGCGAGGATGACCGTGCTGACGAGCGCCAGCGTGAAGTTATCGGGAAGAAGTTTGGGCCGCGCCATCGGTTGGATCTCGCACTCGTGCTTACGGGCCGAAGTATTCGGGTACCGCGCGCGTCAAGTCAGTAAAAACCATGATTTTCGCTCGTAGGCGATTGAAAAGGCAAATTCATTTACAGGATTGATTGATTACCACCGCGCATGAGCGCACTTGTTTTCCTTCGATGCAGAAGCACCAACCGGGCCGCCAGACCGGTCACTTCGACAGTGCGCAAATCCTCCGTGAGCGACTTTTTTCATCGGACGATTTGTCTTTCAAATCAGCAGGATGCAGCGGAAAAACTCCGACGTAACATGGTGTTACAACCATGAATCGGGCCTAACACTTTTTGGCTCGACGGCCGACGCCGGGCGAAATAAATTGTGGAGCATGCCGGTCGACGAGTGCGCGCGAGATCTCCTCGCCGTCGCCATTGGTCCGACTTTGACCGGTTGTCCGTTGGGCGTCGACTTCTCTTTTTGCGTCGCTAACGGGCAGGGATGGTGTCGGACACTGGCTGTTTTCTCGACATGGCGCTCATCGGCATACGCACTACGACTCGCTTTCTTGCAGCCACCGCGATCTCTTCGCTGGCGGTCGCGGGTTCGCTCGCGCTCGCCGGTCCGCGTGTCGAATGGCTGTCGTCGGCGGTGTTTCAAGATTCCGCGAGCAGCCGTCAGTCGCTGCACCATACGCCGGTTGCCGCCAAGGACGGTCTCACGCCAGTGAGCGCCGAAGTGCGGCCCGTGCCGCGCGCCGAACAGGCGGCGTCGCTCAGAGGCGCGGGTTCCATTCGCGCGGACATCGCCCGCTATAACGAAGAGCGCAGCCTGCCACGTCAACCCGGCCGCCCGGTCGATGACGGCCGCACCTCCGGCAACGCCAACTTCCGCAACTGAGCTTCATCTGCTGCGACGTCTTGTTGCAATTCCGCAATGCTTGCGCGTTAACTTCGTGGTTAACTAAAAATTAATTGCGCGTCTAGTTGCGCCGTGACGGTGACGCAATCACGCCACAGTTGTTCATTCGTGACCGCATAAACATTCCTCTCTTTTCGCGCTGCACGGACAATGCGCCCTGCGCGGGATTTCGCAATCCAAAGCAGTTTCGATTTCCCTTTCATCGCCTTCAAAGGCGCGCCGTTGCTCGGCTTCCTATAAAGACCGCTCGGAACGATTCGGCTTTGACGCGAGAAGCGACGCGCATCGAAGCGTGAAAAGGCGCGCCTGCCTATTCAAACCGTGATACCCGCAATAACCAAAAACATTTTTGACCGGAAAAATGGTCCGTAAAGATGGTGCCGCTCCACTAGCGACACCGCTCTCGCCGAAATCATTAGCCGACAGAAGAGGCGAGTGCACCGTTCCTCGCCCGCCAAGCATTCAATTTTTGACAAACGACAGGAGAGTTCATGAAGCCAACCGTCAACCGTGCGATGAAGACCACGGTCAAGGCCACCGTAGTCGCCGCCATGTTCGGCTTTCTCGCCGCGGGCGCGGCGCAGGCGCAATCGAGCGTCTCGCTTTACGGTCAGGTCGACGAATGGGTCGGCGCACAAAAGTTTCCCGGCGGCGATCGCGCCTGGAATGTGAGCGGCGGCGGTATGTCCACGTCGTACTGGGGCTTGAAGGGCGCCGAAGATCTGGGCAACGGCTACAAGGCGATCTTCACCCTGGAAAGCTTCTTCCGCGCGCAGAACGGCCAATACGGTCGCTTCCAGGGCGACACGTTCTTTGCACGTAACTCGTATGTTGGTATTCAAGGGCCAATCGGTACGTTCACCGCTGGCCGCCTGACGACGCAGTTGTTCGTTTCGACGATTCTGTTCAACCCGTTCGTCGACTCGTATGTCTTCTCGCCGATGGTCTATCACGTGTTCCTCGGTCAGGGCACGTTCCCGACCTACACGACGGATCAGGGCGTGACGGGCGATTCGGGCTGGAACAACTCGTTGCAGTACACGACGCCCGACTTCAACGGCTTGTCCGGCAGCGCAATGTACAGCTTCGGCAACAACGCGGGCGATGGCCGCTCGAAGAAGTACAGCGCGCAGTTCCTGTACTTCCACGGCCCGTTCGCCGCGACCGGCGTTTATCAATATGTGAACTTCAACAACACGCCGGGCGATCTGGTTACCTCGAACGCCTTCGCCATTCCCGGCTACAAGAGCCAGAGCGTTGCCCAGTTGGGTGCGTCGTACGACTTGAAGTACGTGAAGTTCTTCGCCCAGTACATGTACACGAAGAACGACATCGACCCCGGCACGTTCCACGTGAACACGGGGCAGGGCGGTGTGACGGTGCCGCTCGGCCCGGGCCTGGTAATGGCGTCCTACGCGTATTCGCGCAGCAACGGCGGTCTGGACCAGACGCATAAGAGCTGGGCCGTAGGCTACGACTACCCGCTGTCGAAGCGTACCGACGTCTATGCCGCGTACCTGAACGACAAGTACACGAGCATGTCTTCGGGCGATACCTTCGGCGTCGGCATTCGCGCCAAGTTCTGAGTCTTGCGGCAGCAAACGAAAAGCGCGTTCCGGATAATCAACGGAACGCGCTTTTTTTCATCTGAATCTCTGCGACGAGCGTTTCAGCCGATCCGCAAACGCGACTTCGCCTCGTCGTATTCCTGACGCAAGCGCGCGACCAGTTGCGCGACGCTCGGTACATCGTCCATCAGGCCTACGCCCTGGCCCGCGCCCCAGATGTCCTTCCACGCTTTCGCCTTGGCCGCGCTGTCACCGAAATTCATCGCGGTCTTGTCGGACTGCGGCAGCGCTTCGGGATCGAGTCCCGCATTCACGATACTCTGGCGAATGTAGTTGCCATGCACGCCGGTGAAGAGGTTCGTATAGATGATGTCGGCGGCGTTGGCATCGACGATAGCCTGCTTGTAGCTGTCGAGCGCGTGCGCCTCGCGCGTCGCGATGAAGCGCGTGCCCATGTAAGCGAGGTCCGCGCCCATGGCCTGCGCGGCGAGAATCGAGCCGCCGTTGGCGATGGAGCCTGACAGCACGATGGGGCCGTCGAACATGCGCCGCACTTCGCCGACGAGCGCGAACGGCGAGATCGTGCCGGCGTGGCCGCCCGCGCCCGCCGCCACGAGAATCAGCCCGTCGACGCCCGCTTCGAGCGCCTTTTGCGCGTGCCGCAAGTTGATCACGTCATGCAGCACGATCCCGCCGTACGAATGCACCGCATCGATCATTTCCTTTACCGGTGCGCGCAGGCTCGTGATGAAGATCGGCACCTTGTGCTCGACGCACACGCGCACATCCTGTTCGAGCCGCGCGTTCGACTGGTGGATGATCTGATTCACCGCGATCGGTCCGATGACCGCATTCGGGTTCGCGGACTTGTGTTCGGAGAGCGATGCCTGAATCTGCGTGAGCCATTCGTCGAGCAATTCGGCGGGACGCGCGTTGAGCGCCGGAAACGAACCGACGATGCCCGCCTTGCATTGCGCAAGCACGAGTTCGGGATAGCTGACGATGAACATCGGCGAGCCGACGACCGGCAATGCAAGGTTCTGCAGTACGGCGGGAAGTGCCATGGCGCGAGTCTCCGGGATGTCGTACTTATTTTACGGTTGGGGCGTCGTCTTCGAGCGGCTAAATTGAGACGCACGATCGTTCGATTATAGGCACAGGCGCCGCAGCCCTGTCATCCTCCGATTCCCGAGGAAATCCTCGGTTTCACCGTTTGTGTGCACGTTGCTCATCGAGCATTCGGAATGCCGCGCCTACAATGGACCGCTACGCCACGAACAAGAAAACACCATGTCCTTCAGAGGCTACGAGCCGTTTCGCGTGAATGCGGCGGGCGTCGAGATCGTCGGCGAGAAGGGCGGAGACGGCCCGCCGCTTTTGCTTTTGCATGGCTATCCGCAAACGCACGAGATCTGGCATTCATGCGCCGATGAACTCGCGCGGCACTTCACCGTGATCGCCACCGACTTGCGCGGCTATGGCGCATCGGCCAAGCCGCCGAGCGACGAACGCCACGCGCCTTACTCCAAACGCGCCATGGCCGCCGATCAAGTCGCGGTCATGCGTCACTTCGGCTTCGAACGTTTTCTTGTGTGCGCGCACGATCGCGGAGCGCGCGTCGCGCATCGGATGGCGATCGATTTTCCCGATGCCGTCGATCGCCTGATGCTGCTCGATATCGTGCCGACGCTTGCGATGTTCGAAGCCACTGACCGCGCGTTGTTAAGCGCCAACTTCCACTGGTTCCTGATGAACCAGCCATCGCCCTTTCCGGAAAAGATGATCGGCGCCGATACGACCGGGTTCATCGAACACTTGATGGGCCGTGGCCGTGCGGGTCTTGCGCCGTTCGCGCCGCACGCGCTGCAGGCATATCGCGATGCGCTGGCCGCGCCCGATGCGGTGTTTGCGACATGCGAGGACTATCGTGCGTCGGCGGGCATCGACCTCGAACACGACCGGGACGACACCGAGCGCGGCGTGAAGATAGCGTGCCCCGTGCGCGTGCTGTGGGGCGAGCAAGGCGTGCTAGAGCGCGCGTTTGACGTGCTTGGTCAATGGCGGCGCGTCGCGCGCGACGTAAGCGGTCGCGCGCTCGATTGCGGCCATTACGTGCCAGAGGAAGTGCCGCAGGAGTTACTCGTGGAGATGCGTGCGTTCTTCGAAGCAGAGTTCTGCTGACAAAGAGCCGATGATCTCAGACGCGGCGGCCTTACGCATGGGTCGAAAGTGCTTGGTTGGCTTCGGCCCGGACTTGTTCTATATCGGACGCCGCCAGCCAGTGGCAATAACCACCCAGCGTGGACCTATCGATGTCCTGCAGCGCAATGTGATCGTATGCGCCTTCGCGATACTTCAATTTCGACCAGTACTCGTCTGTTTGCCACGCATGAATATGCAGGACATCGCTGCCATGCGTAAGCGACGCGTAGGGGAAATGGTCGAGAAGTCCTATGGAGCAACGCTGCGGATACGTGCGACGTAGCGCTAGCTCTCCCGCATACATGGTAATCACGTTTCTGCACCAGCCTGGCCACTCTCCACGGAAGTCTCGGAACTCCTCGTCGAGCAGGCGAATGCAACAGTCCATTTGAGCCGGCAGGAAGTCGCACACCATTGTCGATGGCCCCAGCACCGACGCACCAATATTATGTAAGCCAGAATGAGGCAATCCCCACCGGGCACTGCATTCGTTAAGTTTCTGTCGGACCGACGCCTCATATGCGTAGGCTCCGAAACCAAAGCAAAGGCCGGCAGGATGAAACTTCGACAGCGCGGGCGTCACAAAGGTGTCGCAATCGGTTTTCAGAATGTAATCGAACTGCCGACAAACGTCTAAAACGGCTTTATCGCAGAGATTGGCGACAGAATTGATGTATCCATAATCCGACCATTCGCTGTTTTTCTGAGAATAAGGAACGCTCGGAATAACGACTATATTACTGTCTCGCGGCAGTTTAGATGTTGCTTCCGGATGGCACGCAACGATTAACGTGCTTCGGTCAAACAAGCCTGTATGGATGATGCTCTTATAGAGCCAGCCAAATTCCTCGATGTTACTCGGAACATTGTCTACATATACCAGTATGCCGATATCTTTTCGTGCTTGATTCAAGAAAGACCTTTAACGATACATTTATTCAGTGCCAGCGGCGAAGTGGGCCTGCGCTTGCCGGCACTTGGCACTTCTGCTCGCTTAGATCACGGGAAAGATAAATAGCGTAGTGCCAGACTGCAGAGAGACGTTGGTCGAAGTGTAGATTGCAAAATCGGTCCAGGTAGTCAACTGAAGCATGCCGCTGAAAGGAATAATAACATTGCCGGCCTTGCCCCCATGATCGGTGGCTACCTTGAAATAGTAGGGGTCGTCGTAGAATGCATCCTTGCCGCTTGCGGCCAGGTTCGGCTCGCTTCTGTTGATCGACACCTGAGCCAGGTTCGCGTCCGCCACCGAAACGACCATTTGCCCCGCGACAGCGTACACGCCATTTGGCAGGCTCAATGAACCATCGGGATTAACATGGCTTACCTGGTCATAAGGCAAACCGAAATGCAGGAAATTCCATCTTTTCGCGTTCGAAATCTGCGTGGTGGGTAGCAGCTCGGAGTCTCTCAAACGAATACTGAGATAACGCCCCTGAGCTGTTGTCGTCTGTGCCTGGCTTGCCGTGGATGTCATTAACCCCGCTAGTAACGGGACCGCTACAGTGGATGCAGATACGATTTTTCTACGATTAATGTCCATTATGATTTGTATTGAGTTGTAAAAATGGAGGCTCAAAATTACTTAAATTCAAGTAATCTCGGGCGTTTTTAATCGTAGCGGAAGCAATTGCCTGCATCAATGCCGATTTTTCTTATTACTTGAGCAAAGTCATGCCTGTTTTGTCCTTGAGCTTACGGCTTTATGCATCGCTTTGCCACACATGCAAATCGCATTAAATGGCATAAAAATGAGTGTCGATAGCGCGAACATGGTTGCCTTTAGTGTGCGCTTGTCGTCAACTTACTGTAGGGAAAGCACCGATGCACGTGATATAGCGGCGGGTTACGATGGCGTCGACGTTGATCACGTCCATACTATTCCGCCGCTTGCCGTAGCTGACAAGCGGCTTTCTTTTTGCGCGCGGAGTTCATACCGCCGAGAGCATGTCGCCTTCCACGGTGAGCGATCCGCCGCGCGCCAATTCCCCGACGATCTTCTCCAGCAATGCGCGATGCTGCGCGGGCGCGGCAAGCGCGTTCGCGGCGGCGCGCATGGCGCGGGCAGATGCGGTCATCGCGAGCAAGGTGTCGAAGGGCATCGAACGCACGTCCATCAACTTGAAGACGATCAGCACTTTCAGCGCGTTCTTTGCGTTGCGGGCAGGGTCGGCACGCAGATAGTCGAGCCGCGACGCGGCCACGTCGAGTGCGCGCGCGACATCGGTGAAAGGCGCGCCGTGGCCCGGAACGACGACATCGACATCGAGTTGCGCGATGAGATCGAGCACCGCGCGTTCTTCCGCAAAACCGCTTTCGCCTTCGAGTTCCGGAAAAATCACGCCAAAGCCGTTTTCCCATAACGCGTCCGCGCTGATGAGGATGCGCGCCTCGGCGCAATACAGCATGAGCGAGTGCGGATCGTGGCCCGGCGCGCCCAGCACGGACCATTCGAAGCCGCCGAGCATGAGCGTGGCGCCATTCTCGACCGTGCCGTCGAACGTGAACCGGTCACAACGCTGCGCCGTGGCGTGAAACGTCAGCGCCTCTTCGTCCCAGACACGCACCGCGTGCGCTTCACTTTGCGGGATCAGCGTATTGCACGCATAGGTGCGTTGCAGCAGTGCGTTGCCGCCGCAGTGATCCGAATGCAAGTGCGTGTTGACGATCAGATCGAGCTTGCGCGCACCGAGCGCGTGCTGCACGAGCGCCAGCGTTTGCGGCGCGTGCGAGACGTAGCCCGTGTCGATCAACGCCGTGCCCTCATCGCTCGCGAAGAGCACGTTGTTCGACGACAACCAGCCGCGCTCGAACACCGTCATGGAAGCGGGCAGCGCGATCACGCTTGCTCCTTCGGCATGACGACGATAGTCGCCGTCGCCTCGATCACCGTCTCGCCAAGCTGATTCACCGCGCGGCCCGCGAGCTTCACCAGGTCGCCGCGAAGGCTCGTCTTCCACTTTGCATCGAGCACTTGCCAGCGCATGGCGAGCACGTCGTCGGCCTTCACCGCGCGCGTGAGCTTGATGCCGAACTCCAGTCCGAGCGGTTGCGCGTAAGTCGAGAAGTGTTCGGCGATCATCGCCATGAGATGCGCGGTCGGTTGCGTGCCCGACGCGATCAGCGAGCCGAAACGGCTGGCGCGCGCATACGCTTCGTCGTGATGCAGCGGGTTGGTGTCGTTGACGAGCGTGGCGAAGTGGCGAATGGAGTCCGCCGGCAAGGCAAGCGTCGCTTCGAACGATTCGCCGATACGCACCACGCGCGCGCCGCGACGACGGCTTTCGCCACGCGCGAGCACGTCGCGTTTCGCGTTATCGTCAATGGATGACCACGCCACAATTTCGTCGATGGTGCGCAGGCAGCCGTCGCAAAAGCCCGTCTCCGGATTCATGCGGCAGACGTCCACGCACGGCGACGCGACTTCGCCTTTCATGATGCGCGCAAGGCGACATCGACGACCGGCGCGCCCGTCAGCGACACGAGTTCTTGCGGCGTCAGATTGAACACCGCGTGCGGATGACCCGCCGCCGCCCACAGGCTTTCGAGCGTGAGCAAGTCTTCGTCGATGAGCGTCACGGGTTCGGTCGCATGACCGATCGGACATACGCCGCCAATGGCATAGCCGGTTTTCTCGCGCACGAACTTCGCATCCGCGCGCGCCAGTTCGCCGACGTGCGCCGCGACCTTCGCTTCGTCCACGCGATTCGCGCCGCTTGCGATCACGAGCACGGGCGCGTCGTCGTCGCGGCGCCGGAAGAGAATGGACTTGGCGATCTGCGCCACGGAACAGTTCAATCCCGCCGCCGCTTCCGCCGATGTCTTGCCGGTTTCCGGCAGCATCACGACGGGCCGCGCGTGACCGCGTTCCTGCAACAGAAGCGCGACGCGGCGCGCGGAATCGGGGAGGTCATCGAGATTCTGTACTTCGGTCATTGCTTTCCTTTCCATCGAACGATCAACGGGTCAGACGCAGGCGGCAACGGCGTCGCGCTGCTTGGCGAGCAGCGCCTTGCCCGCAGGCGACGAACTCGGCTTGCCGATGGCGCGCGAAATGAAGTCGCCTGTCTCGACCAGTCGATCCAGGTCGATGCCCGTCTGGATGCCGAGTCCATTCATCAGATACACGACGTCTTCGGTCGCGATGTTGCCTGTCGCGCCCTTGGCATACGGACAGCCGCCGAGCCCCGCAACCGACGCATGAAATATCTCGATGCCTTCGAGCAGCGCCGCATAAATGTTGCCGATGGCCTGCCCATAAGTATCGTGGAAATGTCCTGACAGGCGTTCGCGCGGAAACGCTTTCGACGCCGCCGCCAACACTTCGCGCGTGCGCTTGGGCGTGCCGACGCCGATGGTATCCGCGATATCGATTTCGTCGCAGCCGAGCGCCTTCATGCGCTCGACGACATCCACCACCGACGCCACGCTCACCTCGCCCTGATACGGACAGCCGAGCGCGCACGAGATGCTGCCGCGCAGACGCAAGCCTGCGTCCTTCGCGGCTTTCGCGACCGGCTCGAAGCGCGCGATGCTTTCCGCGATGCTGCAATTGATATTCTTTTGCGAGAACGCCTCGCTTGCCGCGCCGAAGATGACGATCTCGTCGGCCTTTGCTTCGAGCGCGCCCTCGAAGCCGCGCAAATTCGGCGTGAGCACGGAGTAAATGGTGCCCGCGCGACGCTCGATGCCCGCCATCAACGCGCTGGCATCCGCCATTTGCGGCACCCATTTCGGCGAGACGAACGAAGTCGATTCCACATTGACGATGCCCGCACGCGCGAGCCGGTTCACGAGCTCGATCTTGGTTTCCGTGGCGACGAATTCCTTCTCGTTCTGCAAGCCGTCGCGCGGCCCGACTTCGACGATTTTGACTTGAGTGGGGATCATGTCTGTCTCCTTGCGATTCTCTGGCGTCGGTTCGTTGCGTCAGCCAGTTTGCCACATCGGAAGCGAGCGCAAATGTCTGCTTGATTCAAGTAGCTTGGATGTATTGATTGCCGGATGGCAGTTAATGCTTTGATTGAATTGTAGTTTTTTGGCGTTTCACTTCTTTAACGAAAGGCCTGCTAACTATCATGGGCAGCCGAGATGCCAGCCGGTCCGGGCGAGCGCGACGAGGCGAGGCGACTGGCTCGGTCACTTAGTCCCAAGGAACAACGCCGAACGGCAGAAGGTCATCATGAAGTTCGAAACTTATCCGCTTTCCCGAACGCAGGCGCGTGCGGCGAAGCAAACCGCCGCGGCACGCAATCTGTGCGCGGTCTTTCGACTGGACAGCGTTCCCGACAGCGCGCGACTGGCGCGCGCGGTGGCGTGCGTGGCGCGGCACTCGCAACCGTTGCGCTGGCGCGTGATCCACGGCGACGATGGTCCGCGCTATCTGCTGCATGAAATCGGGTTGGCAGAACTCGAAGTCGTCGATATCGACGATGCCGATGAAGCCAGCGCATCCTCCATCATTCAGATGCTGTGCGCACGTCCGCTTCGCATAGACGCCGGCGCGCCTTGGGCGCTCACGTTGTTGCGCGGCGCATCTCGCGGCTATCTGGTCTTCGCCTGCCATCCCGCGCTGCTGGACCGCTTCTCATTGCAGCCGTTGTTCGCGGCGATCTCGCGCTCGTACGCGGGCGAGACGCTCGCAGGCGAGCTTTCGCTGGATCAGCGCGGCGTGCTCGTTGCGGAGCGCGCGTCGATGGATGCGGAGCAATGGCGCGGCGATCTCGCGTTCTGGGTTCGGCAACTGGCCGATGGCGAATTCGCCTGGCAGCCGCCGCGCGTGGAAGGCGCGCCCGGCGAAGCGAGCTTTACGATGGCGCTCGGCGCCGCTACGAGTCGAGCGTTGCGTGAACAGGCCCGCGTGCTCGGACTGAGTATCGAATTTCTGCTGCAGAGTTGCCTGCATGTGCTGCTGCAGAAGATGTCGCGACAGTCGGCGGTGATTACGGCGCATCATCGGCGCGGGCGGGAGCAGCCATACGAGACGATGGGGCACGACGAGCGTCTGCGCTTCATCTGCAGCGAGTTCGACGACGCCATGACGTTGCGCCAGTATCTGCATCATGCGGCGTCGCAATTGGCGATGGCGGATTTCCACGGCAACATTCCCGCAGGCGATATCTTCGACGAACTCAAGCGCCTGCGTCCGGAATACGATCGCGCGACCAACGTGCTGTGCGAGCGCGATCATCTGCCGCATGACGCGCTCGTTCTCGGCGGCGCTCGCGGCGTGCTGCTCACGCGCTTCTGCCGCCGGCCCGAACGGCAGGACGTGGCGATCTATCTGCACGTGAGCGAGGACATCACGCTGCATGTGCAATTGCGTCATCCGCAAGCTTCGAACGGCCTTTCCATCGCCCTCGAACACTACGCGGCATTGTTGTCGGGACTCGCGGTACAACTCGATACGCCTGTCGGCGAGCTCGGTTTCGACACCGCATCGCTCGATGCGCGCCGTCGCGCGTGGTCGCATGGCGCGCCGCTTGCATCGCCGCCGCGCGATGTGCTTGCGTGCATCGACGAGATGGTGCGAACTCAGCCAGATGCGCCGGCGCTGAGTGGCCCCGATGCGCGTTTCACCTACGCGGAACTGGCGGAAGCATCGTCGCGTATCGCGGACGCGCTTGCGCCCCACGCGAAGGCCAATGGTCTTGTCGGCGTATGCGTGTCGCGCGGTGCGCGAGTCGTGGCGGCCATGGTCGGCGTGCTGGCGGCCGGCGCGGGATATGTTCCGCTCGATCCGTTGATGCCCGAAGAGCGGCTGCGCTTCATGGCCGAGGATGCGCAACTGTGCGCCGTGATCGCGGACACCGCGACGCAAGCGCGAGTGCGCGCCGCATTCGATTGCCCGGCGCTGCGCATCGAAGACATGTTTGATACACCGAGCGGCGGGCCATCGGCGCTGTTTCGCGGGACCGATCCGTCGCACGCTGCGTATGTCATCTACACCTCCGGCACGACGGGCCGGCCGAAGGGCGTCGTGATCGAGCGCGGCATGCTCGCGCACATGATCGCGTCGCTCGAAGGATGCTACGCACGTGATCCGGGCACGCGCTGGCTGCAGTTCGCATCCGTCAATTTCGACGCCAGTGTCTTCGAGATTTTCAATCCGCTCGCACATGGCGGACAACTCGTGGTTGCACCGGACTCGGTTCGCGCCGATCCCGCCGCGCTGTTCGACTTTCTCGCGCAATCGCGCATCACGCACGCATTTCTGCCGCCGGCCGTCTTGCGCTTGCTGCCGCGCCGCCCGTTGCCGGACCTCGATACGATCATGTGCGGCGGCGAAGCCAGCGACGACGACACCGTGCGCTTCTGGTCCTCGGTCGTGCGCTTGTCCAACATCTACGGCCCGACCGAGGCGACCGTGCTCTGCACGGAGAACACCTTCGGCGACCAGAAGCTTGCCAATCAACTGGGCCGCCCGCTGCCCGGCTACGCCATTCATTTGCTCGATGCCAACGGGCGCGGCGTGCCGCTCGGCGGTATCGGCGAGCTATGCATTGGCGGAGAGTCGGTGGCGCGCGGGTATTTGCGTCGTCCGGAAATGACGGCGGAAAAGTTCATCGATGACGCAAACGCAAACGAAGGCCGGCTGTATCGCTCCGGCGACCTTGGCCGCTTCCTTCCCAATGGAGAGATAGAGTTCCTCGGCCGCAGCGACTTTCAGGTGAAGGTGCGCGGTTATCGGATCGAGATCGCCGAGGTCGAGCATGTGATCGCAACGCAGCCGGAAGTCAGCGCGGTGTGTATCGGCACGCACAGGCATCAGGGCAGCAACGCGCTGGTCGCCTGGTACACGGCGAACGGGCTCGCCGCCGCCGAGCTGCGTCAGCGGCTGGAGACGCTTTTGCCGGCCTATATGGTTCCCGCGTTCATCGTGCCGATTGCACATTGGCCGCTCACCTTGAACGGCAAGATTGATCGCGCGCGCTTGCCCGCGCCTTCGACGCCCTCATCGCAAGCGAGCGCACGCCAGTTCGATTCGCTCGAACGCGCTGTGCAATCGGCGTGGGCCGCGACGCTTGACGTGACGCCGGATGCCATCGACGAAAGCAGTCACTTCTTCGAGGCAGGCGGCCATTCGTTGCTGGCGACGCTGGCTTGTGGACGTATTGGCGCGGCGCTCGGCGTGAACGTGAAGCCCGGCCTTTTGCTTGCCCATCCCGGTTTCGATGCGTTCTGCCACGCCCTGCGCAATACGCTCGATGGCGACGACGCTCTGACGCCCTTGCTTCACGATGCACGAGCCGCGCCGAGCGTCGCGATAACGAGCGGCATCGTCGAGGCGCTGTTTCATCGCGCGCGCATCGACCGGACTGACAACGCGTACAACATTGTCGTGCGCGCCGACTTCTCGCGCGAAGTGAATCCACTCGAACTGCATGCGGCGCTCAAACGGCTTTTCTCGCGCGATTCGCTCTTCAGTTCCACCCTCACGGATGCTCACGGTGAACTGCGTCTAATGTCGGTGGCGTCTCGCGACTCCGCGTTCATTCCGATCCAAAGCGCCACGGCGGAGACGATCCGCGCGCACATCGACGCATGGACCACGGCAGCGATTCATCCGGACGCAGCGCCTTGCTGGCGCGCGCACATGCTGCTCGATGCCGAAAGCGGCGTGAGCACGGTCCTCATCGGCGTCCATCACGCGCTGTTCGACGGCTGGTCGCTCAAGCTTCTGCTCGATGAACTCGCGGCGCATTACGAAGGTAAGCCGTTTGCGCAGCGCACGCCGAACTGGTTCGACTACTGCGCGTGGATGCATGAGATAGCGAAAACGCCGGCGCATGCGCGCGCACGAAACTACTGGACGAACAAGCTGCGGGGCACGCCACTGCGCCTCGAATTGCCATTCGATTTAACCACGCGCCACGCCAACACGAACCGCATCGTTCCCGTTCACCTCACGCGAGAACGCGCCGACAAGCTGCGCCGTATCGCGCAGGATCGAGGCACGACGCTATCGCCCGTGCTGTTCGCGCTGCACCTCGCCTGGCTATGGCGCCTGAGCGGGCAGCCGACGATTGTGAGCGGCTACCCTCAGGCGGGCCGCGACATTCCCGGCAGCGAGAACGTCTACGGCATGCTCGTGTCGATGGCCGTGATGAAAGTGCGCATCGATCCGCGTCAGAGTTTCGGTGAACTCGTCTCGGCCGTGCACGCGCAAATGCTCGAAGACCGCGATCATCTGCTCGCCACGCCTTACGAGGCCGGCATCGAAGATATCGGCGCGCTCAACACGCTGTTCAGCTTGCAAAGCGGCATCGACTTGCAGGCGCGCATCGGCGCTGGCAGCGTCAGCGTGGAGGAGTTGCCGACGAAGACCTCGAAGGCCGATATTTCCGTGATCCTTTACGCGAATCAGCAAGGGGAAATCGATGGCCGTATCGAATACGATGGTTCGCTCTTCGAAGCGCGCTCGGCCCACGCAATGAAAGACGTGCTGGACACCCTCATCGACGCCGCCGCGAATCAGCCTTCCGCGCTCGTCGGTGAGTTCGCCTATCTGAGCGATGCGCAACGCGCGCTCATCACGGGCTTTTCGCACGGCGCGCCGCTCGACGACGCGGCTTCGTCGATACCGGCGCGCTTCGCATCGATAGCGTCGCGCTTTGCCGATCGCGAAGCCATTCGCTTCGAGAACGAAACACTGCGCTATGACGAACTCGACGCTCTGAGCGAGCGCATTGCCGGCGGCTTGCTGGAACGGGTGACGGCGGGCTCGTGCGTCGGTCTGGCGATGGCGAAGGGCCCGCTTCTCGTCGCCGCGATTCTGGGCGTGCTCAAGGCCGGTTGCGCTTATGTGCCGCTCGACCCTTCCTATCCCGCCGAGCGTCTCACGCACTTCGCAACCAACTGCGCGCTTACCGCATGTATCGCCGATGCAGACGGCCGCGCCGGCCTCGAAGCCGCGCAACTCTCGCATCTCACCTTTCTCGATGCCGACATGCTCGCGCGAGCCGTCCCGCGCGCGCGCCCGGATGTATCGCCCGATGCACTCGCTTACGTCATCCACACCTCCGGCTCGACGGGCAAACCGAAGGGCGTGCTGATCGAACATCGCAGCGTCGCGCGCATGGTCGCGGGCGCGGCGACGGCGCTCGGTTATGCGGCTGGCTGCATCAGCACCCTCGTGGCATCGACGAATTTCGACGCCAGCGTGCTCGAAATTTTCCTGGCGCTTCTGAATGGCGGCACGCTCGTCATCGCCCCCGAAGCGGCGCGGCGCGACCCCGAAGTCCTGCACGGCCTGCTCGAGCGCGAAAGCGTGACGCACGCCATTCTCGCGCCGGTGCTGTTGCAAGGCTTGCCGAAGAGGCCGTTGCCTGCCATGCAGATGCTTGCGTTCGGCGGCGATACCCTCGACGAAACCGCCGCGCGCTGGTGGTCCGGCCAGACGCGCCTCTTCACGCTCTATGGCCCAACCGAAGCCACGGTGATGGCAACCTGCGGCCAGATCGCGCCCGATGGCCGCGTGCGCGTGCTCGGCAAGCCGCTTCCCGGCTATGACGTCTATCTGCTCGACGCGCAGTCGCAACGCGTGCCGGCGGGCTCCATCGGCGAGATTTGTATCGGCGGGGCGAATCTCGCGCGCGGCTATCGCAACGAATCGACACTGACCATGCGCCGCTTCGTTGCCGATCCGTTTGCGGGCAAGCCCTATGCACGGATGTATAAGACCGGCGACCTCGGCCGCTATCTCGCGGATGGCGAAATCGAGTACTTCGGCCGCAACGACGAACAGATCAAGCTGCGGGGTTTTCGGATCGAGCTGGGCGAAATCGAGAACGAGCTTGCCAGCGTGCCGGGCGTGGAGAGCGTGGCCTGCGCGATGCGCGGCGAAGGCGAGCAACGCTACATCGCGGCTTATTACGTGCTGCAAGCGGATGCGCGCGTCGATGAAGACAGGCTGCGCGCGCAGGTTGCGGCCGCGTTGCCGGATTACATGGCGCCCGCGCGCTATACCGAGCTTGCGGCTCTGCCCGTTTCGGGTTCCGGCAAGATCGATCGCCGAGCGCTGCCCGAGCCGGCGGCACGATCGAGCGGCGCACCGCCGCGCGCGGGAGTAGAAGCGGACATCGCCGCGATCTGGTGTGCGCTGCTCCATCTCGATACCGTCAGCCGCGAAGACGACTTCTTTCATCTCGGCGGCAACTCCATTCTCGCAATGCGCATGCATGCGCGCGTGCGCGCCGAGACGGGCATCGATTTCGCGATTCCGGCGTTTTATCGCGCGCCGACCATCGCGGCTCTCGCCAATGGCGATGGTTACGACGACATCGCCCGCGCCGTCGCGGACGCCGCCTTGCCGCTCGCAGCGCCCGACGTTGCGCTGCCGCCGTGGCGCGAGAAAAACGGCGCGCGCATCGGCAGCGTCGTTCTGACGGGCGCGAGCGGGTTTATCGGTATTCATTTGCTGGCCGAACTGAGCCGTCGGACCGACACGATCTTCTGTCTTCAACGCTGCGCCGATCCCGCAGCGGGCCTTGCGCGTCTTGTCGATGAAGCGCGTGCAGCCGGTCTGGCAATCGATTTTTCGCGCGTGCAGGTGCTGTGCGCCGATCTCGGGCGGCCGCGTCTCGGTCTGTCCGATGCCGGCTGGCAGCAGCTCGCCGAGCGTGCGGATGCAATCCTGCATTGCGGCGCGCTCGTACATCATCTGCACGGTTACGGCAGTCTGAAGGCCGCGAACGTGGGCGGCACCGAGGCGTTGCTGCAACTTGCGTTATCGGTGCGCATGAAGCCGTTGTGCTTCCTTTCGACCATGTCCGTGCCGATGATGCAACAAGGCGCGACACGCATCGAAGAGCGTATCGACGGCGCGAGGCCGCAGTCCGACAACGGCTATTTGCTTGGCAAATGGGTCGGCGAGCAGCGCATGCTGGCGTATAGCCGCGCATACGGCTTGCCGGCCACGGTCGTGCGCGTGGGCAACGTCACGGGGCACGGGGAGAGCGGCTATAGCAACTATCGGCATAACCACTTTTGGCTCTTCAATCAGGGATGCATTCAGATGGGCGCGTATCCTGCCACGGGGCAGCCCGTGGAAATGACGCCGGTCGATTTGCTCGCCCGCGCCGTATGCGCGCTTGCGCTGCATCCGCGAGATGGATTGCATGTGGCAAATCTGCAGAACCCGGAGCGTATTGAACAGGCGGAATGGTTCGATGCGCTCGCCAGGCAAGGTCTGCGCGCGAATCCAGAAACGCCGGAAGCGTGGAAGCAGCGCCTCGCGACGATAGACCCGACTAACGGTCTGGCGCTTCTCCGTGATTTCTACACGGGCGACCTCGACTGGCACGACATGCCGGTCGAACAGATCGGCACGATCAGCCGGCTCGCGCAGTTCGATGTGAGTCTTACAATCGACCGTGCGCGGTTGATGCGCGTCTATGTGCGGTATTTGCGCAATGAAGGCTTCATGCCGATCGAGGCAAAAACCATGTGAGGCCGACGCTGCCGTCTCCTTCAAGCAAGACGGCAGCGCCGCTACGGTTTTCGCATTCAATACCCTCGCGAAAAATCCACGATACCGCCAATGGTTTCCCCGCGCGACAGCGCCTTGATCTTCTCCGCGATCTGCACGATGCTCTCCTCGCGCAACGTCTCCGCCGAGATATGCGGCGTGACCGACACGCGCGGATGCTTCCAGAACGGATGCTCCTTGGCCAACGGCTCGACATGAAACACATCGAGCGTCGCGGCGGCGAGCTGGCCGCTATCGAGGGCGGCGAGAAGGTCGTCATCGACGAGATGCGGACCGCGCGCCACGTTCACGAGATAAGCACCGCGCGCGAGCTTCGCGAAAGTGCGCGCGTTGAGAATGCCTTCCGTGTCCGGTGTATGCGGCAGCAAGTTGACGAGCACGCGCACGCCATCCAGAAACGCATCGAAGCGCTCGGGACCCGCATAAACCTCGACACCTTCTATTGTCTTCGCCGTGCGGCTGTAGCCTCGCACCGGCACGCCGAGCTTGAGAAGCCCGCGCGCCACTTCACCACCGAGAACGCCGAGACCCAGTACACCCACCGTGAACGATGCGCGCGCATGCTGCGTAAGTTTCTGCCAGCGTCCCTCCCTTTGCAGCGCTTCGTATTCGTCGAAGCGGCGCAGATAGCGCAGAACGGCATACGTCGAATACTCGACCATTTGTTGCGCCATGCCGGTGTCTTCCAGACGCACGAGCGTGGCGTTCGGCGGCAACGTGCCGGGTTCCTTGCGCTCGACATCGAGGATTGCATCGACGCCCGCGCCGAGATTGAAGATGGCCTTCAATTCCGGCCGGTTCGCGAAGAGTTCGCGCGGCGCGCGCCAGACGATGGCGTAATCGGCGGGCGCGGTGTCGCCAGGCTGCCAGATGCGCAGATCGGCGTCCGGCAGTTCGCGGCGCAAACCGCCGAGCCATGCGTCGGTGTCCGCGTGCTCTTCGTAGAAGATGATTTTCAACGTCCGCCTCCGTCGTTCGATCCACCCATTCTAAAGGGTGCAAACGCGTGCGGCTGCATCCGCGAGCATATCGACATGACGATTGATTCGTTCGTCCTTGCCGCGCGCCACGCGAAAATGCAAGGTGAACAATGTCAGCGAGAACCGCACATGACGACCAGCAATCGAACACCGCGCCCCGCGCTGCTGACGGTGCCCGGCTTGCACGGCAGCGAGGGCGCGCACTGGCAAAGCTGGCTCGAGCATCAGTATGCCGATACATCGCGTGTCGAACAGGCAGACTGGGACGCACCGCATCTCGACATCTGGGCGAACGCCGTGCTCGCGCAACTAGCGACCATTCGCCGTCCTGTCGTGCTTGCCGCACACA
Organism: Caballeronia sp. GACF4; assembly: GCF_023631025.1. Classification (NCBI taxonomy): domain Bacteria; kingdom Pseudomonadati; phylum Pseudomonadota; class Betaproteobacteria; order Burkholderiales; family Burkholderiaceae; genus Caballeronia; species Caballeronia sp. GACF4. Next base: position 72,723 of record NZ_JALQDW010000002.1, read on the forward strand.
GCTTCGGCTGTCTCGCGACGGCGCACGCGCTCGCGCAGAAACGAACCGATGCCGAAGTCGTCGGCGTATTGTTCGTCGCGCCCGCGAGCCCGGAGAAGTTCCGTTTCGCCGGTCACTTCGAGCCGACGCGTCTTGCCGTGCCTTCCATTCTCGTCGGCAGCGAAACCGATCCGTGGATGCCGCTCGACCACGCGCGCGATCTTGCAGCACGGCTTTCGAGCGCGTTCGTGAATCTCGGCGATGCCGGTCATATCAACACGGCGGCGGGTTTCGGTCCGTGGCCGCGCGCGAAATATTTCATCGACACGCTGGCTCAATATGCTTACCCTGCTGAAAGTTTCGCGGGCGAAGTCTCCTTGCACGAGCACGCGTATGGCTGATGCGCCCGGTTTCATCGACGAACATGAACCATCCGGCCGCCATCGCGCGGCCTTTCTTTTGCAATCGCATTCTTGAGGACGATATGGCGGGATACAGTAAGCGCGTGCTGATGGCAGCCGCGGCGCTCTATATGACGGCGGGCATCGCGCATGCCGATACTTCGTTGCTCAACGTCTCCTACGACGTGACGCGCGAACTGTACAAGGACATCGATACGGCGTTCATCGCCGACTACAAAAGCCGCGCGGGCGAAACGGTGACGGTGAAGCAGTCGCATGGGGCGTCGAGCGCGCAGGCGCTGTCGGTGCTTCAGGGACTGCAAGCCGATGTCGTGACGATGAATCAGCCCAACGACATCGACCTGCTTGCCGAACGCGGTCAACTCGTTCCGGCCAACTGGCGCACGCGTCTTCCGAACGGCAGCGCGCCCTACACGACGACCATGGTGTTCCTCGTGCGAAAGGGCAATCCGAAGAACATCAAGGACTGGAGCGATCTCGCGCGGCCGGGCGTGCAAGTGATCATCGCGAATCCGAAAACTTCGGGTAATGGCCGCTACACATATCTCGCGGCGTGGGGCTACAAGAAGCAGCAGGGCGCAACGGATGCGCAGGCGCTGGACTTCGAGAAAGCGATCCTCGCCAACGTGCCGACGCTCGACACCGGTGGGCGCGGTGCGACCACGACCTTCACGCAGCGCAATATCGGCGACGTGCTCGTGACTTTCGAGAACGAAGTCGGACTGATCGAAGCAGGCGTCGGCGCGAAGGACTTCGATGCGGTGTATCCGTCATCGAGCCTGCTGGCGGAGCCGCCGGTTTCCATCGTCGACAAGGTGGTGGACAAGCGCGGCACGCGCAAGGAGGCGCAGGCATACGTGGACTTTCTTTACACGCCGCAAGCGCAGGAGATCATCGCGCAGCATCATTTGCGGCCGCGTAACGCGGAGGTGCTGGCCAAGCATGCAAGCGAGTTCAAGCCGCTCAAGACGTTCACGGTGGAGCAGATCTTCGGTAGCTGGCAGAAGGCGCAGCAAACCCATTTCGCCGATGGCGGGACTTTCGATCAGGTGGTCGAGAAGAAATAACCGAAAGGGCTCGCCACGCGCGAGCCCTTTTCTTTTTACTCTCCGCTCAGTTCGAGCAGCCGCGTTCTTCCGCGCTGACGTTCTGCGCCGATTCCGCGCGCATTCCCAGACGCTCGATCAGCTTGCGGTCCGCTTCGGCTTGCGGGTTGCTCGTCGTGAGCAACTGATCGCCGTAGAAGATCGAGTTCGCGCCCGCCGCGAAACAAAGCGCCTGCAACGCTTCATCCATCTGCTCGCGTCCGGCCGAAAGACGGACCATCGCCTTGGGCATGGTGATACGCGCCACCGCGATGGTGCGCACGAACTCGAAGGGATCGAGCGGCGCGGTGCCCGTGAGTGGCGTGCCGGCCACTTGCACGAGATTGTTGATCGGCACCGACTCCGGATACGGCTCCATGTTGGCAAGCTGCGAGATCAAACCGGCGCGTTCACGCCGCGATTCGCCCATGCCGACAATCCCGCCGCAGCACACGTTGATGCCCACATCGCGCACGCGTTCCAGCGTATCGAGCCGATCCTGATACGTGCGCGTCGAAATGATCTGGCCGTAGAACTCGGGCGACGTATCGAGATTGTGGTTGTAGTAATCGAGGCCGGCATCGCGCAAGCCTTCTGCCTGATGCGGCTCCAGCATCCCAAGCGTCACGCAGGTTTCCAGTCCCATTGCCTTGACGCCGCGAATCATGTCCTTGATCGGCTCAAGATGGCGATCCTTCGGATTGCGCCACGCCGCGCCCATGCAAAAGCGCGTCGCGCCGTTGGTCTTGGCGGCTTCGGCGGCCTTCAGCACTTCATCCACGGCCATCAGCTTGTCGGCTTGCAGGCCAGTGTCGTGATGCACGGACTGCGGACAGTACGCGCAATCTTCCTCGCAGCCGCCGGTCTTGATCGACAGAAGCGTGGAGAGCTGTACGGCGTTCGGATCGAAATGTTCGCGATGCACCGTTTGCGCGCGATACAGCAGGTCGTTGAACGGCAGGTCGTAAAGCGCGACGATATCGGCGACTTTCCAGCGCGCCTGCACGGGCGTTTGCGTCGGCGCGGAGGTTTGCGCGGCAGTTTGCAACGATGGGTTGGCAGTGATGGTCTGCGTCATGAATTCAGTCCTTGAGTAAAAGCCGGCCGAGCAGAAGGCGCGTGTCGAGATGATCGGCGGCGCGCGCGGCGTCGGATGGCGCGAAATGCGGAATCACGCCGATGAGCGGTGCTTCGAGCCGGTGTTGCAGCGAATGAATGTTTTCTTCCGGATAAAGCATGTGCGGATCGACGCGATTCGCCACCCAGCCCGCGATGCGCAAGCCGCGCGACGTGATCGCCTCGGCGGTCAGCAACGCATGGCTGATGCAGCCGAGCCGCATGCCGACCACGAGCACGACCGGCAGCTTCAGCGCGACGGCGAGATCCGCGGTGTCATGGGTATCGTCTAGCGGCACGCGAAAGCCGCCCACGCCTTCCACGACGACGATATCCGCATGATCGCACGCCACGCGATGCGCCTCTACGATGCGCCCGATATCCAGCGCAATGCCTTCACGCGCGGCGGCGATATGCGGCGCAATCGGCTCGCGCATCATGAACGGCGTGCGAATGGCGGGCGGCAGCGCGACGTTGGCGGCGGCATCGAGTTGATCGGCGTCTTCGTTATGCAGCACGCCGTCACGTTCGATTGCGCCGGACGCGATGGGTTTCATCGCGGCGGCGCGCAAGTTCGCGCGCGCGAAGCCATGCAACAGCGCGCACGAGACGAAGGTCTTGCCGATCTCCGTATCGGTGCCGGCGACGAATAGCGATAAAGCGGTCATGTCGTTTCTTTACTGAGCGTGCCAAGTGCTTCGTCGAGTCGGGCGAGGTCGTCGTCGCCATGCGCGGCCGATAACGAAATGCGCAAGCGCGATGTCCCCGCAGGCACGGTCGGCGGGCGGATCGCGGGAACCCAGAGGCCTCGTTTGTCGAGCGCGGCGGCGAGCGCGAGCGTTTCGTCGTTGCCGCCGATGACGAGCGGCTGCACCGCCGTCTTCGATTCGACCGGCAACCAGCGTGTGCGTTTCAACATGCCGCGCGTCGTTTCGATGAGCGATGCCAGATGCTTGCGTCGCGCATCGCCGTCTTCGCTGCCGATCAACCCGATGCTCGCGGATACGGCGTGCGCCACGGCAGGCGGCGACGCGGTCGTGAAGATATAAGGCCGCGCGCGCTGGATCAACCATTCGATGACCGTCTCGCTTGCCGCGACGAACGCGCCGGAAACGCCCGCCGCCTTGCCTAGCGTGCCGACATAGACGAGATGCGGCGAGCGCAGCGCGAATTGCGCGAGCGCGCCGCGACCTTGCGGACCGAGCACGCCGAAGCCGTGGGCATCGTCGACGACGAGCCACGCACCGTATTTCTCCGCGAGTTCCACGAGACTTTGCAACGGCGCGATATCGCCGTCCATGCTGAACACGGTATCCGTCACGATGAGCTTCGTCGTCGCGTCCGCTTGCGATGCATCGAGCATGGCGTCGAGCGCTTCCATGTCGGCGTGCGGATAAATTTGCACCTGCGCGCGCGAGAGCCTGACGCCATCGATCAGCGACGCATGATTCAGCGCGTCGGAGAACACCATCGTGCCGCGTCCGGCGAGCGTCGAGAGCACGGCGAGATTGGCCATGTAACCGGTGCTGAAGTAAAGCGCGCGCGGGTTGTCGACGAAGCCGCCGGAAAATGCGGCGAGATCGTCTTCGAGTTGCGCGTGGGCGCGCGAATGGCCGCCCAGCAGATGCGAGCCGCCGCTGCCCGCGCCATACAGCGACGCGCCTTCGGCAAGCGCTTCCCGCAGCGCTTCGTGGGCGGCGAGACCGAGATAGTCGTTGCTCGCGAAGCCGATCATCGCGCGGCCATCGACGGTCATACGCGCCGAACACGCGCTGTCGATGGTTCTGCGACGGCGGCGCAAACCGCGCGCGTCGATATCGGCGAGTCCTTGCTGCAGCGTTTCGTAGAGCGCTTTCGATGTATCGCTCATGCGGAGGCCTCGGCGGCGGCCAGCGTGGCATCGAGCGTTTCGCGCGTGCGCCTGGCGAGCAGCGCGAGTTCGTCGTCGGTGAGCACGTATGGCGGCATCAGATAAACCGTCTTGCCGATAGGACGCAGCAACAGTTCGCGCTCCAGCCCCAACTCGAAGAAGCGACGCGAGAACGCGCGATCTTCGGTGACGACATCGAACGCGAAGATCGTGCCGCGCTCGCGTAGATTGCGCACGCGTTCATGCTTCACGAGCGGCTGCAAGGCCTCGCGCAAAAGCGCGGCTTTGCGGCGATTCTCCGCGAGCACGTTGGCGCTTTCGAACAGATCGAGCGTCGCGAGCGCGGCGCGGCATGCAAGCGGATTGCCCGTGTACGAATGCGAATGCAGAAAGCCGCGCGTAACGTCGTCATCGTAGAAAGCGGCGTAGATGTCATCGCGCGTGAGCACGATGGAAAGCGGCAGATAACCGCCGCTGATGCCCTTCGACAAGCACACGAAGTCCGGCCAGATGCCCGCTTGCTCGCACGCGAAGAAGGTGCCGGTGCGGCCGCAGCCGACCGCGATCTCATCGGCGATCAAATGCACGCCGTGTTCATCGCACAGGGCGCGCAAGCGGGTGAGATACGACGCGTCGTACATCGCCATGCCGGCCGCGCATTGCACGAGCGGCTCGACGATCACGGCGGCGAGATGCGCGGCGCGTTGTTCGAAGAGCGCGCGCATGGCGTCGATGGCTTCGTCTTCGCCGCTCGCCGCCGGCGATGCGACCACATTCGCGTGGCGGATCAGCGGATCGTATGCGTCCTTGAAGAGCGCGACATCGGTCACGCCGAGCGCGCCGATGGTTTCGCCGTGATAGCTGTTCGCCACGCACACGAACTCGCGCTTTTCACTTTGCCCACGGTTGCGCCAGAAGTGAAAGCTCATCTTCAACGCGATCTCGACGGCGGACGCGCCATCGGACGCAAAAAAAGCATGACCGAGCGTGTGCCGTGTGAGCGCGGACAGCCGTTCGGCCAGTTCGACGGCGGGCGCATGCGTGCAGCCCGCTAGCATCGCGTGTTCGAGCGTATCGAGTTGATCCTTGAGCGCGCGGTTGATGTCGGGATTCGCGTGGCCGAACAGATTGACCCACCACGAACTGATGGCGTCGAGATAGCGGTTGCCCGCCGGGTCGTAGAGCCACGCGCCCTTGCCGCGCGCGATGGGCACGAGCGGCATGCGCTCGTGGTGTTTCATCTGAGTGCACGGGTGCCACACCGCGGCGAGCGAGCGCGCGACCCAGTCCTGATTGTCTTCTGTGTTCAAAAACGGCTCCCAGGCGGCGCATGGCGCCAGCCGGATACATCGGGCAAGCCGCGAGGGCCTGCGCTATTCGAGGATTGCGCCTGACTTCGCGCGCTTCGATTATGGCGAAAATATCCGGAAGCTTCGCTTTTCGGCCGGGTCCTGGATCGCCTGCGCACGCTTCCACGAAGTTGTGAAAAGGGCGATCGCGGCTAACTTCGCCGAACGGACCGCCAACACGGGCGAAAGACGCAAAACGCCGGCGCAAGGCCGGCGTTCGAAAAATTTGGAGGGAAGAAGCTATCAGCGCGATGCCGTCTGCGTTTGCTCGCCCGCTTCGTTCCACACGACGGCGTTATCCACCGCGTAGAGCTTGCAGGGATCGGCGCTCTGCTTCTGGCAACTGGCGAGCGCGACGGACATCGGGTCGTCGCCGCCTTCGGCCCACGACCACGCGCCCGAGTTCGACACGGCGAACGCGCGGCTCGAATATTGGCTCAGGAAGTTGCGATAGCCGTTGCGGCCGCTTTCATCGATGAAGGGCACGGATTGCACGGCATCGAGGTTCGCAAAGTCGGTGGCCTTCGGCGAATGCGGCTCGGCGACCTGATATTGCACCGTGGTCGGCATGCCGACTTGCGCGAGGAACGCCTTCACACGCGGCCACCAGACCTGCACGCCGTCGCGGTCGCCGACGAGCCGATGCGCGTCGTTCTTGTAGGTGCCGAAGTCGGTCATCTGCGCGCGTGCGCCGTGCGACACGAACGCGGCATACATCTGCGTGGACAAGTCGCCTTGCCACACCGAATCGTTGTCACCGTAGAGCCACAGCGAAGGCAAACGAACGTTCTCGCCATAAGCGCCGAAGGCATCGACGAGATTTTTTTGCCAGCCGGCGCATTCGTCCTGACGCAGACCGCCCGAGAAATTGATGAGACCGCGCACGCCCGGCGCCGCGACCGCTTCGCGCGCACCGTAGGCCATCGTCGTCAAGCCGCCGTGCGAAGTGCCGCCCACGACAATATGCGTCTTGTCGACATAAGGCTGCTGGCTCATGTACGCGACCGCTGCGGCGACGTCTTCCGCCTGCGCGAAGCCGTTGGCTTCGACATCGCAACCATGGCCGGCGTAGTCGCCGCCCGATCCCGCGAAGCCGCGACGATTCGGCACGACCACGACATAGCCATGACGCACGAACTCGCGTGCGAGCGCGACCGGCCGATTACGCGGTTGGGCGTGCGAGTCGCCGGGGAGCTTGCCGTGGTTGAAGACGATCATCGGGAAAGGACCCGCGCCGTCCGGTTTGAAAACGGTCGTTTCGAGCGAGATGTCGGCTTCGGGAATTTGAACGATGCTTTCGTTCAGACCATTGCCGACGACCGGAAGGTGAGCGTCGAGCGCGTCGGGTATTTGGCCGAAGACGGGGGCTGAAAGCCCTTCGGAGGGACGAACGCCGCCGATCGGTTCGGCTTTCACGACAGTCGTGATGAACGATGTCGCAAGTGAGCACACCATGCTGCATCCGACCAACCAGGTTCTGATCGCCATCCCTTAACTCCGCCTCGCTCCGATTAAGGCTTGATTGGCTTGGCCCCAAATGCACGATTGAAGTCACAAACCTATCTCGCTGCTCATGATGAGCAGTATCGAATGCGGGTTCCGGGAGCCATGCCTAGAAAAGGCATGACAATTGGCTTCAATACGGGGCTTCGCTGCGAACATCGGGGCGCGGCAATGACTGCGCCCTGACGTGAAGAGAGATTAACTGTTCAAAATTGCACTGCACAATAAGCGTAACCCCGTAACCATTTAATTTGAAAGGAGAAATCAAGGAAATTAATACTGAATCGGATTTATATGTTTTAAAGAGACATTTACTTTTCTTTTATGTCACCGTCGATATAGACCCAGTGGCCGGCGTTGTCGCGGCAAAAGCGGCTGGCTTCGTGCAAGCGATGCGCTCGCCCTTCGACCTTGTAGCGCGCGACGAATTCGACTTCCTCGTGTTGTGTATCGATCACAGCGTGACGTTTGATTTGCAAACCGAGCCAGCGTGTGTGCGTGTCGTTCGAGACATCGAGATCGGGCGGGCGGCTTTTGTCGTCCCAGGTCGCGCGCAGGTAGGTCGTATTGCCGAGGACGTAAGCGGTATAGCGCGAACGCATGAGTTCCATGGCGTTCGCCGGAAAGGCGCCGGCTTCGATAAAGCGCCCGCAGCACGCTTCATAACGCGGCGCGCGGGCGTTCGGATGTTGATTGGGCGATGCTCCGCCGCAAGGACATTCCACCGGCTTCATTGATCCACGCTCGGCATGTCGATGCGCCCCGGCTGGTTCTTCACGCGCGCAAGCCACGCGCGAATGGCCGGATAGCTAGCGAGATCGAGACCGGCTTCATCCGCGACATGCGTGTATGCGTAAAGCGCGATATCGGCCACCGTGTAGCGCTCGGCGGTAAAGAACGTGCGCCTGGCGAGATGCTGCTCCATCACGTCGAGCGCGCGGTACGAACCAGCGATCTTGTCGGGCAGCCGCGGATCGTCGTGCTTCTTCAGGAACTGCTTGATGAAGCGCGCCACCGCGACATATGGCTCGTGACTGTATTGCTCGAAGAACATCCATTGCAGCACGCGCGCGCGTTCGAGCCGGTCGGCGGGCAGGAGCGGCGTGCCATCGGCGAGATAGCAGAGAATGGCGTTCGATTCGGTGAGCGCCGTTTGTTCGTCGATGACGAGCACCGGAACCTTGCCATTCGGATTGAGCTTCAGGAACGACTCGGTGCGCGTGGCGCCGTTCATCATGTCCACTTCGTGCCAGACGTAGGGCAGATTCAGTTGTTCGAGCGCGAGCCGCACCTTGTAGCAGTTTCCCGATGACGAAACGCCATGTACCTGATAAGTCACGTGCAATCTTCCCTTGTTATGGATGGTCGTGGCACGGCGCCAACTCTTTAGACCAGTTCGATACCCATGGCCGTCGCTTCGCCGCCGCCGATACACAAGCTCGCAACGCCGCGCTTGAGCCCACGAGCCTTCAGCGCCGCAAGCAAGGTCACGAGAATGCGCGCGCCGGACGCGCCGATAGGATGTCCGAGCGCACACGCGCCGCCGTTCACGTTGACCTTGTCGTGCGGCAGATCGTGCTCGCGCATCGCGGCCATGGCGACTACGGCGAAGGCCTCGTTGATTTCGTAGAGATCGATATCGCCGGAACGCCAGCCGTTCTTCTCGAACAGCTTGCGAATGGCGCCAACCGGCGCGGTCGTGAACAACGCGGGCTGCTGCGCGAACGTGCTGTGACCCACGACTCGCGCGAGCGGCGTCACGCCCAACCGCTTGGCGGTGGATTCGAGCATCATCACGAGCGCGGCGGCGCCATCGGAAATGGACGACGAATTCGCGGCCGTCACCGTGCCGTCCTTGGCAAACGCGGGCTTGAGCGATGGAATCTTCTCGATGTTCGCCTTGAACGGCTGTTCGTCGCGCGCGATGACCGTATCGTCCTTTCTGCCTTGCACCGTGACAGGCGCGATTTCCCAGGCGAAGGAACCGTCGTCGTTGGCGCGCTGAGCGCGTCGCAACGACTCGACGGCAAACGCATCTTGCGATTCGCGCGAAAACTCATACGACGACGCGCATTGCTCCGCGAACGCGCCCATGAGACGCCCCTTGTCGTAAGCGTCTTCGAGGCCGTCGAGGAACATGTGGTCGAGCACCTGACCGTGACCCATGCGCATGCCGCCGCGCGCCTTCGGCAACAGATACGGCGCATTCGTCATGCTTTCCATGCCGCCCGCGACGATCACATCGGCCGAGCCCGCCAGCAGCATGTCGTGCGCGAACATGGCCGCGCGCATGCCGGAGCCGCACATCTTGTTGATGGTCGTGCTGCCGGTGGAAAGCGGCAAGCCCGCGCCGAGCGCCGCTTGCCGTGCAGGCGCTTGACCTTGGCCCGCAGGCAGCACGCAGCCCATGATCGCTTCGTCGATCCGCGCGGGTTCGAGACCCGCACGTTCGCATGCCGCGCGAATCGCGACCGCGCCGAGCTGCGGCGCGGTCATCGCGGCGAAATCGCCCTGAAATGCGGCCATCGGCGTGCGTGCCGCCGATACGATGACCACGGAATCCTTCGATGTCTCACTCATGTTTCAGCTCCTTGATGACGCCTTGAATGACGGCGGGAACGTCGCCGAGCCGCGCCGCATCCGACGCGATCACATCGTTCGCCGCGGCATGCGCGCCGCCGCGCGTCAACGCGGCGAGGCATGCCTGATAGGTTGAATCCACTTGGTCTTGCGCGCTGATCATCATGCCCATGTTGCGCAAGCGGCCATCGTGCACGCCATAGGTCCAGCCGTGCACGGTGAGGTCCTGACCGCGCGCCCACGCGTCGTTGACGATGGTCGTGCGGCACACGTTGAGCGTCTGCTCGATGGTATTGAGTTCGACCAGACGCCGGTGCCGCGCTTCTCCAACCGGCCATTCATCGAGCAGCGCCGCGTGTTTTTCGCGCACGTCCTCGACGTGCCGCAACCAGTTGTCCGCGAGACCCACGCGCTGGCCGACGAGCGCCGCACCCACGCCCGAGCAGCCGTAGTGGCCGACGACCATGATGTGCTTCACCTTCAGCAAGTCCACCGCGAACTGAATGACGGACAGCGCATTGAGGTCCGAGTGAACGACCACGTTCGCGATGTTTCTATGCACGAACACTTCGCCGGGCGGCAAGCCGATGATCTGGTTCGCCGGCACGCGCGAGTCGGAGCAGCCGATCCACAGATACTCCGGCGCCTGCTGGTGCGCGAGGCGCGTGAAGAACTCCGCGTCGTCGGATAGCTTGCGTTCGACCCACGCCTGATTGTTGTCGAAGAGATGGGCGAGGGGATGGAAGGCTTGGTCGTTTTGCTCAGTCATGGTGATGGTCGTGTTTCGGGTACTTGCGCGCTCGATGATGTATCAAGCCGCGCGTATCGATGCCGTTGCCTTGTCGAAACGCTCCGGATAGCGGATGCAGAATCGCAGGGCCCGGTCGTAGGGGAAAAAATCGGCGAGTTCGCCTCGTTGTAGCTGCTCCTTGTGACGCTGCCACATCGCGGGATCGAAAAAATCCGCGTGATGACGCATGAATGCTTCGCGCACGCGCGGATCGCCTAGCAGGAACGTGCCGTACGTCTCCGGAAAGATGTCGTGCGGCCCGACGGTATACCACGGTTCCCCGGACAGCTCGTCTTCCTCGTAGCGCGGCGGCGGCACGCTACGCACGTTGCAATCGGTCAGATACTCGATTTCATCGTAATCGTAAAACACGACACGCCCGTGGCGCGTCACGCCGAAATTCTTGTACAGCATGTCGCCGGGAAAGATGTTCGCCTGAATCAACTGCTTGATTGCGTCGCCATATTCGCGGATGCCGTGATCGACGTCCGCGTCGCTGCCGCCTTGCAGAAAGAGATTGAGCGGCACCATGCGCCGTTCGATATACACGTGCTTGATGACGAGCTTGTCGCCTTCGTATTCGATCATCGAAGGCGCTTCTTTTTCAAGTTCGCGGATCAACGCATCGTCGAGGCGCGCAAGCGGCAGCGCGACGCTCGAATATTCGAGCGTGTCGGCCATGCGGCCCACGCGGTCGTGACGCTTGACGAGTTGATACTTGCCCTGAATCTTCTCGCGCGTGGTTTCCTTCGGCGGCGGAAACGCGTCCTTGATGAGCTTGAACACGTAGGGAAACGAAGGCAGCGTGAACACGATCATCACGAGCCCCTTGATGCCGGGCGCCACGATGAAGCGATCGCTCGAATGTTTCAGATGATGCAGCAGGTCGCGATAGAACAGATTCTTGCCCTGCTTCTGCAAGCCCACCGAGGTATAGATTTCGGCCTTCGGCTTGCCCGGCATGATGCTGCGCAAGAACTGCACATACGCGGACGGCACTTCCATGTCGACGAGAAAGTACGAATGCGAGAAGCTGAAGATGACGAGCAACTGCTCCCGGTTCAAAAGCACGGTGTCGAGCGCCAGCAAGTGCGGCTGCGTGTGACGGATGGCAACCGCGAACGGAAGTAAGGCATCGCCATTGATGATGCGCCCGACGACATATGCCGCCTTGTTGCGAAAGAACAGCGACGAGAGCACGTGAATCTGAAAGTTCGGCGCGGGCATGAGTTGGCCAAAGGCCTCTTCGATTGCATCCACCACGCAATGCACGTCGCGCGGCAAATCCTCGAACGGAGGCTCCAGCTGAAAGTTCGTGACGATGCGTTCGAGCGTGGCCTGCAGCCCGTCTTTCTCGGGGTAATACGCGCGATACGTCGGCTTGGCGGCGGGCTCGTCGTTCTCGATGTATTCGGTCGAAATGGCGGGCCGCACGAAGATGAAATCGTTGTTGAAATACGAGCGATGCAGGATCTTGCAGCACACCGAGTTGAAGAACGTCTCCGCGCATTCCGGCTGCCGATGCGTCGTCAACAAGCCGATGAAGTGCAGCTTGATCTGCTGCCAGATTTCATCGTCGATGGTCTCGGCGTCGTACTCGTCTTCCAGCGACGTCACGCATTCCGCGACGCGATCGTCATAAGACGCGATGCGGTCGCGTGCGCGTTGCGCGAGCGCTTGCCAGTTGCCTTCCTCGAACAGATGCTTCGCCTCGACTGCCGCTTCGCGAAAGACGCGGTAATGGCGATCGAAGCCGTCGAGTATCGTCTGCGCGACATCGAAGCCTATTTGCGACGAGAGCAGCTTGGGGAAGTGATTCATGTCGGCTGGGCGTCTCGTTGGCCATCATGCGGCTTTGGCTCTGCGGGCGCGCTTTTCGACACCAGCGGCAAGGAGCGCGCGGCCTTGCTTCTCGTATGTTTCGAGTTCGGCGAGTGTCGTGGTGAGATCGACGAGTTGCCGCTCGAGCACTTCGCGATGCGCCGCGATGGTATCGACAAAAGCCTGCAATTGCCGCGTGCCGCCCGTGGGCGAGTCGTACAAGTCCAGCAGCGTGCGAATCTCCGACAACGTAAAGCCGAGCCGCTTGCCGCGTAGCGTGAGTTTCAGGCGCGTGCGATCGCGTGACGAATACACACGCCGCAGGCCGTTCGCGCCGTCGCGCTCGGGCGCAAGCAGACCGTGGTCTTCGTAGAAGCGAATGGCGCGCGACGTGATGTCGAACTCGCGCGCCAGTTCGCTGATGGTGTAGTGAATGGCTTGAGTCATTGCCGGCGCCGGAGCACGTGATCACACATGCGACGTTAGAATGAGGTTTACGTTATCGTCAACCTGACGAAATTGCAACGTGGCTTGAACCCGCATTCATGCACACTTCAGAGGCGCAAAAGAATGAACGCACTCGAACATCAACTCGATTATGTTTTTGCCGACGAATTGCCCGAAGCGGGGCGCGTGAAGGAAGTCGCGCCTGGCCTTTACTGGCTGCGCATGCCTTTGCCGTTCGCACTCGATCACATCAATCTGTGGCTATTGCGCGATGAGATCGATGGCGTGCAGGGCTGGACCATCATCGATTGCGGCATCTCGAACGAAATTATTCGCGCGAACTGGGAAAGCGTGTTCGACAGCGCGCTCGACGGCTTGCCTGTGCTGCGCGTGATCGTCACGCATTGCCATCCGGATCATCTCGGTCTTGCCGACTGGATCTGCAAGGGTGGCGACAAGGCACGCTGGAACGTGCGTCTCTGGATTGCGCTCGGCGAGTATGCAATGGGCCGCGTGATGGCCGCGGGCGATGGCTCGAACGCGGGCGGCGAGCGCGCGGCGAAGCACTTCGGGGCGCATGGTCTAACGGACGAGGCATCGCTCGATGCATTGAGAAAGCGCGACAGCTATTACCCGACGCTCGTGCCTTCCATCCCCGCCGAGTTCCGCCGTATCCGCGATGGCGACCGCATCGCGATTGGCGGACGCGAATGGCAAATCATTTCGGGCTACGGTCATTCGCCCGAACATAGTGCGCTGTATTGCGCGGCGGACAAGCTGCTCATTTCCGGCGATATGGTTTTGCCACGCATCTCGACGAACGTGTCCGTGTTCGCTATCGAGCCAGAAGGCAATCCGCTTGCGCTATATCTCGAATCGTTGGGACGCTACGAACACATGCCCGCCGATGTGCTCGCCTTGCCTTCGCATGGCAAGCCGTTTCGCGGCGTGCTCACGCGTATCGGTCAGTTGCGGGACCATCATCGCGCGCGGCTTGCGGAAGTGGTCGAGGCGTGCACGCAGCGTCCGTGCAGCGCGGGAGATATCGTGCCGATCATGTTCAAGCGCAAGCTCGATATCCATCAGATGACCTTCGCACTTGGCGAAGCGCTCGCGCATCTGAACTTGTTGTGGCTGGATGGCACGCTTACGCGCGAGACGGGCGAGGACGGGGTGATCCGGTACTCGCCCGCGTAAAACCCCTCACTGCACCGTCACAGCCCCGAAGTTCTGCCGCCCGAACGGACTCACGTTATAGCCGCTGACGTTCGCACGCGTGATTGCCGCCGCAGTCGGATAAACGAGCGGAATCCACAGCGCCTGATCGTGGATGATCTTCTGCGCGTCCACATAAGCCTTCGTGCGTTTCGCGACGTCGGAGGTGACCTTGCCATCCGCGATGAGCTTATCGAGTTGCGGGTCGCAGAAGCGCGCGAAGTTGATGCCCGACTTCACTGCATTGCAACTGAAAAGCGGCGAGAGGTAGTTGTCCGGATCGCCGTTATCGCCGGCCCAGCCCATGAAGAGCATGTCGTGCTGGCCCTGCTTGGCTTCCTTGATGAGTTCGCCCCACTCGATGATCTTCACCTGCGCCTTCACGCCGATCTTCGCGAGATCCGCCTGCAGCAGTTCGGCGCCAGCTTTCGGATTCGGATTCAGCACACTGCCGTTCGGACGCACCCAGATGGTCGTTTCGAAGCCATTGGGCAAGCCTGCATCCGCGAGCAGCTTCTTCGCGGCATCGGGCGAATACTTGTACGCCGCGATGTTCTTGTCATAGCTCCACGTGTTCGGCGGATACGGGTTCACAGCGGGCGTTCCCGTGTTTTCGAACACCGTCTTCGTATAGGTGGTGCGGTCGAACGCCATGTTCAACGCCTGCCGCACCTTCGGGTTATCGAGCGGCTTCTTCTGCGTGTTCAGCGCGACGAACGCGGTCATGAATGCGGGCGTCTCGCTAACCTTCAGCGACTTGTCCTTCTTCGCGTCGAGCACGTCCTGCGGCTTCGGCGACAACGCGATCTGACATTCGCCCGCCTTGATCTTCTGCGCGCGCACGGCGGCGTCCGGCGTGATGGCATAAATCAGGCGATCGACTTTAGGCTTCGGCCCCCAGTAGCTCTGATTCACGTCATAACGGATCACCGCGTCTTTCGTATAACTCTTGAGCACGAACGGACCGGTGCCGACAGGCTTGCTGTTCAGATCGACTTGCTGGTTCGCTTTCAGCAGCTTGTCCGCATATTCCGCCGAATAGATCGATGCGAAGCCCATCGTGAGGATCGGCACGAAGGTCGCGTTCTGCTCGTTGAGTTCGAACTTCACCGTTTTGTCATCGACCTTGGTCACGGCCTTGATGAGCTTCACGAGACCCATCGATTGCGCATGCGGAAAGCCGCTCGCGCCCGCGATCTTGTGCCAGGGGTTGCTGTCCGACAACATGCGCTCGAAGGTGAAGACGACGTCGTCGGCATTGAGCGGACGCGTCGGCTTGAAGTAGTCGGTGGTCTGGAACTGCACGTTCGGACGCAGATGGAACGTGTAGGTAAGACCGTCGCTGCTGAGGTCCCACTTCTCGGCGAGCGCGGGCGCGACTTTCTTCGCGGCCTCGTCGTATGACACGAGCGTGTTGAAGATGACATCCGCCGACGCGTTGGTCGTGACGAGCGAATTGAACTGCACGACATCGAAGCCGTCCGGACTCGATTCAGTACAGATGGTGAGCGGCTTGGCCATTGCGATAAGCGGCGCGGCGGCGAACGTCGCCGCGATGGCGGCAGCGAAAAGTGTGTTGCGCATGAGATCTCCCGTGACCCGGCTGGTCACATTACGATTGTTCTTGTGGCTGGTTTTACCCTGTGCGCGTGTGGCGAGCAAGTAGCGCATCCGCGCGGCTAGGTTAGCGAAGCGCTCGCCGCTCGACAACGAATCGTTGCGCATACGCTTATGCCTCGAACGCGCCGTGCGGGTTGCCGAACCGGGCGGCTCAGGCTACACTGCCCCGGTCTTTGGGGAGTAGCCTTCCTTCCATCAGCGAAGGAGAACGCGTCAACATCCTCGGCCTTGCTGCCGTGGCGCGTTCGACCGGTCGGTGCTGTCGCATCCGGCGGTTTGGCGAGACCATCGATGCGCTTTGTCGTTCTTGGTCGGACGGCGCATGGCGCATCGTGGTTCGCTGAACGTCCGACCGTGGAATCATCGTGTCCCCACAACTACAAAAATCCCTGTCTCGCTGCGCGCTCATTCGCGCATGCGCGTTGCATCGTTTCCCGCGAGGTGCCGCATGACGATGCTCTTCGTCGAACTCGCGTTGATGCTCGCGGTCATTCTCATCGCATCGGAACTCTTCACCAATGCGCTCGAACATCTCGGCGAACGGCTCGGCATATCGGAGGGCGTGACTGGATCGCTGTTCGCGGCGGTCGGCACGGCGCTGCCGGAAACGACCGTGCCGATCATCGCGCTGCTGGGCGGCACGGCGAGCCGTTCGGTTAACGAAGAAATCGGTGTTGGCGCCATTCTCGGCGCGCCACTCATGCTCGCGACGCTTTCCACTTTCCTGATGACGCTCGCGGTCATCAAATCGCGTGGCTTGCGCGGCCGGATCATGCCCGAGCGCAGCGGCTTCACGCGCGACCTGAACTTCTTTCTCGTCGCGTTCCTGATTGCGGCCGGCGCCATGTTCGTGCCGCATCATGCGTGGCAGGTGCGGGCGATGTTCGCGGTCGGCCTCGTCGGCTTATACGTGATTTACGTGATCACCACGTTCAAGGCATCGGCGAGTCTCGTCGAAAGCGGACACGGCACGGAAGCGCCCGAGCGTCTCTTCATCACGCGCGTGGGTTTGCCGAACGGTATCGGGTCGATCATGCTGCAGTTCCTGATCGGCATCGTGCTGCTCGTCGGCGGGGCGAAGGGCTTCATCCACGGTGTGGAAGGCGTGTCGGCGGCGCTTGGCATATCGCCGCTCTTGCTCTCGCTCATCATCATTCCGATTGCAACCGAACTGCCGGAAAAGGTGAACAGCATTCTTTGGGCGCGACGCGGAAAAGATACGCTCGCGTTCGGCAACATCACAGGCGCGATGGTATTTCAGGGCACCTTGCTGCCGGGCATCGGCATCATGCTGACGCCGTGGGAGCCGCGCGTGGAAGTGCTGACCGGCGTGCTGATCACGCTCGCGGCGGCGGCATGGCTGCGCTTCAACGCGCGCGGCAATGGCGTGGTGTTGTGGGCGTTGCTTGGCAATGGCATCTTGTACGCGGCTTATTTGACCTTAACCCTCGGCCGCTGAAGCCTTCGAGCGACGCAAATAAAAAATGCCCGCGCGAGGCGGGCATCAAGAGCGAAGCGCCGCGTCATGTCTGACGCGTTCTTCTCGTTGTTCTTATTAAGGTTATCGGCGCGTGCCGGAAAAACTTTAGAAGCGCGCGGCTTGTTGATATCGTCCGGCGGCTTTCGCCTGATCCATCGACTTGCGGTACGCGGTCGACAGCATGGCTTGCGCGGCGTTCGCACGGCCCATCGTTGCTTCGATGCTCGCCTGAATCCGGCGAATGGTCGCGAGCGATTCAGCCGGCTGATTCGCTTCCACGGCCATCAGGAGCGGCGTACGCGCCTCTGTGAGTTCGGCCGCGCGCGCCCAGTTTTCTTCGTTGACCGCTGCTTCGATCGCCTCGGTCAGTGCCCAGGCGTGTTGAATCATTTCTTGCTGGTTCATGTTCGTTCCTTACGACTTGTTGCTTGCCAGCGCGCCCGCGCTGTTGGTGCCGCCGAAGAGCGCGGTCAGGTAGCTGCCCTGCGTCGCCATCTGCGACATCAGCGTGTTGAGCGCGGTGAACTGATCGTTGTAGGTCGTGGTCAGTTGCGCCGTGTAGGAAGCGAGCGCGGTTTGCTGGTCCGTGATGCTCGAAAGATCGGCGGTGAGCGCGGTCGTGCGCGTATCGACGATACCGCCTGTCGCGAGAAATCCGGTCAGGCTGTTGTTCAGTTGCGCGGCTACGCCCGTGCTCGAATTGAAGAGCGATGCCACCGCGCCCGAGTTGCTCGACAATGCTGCGGTCAGCGCGTCTTCGTCGGTCTTGAGCGTGCCGTCCGGTTGCAGCGTAATGCCGATCGATGCGAGGTTCACCTGGCTCGTGCCGGAACCCACGCCCTTGGCAATCGTGCTGGAAAGGGCGTTGCGAATGGTGTTCATCATCGAGTCGCCGAGCAGCGCGCCGCCTTGCGAACCGGCTGCCTGGGTCGAGTCGAACGAAGTCAGCGACGCGGCCGTCGTGATGAAGTTGTTGTACGCGGTGACGAAGCCATCGATGGCCGTCTTCTGCGTGGCCGTGTCCTGCGCGATGGTCAAGGTCTGGGTCGTGCCGACCGCATCCGACGTGAGATTCAGCGTCACGCCGGACAGCGCCGTCGTGACCGCATTGGTCGAGCTGCTGGCAGGCGTGCCCGCGATGGTGAAGTTGGCGTCCATGCCGGCCGTCGTCTGCGTCCAGTTCGACGAGCTGATGGCCGTCTGTGCCGGAACCGCATTGCCGTTCGAATCTGTCGTGGCGGCGCTCAACGTCGATGCCACGTTGAGTTTGGACAAACCGTTGTCGTCGGGCGTCGTGCCGTCGGACTGCATGTTCGGCGTGACCGCCACGGTAATGCCGTTGGCCTGGCCCGTCGACGCCGAGCGCAGCACGAGGTGCGCGCCATCGGTGCCGTTGACGACCGCCGCCGTGATGCCGGGGTTACCGCTTGCCTTGTTGATCGCGGACGCAATGCCCGCGAGCGTGTTGTTCGAAGAGTCGATGCTGATCGACATGTCCTTGCCGCCCACCGACAGCTTCATCGTGCCCGTGCCGAGTTGCGCGGTGCTGGTGAACGCGGTGGAGGTAAGCGATTGCGAGGTGGCGATATTGCTAACCGCGACCGAATAAGTGCCCGCGACCGCGCCGGTGCTGGCCGTGCCGGTCAGACCCTTGCCGCTGCCGGTCGCCGTGAAGGCGCCGAGCGTCGTGCCGTCCGCGAGCGAACTCACCGAGCTTTGCAAAAGCGACAGCACGGACTTGAGCGTGCCGACCGCGGTGAGCTGGGTGTTGTCCTTGGTTTGCTTGGCTGTCAGCGCATCCGTCTGTCCGGCGACCTTCGCGTTGACGATGGCGGTGACGAGCGAGTTCACATCCATCGTGGAGTTGGTCGAGCCACTGATGATCGACTGCGCGGCCTGCTGGACGGCGCTGGTCGGATCGACCGTGGATGCCGAAGTGGTTGCTACCGTGGACATGTATGGCTCCGTTTCTGGCTTCTTGCCGTGAGCGGTTGAAGATGCGTTTTACTGCGCCGTCAGCAGGCGATTCGTCATGAAGGCGCCTCTGGCGGAAATGCAAATCGGGAGGCAAGCCTCCCTGGGTACGTCGCCGGCGCGCCGTGATCGAGACGCGCCGGTTACTGCGTCGGCGATGCTTAGCCGAGGAGCTTCAGAACCTGCTGGGGCATCGAGTTCGCTTGCGCCAGAACCGAGATACCAGCTTGTTGCAGAACCTGAGCCTTCGAGAGGTTCGCGGTTTCTTGCGCGAAGTTCGCGTCGGTGATCTGCGACTGAGCGGACGACAGGTTGGTCGACTGCGCGGTCTGGGTAGCGGCAACCGAGCTGAAGCGGTTCTGCACGGCGCCCAACTGAGCTTGCAGCGAGTTCACTGCATCCAGTGCGTTGTCGACTGCCTCGATTGCGGACGATGCGCCGTTCGCCTTGCTGATGTCGATTTGCGACACTTGCGGCGGCGTGTTGTTCGCGGTCAGCGCGCCGACTTCGGACGTTTGAGCTGCAGTTGCCGAAGGAACGTTGGTGCTGTTCAGGCTGATGCTCGTGCTGCCTGCGGACAGACCCGTGAACACGTTCGACGAGGCGAACGAGCTGCCGAGTGCCTTGTTGTCCTGGTCGGTGAACGTGTAGCCGCCGGAGCCGTCAGCGATGACGTTGACCGACGTGATCGTTGCCGAACTGGCAGCTGCGGATGCACCCGTGTTGCCCAGGCTCAGACCGTCGACCGTGCCGATGACCGTGCCCTTCTGCGGGTTGCTGCCGCCGAGCGACAGAGCCGAGACGTTTGCTGCCGAGCCGAGGTCGATCGTGATCGACTGGCCGACGTTCGCGCCAACCTGGAACGTCTTGCTGCCGGCGGTGCCGTCGAGCAGGTTCGTGCCGTTGAACGTGGTTTGCGACGAGATACGGTTGATTTCGCTGATACGCTGCGTCACTTCTTGTTGCAGCGAGGTCTTGTCAGCCGTCGACAGCGAGCCGCTCGATGCTTGCACGGCCAACTGACGGATACGCTGAAGGTTGTCCGTGATCTGCGACAGACCGCTCGAAGCCGTCTGAACCATCGACACGCCGTCGTTCGCGTTCGAAACGCCTTGGTTCAGGCCGTTGATCTGCGAGGTCATGCGCGAAGCGATTGCGAGGCCAGCTGCGTCGTCTGCTGCGCTGTTGATGCGCTTGCCCGACGAAAGACGCGTGATTGCCGACGACAGTGCGCTTTGCGTGCCGTTCAGGTTTTGCTGAGCGACCAGCGAGTTGATGTTGCTATTGATACCGATCATTTTGTTTCTCCGATGAGGCCTGGCGCATTTATCTGAGTTGATAACGCCATCGTTTGGCGGAAGCGTCCGTCGTTTGTTTGTTTGGCCGCTTGTTTAGGTTTTCGGCCCGTGCTAGGCAAACTTTAGTGCTCGTTTCGATTTGCCTGATAAATACCTGGAAATCCGTGCTAAAGCTTGCCCAGCGGGGCTCTGCTGCCGATGCTCGCGGTTTTTGAATGCCCCGTCTGAGAGCTTTAACGGCAGACGGAGCGACTTCTTTCGTTAAAAAATTCGCTTCAGACGTCGAACGTGGCCGCAGCCTTGCCGGCGCACCAGCGCTGCCACATCTGGCGCATGCTGGCGGAGAGCGCGCGGGCCACCGTGTCGGGCTGGAAGCCCGGCGATTGCAGGCAGCGCTCGCGCATGCCGGCGCGGATCTGCGCGAGTTCTTCGACCCGGCCCGCCCATTCGATGCCCTTCGCGACGAAGTCCGCGCGGTCGCGAGCCACGAAGTCACCGAGGCCCGTGTTGGAAAGCACCGACGTGCTGCCTCGGCTCGCGATCAGTTCGCCGGGCAAGGTGAGCGTGGGCACGCCCATCCACAGCGCCTGCATGGTGGTGACGCCGCCCGCGTAAGGGAACGTGTCGAGCGCGATATCGGCGTCGAGGTGATGCGCGAGATAGCGCACGAGCGACGAGCGCTGACGAAACTCGAGCCGGCTCACATCGATTCCTTCCTTCTCGAACCAATCGATCAGAATCGTGTGGCTGTTGTCGCGCGGCACGCCTGCGATCAACATGCGCGCATCCGGCACCGCGCGCAGCAGTTCCGACCACAGCGCGATGGTGCGCGGACGCAGTTTGTTGAAGCGGTTGAAGCTGCCGAAAGTGATGTGGCCGTTGGTGAGCGCGGGCAACGCGTTGAGCGCCGGCGCATGTTCCGAGGGCTTGAAAGGCGCATACGCCGGCAGATAAGCCAGCTTTTCGACGAACTGACCGTCGATCTGTTCTTCAGGCACATAGTGGCGATCGCCGATGTAGTAATCCATCGCGGTCATGCCGGTCGTGCCGAGATAGCCCATCCACGTCGCCTGGATCGGCGCGGGTTTGCGCGCGAAAGTCAGCAGGCGGTTATAGGCCGTGTGCCCCGAAAGATCGATCAGCACGTCGATGCCGTCCGCGCGAATCTTGTCGGCGAGCGCGGCATCGCTATAACCCGAGACGTCGTGCCAGCGCGGCACGATATCGCGCAGCGTGCGCGTGACCTCGTCGGTCACCGAGCGGTTGTAGTACGCGTGCACCGTGACGCTGGGATCGTTCACGAGATAGCGGAACACCGGCTCGATGAAGACAGCCACCGGATGCTGGTTGTAGTCGCCCGAGACGAAGCCCACGCGAATGCAGCGGTTCGGGTCCGGCTGGTTCCGATGCTTCTTCCACGTCGATTGCAGCGGCTTCGCGCATTGCTCGGCGAAGTACAGATGCTGCTCGAAGTACGCCTTCCGGTCGATTTCTTCCTTGTGCGACAAGCAGAACAACAGGTTCTCGTGCGCGCTGTCGCAAGTTGGATCGAGTTCGATCGCGCGACGCGAATGCTTCTCCGCGTCGTCGAACCGCGTCTGGTCCATCAGCACCACGCCGAGCGTTTCGTGCGCTTTCGCCGACAACGGCGCGAGTTCCACGGCGCGACGGCAAGCAGCTTGCGCGTCGTCGAGGCGCATCAGCGAGCGCAGCGTCACGCCGAGAATGCGGTGCGCTTCCGGATAGTTCGGGTCCTGCTCGATCATGCGCCGGCATTCGGCTTCCGCTTCGAAGAACTTGTCGAAGAGGCGCAGGGAGTCGGCCAGGATTCGGCGAACGTCGATTCCATCCGGCTTCAATTGCAGATAACGGCGTAGCGAGGGAATGGCCGACTGCAGGTCCATCAGGCGAACCTGGGCCACGCCCATGACTTCCCATCCCAGCAGAAAAGTGGGGAAGCGCTGCGTCAGGGTCTTCGCGAGCGCCACGGCTTCTTCGAGTCGCCCGCCATTGAAGTGCGCATGCAACTGCTGTACTTCCTGCGGCGTCGGCGTCGTGCGGCCGTTTGGCGCCGTGATGCCTTCGCGCGACTTTGTCGCATCGCGCAGTTCGGCGGCCAGTTTCTCGATTGCCGGCCCGCTCATGCCTTGCGCGACCGCGACTTCGAACACGATATTCGCCGCCGCGACCTGACCGCTGCGCGTCAGCACGTCGATATACGTAGCCCAATAGATATGCTGCGTCGGGTCCGTGCCGATCGCGGTTTCGAAGAACGGCACGGCTGCCTCGTATTGACCGCGCTGCGCCATCAGCATGCCGAGGTTGAAGTTGGCGTCGGCGTGTTGCGGCCGCGCGTCCAGAACGAGGAGATAGAGCTTCTCGGCCTCGTGCAGGTTGAGCGTCTGATGCTGCAGGATCGCGGCTTGCAGCACATCGGCGAGATCGGCCTCGAACTGCTGGTCGGCGTTCGTCGCGACGTGTGCGGGCGTTTGGTCCAGTGCTTCGAAGGTGTTCATGGTCTCGGCATTTCGGTAGCGTTGCACGGATTATCGAGCCGTCCACCTTGAGCCGAAGGGCGGAACTGGCGGGGAAAAACCGCTCAGTTCGGCGCTTTTGCGCGAGGCACCGAAAAGCGCGCCGAGCGCACGGGCGCGTTCCCGCGTATCCTTTTCGATCCGTACCCATCAAGCATCCGGAGCACATATGCAGACACGCACCATCGGCAAATCGGATCTCAAAGTCGCGCCGCTTTCTTTCGGCGGCAACGTGTTCGGCTGGACCGCGGACGAGCGCACGTCGTTCTCCATCCTCGACGCGTTCGTTGATCACGGCCTCAACTTCGTCGATACCGCCGACGTTTACTCCGCGTGGATCGACGGGCACCAGGGCGGCGAGTCGGAGACGATCATCGGCAAGTGGTTCAAGGAAAGCGGCAAGCGCGACAAGATCGTGCTGGCGACCAAGGTCGGCATGCTGAGCACGCGCTCGGGGCTTTCGGCGGCGAATATCGCGGCGGCGGTGGACGACTCGCTGCGGCGCCTGAAGACCGATTACATCGACGTGTACTACTCGCATCGCGACGACGAAAACACGCCGCTCGAAGAAACGCTCGGCGCTTATCAGAAGCTCATCGCCGCAGGCAAGGTGCGCGTGATCGGCGCGTCGAACTATTCGGGCGCGCGGGTGGAAGAGGCGCTGAAGATCTCGAAGGAATCGGGACTGCCCGCATACGAAATCCTTCAGCCGGAATACAACCTTTACGATCGCGAAGCCTACGAGACGGATCTCGAACCGGTCGTCGAGGCCAACAAGCTCGCCGTGGCGACGTACTTCAGTCTTGCAAGCGGCTTTCTGTCGGGTAAGTACCGCTCGAAGGAAGACACGCAGGAAAAGGCGCGCGGCTCGCGTGTGGAGAAGTACCTGAACGACCGCGGTTTGAAAATTGTCGATGCGCTCGTCGAAGTCGCCAAACGCAATGACACGGCGCCGGCGACGGTCGCGCTTGCGTGGATCATCGCGCGCCCGAGCGTGACCGCGCCTATCGCCAGCGCGACGTCCGTGCAGCAACTGGAAAGCCTTGCGGAAGCCACGCGCCTGCAACTTACGCCGGAAGATGTCAAAGCGCTCGACGAAGCCAGCGCCTGGCAAAAATAATTCCGCTGCATCAAAGGCTTGCAGTGAACCGAGGTGTTGGCACGGGCGCGAGGTTCTGGTAACATCGCGCCCGAATCGAGAAATGTGTCCGATTTTTGCCTTTGCCGTCGAGCGTGAAAATGCTCAATGTGCAGCAGACGGCTCCAAATGCGCGTTCACGTCTTTCCAGCGAGCGCGCAACTGAATCTCAACTCTCTCTCTTTTCCGGCCTCCGTGGCCGCTTTGCTCGTGTCCGCCGTGTTGGGTGGACGATCGGAGTGCCGGCGCGCGGCGGGTTTGTCCGTCGTGCAGTTAGAAATACGTTTAGCGAAACAGGATTTACATGACCACCATTACCCTTAAAGAAAACGAGCCGTTTGATGTCGCGATTCGGCGTTTCCGTCGCACGATCGAAAAGAATGGCCTGATCGCGGAACTCCGCGAGCGCCAGTCGTACGAAAAGCCGACCACCGCGCGCAAGCGCAAGAAGGCAGCAGCCGTTTCGCGTCTGCGCAAGCGCCTGCGCAGCCAGATGCTGCCGAAGAAGATGCACTAAGCGTCTTCGCCTCGGGCCGGGTGCGAATCTGGTTCGGCAAAGGCAAACGGCGGTGCGACCCCTAAGGGCGCACCGCCGTTTTGCTTTCTACCGCCGGTCTTTAGACGAACGCGTGACGCTTGCCGAGTACCGCGAGCCGATGTGGCCATTCCTCGACGCTCGAGTCGTCGTGAATCTGCTCCAGCTCCATCAATAGATCGATCACGTTCGGATCGTACGCATTCACATTCGACGCATACAGCGCGCGCAATAGCTTGCCGTCGTGCGCGTGCCGGTAGTACGAAATTCCCACGCCTTCGAGCGCCGGGTCGTAATGCTCGTCGCGCACCAGCGAACCGATTGCGCATTTGCGCCCGTTCGCGCTGCGCAGGCGGCAGGAACCGTTGTCATCTTCCGATACCGCGCCTTGCTCCAGCAAATGCCGGCTGACGCGTTGGTAGATGTCCTTTGGACTCAACATCGTGATTGGGCTCAACATCTCGACACCCGAAGCGCTTATGCAGCCGTTTTCAGGAGCTCGGCCGACAGACCGAACTGGCGCGCGATCGAAGCAAGACGCTCGCGCCATTCCCATTTGCCGAAAACGTCATGCACGTTCTGCAGGCAGGAGAGCAACTCGACGGTGTTGGGATCGAACACGTTGATACGCGCGCGCAAGAGCGCACGCTTGAGACCCGCGACGCCTACATCCATATACGCCGGCACCACTTCGGGCGCCTTCGCGATGTAGCGAATGGGAATGCCTTCCATCGCCGTGATGTAGTCGCGCGGCTGAATGAAGCTGCCGATCGGGCAGCCGCCGCAGTATCCGCGATACGCGCCGCCGCCGTGTGGCAGCAATGCGGCTTGTCCTTGCACGAGAAGATGCTGGACTGCGCGGTTGAAAATGTCCTGATGGGTCAGGAAGTTAAGGCTTTTCATATTCAATCTCCCCTGCGCCCCTGCGCAGCGGCCAAGCGTTGAGTAGTTCGAGCAACCTGCACTTGCGGCACCGGAACAGCGGCGTTGTTGCGACTGCTATCCGGGTACTGCTTCGAGCATGATGGTTTTCCCGGCCTGGACGCCTGGGTCTCATAGCGTCCTTATGCTCGCGTCGGATTCTTGATTCCTTGAACGATCCGCTTACCGACAGTTATAACGGTTCGGCTCGGTAAAAAGGTGCGGTGGCGCACGCGAGGACGCCATTTTTACATGAACCGCACGTTCGTGCAGTGCGGAAGAAGCATCGGAAACCCTTAGCCAGTAAGGTTTTAGCGCTGCTTCACTGCAAAAAAACGTCAGCTATAAGGATCTTCCCTGATACGTAGTTTTTGCACTCAGGCATGTTGCCAAAAAGCAAAGATTTTCCATATCGGACTGGGCTCATTGCTTGGTCTTGGCGGGCGCTTTCCGTTTCGTCTTGATTTTTTGTCGCGCCTGACACGTCGCCGCGTGGTCGTTGACCATGCCGGCCGCCTGCATGAACGCATAGCAAATGGTCGTGCCGATGAACTTGCAGCCGTACTTCTTGAGCGCGCGGCTGAGTTCGTCCGACTCGGGCGTCGATGCTGGTGTTGGATTGTCCGCGCTCCGGGGCGTGTCGATCGGCGCGTCGCCGACGAACGACCACACGAAGCTGGCGAACGACCCGTGCTCGGCCTGAATTTGCTGGACCGCGCGCGCATTGAGCACCGCCGATTCGATCTTCATGCGGTTACGCACCACGCGCGCGTCGCCGACGATCCGCTCGATGTCCTTCGCAGTGAAGCGCGCGACTTTCTCGATATCGAAGTCCGCGAACAGCGCGCGGTAGCCCTCCCGTTTGTTGAGAATGGTCGACCACGAAAGCCCGGCTTGCGCGCCTTCGAGCACCAGCATTTCGAAGAGGTGACGATCGTCGCGGGAGGGCACGCCCCATTCGGTGTCGTGATAGTGGACCATTGCGTCCGTCGTGGCGGTCGCCCAGGAGCAGCGGGTTGCGTCGGTATCGGCCATTGCGTTTCTCGGTTTTCGGATCGCGTCAGGATAGCCGAAGGGCCGCTTTCCGCCACCTCGGCCATTCGGCCAATTGGCGCGCGCCGCCAGCACCGGTAAGCTTGCGGCCATGACTACCTCGACTCTTACTTCTTCCGACGGCTTTCTGCTGGGCATCGACGGCGGCGGCAGCGGCACGCGCGTGATTCTTGCCGATGCTGGCGGCGCCGAACTCGCGCGCGCGAGCGGCGGTCCCTCGGCGCTCGCGCTCGGCGTGGAGCGCGCGTGGCAGGCTATCGGCGATGCCTGCCGGCGCGCCTTCGAAAGCGCCGGTCTGCCGTTCGACTGGAACGCGTGCTCGCTCGGCTGCGGTCTGGCTGGCGTCAATAACGCAGACTGGCTCGCGGGCTTTCTTGCTCACGCGCCACGCGTGCGCGCGTTGAGCGTCGAGAGCGACGCCTACACCACGGTTTTGGGCGCGCACGGAGGCGACGCGGGCGTGATCGTCGCGCTCGGTACGGGCAGCATCGCGGCATCGCTCGATGAAGCCGGTGTATGCCGAATCGCCGGCGGTTATGGCTTTCCGAGCGGCGACGAAGCCAGCGGCGCGTGGCTCGGCCTGCGGGCGGTCGTGCATCTTCAGCGCGTTCTCGACGGTCGCGCGGATGCCGACGGCTGGTCGCGCGCACTGCTCGAACGCACCGGCGCAAGCGATCGCGACAGCCTTGTCGTGTGGCTCTGCGCCGCCAATCAGACGGTGTACGCCACGCTCGCGCCGCTCGTCTTCGAGTTCCGCGATCATCCGGCGGCGGCGCGTTTGCTCGCGCAGGCCGCACGGGAGATCGAGACGCTCGTCGGCGCGCTCGATCCCGCGGGCAAGCTGCCTGTTGCGTTGTGCGGCGGACTAGCCGCGCTTTACGAGCCGTTCGTGCCTGCCGCCTTGCGCGAACGCGTGCGATCCCCGCGCGCCGATTCGGCCGCTGGCGCGTTGGAACTGGCGAGACGTGCGCATCGTCGGGCGCGATAAAATAGCCCGCTTCGCGGCAGCTTCGATCCGCTCACACAGGGCAGTTCATGTACTCGGCCATTGCAACCGATCTCGACGGCACGCTTCTCAACAGCGACCACCAGCTCGACCCCTTCACCGCGACCACCGTTCGCACGCTCGCGTCGCGCGGCGTACCTATCGTGATCGCGACGGGGCGGCATTATCGCGACGTCGCGGGTATTCGCGATGTGCTCGGTGTCGACGCCTATCTGATCACGTCGAACGGCGCACGCGTGCACGCGCCTGGCGACGAACGCATCTACTCGCGCGATCTCGATCCCGCCGCCGTTCGCCGTCTGGTGCAACCGGATCTTGCGGGCGGCAATGGGCGCGTGATCGTCAACCTCTTCGCCGACGACGCGTGGCTGATCGACCGCCACGCGCCGCAATTGCTCGTTTTCCATCAGGATTCGGGCTTCAAGTACGAGGTGATGGATCTGCGCGAGCACGACGGCGAGAACATCGCGAAGGTGCTGTATATCGGCGAGCCGGCCGATCTGAAAGAGACAGCGGCAAATCTGGAGCGCGAATTCGGCGACTCGCTGTACGTCACCTATTCGCTGCCGGACTGTCTCGAGGTGATGACTTCGGATGTATCGAAGGGACGCGCGCTGCGCTACGTTTTGCAGCGACTGGATATCGATCCCGCACAATGCGTCGCGTTTGGCGACAACATGAACGACATCGATCTGCTCGAAACGGCAGGGCATCCGTTCATGATGAACAACGCGAATCCCGATCTCATCAAGCGGCTGCCGGACGTACCGCGTATTGGCAACAACTTCGAGGCGGGTGTCGCGCATCAGTTGCGCAAGCTTTTCGGGATTCGCGACGACATTGCGGATGCCTGACCTGTTGATGGAGCGTGCGGGGCGTCGGTGGCTCGTGCTGCGACTTCGAGTGCCATCGCAACTGCGGAGGCAACGGCGACCGCGACTGCCATCGCAACTGCGAAGGCAACCGCCACCGTAAGTGCGACTGCGACTCCAACTGCCAACGCAACTGTGACGGCAACGGCGACCGCGAGTGCCATCGCAACTGCGAAGGCGACTGCCACGGTAGGTGCGACTGCGACTCCAACTGCCAACGCAACTGTGACGGCAACGGCGACCGCGAGTGCCATCGCAACTGCGACAACGACCGCGAGTGCCATCGAAACTTCGACGGCGAACGCCACCGTAAGTGCGACTGCGACTGCGACTGCGACGGCGACGGCGACTTCAACTGCGACCGCCGCCGCAGCTCCGGCCACCGCAGCTCCGGCAGCCGCAGCCGCAACCGCAGCCGCAACCGACTGCGCCATTCTTATCCGCGACGTCCCCAGCCATTGTGATTGCCGTTGTCATGCCAGCCGGCACGATTCCATCGGCCATTGTCGTGGCCGTAGTTGCCATGCCAGCGCGGTTCCTCATGACGATAATAAGGTCCGCCATACACCGGCGCCGGGCGCACATAAACCGGAGCCGGCGCCACATACGCGGGTGCGCCGAGCGAAACGCCGATGTGAAGATCACTGTGGGCCTGAGCCGCTCCAACCGCACCGATCGCGAGGCCGGCAGCTACGAGCATGTGGGTGACGATGCGCTTCATGGTGTTCTCCTTTAGAGCGACGCGTGTCGCATGAGTCCAATGTAAGCGCCGCGCGTCTTACAAGCCTCGACGAGTTGTTACGGTATGAAAGCGCGTCGTAAAGACGATGAAGCAAGCCGGAGCCTTGTCCAGCAAGGTTTTCAAGCGAGGGAACGACGCGCAAAACGAAGATAGTAAGCATGCTTCGTAATTGTCCATTACATTTGTCTCGCCGCTTTAATCTAAGAGCACAGAATTCGCGCTGGAAAAGCAAAACGGGCGCACGAGGCGCCCGTCTTTGAAGCATGATCAAACGTACTTAGGCAGTGATCAGTGCCTTTCTGCGTTCGCTCGTCAGGATCGGGTACACCACGCCCGCGACGATTGCACCGGCCAACGGCGCGATCCAGAACAGCCACAACTGGTCGAGTGCCCAGCCGCCGACGAACAATGCCGGGCCAGTCGAACGCGCCGGATTCACCGACGTGTTGGTGACGGGAATCGAGATCAAATGGATGAGCGTGAGGCACAGGCCGATGGCGATCGGCGCGAAACCCTTCGGTGCGCGGTCATCGGTGGCGCCGAGAATGACGAACAGGAAGAAGAAAGTCATTACGCCTTCGCAAACCAGTGCCGCGAGCATCGAATAGTTGCCCGGCGAGTGCTCGCCGAAACCGTTCGCCGCGAAGCCGCTGGCAACCAAATTGAAGTCGGGATTGCCCGTGGCGATAAGCGACAAAACCCATGCGCCGAGCGTCGCGCCGATCACCTGAGCGATGATGTACGGACCGAGATCACGTACCGGAAAGCGGCCCGCAACCGCGAGACCGATGCTGACCGCAGGGTTCAGGTGGCAACCCGACACATGGCCGATGGCGTAAGCCATGGTGAGCACGGTGAGACCGAACGCCAGCGAAACGCCAGCCAGGCCAATGCCGACATGAGGAAAGGCCGCGGCAAGCACGGCGCTTCCGCAACCGCCCAGCACAAGCCAGAAAGTACCGAAAATTTCAGCGCCGAGACGCGTCGACAATTGCATGATCCTGCCTTCGTGAAAAATATGAACAACCGTTGACAAAATGCAAGAAAGCTCAAATCCTCTTGCGCAGCGGAGTTTAAGCGCGATTCTTTGGCAAAACTGTCAAAAATGGTTGATTTGCAGTCAATTCACGCGATAACGGCAGAATCTTCGGAATATCCTTAGCGGGTTGAATCGGGCTCACACAATGAAAAACCGCCCGTTGTCGGGCGGTTTTTTTAAACGATACCTAAGGTCTGGCGCGCCGCGTATTAGCCCACTGCGACCTGACGAAGCACCGGACGCTTGGCCGCCTGAAGCATGGCCGTGTAGCTATCGACGTAATTTTGCGCCATGGTCTTCGCGCTGAAACGACGCTCGAACTGCGCGCGGATTTCCGTGCGCGATAGCTCATCTATCCGATGCAGCGCGCCCACTGCGCCTTGCACGTCTTCGCAGATAAAGCCGGTCACGCCATGATCGATCACTTCCGGCACCGAGCCGCGATTGAACGCGATCACCGGCGTGCCGCATGCCATCGCTTCGATCATCACGAGGCCAAACGGCTCGTTCCAGTCGATCGGGAACAGCAGCGCTTTCGCGCCCGACAAGAATTCCGGCTTTTGCGCTTCATTGATCTCGCCGATGAACTCGACATGCGCCTGCGACAAGAGCGGCTCGATGGTCGACTTGAAATATTCCTGGTCGACCTTGTCCACTTTCGCGGCGATCTTCAGCGGCAAACCGCTTTGCGCCGCGATCTTGATGGCCAGATCGGCGCGCTTTTCCGGGCAGATACGGCCGAGGAACGCCAGGTATTCCGGCTTCTTGTGCGGCTGCGGCGTGAGCAAATCTTCCGGCAGACCGTGATAGACCGTGTTTAGCCAGTTGGCTTGCGGCAGCGGCGTGCGTTGATTGTCCGAGATCGAGATCACGTTCGCCTTCGTGAACGTGTTGAAGATCGGCTGGAGTTCAGGCAGGTCGAGACGGCCGTGCAGCGTCGTCACGAAAGGCGTGTCCATCTGCGTGAACAGCGGGAACGGCATGTAGTCGAGGTGGAAGTGCAGCACGTCGAATTCATGCGCGCGGCGGCGGACGGTTTCGAGCAGGAGCATGTGCGGCGCGAGCGCGTCGCGCACGGTCGGGTCGAGGCGCAGCGCGCGCGGCCAGGCCGCATCGAGAGTCGCCTTGGTTTGCGAATCGCCGCTGGCGAACAGAGTTACATCGTGGCCGAGGTCGACGAGTGCGTCGGTCAGATACGACACGACGCGCTCGGTGCCGCCGTAAAACTTCGGGGGAACTGCTTCGTGCAACGGTGCAATTTGTGCGATTCGCATAACGTGACTCTCCTGTTATTTAAGGCATTGCAGTCACGCTCCGGTCGAGCGCTCGACGCATGCCGTTCGGGCGGGCCGCGTTCGTGTAGAAGACGCCGCCCGAGACTGGCCCGGACAAGAAACTGTTCAACCGGGTTATCCCTTACTGCTCATTATCGGGATCGAGCGCGGCATTACACTTCATTTTTCAAACGCTTAACCTTGTTACAGCGCGAAACAACGGCTGTTACGAAGTCAAAAAGTGCATCGATATCAATGACGTAGACGAATTCGACGCACGCAGGGCATTGCCGCGAGGCATTGAAGTAGCACGGATCGGGCCTAAGGCATATGGGCCGGTTCTACGCATGGCACGGGGCGATTCGTGCTCACAGCGTTTCAAGTCAGATGAAAAGCAGCCGATAGTTGAGTTTGGTGCTCCCGATTCGCTCAAACAGCCGTTCAACTATTTCGCGTAGGAATTTTTCTTACACGACGTCGCGGGCTTCTCCGTCGGTAAATCGGTCGATTTATCCGATTGGCGCGCGCTCGAAGCCTCATCGACAATCGAATCCACACCATGAGCGGGGCCGAATCGCCGCAATCCAGAGCGATCCGAGCAAACGTTTCCCGCACGGCCTGACGAGCCGGGTATCGATTCGGGGAAAAGATGACGGCCAGCACAACCACCACGCTCGCGGAGATTCGCGAGCTTAATCTCGCGTACTTGCTTCTGGCGCAGCAGCTATTGGTTGCGGACCGCGCTTCGGCCATGGCTCGGCTGGCGCTTTCGGACGACGTGGCGCAGTTATTGGCTTCGCTTTCGCCCGCGCAGGCGGTGAGGGTGGCGTCGTCGAGCCATTTGCTGTGCCGCTTTCGCTTCGACGATCACGCCATCCTTTCGTCACTCGACGAAAAGGACAAAAGCGCAGCGCCGGACGCGACCCTCCTCGCGGATGCATTGGCGATAGAAGCCGGCTGATCTGCGCGTTGATTCGAGCTGATCACGGCGGCGTTTGCGTTGCGCGCTCACAGCGCTGACCGAACGCAACGGCGCGCAGCCGGCATGAACCGATCAGACGAGCGGCCGCCGTGCCAACACCTCGTAAGTTGGTCGGCATACGTCTGCGGCCCATGACAGGCGACCCATGCAGTGAGCCGCCTCGCTGCCAGATCGACGCACGTCTCGCGGTCAACTCGTCTTTAACCACGAACAACTGGCTTATCGCGAAGAGCTATACGCCGCCATCGCGCGCACGAAAAGGCACTCGCACCGTAGCTTCCCCGCGCGTCATGCGCCATTGCGCCGCATGTCGTCAGAGCCCCATCCCACGCGGGTTTTAGCGTTTGCCTCACCTCCCGGTCATGCACCAAAGTTTTCCCTTGCCGTGCCGTAAACCCACATAACGGCGGTCATCCCGCAACTACCTTGAGGACTCGACTGTGCTGATTTTCGTTGGAACGCTCGTGACATTGCTGTCCGTATTCGGCGGTTACGCGCTCGAAGGCGGCCACCTTGGCGCGCTCGTGCAACCGGTCGAAATCTTGATGATCGCGGGCGCGGGTGTCGGCGCATTCATCCTCGGTAACGGCATCAAGACGATCAAGTCGACGCTGCGCGTCATTCCCACGCTGTTCAAGGGCTCCAAGTACAACAAGGATGTGTACATGGAACTGATGGGTCTGCTCTACGTCCTGCTCGCCAAGGCGCGCAAGGAAGGCACGCTCACCCTCGAAAGCGATATCGACGATCCCCATAAAAGCCCGATCTTCGGTCAGTACCCGAAGATTCTCGCGGACGAGCACATCGTCGAATTCCTGACGGATTATCTGCGGCTGATGGTCGGCGGCAACATGAACGCGTTCGAGATCGAAAGCCTCATGGACGAGGAAATCGAGACGCATCACGCCGAAGGCGAAGCGCCCGCACAAGCGCTGCACAAAGTGGGCGACGCCATGCCCGCGTTCGGTATCGTCGCGGCCGTCATGGGCGTCGTGCACACGATGGCTTCCGCCGATCAGCCGCCCGCGATTCTCGGCGAGATGATCGCGCAGGCGCTCGTCGGCACCTTCCTCGGCATTCTGCTTTCGTATGGCTTCATCGGCCCGCTCGCGGGCGTGGCGGAGCAGCGCGTGGCCGAGCAGACCAAGATGTTTCAGTGCATCAAGGTGACGATCCTTGCGAGTCTGAACGGCTATGCGCCCGCCATCTCGGTGGAGTTCGGCCGCAAGGTGCTGTTCTCGACCGAGCGCCCGTCGTTCTCCGAACTGGAAGAACACGTGCGCCGGGTCCGCGCGAAGTGAAGCGAGGAACGACGCCATGAGCTCACCCGACAAAGACCGGCCAATTTTCATCAAGCGAATCGTCGCGGGCCGCAAGGGACATCACGGCGGCGCGTGGAAGCTCGCCTACGCGGACTTCATGACCGCGATGATGGCGTTCTTCCTGCTCATGTGGCTTCTGAGTTCGACTTCGCCGGTGCAACGACGCGGTATCGCCGAATACTTCAACACGCCGCTCAAGGCCGCGATGGTCGGCGGCAAGACCGTCGGCATGGACTCCAGCATCATCATGGGCGGCGGGCGCGATCTGTCGAGCCCCGAGCCCGGCACGGTGCGCACCACCGAAGGCAATACGCCGTTCGCGGTGCGTTCGTCGGCAAGACCCGATGAAGCCGCGTTGAGACAAGCCGAAGGCGAGATCGAACGCCGCGAGCAAGAGCGCCTGCACGACCTCCAGGTGAAGCTCATGTCGGCCGTCGAGGCCAACCCGACCTTGCGCCAGTTCAGGCAGCAGATACGCATCGATTCGACCCAGCAGGGCTTGCGCATCGAGATTGTCGATACCCAGAAGCGGCCCATGTTCGCGCTCTCCAGCGACTCCGTGCAGCCGTACATGCGCGACATTTTGCGCGAGATAGGCAAGACGCTGAACGACGTGCCCAATCGAATAGTCGTGCAAGGACATACGGATGCCGTGAAGTACGCCGGCGGCGACAAGGGCTACAGCAACTGGGAACTATCGGCGGACCGCGCGAACGCGTCGCGGCGCGAGCTGATCTACGGCGGCATGGACGAAGCGAAGGTGCTGCGCGTGCTCGGGCTTGCATCGACGCAGAACCTGAATCGCAAGGACGCGATGGACCCGGAAAACCGGCGCATCAGCATCATCGTGCTCAACCGGCGCGCGGAGAGCGCCATGTTGCGCGACGACGGCGCGCCGCCCGCGACATTCGACAACGCGGCGGGCGCGGCTCCCGTGCTGGACAAACTCGCGCCCGTATTCCAAGCGCGACCGCAATAAAAGCGAAATCCGCGCGAAAGACTCTCAAGACTCCACACGTTTTAGCCGTCAACCCGGCAAGACCGCAAGAGACACACATGATCAAGAACATTCTGGCAATCGACGATTCCGCCGCCATGCGGCAGATTCTCTCCGCCACGCTGACGACGGCGGGCTACGAAGTGACCGTCGCGTCGGACGGCAACGAAGGGCTCGAATGGGCGCTCGCCGAGCGTTTCGATCTCGTCCTGACGGACCAGCACATGCCCGGCAAGAGCGGGCTCGATTTGATCGCGGAGTTGCGGGTGAATCACGCCTACCAGGCAACGCCGGTGCTCGTGCTGACGACCGAGGACAGCGAAGCGTTCAAGGACGCGGCGCGCGCGGCGGGAGCGACCGGCTGGATTCAGAAGCCGCTCGATCCCGAGCTCTTGACCGAGTTGGTGGCGGCACTGTCGGAACCCGAAGAGCAGCACTGAGCAAGACGAAGCAAACCTCGACCGAATAACGCGACTGAACAGCATTTCTGCGGTGACTCAAGCATGACACTCGACATTACCCAGTTCTATCAGACCTTCTTCGACGAAGCAGACGAACTGCTCGCGCAGATGGAGCAGCTGCTGCTCGTTCTGGACATTGCGAATCCCGATCCGGAAGACCTCGCGGCGATCTTTCGCGCGGCGCATTCGATCAAGGGCGGCGCGGCGACCTTCGGCTTCACGGCGCTCACGGAAACGACGCACATCCTCGAATCGCTTCTGGACCGCGCGCGCAACAATGAACTCGTTCTGCGCCGCGACATGATCGATACCTTCCTCGCGACGAAGGACGTGCTCTCGGACCAGCTCGCCGCGTATCGCGCGAGCGCCGAGCCGGATGCGGCCGCGGCGGCCGCGATCTGCGCGAAGCTCGAGCGTCTGAAGCACGAAGACCCGGAAGCGCCGGCGGCACCGGTGATAGAAGAAGCCGCCGCCGTCATCGAGAAGGCGCAACAACACGAACCCGCCTACGAAGGCCCGAACGCTCCGCCCGCGCATGTCATCGCGCAGGCTGCGGAAGCGATCGAGGACGACGGCACGTGGGACGGCGCGTTCGAAGTCACGGACGGCGCACCGATTGCAGGAACCGCTGCGGCAGCATCGGCAGCGGAAGCAGGACCCCACCTGAAAATTACGCTACGGGGGGTGGGCGAGAAGGACCTGGCGACTTTGACCGAGGAGCTGGGTAACCTGGGAAGTATCGTCGGAGAAAAGAAGACTGACGCCGAACTCGTGCTTTGGCTCGAGTCGGACGTGAGCGCCGACGACATCGTGGCCGTGTGCTGCTTCGTGATCGATGAATCGCAGATCGGAATCGGCCGTGGCAATGCGGCGGATCAGTCGGCGCAGTCGCCGGCCGCGTCCGTCGAAGTACCGCCGGCAACGGCGGCGCATCACGCGCTACAGCAACAGCCGGACGCATCGCAGGCGCTCGACGCGTCTGCATCCACGGCGCAAGAAAAACAACAAGCGGCGACGGCGGCGGTCCCGGAGACTGCCGCCCAACCGTCACAGAAACCGGCCAACGCCAATACGAACGATGCCGATAAAAAGGCGCGTCCGGCAGCGGCCGCATCGGCGGAAGGCAGCTCGATTCGCGTCGGCGTGGAGAAGGTCGATCAGCTCATCAACCTGGTGGGCGAACTGGTCATCACGCAGGCGATGCTCGCGGAAACGACGAGCACGTTCGATCCCGCATTGCACGACCGTCTTTTCAACGGCATGGCGCAGCTCGAACGCAACGCGCGCGATCTGCAAGAAGCTGTCATGTCCATCCGCATGATGCCGATGGATTACGTATTCAGCCGCTTCCCCCGGCTCGTGCGCGATATCGCGGGCAAGCTCGGCAAGGACGTGGAACTCGTCACGTTCGGTCAGGCGACCGAACTGGACAAGAGCCTGATCGAACGCATCATCGATCCGCTCACGCACCTCGTGCGCAACTCGCTCGACCACGGCATCGAAACCGTGGAAGCGCGTCGCGCGGCGGGCAAGTCGACGACCGGCCAGCTCGTGTTGTCGGCGGCGCATCACGGCGGCAACATCGTGATCGAAGTCAGCGACGACGGCGCGGGCCTGCGCCGCGACAAGATTCTCGCGAAGGCGCAGAAGCAGGGCATGCAGGTTTCCGAGTCGATGAGCGACGAGGAAGTGTGGCAGCTCATCTTCATGCCGGGCTTCTCGACCGCCGAACAGGTGACGGACATTTCCGGCCGCGGCGTGGGCATGGACGTGGTCAAGCGCAACATCCAGTCGATGGGCGGCCACGTCGAAATCAAGTCGCGTGAAGGCGCGGGCACGACCACCAAGATCGTGCTGCCGCTCACGCTCGCGATTCTCGACGGCATGTCGGTGAAGGTCGGCAGCGAAATCTTCATTCTGCCGCTCAATTTCGTGATGGAGTCGCTTCAGCCGGTGGCCGAAGACATCTACACGGTCGCCAACGGCGAGCGCGTGGTGCGCGTGCGCGGTGAGTATCTGCCGCTCGTGGCGCTGCATGCCGTGTTCGACGTGGAGAACGCGCGCACCGAGCCCACGCAAGGCATCGTCACCATCATGCAGACCGAAGGCCGGCGCTTCGCCATGCTGATCGACGAACTCGTCGGCCAGCAGCAAGTGGTCGTGAAGAATCTCGAAACCAATTATCGCAAGGTGCACGGCATTTCAGCCGCGACCATTCTGGGCGATGGCAGCGTCGCGCTGATCGTCGACGTGGCCGCGCTCAACCGCGAATCGCGTGTGCAGCACAGCGCGCACGCTCATTAACACCCGCATCGAAGGAGTTACCGTGGCAGACATTCAAAACATCCATTCCGCGACGTCTTCGCGTCGCGACGCGCAACACGCGGAAGCCGCCGGACAAGAGTTTCTGGTGTTCACGCTCGGCGCCGAAGAGTACGGCATCGACATCCTGAAGGTGCAGGAGATTCGCGGTTACGACAACGTGACGCGCATTGCCAATGCGCCTTCGTTCATCAAGGGCGTGATCAATCTGCGCGGCATCATCGTGCCGATCGTGGACATGCGCATCAAGTTCAATCTGGGTCGCGTCGAGTACGACAACCAGACGGTCGTGATCATTCTGAACGTCGCGCATCGCGTGGTCGGCATGGTGGTCGACGGCGTCTCGGACGTCCTCACGCTCACCCAAGAGCAAGTGATGCCCGCGCCCGAATTCGGCGCGACGCTGACCTCCGAATATCTGACGGGCTTAGGCACCGTGGATGGCCGCATGCTGATTCTGATGGACATCGAGAAGCTCATGACGAGCCGCGAGATGGAATTGATCGACTCGGTTGCCGCTTAAAACAACCGCGTTCGTGTACCGAAGCGCGGGCTCAGGGAAGAAAGACATGTTCAAGAAGTTGTCGATCCGCACGATGCTCACGCTCGTCGGACTGCTATTCGTCAGTTGCGCGGCCGTGATCGGCGCGCTGTCGCTCGTCGGCCTGAACTCGGCGAGCCATTCGCTCACGTCGCTCGCGCAGGAAGACATGGTCGCGATGCGCGCGCTCGCGGAGACCTCGTCGTATCTGCTGCGCTCGCGCATCACGCTCGACCGCGTGCGTTCGCTCGCCGAAGCGGGCAACGACGCGGAAGCGAAGAAAGCGCTGGACCGCGGCCAGTATCTGCTCGACAAGAGCAACGAGAACTGGAAGCTCTATCTCGACACCCATAAGCCGATGCTGCCGAAGACCACGCTCGATGAGCTCGTGGCGCAGCACGACACGCTCGTGAAGACGGGCGTCGAGCCGGAATTCACCGCGATCCGCGCGAACGACATGGCCGCGTATCACGCCATCGCGGATACGAAGATCAGCCCGATGTTCGTGTCCTTCGATCAGGCGGTAGTCGCGGCGGTGGCGTTCCAGCAGAAGCACGCGGAAGAATCGCGCTCGAACACGGCGTCGCACATCTCGACGCTTAGCCTGACCATCGGCGCGCTGCTCGCGTTGTCGGTGCTCATTCTCATCGGGACGCGCATCGCGTTGCGCGGCCTTATCGTGCAGCCGATCAACGACGCCGTCGATCACTTCGACCGCATCTCGCGCGGCGATCTCACGAAGTCGGCGCATACCGACAGCACGAACGAGATCGGGCGTCTGTTCGCGGGCATCGAACGCATGCGAACGGACCTGACGCATATGGTCGGCGCGGTGCATCGCGGCGCGGAATCGATCGATGTCGGCGCGCATGAAATTTCGAGCGGCAACACGGACCTCTCGCAACGCACGGAAGAACAGGCGGCGTCGCTGCAGGAAACGGCGTCGAGCATGGAAGAGCTGACGAGCACGGTCAAGCAGAACGCGGACAACGCGCGTCAGGCAAGCCAGCTTGCGGTGAACGCGTCGGATATCGCGTCGCGCGGCGGCCAGGTCGTCGAGCAGGTCGTCGATACGATGAACGCGATTGCATCGAGTTCGAGCAAGGTCGTGGACATCATCGGCGTGATCGAAGGCATCGCGTTCCAGACCAACATTCTCGCGTTGAACGCGGCCGTGGAAGCGGCGCGTGCAGGCGAGGAAGGACGCGGCTTCGCGGTCGTGGCGGGCGAAGTGCGCTCGCTTGCACAACGCAGCGCGGCGGCGGCGAAGGAAATCAAGGCGCTGATCGGCGATTCGGCCGGCAAGGTGCAAAGCGGCTCCGAACTCGTCACGCGCGCCGGTGAAACCATGGGCGAGATCGTGCAGGCGGTGCGCCGCGTGACCGACATCATGGGCGAGATCAGCGCGGCATCGGAAGAGCAGTCCGATGGCATCGAGCAGGTGAATCGCGCCGTCACGCAGATGGACAGCGTCACGCAACAGAACGCGGCCCTCGTCGAGGAAGCGGCGGCTGCCGCGGCATCGCTCGAAGAGCAGACGCGGCAACTGAAGGACGTGGTCGGCCAATGGCGCATCGAAGCAGGCACCAAGACCGTTGCCGCGCCCGCTACACGCGTGGCGCCGAAGGCTGCCGTCTCGAAGGCGAAGACGTTCAAGCGCGCCGAACCCACAAAAGTTTCGCACGAGGCTAACGTCGCGTGCGAACCGG
Organism: Caballeronia sp. GACF4; assembly: GCF_023631025.1. Lineage (NCBI taxonomy): Bacteria > Pseudomonadati > Pseudomonadota > Betaproteobacteria > Burkholderiales > Burkholderiaceae > Caballeronia > Caballeronia sp. GACF4. Next base: position 112,720 of record NZ_JALQDW010000002.1, read on the forward strand.
CCGTTATCAAGGTAACGGCAAGCGAAGCGCAACAGCCAGCGAAGAAGCCCGCGCCGCGTATGGCAGCGAAAGCCGCCGTGAGCGCACCGCGCGCCAAGGCGACGACCGCGGACGACGGCGACTGGGAAACCTTCTAAGCCGGGTTTGCAAACAGCAGCGACCATGCAGGCTTTCGACATGAGCTCCGTTCGCGGAGAACAGCGACGACAAAGCCACGCAAGATCGCATTCAACGACACAACGGCGCGCGTCGCCGAAGAAGACGCCAGGGAAGCACGAAGCATCATGACGGCAACGCGCAACGCACGCATCGACCCGGCCGCCGGCACGCGCGGCTCCGAAGTCGAACGCGACTTCGAATTCACGGCAGCGGACTTCGCTCGCATTCGCGGACTGATCCATCGCCGCGCGGGCATTTCGCTCTCCGACCACAAGCGCGACATGGCGTACAGCCGTCTCGCCCGCCGTCTGCGCGCATGCGGCATCGACACGTTCAAGCTGTATCTGGACCGGCTGGAAGCCAACGAAGACAGCAACGAATGGGAAGCCTTCGTCAATGCGCTGACCACGAACCTCACCGCGTTTTTCCGCGAGTCGCATCACTTTCCGATTCTCGCGGACTTCGCCAAGCGCCGGCAGCAACCGGTGTCGGTGTGGTGCTCGGCGGCATCGACGGGTGAAGAGCCTTACTCGATCGCGATGACGCTCGTCGAAGCGCTCGGCGATCATGCCGCGCGCCAGTGCACGGTGTTCGCAAGCGATATCGACAGCCAGGTGCTCGCCAAGGCCGACGCCGGCGTGTATTCGCTCGATCAGGTGAAGACGCTGCCGGCGGACCGCCTCAAGCGTTTCTTCCTGAAGGGCACGGGCGCGCATGCGGGCCTCGTGAAGGTTCGTCCCGAGCTGCGCGCGATGGTGAACTTCGGCCGCGTGAATCTGACGGATGCGCGCTACGACATCAAGGGTCCGTTCGACGCGATCTTCTGCCGCAACGTGATGATCTACTTCGACAAGCCGACGCAATCGCACGTGCTGTCGCGCTTCGATCCGCTGATGAAGCCGGGCGGCCTGCTGTTCGCGGGACACTCGGAAAACTTCACGTATGTGTCGCAGGCGTTCCGTTTGCGCGGCCAGACCGTGTACGAACTGACGCGCGACATGAAGAACGCGGGCGCGGCGAAACAGACGAAGGCGCTGGCGGGAGAAGTGGCATGAGCGGCCTGCCGATCGCGTCGAATCTGTATTTCGACAATCACTTTCAAAAGCCGGGCGTGAAGCTCCTGCCGAACGAGTTTTACATGACGAGCGAAGACATGGTGCTCGTGACCGTGCTCGGCTCGTGCGTGGCGGCGTGCATCAACGATCGCACGGCGGGCATTGGCGGGATGAATCATTTCATGTTGCCCGACGACGGTTCGGATGCGTCGGCGGCGGCGTCCGATTCGATGCGCTACGGCGCCTATGCAATGGAAGTGCTGATCAACGAACTCATCAAGCGCGGCGGACGGCGTGAGCGTTTCGAAGCAAAGGTGTTCGGCGGCGGCGCGGTGCTCGCGGGCATGACGACCATCAATATCGGCGATCGTAATTCGGAGTTCGTGCGGCGTTATCTCGCGCTGGAAAAGATTCGTATCGTCGCCGAGGATTTGCAGGGCATGCATCCGCGCAAGGTGGCGTTCATGCCGCGCTCGGGACAAGTGATGGTCAAGAAACTGAAGGCCGCGCACGAGCCGGTGGTGGTGGAACGCGAGCAGGCGCTCGTGCAGCGCACGCCGGAAGAACGCGCGGAGCGGCTCGCAAAGGCACGCTCGCGGGTCGAGTTATTCAACACGAAGCCGGGTGCGGCGGGCGCCACGGGCAAGCCGCGCGTGGAACTGTTCGGCGCATCGAGTGCGGCGGGCGCAAAGCCCCGGGCCGAGCTTTTCAGCAGCGGCCTGGCGCGTGCGCCGCGCAGCACCAGAGCGGCGGAGGAAGCATGAGTATCGTCAACGCGAACAACAAGCCGGCGACGCCGAAGATCAACGTACTGTGCGTCGACGATTCGGCGCTGGTGCGCAGCCTGATGACCGAGATCATCAACTCGCAGCCCGACATGCACGTGTGCGCGACCGCGCCCGATCCGCTCGTCGCACGTGAGCTCATCAAGCTGCATAACCCGGACGTACTGACGCTGGATGTCGAAATGCCGCGCATGGACGGCCTCGACTTCCTGGAAAAGTTGATGCGCCTGCGGCCGATGCCGGTCGTGATGGTGTCGTCGCTGACCGAGCGCGGCAACGAAATCACGTTGCGCGCGCTGGAACTCGGCGCGGTGGATTTCGTGACGAAGCCGAAAGTCGGCATCCGCGACGGCATGCTCGATTACGCGGAGAAGCTCGCCGACAAGATTCGCGCGGCGTCGCGCGCTCGCGTGCGGCAGACGACGCATGCGGCGAGCGCGCCCGCCAGCGCGGGGTCGGCTGCGGCCGTGCGGCCCGCGCCGCATTTGAACAACCCGTTGGTATCGACGGAAAAGCTGGTGATCGTCGGGGCATCGACGGGCGGAACGGAAGCGATCCGCGAAGTGCTCGTGCCGCTGCCGCCCGATGCGCCCGCCGTGCTGATCGCGCAACACATGCCGCCCGGCTTCACGAAGTCGTTCGCGCAGCGTCTGAACGGACTATGCCGTATCACGGTGAAGGAAGCCGAACACGGCGAGCGTGTCTTGCCGGGCCACGCGTATATCGCGCCGGGCCACGCGCATCTGGTGCTCGCGCGCAGCGGAGCGAACTACGTGGCGCATCTGTCGGACGCGCCGCCGGTCAACCGGCATCGTCCCTCGGTGGATGTGCTGTTCCGCTCGGCCGCGCAGCACGCGGGCAAGAACGCGATCGGCGTGATCCTGACCGGCATGGGCCGCGACGGTGCGGCCGGCCTGCTCGACATGCAGCAGGCGGGCGCTTACACGCTTGCGCAGGATGAAGCGAGTTGCGTGGTGTTCGGCATGCCGCGCGAAGCAATTGCAATGGGCGGTGCGAGCGAAATCGCGCCGCTCAACGAAATGAGCCGGCGCGTCATGGCGCGGCTTGCCTCGATGGGCGAACGCGTGCAGCGCGTCTGATTTTTCACTTTGGATTCGCGGCGTCGCGCCGCATTGAAACAACCGGGAGTAGTGATGGACAAGAACATGAAGATCCTCGTCGTCGACGATTTTCCGACGATGCGCCGTATCGTGCGCAATCTGCTGAAAGAACTCGGCTATTCGAATGTCGATGAAGCCGAAGATGGCGCCGCCGGTCTCGCGCGACTGCGCGGCGGCGGCTTCGACTTCGTCATCTCCGACTGGAACATGCCGAACCTCGACGGCCTCGCCATGCTGCAGCAGATTCGCGCGGACGCCAACCTCTCGCATTTGCCGGTACTCATGGTGACGGCGGAATCGAAGAAGGAAAACATCATCGCGGCGGCGCAAGCCGGTGCGAATGGTTACGTCGTTAAGCCGTTCACGGCCGCCACGCTCGACGAGAAGCTCAGCAAGATTCTCGAGAAGATGGCCAAAGCGGGGAGCTGATCGTGAACGATCTGACTACTGATTTTGCCGCCCCGCTCATGCAGGCGGAGATCGAGAACGATCAGTCCACTGACCGGATTCTCGCCCGCATCGGGCAACTGACGCGCACGCTGCGCGACTCGATGCGCGAACTCGGCCTCGACAAGCAGGTGGAAGCGGCAGCCGTTGCCGTTCCGGACGCACGCGATCGCCTGAAGTACGTCGCCACGATGACTGAGCAGGCTGCCGAGCGCGCGCTCAACGCGATCGAACTCGCGAAGCCGATGCAAGAAGCGATGCAGCACGAAGCGCAGGCGCTCGATGCACGCTGGGAGCAATGGTACGGCGCGCCGCTCGGACAGGGCGAAGCGGGCGAATTGCTCGCGGATACGCGCACGTTTCTGCAAAGCGTTCCGGCGAAGACGCAGGCGACCAATGCGCAACTGCTCGAAATCATGCTCGCGCAGGATTTCCAGGATTTGACCGGACAGGTCATCAACAAGATCACGGATGTCGTGTATCTCATCGAACAGCAATTGCTTGGCGTGCTGCTCGAAAACATCGCACCGGAGCGGCGCGAGCAGTTCGCGGCATCGGCGGCGGCGCTCGTCTCTTCGAGCGGCAGCCCGGAAGCCTTGCTCAACGGTCCGCAGATCAATCCGCAAGGCCGCAGCGATGTCGTGCAGGATCAGTCGCAAGTGGACGACCTGCTGGCGAGCCTGGGTTTTTAAGCTCCTGCATCGGCGGCTTTCTCGCCCGCGAATGACGCGGCGCGCACGAAGAGTGCGCGTCGCGTTTTTTCGCGCGCGTCGTAAATTCGTGTGAATGAATCGCCCTGTTTCCGGTCCAATCGCCAAAACGCAAACGGCGCGTGCTGGCGAACGTTCGGACAATTCCGAGGACTTTGGCATACTGACGGTTGAGCGGCACCCTGGCGGTGCGCAAATCGGCGGTTCTTGCGTCACCGGAACGTCATGAGCCGGCCGCTTGCGAGTGCGCCGGCGGCGTCAAACATCATGGACAGCGAATATCAGGAGGCCCAGTGAAGGCACTGAAGCAACCCCGTCTTGGGCATCTGCAAAGACACTTCGTTCTGCTAGCGGGAGCGTTCGGCATCTGCGCCGCGGCACCGGCATTGGCCGCGCTTGGCGGCGATCCGCTCAACGCGCCACCGGGCGCCACGGCGACGAACGCGGTCGTGCGCGCAGCCGTGGCCGGCTCGGGCGCGTCGTCTGCCAGCGCTTCGAGCTACACGGTCCGGTCGACCACGCTTGCGAGCGGCACCATCGTCAACGAGTATTTGTCCACGGAAGGCACGGTGTTCGGCATCGCCTGGCGCGGACCGCGTGTGCCCGACCTGGCCACGCTGCTCGGCAGCTATTTCCCGCAGTATCAGCAAGGCCTGCTTGCGCAACGCGCCGAGCGCGGCGCACGCGGTCAGGTGAGCGTGCAGGATTCGGGTCTCGTCGTGCGCTCGGGCGGACACATGGGTGCATTTGCCGGCAGCGCCTATCTGCCGCAATCCTTGCCCGCCGGCGTATCCGCCAGCGACATTCAGTAAGCGACGGGAGAACCCAGTATGCGTAGAACTACACTCGGCCTCGGCGCTTCCTCTTCTTCGAGCGCACGCAACTGCGTGCGCTGGCTCGGCGCGCTGTTCCTCGCGTTCGCGCTCGCCGCATGCGGCGGTGGCGGCGACGACAACAAATCCAGCTCGAACGGCGGTTCGAGCGGCGGCTCATCCGGCGGCTCGGTTGGCGGCGGCGGTTCCACCAGCACGGCGAACGCGCAGCCCGTTGCGGCCAACGGCACCAATGCCGTGCCGATCAGCGTCAACGCGGGTGTGGCGGGCTTCGTCAATATTCCGAACGTGTCGGTGACGGTATGCGCGCCGGGCACGAACGTATGTCAGACCATCGACAACATTCAGCTCGATACCGCTTCCTACGGCCTGCGTATCCTGAACACGGCGGCGCAGTCGGTACTGGGCAGCCTGCCTGTCACGAGCGCGGGGAACGGCGGTCAGCTCGCCGAATGCGCCGGTTTCGCGGATGGCTATACGTGGGGCACGGTGCGTCAGGCGGATGTGCGTATCGGTACCGAAGTCGCGAGCAACGTGCCGTTGCAGATTATCGGCGATCTGGCTTCGACCTCGGCGCCGTCCGGCATGAACGGCTGCCCGTCCGGCAATGACGAAGCGACGACCGCTGATATCGGCGCGAACGGCATTCTCGGCGTCGGTCCCGCGACCTACGACTGCGGCACGTCCTGCGTGAGTTCCGCGCTCAACGCGACTTACTTCTCCTGCCAGAACGGCACGAACTGCACGGGCACGGCAGTGCCGCTCGCGCAGCAGGTCGTCAACCCGGTCATGCGCTTTCCGACCGACAACAACGGCGTGATCGTGCAGTTGCCGCCCATTCCAGACAACGGCGCGGCGAGTGCTGCCGGCACGCTGGTATTCGGCATCGGCACGCAGAGCAATAACTCGCTTTCGGGCGTCACGAAGTACGGCACGGATCAATTCGGCGATCTGACGGGCTCCTACAAGGGCACGACGTATCAGACCTTCTTCGATACCGGCTCGAACGGCAACTTCTTCCAGGACAGCTTCACGCTCTGTTCGAGCACGAGTTCGTTCTATTGCCCGAGTTCCGAGCAACAGTTGTCGGCCACGATCACCGGCAGCGAGGGCAATACCGCCACCGTGCCGTTCAGTCTCGTAAGCGCGCGCACGCTGACCTCGGGCGGCGGGAAGTACGCATTCGACAGTCTCGGCGGTCAGTTGGGCATGACGGGCTTCTTCGACTTCGGCATGCCGTTCTTCTACGGACGGCACGTGTATGTCGGCTACGATCCGCAGGGAAGCTCGCCTTACGTGGCGTTCTGACCGGCCAGTAAGTTCGAAGCAAAAAAATCCGGCAGCGTTGAGCGCGTTGCCGGATTTTTTATTGGCCGTCGCGCGGCTTGCGTGGCGCGCGTTCGAAGATGAAGTCGTAAAGCCAGCGCGGCATGACATGCAGCAGCATGCCTGCAATGCGCATTTGCCATGGAAAGGTCGCGTAGCGCACCTTGCGCGCGATGGCGTCGGCGGTCTTGGCGGCGAAGCGGTCCGCGTCCATGAGAAAGGGCATGGAATAGGGATTGTGCGCCGTCATTTCCGAGCGCACGTAGCCCGGCGCGATGGTCACGACCGCGACGCCTTTTGGCCGCATCTCCACACGCAACGCTTCCAGATACTTCGCCGCCGCCGATTTCGACGCACTGTAGGCGCCCGATCCCGGCAGCCCGCGCACGCCTGCGACGCTCGCGATACCGACGAGCGTGCCGCTTCGCGCCGCCGTCATCGACGCGATGAACGGTTCGAACGTGGCCACCATGCCGAAGTAGTTGGTGTCCATGACGGCGCGGAAGGCTTCGAGATCGCCGTGGCCGGTGAGGACGCCACGGCTTACGCCTGCATTGGCGATCACGATATCGGCGGGACCGTGTTCTTCGATGAAAAGGCGCGCGGCATCGGCAAGGGCGTTCGCGTTGCGCACGTCGGCGGGGTAGATCGAGATGGAGGCTTGCGGATGGCGGGCGGCGAATGCCGCGAGGGAATCGACGCGACGGGCGACGAGGCCGAGTACGGCCCCGCGCTTGACATACTCTTCGGCTAAAGCGAGGCCGATGCCACTCGACGCGCCGGTCAGGAAAACCTTGAGACGAACTGCGTTCATGCCGGCCCGTGTCGATTACATCTTCTTGTCGCGAACTTGCTGAACGAGAAAGTCCATCACGTCGGTCGTGCCTTGCAGACTGTTGGTCGCGGCCGGACCCGTGACGTACTTGCCCTGCACGATGACGGTAGGCACGCCGTCGATCTTGTAGTCCTGCAGCAACTTGGCGTCGCGCTTGATGTCGCTTTGCGTCGAGAACGAGTTATACGCGTCCATGTACTTCTTCTTGTCGATGCCCTGCGTTGCAAGGAAGGTCGCCTGCGCCTCGGGCGTCAGCAGATAGTTCTTCTTCACGTGGATCTCGTTGAACACGGCCGGCGTGACCTTCTCCGCGACGCCCAGCGCGACGAGCGCGTGATACATCTTCGAGTGCGGGATGAAGTCGTCGCGGAAGGCAACCGGCACGCGCTTGAACACGACGTCCGGTCCTTGCTTCTTTTCCCACGTCTCGATGTACGGCTCGAATTCGTTGCAATGCGGGCAGCCGTACCAGAAGAATTCGATGACTTCGACCTTGCCCGCGGGCGCGCCGACCGGCTGAGGCGCCGAAAGCACCGTATAGTCCTTGCCCGAAACGGGCGCCGCCGATGCGACATTGGCCGCACTCAGCGAAAGAGCCGCGATGCCGAAAGAAAGAGCGAGGGCGCTAAGCAGTTTTTTCATGATTTGAGAGGAAGCACAGAAGGTCCATAAGTGGGACATACGACGCTTAAGCCGAGCTTAAAGTCGGCCCGCATCGCGTTGGTTACGACGCGGGCCACGCCCGTCATTGTTTCGAGAACCGGATGACGGCGGTATCGACGCCTGCATCGGACAGACGCTGGCGTGCCGTGTTCATGTCCTCGAACTTCGCGAACGGGCCGACGCGCACGCGATAGTACGTCACGCCGCCCGCGTCGCGCTGCGTCACCTTCGATTCGAAACCCTGGAAGCCGAGCCGCGCGCGCTGCTGTTCCGCGTCGGCCTGAGTCTTGTACGCGCCGACCTGCAGGAAGTAACCCGTGTTGACGTCGCCAGGAGCGGGCGGCGTGGTCTTGGCCGTGCCCGTCGTCGAGCTCGGCTTGGGCGTGGCGGCGGCGGAACTCGTCGCGTTGTCGGGCGTCTTCGGATTCGCGGCGTTGCCGTTCCTCGGCGTGGACGCGGCCGAACCGGAAGGCGGCACTTCGACGATCTGCGGTTCGTCCAGCATGCCCGACGATTGCGTTTGATTGGTGCTCTGGCCCGGCGCGGTATTGGGCGGCGTGGGTTGCGCGGCTTGCGGCACGGCCTGCCCAGGCGTCTTGCCTTGCAGCGGACGGTTCGGATCGTAAGGCTGCGCGGCGGGCGCGGAACTGGTGTCGGAGGGCGGCGGCGCAACCTTCGCCACGAACGGCGTGGGCGCGCGGGTGATATATAGCGCGACGATCACGGCGATCGCGAGCCCGACGATCAGGCCCAGCACGATGCCGAGAAAAGTACCCCCGGTTTGCTTCGACTGCGACTGCTTCGACGTGCGACGTGGTTTTGCCATCGTATGAATCACCTGCAAAAAGTCTTCGAGTTGGCCGACGATTATAACGGTGGCTTAAAGCCAAGTCCGCGCCAGGCAGCCGTCCGCGCGCGTCGAAAGTCGTGTTTTCGGCGCGACGGACGTCTTCTGACCATTACATCTTTTCGGGAGCCGACACGCCGATGGTCGCGAGACCGTTGGCGAGCACCTGACGCGTCGCGGCAAGCAGCGCGATGCGCGCGTCGCGTTCCTTTTGTTCGTCCACGAGCACGCGCTCCGCATTGTAGAACGAGTGAAATTCGCCAGCGAGGTCGCGCAAATAGAAAGCGACGGCATGCGGCGCCAGTTCTTCGGCGGCGTGCGCGAGCATTTCCGGATACTCGGCGAGCTTGTTGAGCAACGCCATGGCGCGCGGGCTCGACAGCGGCTCGAGATCGGCGTGCGCGGCTTGGGCCAGAGCGCCGCCGTAGCGCTCCTTCCAGTCGTTGAGAATCGTGCTGATGCGCGCGTGGGCGTACTGCACGTAATAGACCGGATTTTCGTCGTTCTGCTTGAGCGCGAGGTCGATATCGAAGACGAATTCGGTGTCTGCCTTGCGCGAAATGAGGAAGAAGCGCACGGCGTCGCGGCCGCGGCGGATGGTGTCTTCGTCCAGTTGATCGGGCGCGGCTTCGTTGCCGGGCGTCATGCCGCCCGACCATTCGATCAGATCGCGCACGGTCACGTAGCTTCCGGCGCGCTTGCTGATCTTGACTTCCTGGCCGTCGCGCATGACGGTGACCATCTTGTGCAGCACGTAGTCGGGGTAGCCTTTCGGAATACCGATGCCGAGCCCTTGCAGCCCAGCGCGAACCCGCGCGATGGTGCCGTGGTGGTCCGAGCCCTGCACGTTGATGACCTTGGTGAAGCCGCGCTGCCACTTGGCAACGTGATACGCCACGTCCGGCACGAAGTAGGTGTAGGTGCCGTCGGTCTTGCGCATGACGCGGTCTTTGTCGTCGCCGTCGTCGGTGGTGCGCAGCCACAATGCGCCCTCTTGCTCATAGGTCTTGCCGGCAGCCACGAGCGCCTCGACGGTCTGCTCGACGCGTCCTTCCTTGTACAGCGACGACTCCAGATAGAACTGATCGAACTTCACGCCGAACGCGGTCAGATCCATGTCCTGTTCGTGACGCAGATAAGCGACCGCGAAGCTGCGGATGGCTTCGAGATTCTCGACATCGCCCACGCCGTTGACCGGCTCGCCGTCTTTCGCCGCGACGGTTGCGCCCGCCAGGTAATCACGCGCGATATCGGCAATGTACTCGCCGTTGTACGCCGCTTCCGGCCACTCGGCGTCGCCTGGCTTGAAGCCGCGCGCACGCGCTTGCGTCGAGATGGCGAGGTTGCCGATCTGCACGCCCGCGTCGTTGTAATAGAACTCGCGATGCACCGCGTAACCTTGCGTGCCGAGCAGGTTCGAGAGCGCGTCACCAAGCGCGGCCTGACGGCCATGACCGACGTGCAGCGGTCCGGTCGGGTTCGCGGAGACGAATTCGATCAACACTTGCTTGCCTGCATCGCGCTGCGAGTCACCGTATGCGGCGCCTTCGGACAACACTGCCGGGATCACGGCTTGCTTCGCCGTTGCCGCAAGTCGCAGATTGATAAAGCCCGGACCCGCGACTTCCGCGCCTTCCACGAGCCCCTTGGCTGCTGCGTTGCCGAGTAGCGCATCGACGATTTGTTGCGCAAGCTGACGCGGATTGGCGCGCAGTGGCTTGGCGAGTTGCATCGCCACGTTCGAGGCGACATCGCCATGCGCCGCGACCTTCGGTCGTTCGAGCACGATGGTCGGCGCGACGAAGGCCGCTTCAGTCGCGCCCTGCGTGGCTTGCGCGACCTGCTTGACCGCGTCGGTGAGGAGCGTTTCTAAGGTTTCTTTGTGTGCGGGCAGCATGCTGAAAATGATCCAGTGGAGCGAGTCCGATGTGGTGTGGCGTAGGCGAGGGCGGTGCGCGCGGATGCGCGACGCGATGCTGGTCCGGCCGTAAGAGGCCTCGACAGGCCGCGGGAATCAAACTACGCGTAAAGCGGGATTTTAGCAGGTGCTAATATGTCGAATCAGGGTGCATACCGGGCAGTCGGCGCGACTCGCGGCAACATCGTGCAGCTTTCAAAGCTGCATATCAACATAAAGAAAAGGACCTAACCATGCTGATCACTTTCAAAACCAGCGCGGCTCCGGACGTCATGATGCTGCAAAACCTCGCCGAGTATCTGCTTGGCATCATTGGTAAACAGCTGAACGAACGGGGCGTCATCACTCACGACGAACTGCCTGCGGCTATCGAAAAACTCGAAGCCGCCGTGTCGACGGACAAGAAAGAGCGCGCCGAGCACGACGGCCACTTCCACGAAGGCGAGGACGGTCACGAACCGCACGAGATTCCCATCGGGCTTGCGCAACGCGCTTATCCGTTTCTCGACATGCTGCGTCTTGCGCAGAAAGAGCATACGGACATTCTCTGGGGCGTCTGAACGTTCGTTTGCATTGGCGAATAAAAAAAACCCGCATCGGCGACGATGCGGGTTTTTACTTTGCAGCGGACATAACGTCAGACGGCTGAGTCGCGATGCTGCCGCTTACTGCGACTGACCGCCTTCCGCCGGAGCAGGTTTGGCGGACGCTCTCGGCTTCTTGGGCTTCTTCGGCTTCTTCTTGTGCTCGGTAACGGGCGGCGAGTACGAAGACGCCGTGGTGGTGCTGGCCTGCGCGAACGCAGCCGAACTCGATGCTGCAAGTACGGCTGCCGCAAGCGCTACGGTTACGGCGGACGTCATCTTCTTCATGCGACTTTCTCCGTGACGAAAAGAAATGCGTGGCCGTCGTGGTGACGACCTATCGCGGCTACAAGTCTACGGAAATCAAAATTTTCCCGCCGATAGCGTGCATTTTTTTCGTTATCACAGATTGCATATGTTGTTTTGCAGCATTAGCGCTGCGGCGCGAGGGCGCGTTCCGCATCCGCGTTCGAGATCGCCATGCGTTCGGCGAAACTCGCAAGTTGGTCGTCGCCGATCTTGCCCACCGAAAAATACGTGCTCTCCGGGTGCGCGAGATAGAAACCCGACACGCTCGCGGCCGGCAACATGGCAAGCGACTCCGTCACGCTCATGCCGATTTCGCCTGCCTGAAGTACTTCGAACATATCGCGCTTGACGAGGTGATCCGGGCACGCCGGATAACCCGGCGCCGGGCGAATGCCGGCGTATTTTTCCGCGATGAGCGATTCGTTGTCCAGCGTTTCGCTCGCCGCATAGCCCCACAGATCGCGACGCACGCGCGCGTGCAGTGCTTCGGCGAATGCTTCGGCGAAACGGTCGGCCAGCGCCTTCAACATGATTGCGCTGTAGTCGTCGTGATCGGCTTCGAACTGCTTTTCCTTCTTGTCGACGCCAAGGCCCGCCGTCACCGCGAACATGCCGATGTAGTCCGCCACGCCGGAATCTTTCGGCGCGATGAAGTCGGCAAGCGAGCGGTTCGGCCGCTGCACGCCATCGACAATCGGACGCACGCTTTGTTGACGCAGATTGCGCCATGTCATTGCGACTTGCGAGCGTGAGTCGTCCGTGTAGATTTCGATGTCGTCGTCGTTCACGGTGTTCGCGGGCAGCAGCATGACCACGCCGTTCGCCTGAAGCCAGCGGCCCTGGATGATGCGCGAGAGCATGGACTTGCCGTCCGAGAACACGCGCCGCGCCGATTCGCCGACGATTTCATCGTTGAGAATCGCGGGGTAGGGGCCCGCGAGATCCCATGTCTGGAAGAACGGCGCCCAGTCGATATAAGTCGCCAACTCGGCCAGATCGTAATTCTTGAACACGCGCCGCCCGATGAAGCCCGGCTTCTTCGGCCGATACGCGCTCCAGTCGATCTTCGTCTTGTTGGCCCGCGCCTGGTCGTAAGTAACCATGGGCAGCGCCTTCTTGTTTGCGTGTTGCGTGCGGATGCGGTCGTAGTCGGTCTTCAGGTCGTCGAGATACTTCGCCGCACCCTCGTCCGACAGCAGGCTCGACGCCACCGAGACCGAACGCGACGCATCCGGCACATACACCACCGGCCCTTCGTAATGCGGCGCGATCTTCACGGCTGTGTGCACGCGCGAAGTCGTCGCGCCGCCGATCAGAAGCGGCGTCTGCTTGCCACGGAAGTAGTCGTCGCGCTGCATTTCGGACGCGACGTACGCCATCTCCTCGAGACTCGGCGTAATGAGTCCCGAGAGCCCGATGATATCCGCGCCTTCTTCCTTCGCCTTTTGCAGGATGGTCGCGCAGGGCACCATCACGCCCATGTTGACCACTTCGAAGTTGTTGCACTGGAGCACGACCGAGACGATGTTCTTGCCGATGTCGTGCACGTCGCCCTTCACGGTCGCGATGACGATCTTGCCCTTCGGCCGCACGTCGGCGCCTGCATCGGCGAGACGCTTCTTTTCTTCTTCGATGAACGGAATTAGATGCGCAACCGCCTGCTTCATCACGCGAGCGGACTTGACCACTTGCGGCAGGAACATCTTGCCCGCGCCGAACAGGTCGCCGACGACATTCATGCCGTCCATGAGCGGCCCTTCGATCACGTTGATCGGCCGGCCGCCTGCCTTCTCGATCTTCGCGCGCACTTCTTCCGTATCTTCGACGATGAAGTTCGTGATGCCGTGCACGAGCGCGTGCGACAGACGCGCCTCGACCGGCTGATTACGCCATTCGAGGTTCTCCTCCTTTTTTGCCGCGCCGGTCTTGAACTTGTCGGCGACTTCGAGCAGACGGTCGGTGCCGTCGTCGCGACGATTGAGCACGACGTCTTCCACGCGTTCGCGCAACTCGGCGTCGAGATCGGCATAAACGCCGAGCTGGCCCGCGTTGACGATGCCCATGTCCATGCCCGCCTGAATGGCGTGGTAGAGGAACACGGTATGGATGGCTTCGCGCACGGGGTCGTTGCCGCGAAACGAGAACGACACGTTCGACACGCCGCCGCTCACCTTGGCGTGCGGCAGATTTTGTTTGATCCAGCGCGTGGCGTTGATGAAATCGACCGCGTAGTTGTTGTGCTCTTCGATGCCCGTCGCGATAGCGAAGATGTTCGGATCGAAGATGATGTCCTCGGGCTCGAAGCCCACTTCGTTCACAAGGATGTCGTAGGAGCGCTTGCAGATTTGCGTCTTGCGCTCGAAGGTATCGGCCTGCCCTTGCTCGTCGAAGGCCATGACCACGGATGCCGCGCCGTAGCGACGGATCAGGTTCGCGTGATGACGGAACGCGTCCTCGCCTTCCTTGAGCGAGATCGAGTTGACGATAGCCTTGCCTTGCACGCATTTGAGACCGGCTTCGATCACCTCGAACTTCGACGAGTCGATCATGATCGGCACGCGCGCGATATCCGGCTCCGAGGCGATCAGATTCAGAAAGCGCACCATGGCGGCTTTCGAATCGAGCATGGCCTCGTCCATGTTGATGTCGATAACCTGCGCGCCGTTCTCGACCTGCTGACGCGCGACGGCGAGCGCTTCATCGAACTGGCCGTTCAGGATCATGCGCGCGAACGCCTTCGAGCCGGTCACGTTCGTGCGCTCGCCGACGTTGATGAAGAGCGAGCTGTCGGTGACGTTGAACGGCTCGAGGCCGGAAAGGCGCATGGTGTGGTCGGTCATGGTGTCTTTTATCTTGTCGTCGGTCGATGTCGGTATCGTCGTCAAGCAGCGTCGCGATACTGCGAGGGAAACGCGCGCGGCTTCACCTCGGCAAGCGCCTTCGCGATCTCCGCAATATGCTCTGGCGTCGTCCCGCAGCAACCGCCCGCAAGGTTCACGAGCCCCGCCTGCGCAAACTCCTTCAGCAAGCCCGAGGTCACATCCGGTGTCTCGTCGAAGCCCGTATCGCTCATCGGATTCGGCAGGCCCGCGTTCGGATAGCACGAAACGTAGGTATCGCAGAGCTTCGCCAATTCGGCGATATACGGACGCATCAGCGCCGCGCCCAGTGCGCAGTTGAGGCCGAAGGTCAGCGGCTTCGCATGCCGCAGCGAGTTCCAGAAGGCTTCGACCGTCTGTCCCGACAAGATGCGGCCCGACGCATCCGTTACCGTGCCCGAGATCATGATCGGCAGGAGTTCGCCCGTGTCCTCGAACAGCTCGTCGAGCGCGAAGAGCGCGGCTTTCGCGTTCAAGGTGTCGAAGATGGTCTCGACGAGGAACAGATCGCAGCCCGCGTCGAGCAACGCCTTCGCCTGATCGTAATAAGCCTCGCGCAATTCGTCGAAGGTCACGTTGCGCGCGCCGGGATCGTTCACGTCGGGCGAGATGCTTGCGGTCTTGGGCGTCGGTCCGATCGCGCCCGCCACGAAGCGCGGCTTGTCGGGCGTGGAGAAGGCATCGCAGGCGGCACGCGCGAGCTTCGCCGACTCGACGTTCATCTCGATAGCCAGGTCTTCCATGCCGTAGTCGGCCTGCGCCACGCGTGTCGCGCCAAACGTATTCGTCTCGATGATGTCCGCGCCCGCCGCCAGATACTTGTCGTGAATCTCGCGGATGATCTGCGGCTGCGTGATCGAAAGCAGTTCGTTGTTGCCTTTGATGTCGCGTGCGTAGTCCTTGAAGCGCTCGCCACGGTACGCGGCTTCGTCGAGCTTGTAGCGCTGGATCATCGTGCCCATCGCGCCATCCAGGATGAGGATGCGTTTCTGCAAGAGCGCGGGGAGCGCGGCGCCGCGCGTGTAGACGCGCGAAGGAGCTTTGGATGTGGCGTTCTGGTTCATGACGGACGGGCCCTGCACCAATGTGAAATAGTCTGCATTGTAGCCGCAGCGCGGCTCGATCGCCGTGTGCGGGAGCGCTCGCGGACATGGCGCCGATGCAAAAAAAGAACCCCGCCTGGTTGCCCGGACGGGGTCTTTCGTGTCGCATGCTGCCGTGATCACCGCTGCTGGAGCGGGCGCGACGCGGCACTCAACCGCGCGCGCAGTCGAGTTTCAGTGGAGCACCACCGGCTGATTCATCAAGATATCGAACTGACCGAGGAATTCATCGACGTCTTCGAGCGACGGTTCTTCTTCGATCAGTTTCTGCACGTGCTCGCGAAACTTGGCGGCAAGCGCACCGTCGATGAAGATTTCCCGCTGCGTATTTTTGTCGACGATCTCATAGCCGCCCGACATCATCGCAAGATGATTGTCCTGCGGCGGGAACTCGACGACGCAATAGTTAGGGCTGTTGTAGATCATTTGCATGGCGACACTCCTTATTCCTGTTGCTCCTGGCAATCCTGCACCGTAATTGGAGCGCTCGGGTGGGAATTCAAGGGGTGGCCTCGACGTGATGCCGGTTTATCGAGGCTTTCTTGTGAAGCTTTTGACGCGGAAAGCTTATGACGCGGACGTGCGCAAGAAGTCATTCAACAATGCGCAAAACCGTTGCGACTCCTCGACCGGGCTCAGATGCGCTGCGTTGAGTAGTTCGAATCGCGCGCCTGGTACGGTATCGGCAATCACCTGAGATGCAGCATGTGGCGTGCCACTGTCGTGCTCGCCGGCAATTACCAGCGTGGGTTTGTCGATGGCTGCGAGCTTGTCCCGGACGTTGAAACGGCTGACTGCTTCAGCCGCGCGGGCGAAACCTTCGACGGGCGTTTGCGCAATCGTTTCGCCAATTTGCTCGACCACTTCCGGATGCGCCTTGCGAAATTGCGGCGTCAGCCAGCGTTCGAGCGTTGCATCCACCATACTCGCTACGCCGTTTTTGCGCACGGAAGCTGCCCGTTGACGAAAGGTAGGCTGCGCTTCTTCTGGAATAAACGCCGGCGCACCGACAACCGTCAGCGAATCCACTTTATCCGCATGGTTGATCGCAAACGTCTGCGCGACCATGCCGCCAATGGATAAGCCCACAAGGTGCGTGGTCTTTGCGCCAAGCTTGTCGAGCAATTCGGCCAGGTCATCGGCGAGGTCCCTGATACTGAACGCGTCCTGCGATACCGCAGTCCTTCCGTGTCCGCGCAGGTCATAACGCAGCACGTTGTAGCCATGACGGAAGTATCCCGCCATCTGGTCCCACACCGAGAGATCGCCTCCAAGTTGATGGATGAAGGTGAGCGTCGGGCCGCCGCCTTCGTTGTCGAGAACATACCGTGTGTCGATGCCATTGATCGTCAACTGCATATCGGCTCCGTGGAGAATGCGGTTTGCGCTGCTGTCTCCGTTTTTCGTGCGCACAGCGGTGTCAGTTCGAGGTCCGGGCCACTGCATTGCCGTGACGCGGATTCTTCATACGCATCCGGCATGCCTGAATCGTCGTCTTAGCGCGCATCGGGAGCTATTTCCAACTTGTCCGCCCACAGCATTTCGATCTGCATGCCATTCGGTTCGGTTTGCAGAATGCGCACAGGCAGCCAGCCGAGCGCGGGCGCGAGCCAGATGTCGAGCTTGCGTTTGTCCCCTTCGCGGCGCGGCAGGCGCGTGAAGTGGCGCGCCGTGGTGAATCCGCCGCGCGACTGCACGTTTTCGTCGCCGACGGTTTCGAGTGCCCAGACTTCGTTGCTGTCGTTATCGGCGACGCTAAACTGGCGCGTCACGCCCGGCTTGTATTGATCGGGCGATCCGCGCACCAGACTGGACAATTGCATGACCACGCTGAAGCGGTCCTGCGCACCATCGGCGAGCGGCTGGCTATTGGGCGTACGCGTATAGACGATCTGTCTGGTCTCGCGATTGAACACGGCGATATCGGCGGCGCGACGGCCGCGTTGTTCGGAATACTGGTCCGGCGCGATGCCGAAGGTATCGATGTGACCTTTGCTCGAATAGACGTATGGACCGACGAAGGGCAGCGGAATGGAAACGACCATTTCGTAATGCTGTCCATCGTTCGTCCAGTGAATGGTGCCGGTCTGATTCATGACGCCGTTCACCAGCGTGTCGTAACGAAGCTCGCCGGATGGCGGCACGCTGAATTTGTCGCCGGATGCGACGACTGGCTGCGATGCAGGCACGGCAGCTTGCGCGGATGCAGAAGCGGCAGAAGCGGCTGCAATCGCGGCGGCTTGTGCTTGGGCGGTGTCGTCATCGGCAACGACTGGGGTGACAGGCGGCGCGGGTGTTGTTGAAGGTGTAAGCGTTGGCGCCGGTGCGGCTGGTTTCGGCTGGGGTGTGGGCTTCGGTGGTTCGACAGCCTTCGTCGGTGCAGGTTTGACGGGCGTCTGTGCAGGCGTGGGAGGCTGTGGCGCAGGCGGCGCAACCGGTTTCTGTGTCAACAGTTCGACCTGCACGGGTGGGTTTTCCGGCGGCGGATTAACCGGCCGTTGCGCACGGCCAACCCAGCGCATCGCGCCCAGGTGCAGACACACGACGATCAGAATGACCAGCGCCCAGCGGCCCCAGCGGCGCGGAGGGTTTTCGGCATCGGATGGCTCGCCGGATGCAAAAGCGGTACTTCGACGGCGAAACGGGAAAAGTGGCATTGAACGAAGCGACGGAAAGGCGCGTGTTACGGAACACGAGGAACGTTTTCGACACATTTGAACGAAACGATGTTCCTTGAATGCGCCTCGCACGCGAAGCTTTTACAAAACGCGTCAAAGCGAGCGCTCGGCTACCGCATAACCCAGCTCATACGACAAACCGCGCGCGCATTCACGCAGCGCGGAATCGATTTCACCGCCCCAGCGCGTGTCGAACGCGCCTTCGTGACCCAGTGCGATCAAACCCAGTGCGAGTTCGCCCGTCGAATCGAAAACCGGCGTGCAGAATGCATGAATCGATGGCAACAGCATGCCTTCCACGCGCGCCGCGCCCTGTTCGCGCACATCGGCAAGAAGCGGCTCGACATCCGCGAGCGTTTTCCTCGTGGTGGCGAGTTCACGCGCGAGCATCGCCTGCGTCTTGCTGCGCGGCAGGTAAGCCGCGAACAGCAGACCAGTTGCCGACGAAAGCAGCGGCATGACGTCGCCGAGCTTGAGCGATGCCTTCGCCGGATAGCTCGATTCCATCCAGTGCACGACGGTCGGCCCCTGATTGCCCCACACGGCGATGCCGACCGTCTGATCCAGCCTGTCGCGCAATTGCGCCAGCGCCAGGCGCGCGAGCTTCACGCCATCGACGCGTGCAAGGCGTGCCAGTCCCATCTGCAAGGCGAAGCCGCCGAGCTCGTAGCGCCCCGACAATGGATCTTGCGATGCCAGCCCGAGCCGCACGAAGCTCACCAGATAGCGATGCGCCTTCGCCGGGCTCATGCCGGCCCGCTGCGCAAGATCGCGCAACATCATGGCACGCGGTTCGTTGGTGAGCACGTCGAGCAGACGAAAGCCGACTTCGATCGATTGAATGCCCGAGCGGGTTTTTTCTGAAGCGGTGTCGACGAGGTCGTCGTCCTGGGATTCATCCATCTGGAGCGTGTAAAAGGGCTTATGCCGAATGGCCGACTCATCGACCGGCGATTCACCATCGTAAAATAGATTTTCCTTAACGTCATCACGGCTTACCCTTCGCTCTATGAAACTCGCCACGCTGAAAGACGGCACGCGCGACGGCCAACTCGTCGTCGTCTCGCGCGACTTGCGCACCGCGGCCATCGCCGATGGAATCGTCTCGACGCTGCAACGCGCGCTCGACGACTGGGCCTTCTATGCGCCGCAACTCATGGACGTCTACGAAGCGCTGAATCAATCGCGCGCACGCAATAGCTTCACGTTCGAACCCAAAGCCTGCATGGCGCCGCTGCCGCGCGCCTTCCAGTGGGCGGACGGCTCGGCCTACGTGAACCACGTCGAACTCGTGCGGCGCGCGCGCGGCGCGGAAATGCCGCCCGATTTCTGGACCGATCCGTTGATGTATCAGGGCGGTAGCGACGATTTCATCGGGCCGACGGACGATATCGTGTGCGCGTCCGAATCGTTCGGCATCGACTTCGAAGCGGAAGTGGCGGTCATCACGTCGGATGTCCCGATGGCGCCCACGCCCGATGAAGCGTTGAAGAGCATGCGCTTGCTGATGCTCGTCAACGATGTGTCGTTGCGCAATCTGATTCCGCCCGAACTGGCGAAAGGCTTCGGCTTCTTTCAGAGCAAGCCCGCGAGCGCGTTCGCGCCCGTGGCCGTCACGCCCGACGAACTCGGCGACGCCTGGAGCGAAGGCCGCGTGCATCGCCCGATGATCGTGCACTGGAACGGCAAGAAAGTCGGTCAGCCGGAATGCGGCGTCGATATGGTCTTTCACTTCGGCCAGTTGATCGCGCACGCGGCAAAGACGCGCAACCTGCGCGCGGGGTCCATCGTCGGCTCGGGCACCATCTCCAACAAGGACGCGCGGCGCGGCTACTGCTGTATCGCGGAGAAGCGCTGCCTCGAAGTCATCGAGCACGGCGCGGCAGAGACGGAGTTCATGAAGTTCGGCGACAGCGTGAAGATCGAGATGTTCGACGAGCGCGGCAAGTCCATCTTCGGCGCGATCGATCAAGCCGTGACGCAACTGGAGCACTAAGGCACCGAGCGCGCGGCGGGGTTTAGCCCGATGCGTCGCGAGCCTTTGCCGTCTTACACTTGCCGGGCGCTGCGGCGTGAATGAAGTTTGAACTAAAGCGCGAATAAAACAACAAGGAGACGTTCCATGCGCAAAGGCAAGTGGAGGATGGCGGTGGCGCTGGCATTCGCCTCGGTGTTCATGACGACT
This sequence comes from Caballeronia sp. GACF4, assembly GCF_023631025.1. NCBI lineage: Bacteria > Pseudomonadati > Pseudomonadota > Betaproteobacteria > Burkholderiales > Burkholderiaceae > Caballeronia > Caballeronia sp. GACF4. The sequence goes on from NZ_JALQDW010000002.1 coordinate 133,157, forward strand.
GGGGCCATCGCGCAGACGCCGCACGTGAAGATCGGTCTCGTGCTCTCGCTGACGGGGCCGGCTGCATCGCTCGGCATTCCGGCTCGGGAAACCGTCGCGCTTCTGCCCAAGGAAATGGGCGGCCGAGCGGTCGACTACATCGTGCTCGACGACGCATCCGACACCACGCAAGCGGTGCAGACCACGAAGAAGCTGATCAGCGAAGATCAGGTCGACGCGATCATCGGTTCGTCGATCACGCCGAACTCGCTCGCCATGGTAGATGTCGTGTCGCAAGGTCAGACGCCGATGATCTCGCTCGCTTCGTCGGCGAAGATCATCGAGCCCGTGGACGACAAGCGGCGCTGGGTCTTCAAGACGCCGCAGACCGACGCGATGATGGCATCGGCCATTGCGGAACACGCGAGCAATCACGGCGTGAAGACGATTGCGTTCATCGGCCAGGCAGACGCGCTCGGCGAAACCTTCTACGCGGAAGTCGCGAAGTTCGCGCAGATCCACAAGATCGAAGTCGTGGCCAACGAGCGGTTCAATCGCACCGACCCGAGCGTGACCGGCCAGATTCTCAAGATTCTTGCGGCGAAGCCTGATGCCGTGGTCGTCGGCGCGGCCGGCACGCCTGCCGCCTTGCCACCCAAGACGCTCGCGCAGCGCGGCTTCAAGGGCAAGGTCTATCACAACCACGGCGTGGGTAATCGCGATTTCCTGCGCGTGTGCGGCACGGACTGCAACGGCACCTTTCTGCCTGCGAGCCCGGTGCTCGTCGCCGCCCAGTTGCCTGACGATCATCCGGCGAAGCGCCTCGCGCTCGACTACATCAAACTGTATGAAACGAAGCAGGGCGCGGGCTCGGTCTCCGCGTTCGGCTCGTATGCGTGGGATGCCGGCATGCTGCTCGATCGCGCCGTGCCCATCGCGTTGAAAGCGGGCGCGCCCGGCACGCCCGCGTTTCGCGCCGCGCTGCGCGACGCGCTCGAAAGCACGAAGCAGTTCGCCGATACCAACGGGCAGGTCAACATGACGCCCAACGATCACATCGGCCTCGATCAACGCGCGCGCGTAATGGTCGAGATTCGCGACGGCAAATGGATCTATCAGCCGCGCTGAACGCAACCTGACATCGACATGACCGACCTTGCCCTGTACTCGAATTACCGCTCGCTCGAACTGCGCCGCCATGCGGATGGCGTGCTCGAAGTCGTGATGCCCGGCGCGGGCGCGAACAAAAGCGGCCTCTCTACCGCCGATGCCAACATGCATCGCGAACTCGCGGAAATCTGGCGCGATATCGACCGCGATCCCGACACGCGCGTCGCGCTAATTCGCGGCGAAGGCAAGGGCTTTTCGGCGGGCGGCGATCTCGGGCTCGTCGAGGAAATGGCCAACGACTTCGACGTGCGCGCCCGCGTGTGGCGCGAGGCGCGCGATCTCGTGTACAACGTGATCAACTGCAGCAAGCCTATCGTTTCCGCCATGCATGGTCCGGCCGTCGGCGCGGGACTCGTCGCGGGTTTGCTCGCGGATATTTCGATCGCATCGAAGACGGCGCGCATCATCGACGGCCATACGCGCCTGGGCGTTGCAGCGGGCGATCACGCGGCCATCGTCTGGCCGCTGCTGTGCGGCATGGCCAAGGCCAAGTACTATCTGTTGCTATGCGAGCCGGTGAGCGGCGAGGAAGCGGAACGCATCGGGCTCGTGTCGCTCGCGGTCGAGGAAAGCGACTTGATGCCAAAGGCGCTCGAAATCGCGAACCGTCTCGCGCATGGCTCGCAGACCGCGATCCGCTGGACCAAGTACGCGCTGAACAACTGGCTGCGCTCGGCGGGACCCACATTCGATACGTCCCTCGCGCTCGAATTCATGGGTTTTGCAGGACCAGACGTGCACGAAGGCATGCGCTCGTTGCGAGAGCGTCGCGCGCCGGACTTCCCCGGCGGCGCGCCGTTCTGAATCGGGGCACCCGAACACCTTGCTGAGGAGAGAACAATGACCGACAACGCCGGCGGCAATTCGCCATTCACGATGCCCGGTTTTCCCGGATTCGGCCAGGCCGACATGATGGGCAAGATGTGGGAGCTGATGCGCCTGAATCCGTTCGCCGCCGCGATGCAGGGCGGCGGTCAGGGCATGGGTCCGTCGCTCTCGGCGATGTCCGACATGATGGCGCCGCTCACCAACATCGAGGAACTCGACAAGCGCGTGACCGACATGCGCGCGGTCGAGCAGTGGCTGAAGCTCAACCTCAGCATGCTGCAATCGGCGATTCAGGCGCTAGAAGTGCAGCGGGCGACACTCGCCACGTTGCGTGCGTTCGGCGCGTACGCGCAGACGTCGATGGAAGGCAAGCAAACGCCTGCCGAGAAGCCGAAATCTGCAGCCGGCTGGCCGATGACCGGCGCGGCGAAGGAAACGCCTCCGCCACAAGCGGCGGCGCAACCGGCGGCGTCGAGCGAGGAGTCGGAAGAACCCAATGCGGATGCCGCGCTGCCGCCCGGGTTCGATCCGAGCGGCTGGTGGAACGTGCTGCAATCGCAGTTCAACCAACTGGCGCATCTCGCCATGATGCAGCCCGGCATGACGGGCGCGCCGGGTGTACAGCCGGAATCCGGTGACGCCGCGGCGTCCTCGACATCCGACTCCGATAACGGCGACAAGGCGTCCGATACCGCCGCGAAGAAAGCGCCCGCAAGGAAAGCCGCGCCGCGCAAGAAAGCAGAGTAGTCGAGCTAGCTGCCGGGGGCACACACATTCCTCCGGCTTATTTTTGCTTTCGGGCAAGTTCCTCGTATGCTCTGCCCGATTCCACTTTTAACGCTCGGCGTGCGTCCAAACGCCGACTCTCTCCGTATATCCAATAGCGCAACAGTCCGCCCGGACGTATCGCGGGCGGTTCGTTGTATGGCAATCGTTCGTTCCCCGCAATCGCAACGCCGCTGATCAGACTAGTTTTTGTCTATGATTGGATGGTTGTTCGGAAGGTTTTGTCCAACCGCGTTGCCGGGAACGCCCTGTGCGAGTGTACGTGTGTTCGCTTTCAATCCGAATTGTCCATGACAAATCAATCTGAGAAAGAATTCGAACGGGTGTCCGACGGGACGGCGTCATCCGAAAGATCGTCCTACAGCCATTCGGCTGAATTCGCGGTATCCGGCGTTGGTATCGGTGCAATCGCGCAGGAAATAGGTCTGACGAAAGACACCTTGCGCGTTTGGGAGCGCCGCTACGGCTTTCCGCAACCCATGCGTTCAGCCGGTGGCGAACGCCTGTATCCGCAAGAGCAGGTGTCCAAGCTGAGGCTCGTCAAACGTCTGCTGGATGCGGGGCATCGGCCGAGCAAGGTTCTCGTGCAACCAGTCGAAGCACTGCAGGAACTGGCGCAGTCGTCGGGTGTGGGACAGGATGCGCCGGACGTTGAACTCGATCACATGGTTTCGCTGCTGCGCTCAGGCGCCTACGACGAGTTCCGTTTTCTGCTCCTGAAGCGCGCGACCCGCGACGGTTTGGAACGTTTCGTCGTGGACGTGGCGGCACCGCTCGCGGCGCGCGTCGGCAATGCGTGGGCGGCGGGTACGCTGCAGGTGTATCACGAGCATCTCTTCAGCGAAGCGATTCAAGGCACTCTGCGCTCCCTGATTCGACCGCTCTCCGATGCGCTGCGCGGACGTGGCGGACGGCCGCGCGTGCTGCTCACCACTTTGTCGGGCGAAGGTCACGGGCTTGGCATTCTGATGGCGGAGGCCATGTTTACTCTGTCTGAATGCGACTGCATGCAGCTCGGCCTGCAGACACCGCTCACCGATATCGTCGAAGCGGTGAAGATGCATGACATCGATATCGTGGCGCTGTCGTTTTCGGCCGTGCTTCCGGCGCAGTCCATCGCCAATGGCGTAACGGACCTGCGCAACATGCTTCCACCACACGTGCGCATTTGGGTCGGCGGTAGCAGTCCTGCATTGCGTCGCAAGTTTCAGGAAGGCGTCGACCACCTCCCTGGACTTGGACCTATCGATGAAACTGTGGCCGAGTGGCGTCAATCCGCCGTGCTATGATCGGCGAACGCCGCTGACGTAGGGCTCGGCGCAATTGCGGCGAGCCTCGACCATGTCACATGACAGTCGGCAGCGGTAGGCATCATCGGCGGAACAACGCCTCGGGCAGCACACGCGGCTGCCGATCGAACATACCTCAGGCACAGGACTCGCTCCTCACCCACGGTAGAAAAGACGCTGACAACGCAACATTGCACGTAAGTGCAGTGTTTACGCGGAGCGCAACGCGTACCGCGCGCCATTATCTGGCGCTTCATTGTCGGTTTTCGTCTTTGGCCGTCGCAATCCCGCGTAAAATTGAAAGCTTGGCTGCTTGCGTGCAGCAATTCGCGCCGCACGCTCGTGCCGAAGATCTTAGATATAACGTCGCATAAGTGGCATCAGGGGTGGACAATGAACACCATGCTTTATCCGGAACTGTACAAATCGCTGGAATCCGTCCGTTGGGACATGGAGAAGGACATTCCATGGGACAAGTTCGACGCGTCTCTGCTCACCGACGAGCAGGCCAAGACGATCAAGATGAACGCGATCACCGAATGGTCCGCTCTTCCTGCAACCGAGATGTTCCTGCGTGACAATCACAACGACAGTGACTTCTCGGCTTTCATCAGCGTGTGGTTTTTCGAAGAACAGAAGCACTCGCTCGTCCTGATGGAATATCTGCGGCGCTTCAAACCCGAGTTTGTGCCGAGCGAAGAAGAACTTCACGAAGTGCGCTTCGAATTCGATCCCGCGCCGCCGCTCGAAACGCTCATGCTGCATTTCTGCGGCGAGATTCGCCTGAATCACTGGTATCGCCGTGCGGCCGAATGGCATACCGAGCCTGTCATCAAGCATATCTACGAAACCATTTCGCGCGACGAAGCGCGTCACGGTGGCGCGTATCTTCGCTACATGAAGAAGGCGCTCGTGCAAGCGGGCGACACCGCGCGCGCCGCCTTCGCCAAGATTGGCGTGTTGATGGCGTCGGCGCGTCGCACGGAAAAGCCGCTGCATCCCACGAATCTGCATGTGAATCAGGCGCTCTTTCCGCGTGATACGGTGCAGTCGCGTCTGCCGGACCCCGAATGGCTCGAGCGCTGGCTCGACGACCAGATCCGCTTCGACGACAGTTGGGAAAAGAAGGTCGTGGAGCGCATTCTGCACAACCTCTCGATTCTTTTCGAGCGCTCGTTCGTGACCGCGCAGGAGTTGAACCGCTATCGCAAGGAAGTGGTGCAGCGTCTGCAAGCGGCATCGGGCGGTGCGGCGGAACAGCCTGCCTGAGTTCTGGCTGGCGTCGGTCGCAATGGGTGAAACGGCTCGCCGGAGCAACCCGGCGGGCCGTTTTGCTTATGACCTCTGGAGGACGTTCGGAGGAACGTACTCGCGTGGCACAATCGCGCTTCGAGTTCTACTGCACTGAGCGCCGCCATGCCCGCCACTTTCGAACGCAAGATCACCACGCGCGATGCGCTCGCCGCGCTTCGCTTAAACCTCGCCGGACCGGTTGTTTTCACCAACGGCGTCTTCGACATTCTTCATCGCGGTCACGTCAGTTATCTCGCGGATGCGAAAGCGCTTGGCGCGACGCTCATCGTCGGCGTGAACAGCGATGCCTCCGTGCGCACGCTCGGCAAGGGCGACGATCGGCCGATCAATCGCGAAGACGACCGCATGGCGTTGCTGGCAGCGCTCGAGAGCGTGGACTGGGTGGTGAAGTTCGAAGAGACGACGCCGCTGCAACTCATCGATGCAGTGCATCCCGATGTGCTCGTGAAGGGCGGCGATTACGACATGGACAAGCTCGCGGAATCGGCGCTCGTGCGAGGTTGGGGCGGCACGGCGCTGGCCATTCCGTTCGAGCATGACCGGTCGACGACTGCGTTGCTCAGGAAGGTTCGCGCGCAGGGTTGAGTTGCTTGTTGGGGCATAGGCGCAAGGCACGGGAATCGCCCGTCAAGGCTGCGCGCATTCATTCGCCAAGGCACACATAAGGGTTTGCACGCCGAGCAGTACATGCACTCGACGCCGAATTGCACACCGACAAACACGAGGACACCGCCGGCGCAGATGCGAGCCCACGCATTGAATCACCTGCCGAATATCAGGCTGGGCCGCACGGTAAGAGATTCACGAACAGCGACCAACTCACAAGTTATATGCACTCACCGACCAAGTGAGCGCACCTGAATTCGCGGCAGGCGCGGAATCGAAAACGAAGCGCGCGCCGCACGCAGTCACTGGCCAAGCGGCCGCTCCTGCACATTTGCAGCAGGCGCGGGCGCGCCGACTTGCGGCTGATCCGCCGCCTCTTCGGGATGCAGCGCCCGCGTCACCAGCGTTTCCGGATGCACCTGTTCCAGCAGATGATGCGGCTCGCGCGCGCCGGCCGCGGGCAGCGGTCCGAAAGTGCTGCGCACGATCGCGAACATCAGCAGATTGGCCAGAATGAGTAGGGCGATCAGCCAGCGCAGCATGCTTGGGCTCCGTCAATCAATCAGAGAGTTTGCGAGATATCGGCGCAGTCGCGTCGCGCGCGATGAGCGCCAGGCCGGACAGCACGAGTGAATCATGGCGAGTATGCGGCACGGACAGCGCGCCCGCGATTTCATTCGCAGCGCCGCCGCCCAGCACGAGGCGCACTTCGGCTTGCCATTGCGCGCGCAGATCGTGCCACGCGCGCTCGATGAGACTCGCTTGCGCGAGCAGGCAGCCGGCGGAAAGCGCGGCGGCGGTATCCGTGGCGAAGAGACTCGCGGTTCGGTCGAGCGCGGCGCGCGCCGATGCGGCATCGAGCGTCGGCAACTGCGCCGTGTTGCTGCCGAGCGATTGCATCATCAACGACCAGCCCGGCGCGATCAGGCCGCCGATGAACGTGCCATCCGCGCGCAAGGCTTCGAGCGTCGTCGCCGTGCCTAAGGTGGCAATCAGCAGATGTTCGCCCGGAAACGCTGCCCGCGCGCCGATCATGCCTGACCAGCGGTCGCTGCCGAGGCGTTCCGGTGCCGTGTAGCAATTGACGACGCCGCATTGCCGCGCTTTCGCCCGGACGACCGTTCGCCGCAGATCGGGCCAGCGTACATCCAGCATACGTTCGATGCGCGCTTGCACCGAGGCGCCCGCCACGTTGGAAATCCACACGCTCGATGGCGTGGGTAACGCGGACCAGGCGGCTTCGGTCGAAGGCGTCGCTGTCGCTGTTGCTTCGGACGTTATGGACGCGTCATCGCCGTTGGGTGCTTTATTCGCGTGCGTGTGCGCCGACGAATCGCGTGCCTCGAATGCGTCATGAAGCGGCTTCGGCGCCGGGTCAGCTTGCACGGTCGCTTGTGAGAACGCGAAGCCGCGTGCATCGGCCGCGTCATGAGGCGACTTCGGCGTTGAGTCACTTCGCGCGGGCCTTTGCGAGAGCGCGGAGCCGCGTGCATCGAGCGCACCATGAAGCGGCTTCACGACGTCGCCAAGACCCGTCTCATCACGCTCATGCTCGAACGCCCCGTTCGCCATCCACTCGCCGCGCGAATCCACGAGCGCCCATTTGATCCGGCTATTGCCCGCGTCGATCAGCAAACACGGCGCCTCGCTCACGGACGCTCCTTCGCCAGGCGCAAACTCAGTTCGCCCGTTGCGACGACGCGCGGTCCTTCGGGCGCGTCGATCAGCAGATGGCCTCCGTCATCCACACCCGCCGCAATGCCACGCGTCACTTCCAGACCCTGATCGATCAACACGACTTCGCGCCCGGCGTAGGCATGCGCGTCCATCCAGCGCTGCCGAAACGGGCGGAAGCCTTCGGCTTCGAAGCGCGGCAGCGCGGCGTCGAGCGCGTTCAATAGCGCAGCGAGCGTCTCGGTAAGGTTCGCATCCGGCCAGGCGCGCGCAAGCGCGGCCGGGGTCGCGCCCGGTGCGGCGACGTTTGCTTGGCGGTGCACGTCGTCGACCTGAGCGGCGAGCCGTTCGACGCCATGCAAGTTGATGCCGATGCCGATCACCACCGCCGTCGCTTGCGGCGTGCTCCATGCCGTTTCGATGAGGATGCCGGCGAGCTTGCCGTCGTCGAGCAGAACGTCGTTGGGCCACTTGAGCGCCGGACGCGCGGACGGCGTGAGCGGTAGGCGCGCGAGCGCGTCGAGCACGGCGGTGCCGATGGCGAGACTTAGACCCGAAAGCCCCTCGATGGGCCGCTTCAGCACATAACCGACCGACATCAGAAGCGCGTTGCCCGGCTCCGCGAGCCACGCGCGGCCACGTCTTCCGCGTCCCGCTGTCTGCAAATAAGCGATGCGCGCAAGCGGCGCGCTCGCTTCCTCGTGCGATTTGTCGCGCGGCTGGGCGCGAAATTTCGCGAGCAGGTCGGCATTGGTGGAGCCCGTTTCATCGACGATTTCGATGGTCCACTCGCGGGCAGGCCGCTCGGCCAGCGTCGCGAGCCGGTTACGGTCGATGCGCCACGGCGCGTCCGGGGCGAAGGAAGAGGGTGGGTTCATGGCGGGTATTGTAGCGGCGCGCCCTTACGCCGGATGCCTTCACCTCACGCTAAACGAGCGAGATCTTCAGCCGCTTGCCGCAAGCCGCAGCGTACTTGCGCAAAGTCGATACCGATGGCGAATGTTTTTCGCTGGCAAGCGATGCTTCAAGCCGCGCGACGGCGGACGCGGTCGTTCCCATGCGTTCGGCGACTTGCGCTTGTGTCAGGCCCGCTGCCACGCGCGCGTCGAGAAAGGCTTCGAGCGGCGCATATTTGCTTTCGAGTGCATCGTAAGCGGCCTTGAATTCCGGGTCCGCCATCATGCGCTCAGTGTCTTCGCGCGTATGGGGAACCGGAGCGTAGTGCTCTTCCAGTTCGCGTTGCAGCCGGGTTTTAGCCATTGCGTTTCGTCTCCATCATGCGCTTGCGGGCAATGCGTAATTCGTCGTCGGGCGTCTGCTGCGTCTTCTTGACGAAGGAGTGCAACATGACGATCCGCTGGCCGAGCAGCGTGCAATAAAACACCCGCCCGATACCTTCTTCGCCGTGCGGTCGAAGTTCGAACAGACCATCGCCGAGCGCCCGCGAATGCGGCAGCCGCAACGCGGGGCCGTGCTTCATCAGGATTCGCAGCAGTCTCAAGTAGTCTGAACGGATGCCTGTCGGCAGCGAAAAGATCTCGCGCTTCACGCGGGCGTTGTAGTACGCAATCGTCCAGTCGCCAGTTTCTGAGGTTAGCATATTTGATAACAAGAGGCCGGATTTCCAGTTGCCAGTTTTTCGTGACCAGCGCCTCGTGTAAATTCAGCCAGTCGGTCTAAGCCATCCCACAACCCCCCGCGCCATAACAGCGCCGCCTCATTAACCTTCGTTACAATGTCCTCTCCCCTTCACGCCGCGTTTTGACGCGCATCGTTCCTTGAACTTCGACACGCCGCCCCGCCTCAGTGTGGAAGCTGGTCAGCAAGGCAAGGTGGTTCGGCTCTCGGGCCAGTGGACCGCGCTTGCGCTCGCGCGCGACCGGGCCAAGAGCGGTGTGACGCGGCGGCTGCGCGCGGTCGGGCGCGAAGCCATCAGCCAATGGGATCTGCTGTCGGTCGAGCGGCTCGATCACGTCGGCGGACAAGCGCTCTGGCGCGTGTGGGGCCGCCGCATGCCGGCGACCATCGCGCTGTCGGACACGCAACGCGAAATCTTCGAACGCGTCGCGCTGCTCGACGCCGAACGCGAAGAGCCCGAAGTCGTCACGCGCACCAACCCGGTCACGCGACTCGGGGAACTGATCTTCGGCTTCTTCGACCATCTGCAAGGCGGCCTGTCGATGTTCGGCGGCTTCGTCCTCGATCTCTTCGGGCTCGTGCGGCGGCCGAGGCGCATTCCCTGGGTCGAAATCTCCGCGAACATCTACAGCGCCGGCGCGCAGGCGCTCGCCATCACCGCGCTGGTGGCGTTCCTGATCGGCATCGTGCTCAGTTATCTGTCGGCGCAGCAGTTGCGCGTGTTCGGCGCGAATCAGTACATCGTAAATATTCTCGGGCTCTCGGTGATCCGCGAACTCGGGCCGGTGCTCTCCGCGATTCTCGTCGCCGGACGCTCGGGTTCGGCCATCACCGCGCAGATCGGCGTCATGCGCGTGACGGAAGAACTCGATGCCATGCAGGTCATGGGTATCCCGCACGGTCTGCGGCTCGTCTTGCCGCGCGTGATCGCGCTCGGCATCGCCATGCCGCTGCTCGTCATGTGGACCAACATCATCGCGCTGACGGGCGGCGCGGTCGCGGCGAAGCTCGTGTTGTCCATCGACATCTCGTTCTTCATCCGCTCGCTGCCTTCGGTCGTGCCTATCGCCAATTTGTGGATCGGACTCGGCAAAGGCGTGGTGTTCGGCATGCTGATCGCGCTTGCCGCGTGTCACTTCGGCTTTCGCATCAAGGCGAATTCGCAGAGTCTCGGCGAAGGCACGACGACTTCCGTGGTCAGTTCCATCACCATCGTGATTCTCGCGGATGCCGTCTTCGCCATCCTGTTCCAGAACGTGGGGCTATAGGCGCATATGTCGACGACCCTCGCCACTGCCGTTCGTCATCAGCCGCCGCCCGTCATCGCCGAGCCGGTGATCGAAGTGCGCGACGTCACCAAGCGCTATGGCCGAACGGTGATTCACGAGCATCTGAATCTGGATGTGCGGCGCGGCGAGATCGTTGCGTTGCTGGGCGGCTCGGGTTCGGGCAAGACCACGCTCGTGCGGCAGATTCTCGGCCTCGAATCGCCGACTTCGGGCAGTATCCGCGTGCTCGGCGAGGAATGGGCGCACATGGACGACGAAACCGCGAAGATGATGCGCACGCGTTCCGGCATGATGTTTCAGCAAGGCGCGCTGTTCTCGTCGCTTTCGGTGTACGACAACATCGCGCAGCCGTTTCGCGAACTCGGCAAGATTCCCGAAGACCTGATCCGCGAATTCGTCATGCTCAAGCTCGAAATGGTCGGGCTGTCGTGCAAGCACGCGAGCAAGATGCCGTCGGCGTTATCGGGCGGAATGGTGAAGCGCGTGGGCATTGCGCGGGCCATTGCGCTGGAACCGGAACTGCTGTTTCTCGACGAACCCACCGCCGGTCTCGATCCGAAGGCCTCCGATGAATTCGTCGATCTCATCGCGACCCTGCATCGCGCGCTCGGGCTGACTGTCGTGCTCGTCACACACGATCTCGATACCATGGTCGCGCTGTCCACCCGTGTCGCCGTGCTGGCGGACCGGCGCGTACTGGTCGCGGCGCCCGTGGAAGAAGCGTGCGCGGTGGATCATCCGTTCATCCGCGAATATTTTCTGGGGCGGCGGGGCCGGCGCGCATTGCAGGCGCTGCCGCCCGAACGCCGCGCAAAGCTGCCCGCCGCCGCGCTGGAGGACGCGACCATCAGCGTCAACAAATGAGCACCTCCCGCCAACGACGCGAAGGCCACCGCACGCGCGAGCCAGCAAGCAAAGGAACATGACGATGGAAAACAAATCACATGCGTTCTGGACCGGACTGTTCACCATCGTTCTCGTGCTCGCCATTGCGTTCGCGGTGTTCTTCTTCAACGTGGACCGCACGGTGCGCGTGCCTTACGACCTCATCGCCCGCACCAACGTGACCGGGCTTTTTACGGACGCCTCCGTGCGTTATCGCGGTCTCGGCGTCGGCAAGGTGCAGTCCATCCGCTTCGATAAAGCGCATCCGGGGCAGATCCGCATTCGCATTCTCGTCGACCAGAACGCGCCGATGACGCATTCCACCTTTGCCACGCTCGGCTTTCAGGGCGTGACGGGCATCGCGTTCGTGCAGCTCGACGACACGGGGAAAGACCCGAGCGCGTTGCCATCGTCGGCGCAGAACGTGGCCGAAGTGCCGATGCGTCCCGGTCTCTTCGAACAATTGCAGGAGCGCGGCGACGTCATCCTGAAGCGCTTCGAACGCCTCTCCGAAGATGCCGACAAGTTCCTCTCCGACGATGTGCGCGTCCAGTTGCTCGACACGACGAAGAGCCTGAAAAATGCCGCCGACGGCATTGCGACACTTACCAATCAGGTGTCGCCCGCGACCGAGCATTTGCCGCAGACGCTCAAGCAACTGGACCGCACGCTGGCATCGACCAATACGCTGATTCAAAACCTGAACCGGCCCGACGGCCCGTTCGTCACCAATCTGAACAAGGCGGGCAACGCGGCCGACCAGGCGGCTGCGGCGCTCACCGACATGAACGAGTCGCTGCGCAACGTGACGGCGCGCGTGGGCTTCGAAGCGTTGCCGCGCCTTTACTCGTTCACCGACGACGTCGGCAGCGCCGCGCGTTCCGTCGACCGCGCCGCCGATGCATTCAGCACCAATCCGCGCAGCGTGTTGTTCGGCGCGCCGCAGAAGTCGCCGGGGCCGGGCGAACCGGGTTTCGCGTGGCCCGCAAGCCCGACGCCGACGGCGCATTGACGTGATTCGAAGGAACGCTATGCATAACGACCACCGCAACATGACGATGACCGCCGCGCTCGCGCTCGCCTGCATGACGATGCTCGCGGCGTGCGCGTCCACGCCATCGGCGATGCCGAACGTGCGCTACGACCTGGGCGTCGCGCCCGCCATCGACCAGAGCGCGAACAGCACGCCGGCTACCACGCCGCCGGTCAAGGTGCTGGCCGTTAGCGCGCCGCGCAATCTCGAAACGGACGACTTCGTCTACCGGCTCAGTTATGTCGATGCACAACGCACCGGCAACTATTCGAACAGTCACTGGACGATGCCGCCCGCGCAACTCCTGACGCAACGTCTGCGCGACAGCTTGTCGGCGCGCGGTCCGGTTCTTACGGGCGCCGATCCGGTGCGCGCGGCCTTGCTCGAAGTCGAACTCACGCGCTTCGAGCAAGTCTTCGATGCGCCCGAGCGCAGCCACGGACTGGTCGCGGTGCGCGCGACGCTCACGCAGCAAGGACGCGTCGTCGCACAACGCAGCTTCAGCACCGAAGCGAGCGCGCCCACCGGCGACGCGGCGGGCGGCGCACGCGCGCTCGCCGCCGCGTCCGACGAGATGATTTCGCAACTCAGCGCGTGGCTCGACAAGCAGCCGCTCACCGCCGCCGCACAATGAGGCATTCGCGCGGCTCATGACGATCAAGCAATGGCAGCGCCGCCCGTCGGCGTTTTCCCGGCAGGCGCTCGCCGCTTACGCGACGCTCGTGGTCTATGCGTCGCTGTATCCGTTTTCGGGCTGGCGCACGCTCGGCATCGGGCCGTTTGCTTTCATCGCCGATCCCTTGCCGCAGTATCTGACCGCGTTCGATGTCATCACCAACGTGCTCGGCTACATGCCGCTCGGCGCGTTGATCGTGCTGGCGCTTTATCCGCGCTTCAGGGGATCGGTGGCGGTGTGTCTCGCGCTCTTCGGCGGCGCGCTTCTGTCGGGCGCGATGGAAGCCATCCAGACTTACTTGCCGACGCGCGTCGCCTCCAATCTCGATCTCGCCGCCAATGCGTTCGGCGCGCTTGTCGGCGGCGTGCTGATCGCGCCCGCGACGAGTGCGCTGCTCGATCGCGGCTGGCTCAGGCGCATCCGCTTCACCTGGTTCGAGCGGCACGCGGCGTATGTGATCGGATTGACGGCGCTGTGGCCGTGCGCCGGCATGTTCCCCGCACCTTATCTGTTCGGCGGTGGCGACCTGCCGCGCGCGCTTTGGGACGGACTCGATCCCGCGATGCAGGACGCGATCCTCGCCTGGGCGCCCGCCTCGTGGGACCTCGAAACCTGGTCGGACCGGCTCGGCGCGCTCCTGCCCGACGACGCATGGGAAGCGATCATCACGTCGTGCAATCTGTATGCGGCGCTCGTACTTGCAACCTTGCTCACGCGCGAGCGCGCGCCCCGCATCCGGCTGATGCTCGGCCTGATCGTCGCGACGTTGTTCGCCAAGGCGGCCGCGACGTTTCTGCAATCGCGCGCGGGACTTTTTTACGACTGGGCAACGGACGGCGCGCTCGAAGGCATCGCGATCGGCGCGCTGGCCGCCGTGCTGTCGGTTGCATTGCCACGCTCGTTGCGCGCCGTGCTTGCCGGCGCGGCACTCGTCGCGGGGCTTGCGCTCGTCAATCTGCTGCCGCTGAATCCGTACTTCGACATCGTGCTGGCCGACTGGCGGCAAGGGCGCTATCTGCACTTCAACGGCCTTCTGCACTGGCTCGCGTGGGTGTGGCCTTACGCGGCGCTCGGTTGGCTCGCGTCGGCGGCGGAGCGCGCGTGGCTCGCGCGGCGGCGGGCGCGGGCCGGGTAGGCATGAACATCGCTCGCTATAATCGATCCGAACACACTCAAGGCCCCACGCCATGGACTCTTTCTACAAGTACCACGTGTTCTTCTGCCTCAATCAGCGCGATGCCGACGCCGCGCGCCCGAGCTGCGCCAATTGCAACGCGCAGCAAATGCAGGAACACGCGAAGAAGCGCGTGAAGAAACTCGGCCTCGCGGGCGAGGGCAACGTGCGCATCAACAAGGCTGGCTGTCTCGACCGATGCGAACTTGGACCCGTGCTCGTCGTGTATCCGGAAGGCACGTGGTACACGTATATCGACGAAACCGACATCGACGAGATCGTCGATTCGCATCTTGCGAACGGCAAGATCGTTGAGCGCCTTCTGATCGATCAACCCGCGTGACCGCTTGTGACCCAGACTCAGTAACCCGATGAACGCGCAAACCGAAAAATTCCTGATCGACGGTCCAGTGGGCAAGATCGAAGTCGCGCTCGACCGGACCGATGCCGCCGATAAAGCGCCGCGCGGAATCGCGCTCGTCGCGCATCCGCATCCGCTCTTCGGCGGCACGATGGACAACAAGGTCGCGCAGACGCTCGCGCGTACCTTCGTGCAACTCGGCTACACGACGTATCGCTCGAACTTTCGAGGCGTCGGCCAGACGGCGGGCGAGCACGACAACGGTATCGGCGAACAGGACGACTTGCTCGCGCTCATCGACCACATGCGCGCGCAGCCGGGCCAGGAAGACGTGCCGCTCGTGCTCGCGGGCTTTTCGTTCGGCACCTTCGTGCTGTCGCATGTCGCGAAGCGGCTCGTCGAAAGCGGCAAGAGTATCGAGCGCATGGTCTTTGCGGGCACCGCTGCGAGCCGCTGGGAAGTCGCGCCCGTGCCCGAAAGCACGCTCGTCATCCACGGCGAAGTGGACGAGACCGTGCCCATTTCCTCCGTCTACGACTGGGCGCGCCCGCAGGAATTGCCGGTTGTCGTGATCCCGGGCGGCGAGCATTTCTTCCATCGCAAGCTGCATGTTTTGAAACGCATCATCGTCGATGCCTGGCGCTGAAAGAGCGTTTCAATCTCGTCGTCATCGAGCGTTTCGCCGCGCGAATCGGCGCTCGAATGGCTATCGGCGTAATCCCTCGAATTGCGGCGCGGCAAACGTGAAAACACGCGTCTTGTCCGTAGATTCATCGGAAACCGCACCCTCGGCGCGCGTATAATGACGCAGAATTTTTTGCTGCGAGCGTGAGCAAACGTCCTGCCGAATGGCCTTTCATGTTGCGTGACGCAGCGAAGACCCGGCGCCCGAGAGCGCAAGCTTTCATGCGGGCTCACGCGATATTTGAAGACCTGCGTTTCGTACCCATGTTGCCCCGGCGTCGGAACGCTCACGGTTTTCTCCGCGTGCGCGGCGATAGACTTCGATGGCGCGTCCGTCTGTCGAGTAAGCGCGAGTTCGCATGACCAGTCGAAGACCATTGGCTGGCAACACGAGCGACTAGCGCGACCGGTATCGACGGTCCACCTGTTCAACCCGCGTTTCGCCAACGCCGATCACACCCGGCGAAACGCCGATGCTTCTTCTTCCGACCGATCCTATGCGCTTTTTCCCTTCCGGCTTGTCTGTTTCTCCCCTTTCAGCAGTCGAGCGTCGCACGTTGCAAGCCGCTATCGTGATGCCCGCCGTGCTCGCCGCCGCGAGCGCCTTTGCACAAGTCCCGCCGCCGGACGTCACCGCGCATTCGTGGGTGCTCGTCGACGCCACCAGCAATCAGGTGCTCGCATCGGGCAATCCGGATGAGCGTGTGGAACCGGCATCGCTCACCAAGCTGATGACCGCATATCTCGTCTTCGACGCGTTGAAGTCGAAGAAGATCAACATGGACCAGACGGTGATGCCGACCGAGGCCGTGCGCCGCGTGAAGACGGACGAGTCGCGCATGTTCATCGAGGCGAACAAGCCGGTAACCGTGCATGACCTGGTCTACGGCATGATCATCCAGTCGGGCAACGACGCGGCCATCGCGCTTGCCGAACTCGTCGGCGGCAGCGAAGGCAACTTCGTCACGCTGATGAACGCCGGCGCCAAGCGCATTGGCATGAAGCACACCAATTTCGCCGATGTCAACGGCATGCCCGACCCGCAGCACTACACGACGGCAGGCGACCTGGCGGTGCTGTCCACGCGCCTCATCCGCGACTTCCCCGAGTACTACAGCATCTTCTCGGTACGCGACTTCACGTACAACAAGATCAAGCAGCCGAATCGCAATCGTCTTCTGTGGCTCGATCCTTCCGTCGACGGTCTCAAGACCGGTCACACCAAGGCGGCGGGATATTGCCTGATCGCGACGGCCAAGCGCCCGCTCGTCGGCACGCCCGACGCGAGCCGCCGTCTGGTCGCCGTGATGATGGGCGAGCCTAAGGAATCCGCGCGCGTTCAAGACAGCCTGAAGATGCTGAACTACGGTTACACGGCCTATGACGCGGTGCGTCTCTTCAAGGCGAATCAGGTGATCGAATCGCCGCGCGTGTATAAGGGCGCGTCCGACAACGTGCAGGCGGGCGTCGAGACGGATCAGTACATCACCGTGCCTAAGGGTCTCGGCGAAAAGGTCAAGCCCACGGTCACGCGTAACGATTTGCTGATCGCGCCGATCAAGAAGGGCCAGCAGATCGGCACCGTGAAGATGGTCGCGGACGGCAAGGACGTCGCGCAGTTCCCGCTGGTCGCGCTGCAGGACGTGCCGGAAGCCGGCATCTTCGGCCGCTTGTGGGATTCGGCTTTGTTGATGTGGCAAAAGCGTAAGTAAGGAGCAGGTTCGATGAGCATCGCCGAAGACTTCGACCCGACGGTCTATCTGAACGGAGAGTGGGGCCCGCTTTCCGAAGCGCGCATTCCGGTGCTGGACCGGGGCTTCATTTTCGGCGATGGCATCTACGAAGTCGTGCCGCTCTACGCGCAGGCAAACGGCGAGCGTCTGCCGTTTCGCCTGACTCAGCATCTCGCGCGACTCGAACGCAGTCTCGGCAAGATCAGCATCGCCAATCCTTTCGACGATGCCGGCTGGCGCGCGTTGATCGCCCGTGCGATCGAAGCGAACGCCGGCGCCGGCGATGCGCTCGTCTACATCCAGGTCACGCGCGGCGTGGCGAAGCGGCGCGGCCACGCCTTTCCGGCGGGCATCACGCCGACCGTGTTCGTCATGGTCGGACAACTCGTGTTTCCGAGCGTCGAGGCGAGGGCTCGCGGCGCGGCCGCCGTCACCGCCGAAGACAAGCGCTGGCTGCATTGCGATATCAAATCGACCTCGCTTCTCGGCAATGTGCTCATGGCGCAGCACGCCGCCGAACACGACGCGCTGGAAACCATCCAGTTGCGCGACGGCTTGCTAACCGAAGGTTCGTCCTCAAATGTCTGGGTAGTGAAAGGCGGCGCGCTCCTCGGCGCGCCGCGTGGGCCGCGCATTCTGGAAGGCATCCGTTACAGCCTCATCGAAGAGTTGGCGAAGGAAGCGGGAATCGTGTTCGAGGAACGCGACATCACCGAAGCCGAACTGCGCGCGGCCGATGAACTCATGATCAGTTCGGCGACCAAAGAGGTCATGCCGATTACGACGCTCGACGGTCAGCGCGTTGGCGACGGCCGGCCCGGCGCGGTCTATGCTGCGCTGTATGGCGCGTATCAGCGAGCCAAGACGCGCGAGTTCGGCCTGTGAGCGAACCGCGCCATGCGAAGGAGAAAGCCATGTCCGAATCCAAACCTCAAACCGCCGCAAACCCCGACATCGACGCGTTGTTCAACTTTCCGTGCGACTTTCCGATCAAGGTGATGGGCAAGACGCATCCGGAGTTTCAGGACGCGATCGTCAACGTACTGCGTGAATACGACAACGAATTTCACGACGGGCGCGTCGAAGCGCGGCCTTCGTCGGGCGGCAATTACACCGGCCTGACGTGCACCGTGCGCGCGCAGAACCGAGCGCATCTGGACGACATCTATCGCGCGCTCACCGGCCATCCCATGGTCAAGGTAGTGCTTTGAGCGTGCTTTCGGGTGCGTCGCAGACTGCGGGCGTGCGTTCGTAGAGCTGCCGGAACTGCTCGGCTTCGTCGAAAATCCAATTGCGAAATGCCTGCACGCGCGCGGTTTGCATCGCCGCGGGCGGGCAGACGAAGAAATAGGTCCACGGGCTCGGACCATCCACGTTGAATAAACGCACAAGCCTTCCCGCGATGATTTCCTGCATCGCCAGCGACCTTCGCACCAGCGCGACTCCCTGACAGTCGATCGCCGCCTGCAGCAGATTCGACGAATCCTCATACAGAACGCCGCGCTTCGGTTCCGGCGTTTCCGTCAGGCCGGCTGCGTCGAACCACGGGCGCCACAACTCGTCGTTCGAACGCAGCAGCGGCAGGTTCGCCAGATCGGCCGGCGTGCGCGGCAGATTGCCGCCGTTGAAGCGCGGCGAACACGCGGGGAAGAACACTTCGTCGAGCAACTCTTCTGTATGCAGACCGGCGTATTTGCCGTAGCCGAAGCGAATTGCGAGGTCCACATCGTCGCGATTGAAGTCGATGAGCGCGTTCGTCGAGTGTAGTTCCAGATCCACTTCCGGATGCTTCTCGATGAATTTGCCCACGCGCGGCGTCAGCCAGCGCGCCGAGAACGACGAAAGCATCGACACGATCAAGCGACGGTCCCGGTCGCCAGAACGAATTCGTCGTGTGGATTCGGCCAGCGAAAGGAGCGAGGCCCGCACTTCGACGGCGTACTGGCGGCCGCGATCGGTCAGGCGTACGCGCTTGCCGTCGCGCGCGAAAAGCGGCACGCCCAGTTCGGCTTCGAGTGCGCGAATCTGATGGCTCACCGCACCGTGCGTCACGAAAAGCTCGTCGGCGGCGCGCGAAAAACTCTCATGACGCGCGGCGGCTTCGAACGCTCGAAGCGCATTCAGAGCGGGCAACTGGCGCAAATCTGTATGGATAGTCTGAGGGTCGGTTGTCAATCTGGCTCACATAGCAGTGAAAATTGATCGTTTGGTTCAACGCCTTGTCACGCCTAGGATTGTAGTCATCGAAACGTTCCTTTGGCGGAGTGGATCATGCGAGAAATTTCAACAAGCGTCATCTTCGAAATCAAGCCGGGCGAAACGGTGCCGATGCGCATCGTGCGTGGCACGCGGCTTTCGGTGCAAGGCAGCACGGTCTGGGCGACGCGCAGCAACGACACCGAAGACTATTGGCTCGTGCCCGGCGACCAGCTCAAGTTGCGCGAACGCGAACGCCTATGGCTTTCGGTGGACGGCGACCGCCCCGCGCAAGTCGTCTTCACCATTGTGCCGCGCTGCGACGAGCGCGCGATCCACTGGGTATCGACGAGCATCGAACGTCTCGCGCAGCGGTTGCGTTCGGGCTGGCGCACGGTCTGAAGCGCGGTCCGGCGCATTATCTTCGGGTTCAGCGTCGGCGGGCATCGAGCGATTTCGGTAAACTATCGGAATCATGTCCGCCATTTCCACCGCTTTCGCGCCGGAACGCTCCACTCCCGCCGAACCGTCCAGCGTCTTCCGCTTCGGCGACCATCCGGTCACTTTGCGCTGGCGCGGCTTAGAGCCGTATCAGGAAAGCTTCGACGCGATGCGCGCCTTCACCGACGCGCGCACGCCCGAGACGCAAGACGAAATCTGGCTCGTCGAGCATCCGCGCGTGTTCACGCTCGGACTTGCCGGCAACCCGGCGCATCTGCTTCTAGCCGACAGCGGCATTCCGCTCATCAAGGTGGATCGCGGCGGACAAATCACCTATCACGGGCCCGGTCAGATCGTGGCCTATCTGCTGCTCGATCTGCGACGTCGCAAGCTGATGGTGCGAGAACTCGTGCGCCGGATCGAAGAGGCCGTGATCGAAACCCTTGCATCGTATAATCTTGTCACGGATCGTAAGGTCGGCGCGCCTGGCATTTATGTCGCGAAGCCTTCCGCGCGGCGCACGGAGCTGGGCGCCAACGCCGGTTTGCACGCGCTGCACGAAGGCGCGAAGATCGCCGCGCTGGGACTCAAGATTCGCAACGGCTGCAGTTATCACGGCGTGAGTCTCAATGTGAGGATGGACCTGCAGCCCTTCCTCGCGATCAACCCGTGTGGCTACGCGGGACTCGAAACGGTCGACATGGCGACGCTCGGCGTCGAAGCCGACTGGCGCGACGTAGCCGCGACGCTCGCCGAACGGCTGGCGCATCAGATCGACGGCGTTCCTGCTGCCGCCGCACAATTGCACGACGGCGCCGCCGTCCAAGCAGACTCAAACGGATCAAGCGAATGACTGACGCAACCGCAAATCTTGCTGGATCGACCGACGGCAACACCGCCGTTCCGCCCGCCGCCTACGACGCCACCGCGAAGCAGAAGGCGCAGGCGAAAACCGCGCGCATCCCGATCAAGATCATCCCGATCGAAAAGCTCAAGAAGCCGGAATGGATTCGCGTACGCACGGCCACCGGCAGTTCGCGTTTCAACGAGATCAAGCAGATTCTGCGCGAACACAATCTGCATACGGTTTGCGAAGAAGCGAGCTGCCCGAATATCGGCGAGTGCTTCGGCAAGGGCACGGCCACGTTCATGATCATGGGCGACAAATGCACGCGCCGTTGCCCGTTCTGCGACGTGGGCCACGGCCGTCCAGACCCGCTCGATGCGGAAGAGCCGTTGAATCTCGCGCGCACCATCGGCGCGCTGAAGCTGAAGTACGTGGTGATCACGAGCGTGGATCGCGACGATCTGCGTGACGGCGGCGCGGCGCACTTCGTCGAGTGCATTCGGCAGGCGCGCGAGCATTCGCCGGAAACGCGCATCGAAATCTTGACGCCGGACTTCCGTGGCCGGCTGGATCGCGCGATCGGCATTTTGACCGCCGCGCCTCCAGACGTGATGAACCACAATCTGGAAACCGTGCCGCGTCTCTACAAGGAAGCGCGTCCGGGCTCGGATTATCATCATTCGCTCAAGCTCTTGAAGGACTTCAAAGCGCTGCATCCGGAGGTCGCGACCAAGTCCGGGCTAATGGTCGGTCTTGGCGAAACCGAGGAAGAAATTCTTCAGGTAATGCGCGATTTGCGCGCGCACGACGTCGACATGCTGACCATCGGCCAGTACCTGCAACCGTCGGAGCATCACCTGCCCGTGCGGGCTTACGTGCATCCGGACACGTTCAAGATGTACGAAGAAGAAGCGTACAAGATGGGCTTCACGCACGCGGCAGTCGGCGCGATGGTCCGTTCGAGCTATCACGCGGATTTGCAGGCGCATGGCGCTGGCGTGGTTTAAAGCTGCTTACTGCCTTTCCTGCATTTCGCACGAAGAAGAAAACCCACGGAGACCGTGGGTTTTTTTTGGCCGACAGCGCGCAGATGGCGTGAACTTCGCCCACACCAAGACGTCGTGACAGACGGCAACGAATAGTCCGAACTCCCGGACAAGCATTTTCCGGATTTCCGGAAAGCTGGATTGGCAATCGCCAAGGTCCTAAAAATATTCAGCTAAATCAGCAGGTTACGCAGCAAAAAAACTGGCATCGCCCTTGCAATAGAAGAGTTACGGCCCGCGAAGCCGTCTATAAAAGTCAAGGAGACAAGCTGATGAATCCCTTCGCATCCATCCGTTCCTGAATCCGTCGACGTAGCGGCTCTCGCTCGAACGACGCGTTTCCGATGCTCGTTGCCAACACAACCGACACGCATCAAGCGTCAAAGCCCGCCGCTGGCTCTTTTTTCGCCAACTGCCTGACCTTTGCCTGGAACTATCGTGAAGAAACCTTTCTATAAAGTCCTGTACGTGCAGGTGCTCTTGGCCATCGCCATCGGTATCGCGCTCGGGCATTTCTATCCCGCTCTCGCCACCGACATGAAGCCGCTCGGCGATGGCTTCATCAAACTCATCAAGATGGTGATCGGGCCGATCATCTTCTGTACCGTCGTGACCGGTATTGCCGGCATGGAGGACATGAAGAAGGTCGGACGCGTCGGCGGCAAGGCGCTGCTGTATTTCGAAGTCGTCTCGACCTTCGCGCTCGTCCTCGGCCTCATCGCCACGCACGTGCTCAAGCCCGGCGTCGGCTTCAACGTCGATCCCGCGACGCTCGACCACAAGGCCGTCGAGTCGTTCGCGACCAAGGCGCACGGCCAGAGCACGGTCGATTTCTTTCTGCATATCATCCCCGACACGTTGATCTCCGCGTTCGCGCAAGGTGAAATCCTGCAGATTCTATTGATCGCGCTCCTGTTCGGCTCGGTGCTCGCGCATCTCGGCGAACGCGGCCGCGTGGTGACGAGCTTCATCGAAGGGCTGTCGAGCGTGCTGTTCGGCATGGTCGGCATCATCACGAAACTCGCGCCCATCGGTGCGTTCGGCGCGATGGCGTTTACCATCGGCAGGTACGGGATCGGCTCGCTGCTGCCCATGCTCAAGCTGATCGGCACGTTCTATCTGACGTCGATCGTCTTCGTGCTCGTGGTGCTCGGCACCATCGCGCGAATGGTGGGCTTCTCGATCCTGCGATTCGTCGCTTACATCAAGGAAGAGATGCTGATCGTGCTCGGCACGAGTTCGTCCGAAGCCGCGTTGCCGCAACTGATGCTCAAGCTCGAAAAGCTCGGCTGCTCGCGCTCGGTCGTGGGTCTCGTCGTGCCGACGGGCTACTCGTTCAATCTCGACGGCACCAACATCTACATGACGATGGCGGTGCTGTTTATCGCGCAGGCAACCAACACGGACTTAAGCTGGGGCCAGCAGTTGACGCTGCTCGCGGTGACCATGCTCACGTCCAAAGGCGCAAGCGGCGTGACCGGCGCGGGCTTCATCACGCTGGCGGCAACCCTTGCAGTCGTGCCGACCATTCCGCTCGCGGGCATGGTGCTGATTCTCGGCATCGACCGCTTCATGAGCGAATGCCGCGCGCTGACGAATATCGTCGGCAACGGCGTGGCGACGGTGGTGGTGTCGGCGTGGGAGAACGAGCTCGATCGCAACAAGCTGCGCGACGCGCTTAAGCACGGCGCGGCCGAGCACGAACCCGAAACCGTCGCTTAAAGCCGCGGAAAGCAGGCAGCCATGCACGCGGCGAAGCATCAGCCAACCGGCGCTTCGCCGCGGCCTTACATCGAAGGCGCGTATGCCACAATGGCAGATACTCATTTGCGGGAATCTGCTCACGTGTCGCGCCGCATCCTCGTGTTCTTCGCGCTCGCCGCTCTGCTTGCGGCGTGTTGCGCGCTCACCTGGCAGATCGCGTGGCGGCGGGGTATCGACGAGCTTCGGCTCAATGCCGCGGTGCGCGTGGATCGCACTACGAACACGCTCAAAAGCACGCTCGACCGCTACGAATATCTGCCGTATCTGCTGTCGCGCCATCCGCTCGTGCAGAACGTGCTCGACACGCCCGACCGCAACAACGTCGATCGCGCGAACCAGTATCTCGAAGACCTCAACCAGCGCGCGCACGCCACCGCGACTTATCTGATCCGCAAGGACGGCTTCTGCGTCGCCGCCAGTAACTGGCGCGGACCGGACAGTTTTGTCGGCGTCGAATATCTTTTCAGACCTTATTTCGTCGATGCCGCGAAGGGCGGCGTCGGACGCTTTTTCGGGCTCGGCACCGTTTCGCTGGAACCGGGCTATTACATCTCGCAGCCGGTGTTCAAGGAAGGCACGCGCGAACTGATCGGCGTGGCGGTCGTGAAGCTCAATCTCGAATGGCTGCAAGGCGCGGATGCCACGGAGCCGCTACTCGTCACCGACGACCACGGCGTGATCTTTCTTTCCTCGGTGCCTTCGTGGAAATATCACACCGTGAGGCCGTTGCCGCAAAGCGTCGAGGCGTCCGTCTACCAGACGCGCCAGTACGCGCAACAGCCCATCACGCCCTTGCCGATGACCATCGCAAAGACGCTCGAAGGCGGCGCGCAGATCGTGCGCGTCGGCGGCGGGCGCAATGCGCCGAGCTTTCTGGCGACGCGGCGTTCTATCGGCGAACCCGACTGGCAGTTGATCACGATGGCGCCGCTCGATCCGGTCGAGAGTGCCGCCCAAAACGCGGTGGTCGTGACGGCCCTCGTATTCGTGTCGCTGTGTCTGCTGGCGTTTTACTGGCGCATGCGGCGCGCGCGCGTGCGCGAGATGATCCGCAGCCGCGAGATGCTGCAGACCGCGTATGCCGAACTGAATCAACGCGTCGCGGAACGCACAGCGGATCTGTCGGAGGCCAACGAGCAACTGACGAAAGAAGTCAACGAACGCACGCGCGCCGAACAGGACCTGCGCGCGGCGCACGACGAACTCATCCAGGCAAGCAAGCTCGCCGCGCTCGGGCAAATGGCGGCCGGCATCACGCATGAATTGAATCAGCCGCTTGCGGCTCTGCGCAGCTTTTCGGACAACACGCGCGTGTTGATCGAGCGCGGCGATCAGGCGGCGGCGCGCGAGAATCTCGAAGCGATTGCGTCGCTCACCGAGCGCATGGGCAAGATCACGAATCAGCTCAAGCTCTTCGTCGCGAAGGCGCGGCCGAAGAACGCGCGCACTGACGTCGCACGCGCGCTGCACAACACGCTCGCCATGCTGCGGCCGCGCATGAAGAACGTCGCGCTCGATATCGCACCGGAGATCGAAGGCGAATGCGCGTCGGTCTTCGTGCGTTGCGAGGACTTGCGGCTGGAGCAAGTGCTCATCAACCTGATCGGCAACGCGCTCGATGCCGTCGCGTCATGCGATGCCCCGCGCATCGTCATGGAACTCGACGCGCGTGAAACCGTGGTCGAGATCGTGGTGCGCGACAACGGCCCCGGCATTCCCGCCGACGTGCTCCCGCGCCTTTTCGAGCCATTCTTCACGACGAAGGAAACGGGTCACGGGCTCGGTTTGGGACTCGCGATTTCGTCGGCGATCGCGCGAGATTATGGCGGTACGCTGATCGCGCGCAATCGCGTGGCGCCAATCGTCGCGGCCGGTCCCGAAGGCGGCACGCAAGCCGACGCCGACGGTTCCTACGGCGCCGAATTCGTACTGACGTTGCGCCGCGCGTGAAGGCCGGCGTGCATGAGGCAACACAAGGGGCAAGACCATGAGCACCGGTTCGCAGGTGATCTATATCGAAGACGACGAACTCGTGCGGCGCGCGAGCGTGCAGAGCCTGCAGCTCGCGGGCTTCGACGTGATCGGCCACGGCAGCGTCGAAGCGGCGGCGCGCGCCATCGACGCGAGTTATACGGGCGTGATCGTGAGCGATATCCGTTTGCCGGGCGCGAGCGGTCTCGACCTGCTCGCGCAATGCCGGGAGCGCGCGCCCGAAGTGCCGGTGATACTCGTCACCGGTCACGGCGACATTTCGATGGCGGTACAAGCCATGCGCGACGGCGCGTACGACTTCATCGAGAAGCCGTTTGCCTCCGAGCGGCTGATCGAAGCGGTACGCCGCGCGCTGGAGCGACGCACGCTGGTGCTCGAGAACCAGGCGCTGCGGCGCGAACTGGCGGGGCAGAGCCGCATCATCGGGCGCAGTCCGGCTATCGAACAGGTGCGGCGGCTGATCGCCAACGTGGCGCCGACGGATGCGTCCGTGCTCATCAACGGCGATACCGGCGCGGGCAAGGAACTGATCGCGCGCAGTCTGCACGATCTTTCGGCGCGCCGCGACAAGCCGTTCATCGCGGTGAATTGCGGCGCGTTGCCGGAGCAGATGTTCGAATCGGAGATGTTCGGCTACGAGGCCGGCGCCTTCACCGGCGCGCAGAAACGGCGCATCGGCAGGCTGGAGGCGGCATCGGGCGGCACGCTGTTCCTCGATGAAATCGAGAGCATGCCGCTCTCGCTTCAAGTGAAACTGCTGCGAGTGCTGCAGGATGGCGTGCTAGAGCGGCTCGGCTCGAATCAGCCGGTACGCGCGAATCTGCGCGTGGTGGCCGCCGCGAAAGGCGACATGAACGAACACGTCGCGGACGGCACGTTTCGCCGCGACTTGCTGTACCGGCTCAACGTCGTAACCATTTCACTGCCGCCGCTCAACGAGCGTCGCGAGGACATCGTGCCGCTTTTCGAACACTTTTTGCTCGATGCCGCCGTGCGCTACGAACGGCCTGCGCCGCTCATCACGGACCGTCAGCGCGCCGAACTCATGCAGCGCGAATGGCCTGGCAACGTGCGCGAGCTGCGCAATGCGGCGGATCGCATGGTGCTCGGTGTCATCGACGATACGGGAGCCGCGCTCGATACGTCCACGCAGCCGCTCAAGGAACGCACGGAGCAATTCGAGCGCGCGGTGATTGCACAGACGCTGGAGCAGTGCGGCGGGGCGGTGGCGGTGGCGGCCGATCGCCTGCAGCTAGGCAAGGCGACGCTCTACGAGAAGATCAAGCGGTATGGGATTGCGGTGAAGGGGGATGCTGAGCGGTAGGGTGCTGGCGCGTATTGGCTAGCCGGTTCGGGCCTGTCTTTCAGCCGGGCGAAAGTCGAACGGCGGATGAACGGTTCAACGCCCGTTCCTTGAATCGCTTTTTGCGCCGCGTTATTACCTAGATCCACCGTTGAGCGCTGCTAGCCAATCCTGAGCGGCTCGGTACGCCGCACGCTCAAGCCAGTCGTAAGTTTTCCCCACCGCGACGCCGCTCAACGCGCTCGTTCCTTCAAGCCGCTCCAAGCGCCTTATTGAGCAATGCATCCAGCTCGGCAAAAGTCGGTTCGCCGACATAGCGCTTGAGAATCTTGCCGTCCTTGTCGACCACGAACGTCGTCGGCGTCAGTTGGACGTTGCCGAACCGTTTAGCGGCGCTGCCGTCGTCCATGGCGACCTTGAACGGCAGGTTGCGCGTTTGCGCATAGTTGCTGACGTACATCGGCGCGTCGTAATTCATGGCGACGGCCACGAATTCGAGCCCACGACCCTTGAACTTGTTGTACGTGTCGATCATCTGGGGCATTTCCTTCATGCAAGTCTCGCAACTCGTCGCCCAGAAGTTGATGAGATAGACCTTGCCCTTGAGATCGTTCGATGTCGAAATCTTCTGCCCTGAAAGCAGCGTGAAGGTTGCATCGGGCACCTTCTGTTGTCCGCCGAACGCGAAATACCCCGTGCACGCGATCACGCCGGCGACGAGCGCCATTACAACGTAGCGCAACGGACTCTTGGTACGAGTCTGAGTATCTTGAGTGGCTTGGGACATGGCAACCTCGAACGGCTCGTAGTCGAGCGAAGCGCCTTGTAAGGCGCAACTGCAATGGGAAAGTGCTGGTTATTTTAGCGCCAAACGTGCGGCGCAGTCGTGACGCGTCCGGTCGGCCGAACGAAATCCGGGTATCGCGGCGCGATAATGATACTTTTCACGCAACGGTCAGCCATGAAGCGAGTTCTTTCTGCGAATACGGCCAGTCTGCGCCGGTTTCTCGTGCGCAATGTTCCGAGTCGTTCCATGCGCGCACGTTCATTGAGCGCGATGGTGTGCGCATGTGTCGCATGCGGCGCGTTGATCGCGTGCACGCCGTCGTATGACTGGCGCACCATCATGAATAACGACGACGGCTACGAAGTCACGCTGCCCGCCAAGCCGCACGCCGAAGAGCGCAAGATTCAGATTGCCGGCCAGCCGATGACCATGCGCATGCAGACCGCCGAAGCCAATGACGCGGTTTTCGCAATCGGCACGGTTGTCCTGCCCAGCGCCGATCCCGCGTTGCAACGCGCCGCGCTCGATTTCCTCCAGCAAGGCCTCGCCCGTAACGTGAATGCCCAGCCGGCCGCGCGCGCGACGCAGATCGACCTCGCTGTCGGCGGTCGAGTGCTCGGCAGCGAGATGGAAGTCAAGGGACGAGGCGGGAATCAGCGCGAGAGCCGGACGATTCACGCGCGTTTCGTGGCGCATGGCATGCATGTCTACCAGGTCGCGATTGTCTCCGACAAAGCGCCGCCTTCTGAACAGTCCGACCAATTCTTTTCTTCCTTCAAACTGTTTTAGAGGTAAACCTCGGTTTTCTGCGACTGCTCACTTAAGAGTGCTGCTCGTGAGGTTTACAAAGCCGAAGTTCATTCACAGCTTTGACGTCTAATGCCCGGATTTGTCAGGACTTTTTTCGCTATCCACAGAGTCTGTGGATAACTTTGTGGAAAACAGTGTCGGCGATTCGCTGGAAGCCCGCTTCATGTGGCCGGGCTTACTTTGCCTCCCTTCATGGCAAGTTAAATAGTTCAATAAAATCAATGGTCTGTGAAATACCTTCTGTCATGTAGGTTGATAGTAGGAAAAAGAAGGGCGGATCGGCTTGGTGTGCATAAGTCAAGTCTTGACAGGCAATATTTCGCGCCCGATGACCTTGAGGCTCATGCCGCAGGAAACGCGCGACGGTATTGCACGGCTTCCGCGACATGCGCCGCGGTCGGAATGTTCGCCCCGGATAGATCGGCAATGGTCCGTGTGACTTTCAAAACGCGGTAATAGCCGCGCGCCGACCATCCGAAGCGCTCGCTCGCGGCGCGCAGGAGCGCGGCGCCTTCGGCATCAGGTCGGCAGAGCGTGTCGGCATCGCGGCCATCGAGTTCGCGATTGGTCTTGCCTTGCCGCGCGAGCTGGACGGCGCGCGCCGCCTCGACGCGTGAAGCCACCGTTGCGCTGGATTCGCCATGCTTGGCGCCGCGCGCCGAGAGTTCAGCTGGCGAGAGCGCAGGCAACTCGATCTGAATATCGATGCGATCGAGCAGCGGTCCCGACAACTTGCGCAGATAGCGCGCGGCGACGTCGGGTGAGCATCGGCAGCGTCCACCTGGATCGCCACGCCATCCACACGGACATGGATTCATCGCGGCGACGAGCTGACACGCGGCAGGAAACTCCGCCTGTTGCGCCGCCCGGGACACGGTGATGCAACCCGCTTCGAGCGGCTCGCGCAGCGTTTCGAGTACCTTGCGATCGAATTCGGGCAACTCGTCGAGAAAAAGCACGCCCAGGTGCGCAAGCGTGATCTCGCCCGGCTGCGGCGGATTTCTACCGCCAACCAGCGCCACCGCGCTCGATGAATGATGTGGCGCGCGAAACGGCCGCCGCCTCCATTGCGCGGGCGTAAATCCGAGCGAGCTTGCCGACAGAATGGCGGCGGAGGCGAGCGCTTCATCGTCGGTCATTGGCGGAAGCAGGCCGGGCAAGCGCGCGGCGAGCATGGATTTGCCCGCGCCGGGCGGCCCGACCATCAGCAGATGATGACCACCCGCCGCCGCAACCTCCAGCGCGCGACGCGCAGCCGGATGCCCGATGACATCCGCGAGATCGGGCGCGGCCGGCCGCGATGACGCATTCAATTGCGCAAAAGCCTGCGCGGGACGAAGCCGCGCATCCGGAACGCCGTTCAGATGCGCGCAGAGCGTCGGCAAATCCGCCGCGCCGAACACTTCGATGCCGGGCACCAGCGCGGCTTCGGAAGCACTTGCGAGCGGCACATAGATTTCCGGCGCACGCCCGCTCTCCGAACCGTTCGATGCATGGTGCCGCGCCGCTCCGCACACCATTGCGAATGCTCCGCGCATGGGCCGCAGGGCGCCGGTCAGCGAAAGCTCGCCAGCGAACTCACGATTTTCGAGCGACGCAGCCGGAATCTGTCCGCTTGCCGCCAGAATGCCGAGCGCGATAGGCAAGTCGAAACGTCCCGACTCCTTTGGCAAATCTGCCGGAGCGAGATTGACGGTGATGCGGTTGACGGGGAATTCCAGTCCGCAATTCTGCAGCGCGGCGCGCACGCGCTCGCGGCTTTCGCGAACTTCGAGATCGGGTAAGCCGACGATGGAGAACGACGGCAATCCGTTTGCGAGATGAACTTCGACGACCACTTCCGGCGCGCGCCCAGGGGCGGGCGCGCGGCTCTTGACCACGGCAAGCGACATGATTTCACCTGAAACGGCGCGCGCTCGAAGGCGGCGCCGGCAATGAGACTAGGACTTCACGGCTCGCCGGCCGAGGTCGACAGTAGTTGAAGCCGTCAGTCCTGCGACGAGGAGCCGCCCGGCTGGTGCTGCTCCAGTTGCGCGACGCGTTTTTCCAGCTCTTCCAGCCGGGCGCGCGTACGCACGAGCACCTGAGTCTGCGTGTCGAATTCTTCGCGGGTCACGAGATCGAGCTTCGAGAAGCCCTGCGAAAGCATGGCTTTCACATTTTTCTCGACGTCTTTAGCAGGCGAATTCTTGAAGAGCTCGCTCATCTTCTGCTGCAGGTCATTGAAAACGTCGTTGGGCTGCTTCATCGTTTCTCCCTTTGCACAAAAAAAGTGCATTCATTGTTAGGTCAGTGCCCCGGCCGGTTGCATGATCGATTTTGGTGCATTCGTCACGCACTGCCGGGCACATTCGAGGCGCCGCGATTTTAGCGCTCCCGCGCTCCCGCGTTTTCCGCCTTTGCCCCTTTTAACGGGACCTTGCGAGCACTCTAGCAACGAACCCACCCCGGCGCCAGCAGGTACGGCGCGCGTTAGCCATTCGGCAGATCCCTTGCGCGCGCCTTTCGTGAAATCGTGCAAAGCCCCGTGAGCACTCGATTGGCATACGAGTTGCATAAGTGGCGCGGACCTTTTCTGCACGCTTCTTTCAGCGGCCCGACAGGACGGACGTGGGCTTGCAACCGAGGCATCCCGCTTTAGAAGGCATCGAAGGATCAGAGGCACACCACAGCGAGGGATACATGAAGCTCATTACCGCAATCATCAAGCCGTTCAAGCTCGACGAAGCGCGCGAAGCGCTCTCGGCGATCGGCGTCTCGGGCATCACGGTGACCGAGGTAAAAGGCTTCGGCCGCCAGAAAGGTCACACCGAACTTTATCGGGGCGCGGAATACGTCGTCGATTTCCTGCCGAAGGTGAAGATCGAAGCGGCCGTGTCGGACGACATCGTCGATCAGGCGATCGAAGCGGTCGAACGCGCGGCGCGCACGGGAAAAATCGGCGACGGCAAGATCTTCGTCACGGCAATCGAACAGGTCATTCGTATTCGTACCGGTGAGACCGGCGCGGACGCGCTCTAAGAAAAGAAATCGGCGATAAGAGGAAACCGAAGAATGCGTAACTTTTTGATGTCATTGCTGGTGGCGGGCGCCCTGATCGGCGCCAATGTCGGCACCGCACTCGCCCAGGACGCGTCCGCTCCGGCCGCTGCCTCGGCACCCGCGGCCGACGCCGCATCGGCGCCTGCAAGCGCACCGGCCAGCGCCAACACGGCGATGGCTTCGTCGGCAGAAGGCGCTTCCGCAGCGGCGGCAGCTTCCGACGCCGCTCCCGCCGCGCCGACCGAACCATTCTCGGTCGATTCGTCGAAGATCAGCTCGGGCGATACCGCCTGGATGCTCACCTCGACCGCACTCGTGCTGTTCATGACGGTTCCGGGCCTCGCGCTGTTCTACGCAGGCATGGTTCGCAAGAAGAACGTGCTGGCAACGGTAATGCAGAGCTTCGCGATCTGCTGTCTCGTCACGATCATCTGGACGGTCGTGGGCTACAGCATCGCGTTCACGCCGGGCAATTCGTTCCTGGGTGGCTTCTCGCGCGTGTTCCTGCACGGCATGAACTACATCAAGGGCGACAAGGCCACGACGCTGACCGTCAGCCATCTGGCATCGACGATTCCGGAATCGGTCTACTTCGTCTACCAGATGACGTTCGCGATCATCACCCCGGCGCTCATCACCGGCGCGTTCGCCGACCGGATGAAGTTTTCCGCGATGCTCGTGTTCATGACGCTGTGGTCGATCATCGTCTACTCGCCGATCGCGCACATGGTCTGGGAACCGACCGGCTGGCTGGCAGGCGCGGGCGTGCTCGACTTCGCGGGCGGCACGGTGGTTCACATCAACGCCGGTATCGCGGGCCTGATGTGCTGTCTGGTGCTCGGCAAGCGCGTCGGCTACGGCCGTGAAGTGATGGCGCCGCACAACCTCGTGCTCTCGCTGATCGGTGCATCGATGCTGTGGGTGGGCTGGTTCGGCTTCAACGCGGGTTCGGCAGTCGCGGCTGACGGCCGTGCCGGCTTCGCCATGCTCACGACGCAGATCGCCACCGCATTCGCCGCCTTCGGCTGGATGTTCGCGGAATGGATTTCGAAGGGTAAGCCTTCGGTGCTCGGCATCATCTCGGGCGCGGTTGCAGGTCTCGTTGCAGTGACGCCGGCTTCGGGCTTCGTGGGCGTGACGGGCGCTATCGTGATCGGCATCGTGGCGGGCGTGGTCTGCTTCTGGTCGGCAACGTGGCTCAAGCACAAGTTCGGTTACGACGATTCGCTCGATGCGTTCGGCGTGCACGGCGTGGGCGGGATCATCGGCGCATTGCTGACGGGCGTGTTCGCAGTGAAGGACATCGGCGGCTTCGATGGCAATGTCATCGTGCAGGCGAAGGGCGTGCTGGTCACGCTGGTCTATAGCGGCGTCGTCAGCTTCGTGCTGCTCAAGATCATCGACATGGTCATGGGTCTGCGCGTGACGGAAGAAGAGGAACGCGAGGGTCTCGACGTCACGCTGCATGGCGAGCACGTCGAATAAAGGATTTGAGCCGCGATCCGGCGTGCCGCGAGAGGGCGCGCCGGTTCTCCTCCGCTCGGCGCATGTCGCCGGGGCGACGGCAAACGAACGAGCGCAGCGACTTGGCCCGCCTTCATGGCGGGTTTTTTTTCGTCCGCGCGTTACGTCGGGTTTTCGTCCAGCGAGGCTCGCGCCGCAAATGCCCGGATTGCCTGTGTAGATTGCCACGATGGGCCGCAAAGCCTTGCTAAATGGCGGTCCATACCCAGTTAGGCAGGGCAATTGCTCTACAATCTTTCGTCCCTGTATCGGCTGGAACGATCGCCTTGGCGGTTGCCCAGTCCCACGCAAAACGCTGTCCACGAGAAATCAATGGTTCCGCACTTAGTTACGGCGTTAAGTGGCCCGCTGCTCGACCTCGAGCGGAAAATTCTCGAGGCTACGCCTTCCATCGAACGGTGGTTCCGTCTCGAATGGCAGGAGCACACGCCGCCGTTTTACTGTTCCGTCGACCTGCGTAACGCCGGCTTCAAGCTCGCGCCCGTCGACACTAATCTCTTTCCCGGCGGCTTCAACAATCTGCCGCACGAAGTGCTTCCGCTTGCCGTGCAGGCGGCGATGGCGTCCATCGAAAAAATTTGTCCGGACGCGAAGAATCTGCTCGTGATTCCGGAGCGGCATACGCGTAACGCGTTTTATCTGGAGAACGTTGCGCGGCTCGCGACCATCATGCGTCAAGCGGGACTCAACGTCCGCTTCGGCACGCTCGATGAAAACATCCACGGGCCCGTGACCATTCCGCTCGCCGATGGCCAAAAGGTCGTGCTCGAACCGCTCGAACGCACGCCGCGCCGTCTCGGCTTGAAGAATTTCGATCCGTGCTCGATCCTGCTCAACAACGATCTTTCCGCCGGCATTCCGCCCGTGCTCGAAAATCTGCACGAGCAATACATCCTGCCGCCATTGCATGCGGGCTGGGCGGTGCGCCGCAAGTCGACGCACTTCTCCTGCTACGACGATGTCGCGAAAAAGTTCGCGAAGCTCGTCGAGATCGATCCGTGGATGGTGAACCCGTACTTCGCGCACGTCGAAGGCGTGGATTACGAGGCGCGCACGGGCGAGGAAGCGCTGGCCGAGGCAATCGACGGCGTCATCAAGAAGATCGCGAAGAAGTACCGCGAGTACGGCATCAGCGAGAAGCCGTATGTCGTCATCAAGGCCGATGCCGGCACGTACGGCAAAGGCGTGATGACCGTGCACGACGCAAGCGAGGTCGCCGCATTGACCAAGCGCGAGCGCACGCGCATGAACGACGCGAAGGAAGGCCTGCAGGTGCACGATGTGATCGTGCAGGAAGGCGTGCACACATTCGAGCGCGTGGAGAATGCGGTGGCGGAGCCGGTCGTGTATATGATCGACCGGTACGTGGTCGGCGGGTTTTATCGCGTGCACGACTCGCGCGAACGCGACCAGAACCTCAACGCGCCCGGCATGCATTTCGTGCCGCTCGGCTTCGAGCACACCGCGCTGCCGGATGCGCACGCGAAGCCCGGCGCCGCGCCGCCGAACCGCTTTTACATGTATGGCGTGGTGGCCAGGCTTGGGTTGCTGGCGGCATCGGTGGAACTCGAGAAGACCGACCCGGAAGCGATTCAGGTCTGAGTGCATAATGCCCTGCTCTCGTGGCCAATACTCATGGCCACGGTCACTAGCTCAAGCGAATACACATGGACATTCTCTTCATCGCCGATCCGCTCGATCGTTTCAAGATCTATAAAGACACGACCTACGCGATGATGGCCGAAGCCGCGCGGCGCGGTCACGTGTTGTACGCATGCGAGCCGCAGCATCTGGCGTGGACTGGCACGTCGGTCGACGCGAGCGTGCGACGCATTGCGATTGTCGGCGACGAAGCGAACAGCGACCGCTGGCCGTGGTTCGCGGCGGAACAGGCGGAGCATTTGCCGCTCACGCGTTTCGGCGCGGTGCTGATGCGCAAAGACCCGCCGTTCGATCTCGAATATGTCAACGCAACCTGGCTGCTCGAAATCGCGGAACGCACCGGCGCGCGCGTTTTCAACAAACCGCAAGCCATTCGCGATCATTCGGAGAAGCTGGCTATTGCCGAATGGCCGCAGTACGTGGCGCCCACGCTCGTGACGCGCGATGCGGCTCGCCTGCGCGGCTTTCATGCGGAACATGGCGATGTCATCCTGAAACCGCTCGATGGCATGGGCGGCATGGGCGTCTTCCGCGTGAAAGCGGACGGCATGAACCTCGGGTCCATCATCGAGATGTTGAGCGAGGACGGCGCGCGTACGGTGATGGCGCAGAAGTTCATCCCGGAGATCACGGACGGCGACAAGCGCATTCTGGTGATCGGCGGTCAGCCGGTGCCGTATTCGCTGGCGCGTATTCCCCAGGGCAACGAGGTGCGCGGCAATCTGGCGGCGGGCGGTCTTGGCCGTGCGCAACCGCTGTCGGCGCGCGATCGCGAGATTGCCGAAACGCTTGGGCCAATTCTTGAAGCACGCGGGCTTTTGCTGGCCGGCCTCGATGCCATCGGCGATTACCTGACGGAAGTCAACGTGACGAGCCCGACATGTTTCCGCGAAATCATGGATCAGACAGGCTTCGACGTTGCTGGAATGTTCATCGACGCGCTCGAACGCGCGGTCGGCTGAACAGCCTTTCGAGCGCTAGCCAACGCTCGAATTGGCGCACTGCAAAAACATAATCGCCGACGCTGTTACAATTATTTCCCGGTTGCTTGCAAGTTTTAGGGTTGGAACGTGCTTTTTCCGGTCTTAAACTGTGTTTAAGAGTGCAAGCGTAAGCTGTGGTAATGGTGGAACGGTGTCTGGCGTAAGGCGGTTGATTTTCGGCCCGCGTGCGACCATATAGGCATCGATCCCGCGCCGCTCGCGCGTTTTCGAGCGATCTCTAGACGCCGGCAACCCTGGCGTCGTTACAGAGGCAGCAATCCTGACATGGCTGGCATTCTGATCATCGCGCATGCTCCGTTCGCTACCGCGCTACGCGAGTGTGTCGCGCACATTTACGGCGGCTTGCCCGCACGCATCGGCGTTGTCGACGTAACGCCCGACTGCGATCCCGTCGAAGTCCGCGCGTTCGCGCGCTCGGAACTCGACCGTCTGCGAGAAGACAATGGCGCCATCGTGCTCACCGACGTCTTCGGCGCGACGCCCGCGAACATCGCGGCGAGTCTCGCGGAAACGGACGTGCGCGTGCTCGCAGGCGTCAATTTGCCGATGCTCGTGCGCGCCGTGTGTTATCGCGCGACTCCCATCGACACGCTTACCGAAAAAATTCTGCAAGGCGGCTCGAAAGGCATCCAGGAACTGGATTCCTCCACGCCGCTGAATCCTTGCGCGCTCGCGACGAAGGCTGCCGGTTCGCAAGATCCGGCGTGCTCCGCGAGTGCCGATCTCGTCGCCGCGAAGGCCGCGAGTCACTGACGCCGCTCAATTCATCCACTAGCGCCCGGAGCATCATGCTGCAACAGGAAACAACGATCGTAAACAAGCTGGGACTCCACGCGCGGGCATCGGCGAAGCTCACGCAACTAGCCGGTAGCTATCAGTCGGAAATCTGGATGAGCCGTAACGGTCGCCGGATCAACGCCAAGAGCATCATGGGCGTGATGATGCTGGCAGCGGGTATCGGCAGCACGGTGACCATCGAAACCGAAGGCGCCGACGAAGCCGATGCGATGAAAGCGATCCTCGCGCTTATCGCCGACAAGTTCGGGGAAGGGCAGTAAGCGCTTCATCCCGTCTCGGAAGTAGCCAACGAAAAGCCGCGCTTCGAGCGCGGCTTTTTTGCGTCCGCGTTCTTTGCAGGACAAACGGCCGCGCCTCGCTGCGACGGCCGTTCGGCGACCGCAGCCTCATTCGAACTTATAATGCTAGCGCGGTCCGACGCGCCTGCCGCAGGCCCCGAGAGACCGCGCAGAAACTACAGAGGAGGTGCGCGTGTCCTTCACGCTGCATGGAATTCCCGTCTCACGAGGCATCGCCATTGGGCGAGCGTATCTGATCGCGCCTGCGGCGCTCGATGTCGCTCACTATCTTATCGATCCCGACCAGATCGACGCTGAAATCGCGCGGTTTTATGCCGCGCAGGCGGGCGTGCTCGCCGAACTCGAAACGCTTCGCAACGACCTGGCCGCGGACGCGCCTGGCGAAATGACAGCGTTCATCAACGTTCACATGATGATCCTGAACGACGCCATGCTCATGCAGGAAGTCATCGATCTGATTCGCACGCGGCGCTACAACGTCGAATGGGCGCTCACCGAACAACTCGAAATCCTGAGCCGCTATTTCGACGAAATCGAAGACGAGTATCTGCGCGAACGGAAGGCGGATATCGAGCAAGTGGTGGAACGGCTGCTCAAGGCGCTTGCAGGCGCGCCGACCACTGCATCGATGGTGGCGCATACGGTTGCGAGCAACGGCCACAACGAGATGATCGTCGTGGCGCACGACATCGCGCCGGCCGACATGCTGCAGTTCAAGACGCAAGCATTCAAAGGTTTTGTCACCGATCTCGGCGGCCGCACGTCGCATACGGCGATCGTCGCGCGTAGTCTCGGCATTCCCGCGTCGGTCGGGGTGCAGCAGGCGAGCGTGCTGATTCGTCAGAACGATCTCATCATCGTGGACGGCGATCACGGCATTGTCATCGTCGATCCCGCGCCGATCGTGCTCGAAGAGTATTCGTACCGGCAAAGCGAAAAGGTGCTGGAGCAGCGCAAGCTGCAGCGCCTCAAGTTTTCGCCGACGCAAACCTTATGCGGCACGAAGATCGAGCTGTGCGCGAACATCGAACTGCCCGAGGATGCGAAGGTCGCGGTGGAAGCGGGCGCGATGGGCGTCGGCCTGTTTCGCACCGAGTTTCTCTTCATGAACCATAAGAACCAGTTGCCGGAGGAAGAGGAGCAGTTCGAGGCCTACAAGCGCGCGATCGAACTGATGAACGGCAAGCCGGTGACCATTCGCACGATCGATGTCGGCGCGGACAAGCCACTCGATTCGATGAGCGCCGGCGACGGCTACGAAGTCGCGCCGAACCCAGCGCTCGGGCTGCGCGCCATTCGCTGGAGTCTGTCCGAGCCGCAAATGTTCATGACGCAACTGCGCGCCATCTTGCGCGCGTCCGCGTTCGGTCCGACCAAGATTCTGATTCCAATGCTCGCGCACGCGCAGGAGATCGATCAGACGCTCGATCTGATCCGCGAGGCGAAGCGTCAACTCGACGACGCGGGCATCGCCTACGACCGCCAGATTCAGGTCGGCGCGATGATCGAGATTCCCGCCGCCGCCATCGCCGTGCGGCTCTTCCTGAGCCGGCTGGATTTTCTGTCGATCGGCACCAACGATCTGATTCAGTACACGCTCGCCATCGACCGCGCGGATAACGCGGTCGCGCATCTGTACGATCCGCTGCATCCGGCCGTGCTGAATCTGATCGCGTTCACGCTGCGCGAAGCCAAGCGCGCCGGCGTGCCGGTTTCGGTGTGCGGTGAGATGGCGGGCGATCCGACGGTCACGCGCTTGTTGCTCGGGCTCGGTCTGACCGAGTTTTCGATGCATCCGAGCCAGTTGCTTGTCGTGAAGCAGGAAATCTTGCGCTCGAATCTCAAGGCATTCGATAAGCCCGTAGCGGACGTGCTCGCGGCTTACGAGCCGGATGAATTGCAGGCAGCGTTGGCGCGGCTTCAGAAGATTTGAGGCTTACGAAGCACGCGCATGCCGCTCGCCGCAGACCACGCAATCGGCCTGGCGCGCGATCTTCATCGTGTTCCACTCCATGCGCAGTGAATCCAGCATCATCAGCCGGCCGGCGAGCGTTTCGCCGAAGCCGCCGATCACGCGTAGCGCCTCCGCCGCTTGCATTGCGCCAATGATGCCCACGGTCGGCGAGAACACGCCCATCGTCGAACACGCGACTTCCTCGAACGCCTGATCCGGCGGAAACACGCATGCATAACACGGCGATTGCTCCGAGCGGAAATCGAATGTGCTGATCTGCCCGTCGAAACGCAAGGCCGCGCCCGACACGAGCGGGACGCCATGCGCGACGCACGCGGCGTTGATTGCGTGACGCGTGGCGAAGTTGTCGCTGCAATCCAGCACGACCGACGCGCCCGGCACGTTGGCATCGAGCCAGGCCGCGTCGGCACGCGCGTTGACCGCTTCGATCTCGACATCCGGATTCAGCGCGTTGAGCGTCGCGCGCGCGGATTCCACTTTGGCCTCTCCGACCGAACGCGTCGCGTGCACGATCTGCCGTTGCAGATTCGTGAGGTCGACGGTATCGGCATCGACGAGGGTCAGCTTGCCGATTCCCGCTGCCGTGAGATACATCGCGGCAGGCGCGCCTAGGCCGCCCGCGCCGACGATGATCGCGTGAGCATCGAGAAAGCGCTGCTGCGCTTCGATGCCGATTTCATCGACGAGAATATGGCGGGAATAGCGGAGAAGTTGGTCGTCGTTCATCGAGCGGGCGCGTGGCAACGCGCTGTCTGTGCTGCGAAGGGAACGCCATGGAAGCGGCGCGCTTGAGGCGGATATTCTAAGCGCGCGCGGGAGGAAAGGCTTCGCGGCGCGTGACCGCGAAGCCGTACTGCTGATGTTGCCCTGCCTCTTACTTCGACTGAGCCGTGGGCGACGAAGCCGGTTCCGCACCCGATGCCGGCGCCGAACCCGGCGTGGCCGGCAGCGCGGGCGCCGCAACCACCGGCGCCGAAGCCGAACGTCCCGGCTTGTTCTGTGCGAGCTTGCGTTCGCTGTACGACTTCGATTCGACGACCGTCTTGCCTTCCAGCTTGTTCAACGCCTGCGCAAGCATGAAGTCGTCCGAACTGCCGAACTCCACCGGCTTGCGTTCGCGATCCTTGCGGCGCTGCTCCGGCGTTTTCTTGTCGTTCTGCTCTTCGAGAATGCGCAGTTGTTCCAGGCGGTCCTGCTCGCGCTGTTCGGATTCCTTCTTCTCGTTCGGGTCTTGCGTGTTGGCGAGGTGATTCGAATAATCGACTTCGCGCGTGACGAGCGCGTCGTCGGGGTCGCCATCCGCGTATTGATCCACCGGCACATCGGGGCGCACGCCCTGGTTCTGGATCGACTTGCCGCTCGGCGTGTAGTAGTACGCCGTTGTCAGACGCAGCGCGGTGTCCGCGGTCATCGGGCGAACCGTCTGCACCGAGCCCTTGCCGAAGGTCGTCTTACCGACGATCAGCGCGCGGTGATGATCCTGCAACGCGCCCGCCACGATTTCCGATGCCGACGCCGAGTAGGCGTTGGTCAGCACGACCATCGGCACCTTCTTGAAAATGTCCGGCACGCTCTTCAGCGGATCGGAATCGAAGGAGGGCAAACGATAGTTGTCGTAGGTGTCGCGGAAAGTCTGCTTCGCGTCCGCGATCTGGCCATTGGTCGACACGACCACCGAGTTGTCCGGCAGGAATGCGCCCGCCACGCCGACCGCGCTCTGCAACAGACCGCCGCCGTTATTGCGCAGGTCGAGCACGAGGCCCTTCAGGTTCGGTTGTTGACGCGCGAGATCCTGCAGCTTGGCCGCGAGGTCCGGCACCGTGCGTTCCTGGAAGCTCGTGATGCGGATATAGCCATAGCCCGGCTCAGGCACCTTCATCTTGACCGACTGCACGCGGATGAGCGCACGCGTGACGGTAAGCGGGAACGTGCGGTCGTCGCTCTTGCGGAAGATGGTGAGCGTGACCTTGGTGCCCGGTTCGCCGCGCATTTGCTTGACGGCCTTGTCGAGCGTCATGCCGCGCACCGGCTTGTCGTTGATGCGCGTGATGAGGTCGCCCGGACGAATGCCGGCACGGAACGCAGGCGTGTCTTCGATAGGCGAGATGACCTTGATGAGACCGTCTTCCGAGGAAATCTCGATGCCGAGGCCCGCGAAACGGCCCTTGGTCTGTTCCTGAAGCTCTTCGTAATCGGTCTTGTCGAGATACGACGAGTGCGGATCGAGGCTCGACACCATGCCCTTGATGGCGGCGGTGAGGAGCTTCTTGTCATCGACGGGTTCGACGTATTCGTGCTTGATCTGCCCGAAGACTTCGGCGAAGAGCCGCAATTGATCGAGCGGCAGCGGCGATGAGGCCGCTTGCTGGGCGGACGCGGAAATCTGCAGAGTTGCAAGTGCGCCGGCAGCAACGCCCGCGGCTATGAGACCGAAGTTTTTCAGGTTCTTTCGCATAGAGGAGTGCGTTTGGAAAACGAATGGGCTGCATCGTGGGTGACGGGCCAGTATACCCGCTCACCTTCAATGACGACTTAAACGCAACTTAAATGCCCGGGCACGCAGCGCTTGAAACAGCGGGCCCTGCGACGAATGTGTCGGGCGCGACGGAAGACTGTCAGCGAGCGGACATCGGCGCGGGGACCGCCGTGGTCCGCGCATGCAAAGCGCTTGTCGTGCTTATCCCGCCTTGCCCTGCTTGGCGACAGCCGCCTGCGCCGCCGCGATGGCGTCCGGATCGCCCAGGTAGTAATGCTGGATGGGCTTCAGGTTCTCGTCCAGTTCATATACGAGCGGGACGCCGTTCGGGATGTTCAGTCCGACGATGTCGTCGTCCGAAATATTGTCCAGATACTTCACGAGCGCACGGATGGAATTGCCATGCGCCGAGATCACGACCTGTTTGCCCGACTTGATGGCCGGCGCGATTGACTCGTTCCACATGGGCAGCACGCGCGCGACCGTGTCTTTCAGGCACTCGGTAAGCGGCAGTTGTTCACGCGGCACGCGGGCATAGCGCGGGTCGTTAAAGGAAGCGCGTTCGTCGTCCGGATTCAGCGCGGGCGGCGGCGTGTCGTAGCTGCGGCGCCAGACGAGCACCTGGTCGTCGCCGTACTTCTTCGCGGTCTCGGCCTTGTTCAGCCCGGCAAGCGCGCCATAGTGACGCTCGTTCAGACGCCACGAATGAACGACCGGAATGTACATCTGGTCCATTTCGTCCTGCACGTGCCAGAGCGTGCGGATGGCGCGCTTGAGCACGGAGGTATAAGCGATGTCGAAGGTATAGCCCGCTTCCTTCAGCAGCACGCCTGCCTGGCGTGCCTCGCGTTTGCCCTGCTCGGTCAGGTCGACATCCACCCAGCCGGTGAAGCGGTTTTCCTTGTTCCACGTCGATTCGCCGTGGCGGATGAGCACTAGCTTGTACATGTTTGTAGGTCGGTCAGTTAGGAAGCGGTGCGCCGATCGCACCCCCGATATCCTGCCCACGCGCGCGGGGTGCCGCCATCGGCCGGATGGACAAGGCCATCGCGGTAGACGGTTATTTTATAATGTTCGGATTGCCCTCATTTCCCTTTCTTCCTTCATTACTACCTTTCGGCGGCCCTCGACGTGAAGTTTTTCACTGATTACACGAATCTCGCACTCATCGCGATTGCGCTCATCTCCGGCGCGCTGCTGCTTTGGCCTGTCATCATGCGGCGCGGCCGTGGCGGCATTTCGGCCGCTGAAGCCGTCACGCTCATCAACCGGCGCAACGCCGTGGTTGTCGATTTGCGGCCCGCGTCCGAGTTCGCGCAGGGCCATTTGCCGTCGGCCCGCAATATCGAGCAAACGGAGCTCCAAGCAAAAATTGGCCAGATCGCCAAAAATAAAGGCAATCCGGTCGTGCTCGTGTGCCAGACCGGTCAACAATCGCAGCGTGCCAGCCGCGCCGTTTCGGAGGCTGGCTACGCTGAGGTCCATGTTTTGCAAGGCGGTGTGGATGCCTGGCAAAAGGCCGGAATGCCGGTCGTGAAACAAGGAGCAGTCAAGTGAACAAAGTCCTCATGTACAGCACCCAAGTGTGCCCGTATTGCCAGATGGCCGAACGTCTTTTAAAGTCCCGCGGGGTCGAAAACATCGAGAAGGTGCTGATCGACCGTGAGCCGGGCCGTCGCGAGGAAATGATGACGCGCACCGGCCGCCGGACCGTGCCGCAGGTTTATATCGGCGACACGCACGTCGGCGGTTATGACGATCTTTCGGCGCTGGACCGCAAGGGCGGTCTCGTGCCGCTTCTCGAGTCGGCCTGACACCACCGCGCGCCGCTCGCGCATTGCGCCGGCGGCGAAGGCGCGCACGCCGAGAGACAAGCGCGCCGAACTTCGAATCATCTAGGAAACCATTATGTCCGACGAGAATAACCAACCGTTTTTCAACATCCAGCGCATTTATCTGAAGGATATGTCGCTCGAGCAGCCGAACTCGCCCGCCATCTTTCTCGAACAGGACATGCCCGCGGTTGAGGTCGAAGTCGATGTTAAGGCCGACCGTCTGGCTGAAAGTGTCTTCGAAGTGCTGGTAACAGGCACGGTTACGGCCAAAGTCACGGACAAGGTGGCATTCCTGATCGAAGCAAAGCAGGCAGGTATCTTCGACATTCGCAATATTCCGGCTGAACAGATCGACCCGCTCGTCGGCATTGCGTGCCCGACCATCCTGTTCCCGTACCTGCGCTCGAATATCGCCGATGCGATCACCCGCGCCGGTTTCCCGCCGATCCACCTCGCCGAAATCAACTTCCAGGCCTTGTACGAGCAGCGCCTGTCGCAACTTGCGGGCTCGCAGGAAGGCGCGGCGAACGGCGCGACGCACTGACGCTTAACGTATCAACCAGTCTGGTCTCACTCTGCCTAACCGGAGCCGAGCATGAAAGTAGCCGTCCTCGGCGCCGGCGCGTGGGGCACCGCATTAGCGGGCCACCTCGCGGCACGGCACGACACGTTGCTCTGGGCGCGCGATGGCGCGCTCATCGAATCGCTTACCCAAACGCATGAAAACGCGCGTTATCTCGCGGGCGTAGGCCTGCCAGAAGCGCTGATGTATTCCGCCGATTTCAACGCGGCCCTCGCACACGCCGCCGCTGACGACGCGTTGTGCGTCGTCGCGACGCCCGTCGCGGGCCTGCGCGCCATGTGCCGCTCGATGCGCCAGGCGGGCATCGTTCCCGCGCATATTCTCTGGCTATGCAAGGGCTTCGAAGCGGATACGCAGTGCCTTCCGAACGAGGTCGTCGCGGCCGAATTGCCTGACCATGTCAGTAACGGCACGCTGTCGGGTCCGAGTTTCGCGCGCGAAGTCGGGCGTGGTTTGCCAGTTGCGCTGACGGTCGCGAGCGCATCGGCGACCTTGGGCACGCGCACCGTGACCGCGTTTCATCATGGCGCCATGCGCATCTATACCGGCGACGATATCGTCGGCGTCGAAGTGGGCGGCGCGGTGAAGAACGTGCTCGCCATCGCGACCGGCATCTCCGATGGCCTCGGCCTCGGCCTCAACGCGCGCGCGGCGCTCATCACACGCGGTCTCGCGGAAATGTCGCGGCTCGGCGTCGCATTGGGCGGGCGCGCGGAGACTTTCACCGGTCTCACGGGCCTCGGCGACCTGATTCTTACCGCAACCGGCGACCTTTCGCGCAACCGCACGGTCGGCGTGCAACTGGCGAGCGGCCGCACGCTCGACGAGATTCTCGCGGCGCTCGGGCATGTAGCTGAGGGCGTGCGCTGCGCGCGCGCGGTTCTTTCGCTTGCGCAGTCGCGTGGCATCGACATGCCGATCACACAGGCGGTATGCCGCGTACTTTTCGATAACGTCACGCCGCGCCACGCGGTGCAGGCGCTGCTCAGCCGGGACGCGAAGGCCGAGTAGCTTTTAGTCTGCG
This sequence comes from Caballeronia sp. GACF4, assembly GCF_023631025.1. Classification (NCBI taxonomy): domain Bacteria; kingdom Pseudomonadati; phylum Pseudomonadota; class Betaproteobacteria; order Burkholderiales; family Burkholderiaceae; genus Caballeronia; species Caballeronia sp. GACF4. The sequence continues at coordinate 177,684 of NZ_JALQDW010000002.1, forward strand.
TCGCGATGCGGACCGAAGCGGTTCACGACGCTCACTCGCCGCCGTCGAATCCTGCCTGACGCCACGCCTCGAACGTGACGATTGCCACTGTGTTCGACAAATTCAGGCTGCGGTTGCCCGGACGCATGGGCAGGCGCACGCGTTGTTGCGTCGGAAAACCATCCAGCAAGTCGGCCGCGAGACCGCGTGTTTCCGCGCCGAACACGAACCAGTCGCCGGGCTGGAACGCGTGATCGAAAAAGGGCGTCGAGCCGCGCGTGGTAAAGGCAAACATGCGCGCCGGGTCTGGCGTTTCCTTCGCGAGGAAGGCGCTCCAGTTGGCGTGCACGTTCATTTCCGCGTACTCGTGATAATCGAGACCGGCGCGGCGCATTTTGGCGTCGTCGAGCGGAAAGCCGAGCGGCTCGATCAGATGCAAACGCGCGCCTGTGTTGGCGCACAGGCGGATCACATTGCCGGTGTTCGGCGGAATTTCGGGCTCGACGAGTACGACGTTGAACATGGATTGCAGTGGTGAATTGGTTAATCTTTGGGGGTGCGCAGCGCCACGAAATTGCTGACGCGCCGCGCGCCCGCCCGCTTCAATGTGTGCGCGAGGGCATCGAGCGTGGCGCCGGAGGTCATCACGTCATCGACCACGCCGACATGCTTGCCGCGCACGTCGCCCTTTACCTCGAACGCGGATGCAACGTTGCGGCGGCGCGTATCGAGATCGAGCTTGGATTGCTGCGCGGTGTCGATTCTTCGCACGACGAGCGCGGCGTCACCGTGAACGCGCATGCGACGCGCGAGCGGATGCGCAATCGCCCACGCCTGGTTGTAGCCGCGCGCGGCAAGGCGCTGGCGCGATAGCGGCACCGGCACGATCACGTCGGGTAAAGGCAGATCGCTGTCATCGAACAACGCAGCGAGATGCCGCGCGAATGTCGCGCCTGTCGCCAGCCGCGCGCGAAACTTCAGCTCGACGGCCAGTGTGTCGAGTGGCGCGCGATAGTCGGCAAGCGCGATCGTGTCGTTGAACGCAGGCGGATTGTCGAGGCACGCCGCACAGTGCATCCGCGTATCTTCGCGTTCTTTGTCCAGCGCAAACGCCGCCAGCGGAAGCGCGCAGGTCGCGCATCTCAGGCGCGACTCGTTCCAGTACTGGCCGTCACAATCGCTGCACACTACGTCTTGCGACAAATTGCCGCATAACGCGCATTGGCTGGGCAGCGCGGCATCGAGCAGCCGTTTCCCAAGTCCGCGCGCGGTCATCGCGACGCGTGCGGATGACGGGAAGAAATTGCTGAAGACATTCATGGCGGCGCGGACGAATGGTAGGCAACAGGCAACGAACTCGGACGAGCGCATGCACGTGCGGAGAAACAATCGGAACGGTTATGCCCCGTATCGGCCCTAAGCACGGGCTGATTTCAAGACGACCGAGTATACTTCGCACTCTTCGCGAATAGATCGTCATGTCCCAAACGCCCCCTCAAACTAGCCGACCGGCCTATGATTCGCGCCGTTTGCGCGCGATCTTCGACCGTCGCGCCGCGACTTTCGACGAAGTCGCGTTCCTGCCTCGCGAGATTGCCGGCCGGATGCGCGAGCGCCTCGAATACATCAAGGTCGCGCCGACGCGCGTGCTGGATGCGGCGTGCGGCATGGGCGCGGATCTGCCCGCGCTGCGCGAGCGCTTTGCGGAGGCATCGGTACTGGGTGTCGATATTTCTTCCGCGATGCTCGCACGCGCCCGCGATGCGGAATCGGCGGAAGCCGAAGCCGGCGCGGGCTGGCGGCGGTTCCTGCCGGCCACGCTCGCCAAGGCCTTCGGCGCGCGCGGACCGCAACTCGCGCAGGCGGATTTCTCCGAGCTGCCGTTCGCATCGGGCGCGTTCGAGATGCTCTGGTCGAACCTCGCGCTGCACTGGCACTCGCGGCCCGACCTCGTTTTCCCTGAGTGGCAACGCGTGCTGAAGGTCAACGGCCTTCTCATGTTCAGCACCTTCGGCCCAGACACGCTGCGTGAACTCGCCGCGGCGTATCGCGAGGCCGAGCGCACGCTGGGCTTGCCGCCGCAGCCGCATACGATCGATTTCGTCGACATGCACGACTTGGGCGACATGCTGGTGGAAAGCGGCTTCGAGATTCCCGTGATGGATCAGGAGGTGCTCACCATCACTTACCGTTCGCCGGAATCCTTGCTTGCCGATGTCACGCGCTGGGGTGCTTATCCGTTCGAACGAAGCGCGGCCGCAGACTCGCAAATCGACGTGAAAGCCAGACGCAGCGCGGTTCACGGCGCGCTCGAAGCCTTGCGTCGCGACGACGGAACGATCCCGCTCACGTTCGAAGTGATCTACGGTCACGCATGGAAAGCGGTGCCGCGCACGACCGCCGAAGGTCACGGAATCATTCGGCTGGAAGATATAGGACGAGGCCCAAAACGGAATCGGTGACGGGGTAAAGAGGGCGTCAGTTATGTCTGAAATTTGCGGGCAAAAGCAGCGCCAAAAGGTGCGTCAAAAGGGCGCAGAAGCTTGTGGCGCTTGGGTTTCAGACGTTACGACCCTTGCTTGTGGATACTACCCGACGCGCCTATAATGCGTCAGTTTGTCGCCCGGGCTGTGACAAATTTGGGCGAAATCCGAGCAAAAGTATGTGATTGCATGCGGATGGGAAGGAGGCGGCGATGCAAGCAAGCCACGCGCTGACAGACGACGAGCCAGTCATCAAAGACTGGCTGATGAAACGGAACTGCTCCGCTTCGCCGCGTCAGTTCGTGGTCTTTTATCTGTCGCTGGCGCTGTTTTCCTTTCTCATCGCAACGCTCTTGTTTCTGAACGGCGCCTGGCTGGTGCTGCCGTTCACCGGGATCGAGCTGACCGTGGTCGGTGTCGCGTTTCTTATCTACGCGCGGCACGCAGTCGACTACGAACGAATCCGGTTGTTTGAAAACCGCTTGTTGATCGAGCAGATGAACGCCGAGGAACTGACGCAGTTCGAATTCAATCCGCGCTGGGTGCGGGTCGAAACGGGCGCGACGCCGAGAGAGCCGCTCACGATCGTGTCGCGCGGTCAATCGGTGAAAATCGGACAACACCTTGCACAGCATCGTCGCAAACAATTTGCTGCCGAGCTGCGAGCGTCGCTGAGACGCTCTGCTTAAGAGGCATGATGTGGCCTGACGGCTCGGCGCGATGCCCACGGGGGTCGAGGGTTTGAATGGAAATTTTGGGTAAGGATGCTATGAAAACAATCAAGCGAGCCCTCTCGGGCGTGCTGGCGGCAGGCGCACTGCTGAACGCCGGCGTAGCCCTGGCGGTCAACGACAGTCCTGGCGGCCCAGCTGTAAACGAGCTGAACTTTCAGCCGCCAGTGACGAAGATCGCCGAGGAGCTCTACGGCCTCCATACGTTCATGCTCATCATCTGTCTCGTCATTTTTCTTGGCGTGTTCGGGGTGATGTTCTATTCGCTCATTGCGCACCGCAAGTCCAAAGGCCACAAGCCCGCTAATTTCCACGAAAGCACCACGGTCGAAATCATCTGGACGATCGTGCCGTTCGTCATCGTCGTGTTGATGGCGCTGCCGGCCACCAAGGCCGTCGTCGCAATGAAGGACACCAGCAACGCCGACCTCACCGTCAAAGTCACCGGCTACCAATGGAAATGGGGCTACGACTACGTGAAGGGTCCGGGCGAGGGCATCAGCTTCCTCTCCACGCTCACCACGCCGCGTAGCGAAGTGAACGGCCAGAAGCCGATTTCCGAGCTGTACCTGCAGGAAGTGGACAATCCGCTCGTCGTGCCGGTCGACAAGAAAATTCGCATCATCACCACCGCGAACGACGTCGTTCACTCGTGGTATGTGCCGGCCTTCGGCGTGAAGCAGGACGCCATTCCCGGCTTCGTGCGCGACACCTGGTTCAAGGCCGAGAAAATCGGCACTTTCCGTGGCTTCTGTACCGAACTCTGCGGCAAGGAACACGCGTACATGCCGGTGGTCGTCGAAGTGCTTTCCGCCGACGACTACGCGAAGTGGGTCGACACGCAAAAGAAGAAACTGGCCGCATCCGCCGACGATCCCAACAAGACCTACACGATGGACGAGCTGAAGACGCGCGGCGCGGCAGTCTACGCGTCGAACTGCGCGGTCTGCCACCAGCCGACCGGCAAGGGCGGCGGTCCGTTCCCGGCGCTCGACGGCAGCAAGGTTGCCAACGGCCCGATCGCGGACCACGTGAGCATCGTGCTGCACGGCAAGGGCGCCATGCCGCCGTGGCAGAGTACGCTCAACGATGTCGAGATCGCATCGGTCATCACTTACGAGCGCAATACCTGGGGCAACCATACGGGCGACATTCTGCAGCCGAAGCAAGTTGCCGACGCGCGCAATGGCAAGATGCCCGAAGGCGGCGGTCAGAAGACAGCGGCTGCGGCAACGCCCGAAGCCGCAAGCGCGGCGCCGGCTGCGGCGGCGTCCGGTGCCGAGGCAACGGCGAGCGCCAATCTGCCCGCGAGCATCTATTTCGAAACGGGCAAGAGCACGCTGCCCGCGGAAGCCAACGACGCGGTTCAGGCCGCAGCGGCCTATGCCAAGGCGCATCCCGAAGCGAAGCTCGCTATATCCGGCTTCACGGATGCCTCCGGAGGCGCCGACCTGAACGCGGAACTTGCCAAGCAACGCGCGCAAGCCGTGCGCGACGCGTTGAAGGCAGCAGGTGTATCGGAAGATCGTATCGTGTTGAAAAAGCCCGAGTCCGTCACGGGCGGCACGGATGCGAAGGAAGCCCGTCGCGTAGAAATCAGTCCGGCTGCTTGACCTGACGAGCGCACCTTTCCCTCATCGCAACACTGCGAGCCACGGAAAGGTCCGCTTCATAGCCAAGTGCCCCGAGTATTTGCTTTAGGAGATGATTGTCATGTCTAGCATCGGACACGATGTAACCGCGGGTCACGACCACGCGCACGACGACCATGCGCACGAGTTGCCGCATGGCTGGCGCCGGTGGCTTTTCGCCACCAACCACAAGGACATCGGGACGCTGTACCTGTTGTTCTCCTTCATCATGTTCCTCTCCGGAGGCGTGATGGCGCTTGGCATTCGTGCCGAGCTGTTCGAGCCGGGACTGCAGATCATGCGTCCCGAGTTCTTCAACCAGTTGACCACCATGCACGGCCTCATCATGGTGTTCGGCGCGATCATGCCGGCGTTCGTCGGCTTCGCGAACTGGATGGTGCCGCTGCAGATCGGCGCGTCGGACATGGCGTTCGCGCGCATGAACAACTTCAGCTTCTGGCTCCTGCCGGTCGCCGCGGTTCTGCTGGTCGGCTCGTTCTTCGTGCCGGGCGGCGCGACCGCAGCGGGCTGGACGCTTTACGCGCCGCTTTCCACGCAGATGGGCCCGGGCATGGACTTCGCCATCTTCGCGGTCCACATCATGGGTGCGTCGTCGATCATGGGCGGCATCAACATCGTCGTGACGATCCTGAACATGCGCGCGCCCGGCATGACGCTCATGAAGATGCCGATGTTCGCGTGGACGTGGCTCATCACCGCGTACCTGCTGATCGCCGTGATGCCGGTTCTGGCAGGCGCCATCACCATGGTGCTGTTCGACCGTCACTTCGGCACGTCGTTCTTCAATGCGGCGGGCGGCGGCGATCCGGTCATGTACCAGCATATCTTCTGGTTCTTCGGACACCCCGAGGTCTACATCATGATCTTGCCGGCGTTCGGGATCGTCTCGCAGGTGATTCCGGCGTTCTCGCGCAAGCCGCTTTTTGGCTATAGCTCGATGGTGTACGCCACGTCGTCGATCGCGATTCTCTCGTTCATGGTCTGGGCGCACCACATGTTCGCCACGGGCATGCCGGTGACGGGCCAGCTGTTCTTCATGTATGCGACCATGCTGATCGCCGTTCCGACGGGCGTGAAGGTGTTCAACTGGGTCGCGACGATGTGGCGCGGCGCGCTGACCTTCGAGACGCCGATGCTCTTTGCAATCGGCTTCCTGTTCGTGTTCACGATGGGCGGCTTCACGGGCCTGATCCTCTCCATGGCCCCGCTCGACATCCAGATGCACGGCACTTACTACGTGGTGGCGCACTTCCACTACGTGCTGGTGGCGGGTTCGCTTTTCGCGCTGTTCGCGGGCTGGTACTACTGGGCGCCTAAGTGGACGGGCTGGATGTATAACGAGATGCGCGGGAAGATCCATTTCTGGGCGTCGCTGATCTTCTTCAACATCACCTTCTTCCCGATGCACTTCCTGGGTCTCGCCGGCATGCCGCGTCGCTATGCGGATTACCCGGCGCAGTTCACGGACTTCAACCAGGTTGCGACCATCGGTGCGTTCGGATTCGGTCTCGCGCAGGTGTACTTCCTGTTCGCGGTCGCGCTGCCGACGTATCGCGGCGGTGGTGAGCTGGAAAAGGCAGGCGACAAGCCGTGGGATGGCGCGGAAGGACTGGAATGGACCGTGCCGAGCCCGGCGCCGTTCCATACCTTCGAGCAACCGCCGACGGTCGAATAATAGTCTGGTTTCGAAGGCTGCAAGGCTTCGCTCCGAAGCCTTGCAGTCACAAAGATCAAAGGAAGCATGGCCCCGAATCCACAAAAAAGACGTTCGCCCGAAGAAATCCGCGCGGGCAACAAGCGGCTCGGTTTGATCATGATGTTGATTGCCGCCGTCTTCTTTCTGGGTATCGTCGTCAGGCAATACCTGTTGTCGCGAGGGTAGGAAAGCCAAGTGTCCACTCAGGATGATTCTCAAGTCGACCGGTCGTTCAATCGGTCGATGCTGGTGAAGCTCTTCGTCGTGGCCGCGATGATGTTCGGCTTCGGCTTCGCCCTGGTGCCGATGTATAAGGCAATCTGCCAGATCACCGGCATCAACAATCTCGTGCAGCGCGATGCGAGCGCGCGCGAGGCGAAGAACACGCAGGTCGACGCGAGCCGCACGATTTCCATCGAGTTCGATGCGAACGCGCGCGGTTCGCTGCAGTTCAAGCCGGAGCAGAACAGTCTCGACATCCACCCCGGCGAAGTAATGACGGTGATGTACCAGGTGACCAACGAGCAAGGCCGCACCGTGAAGGCGCAGGCCATTCCGAGCTATGCGCCGAAGCAGGCCACCGAGTACTTCAAGAAGATCGAATGCTTCTGCTTCACGCAGCAGACGCTCGGGCCCAACGAGACGAAGCGCATGCCGGTGGTGTTCGTCGTGGACCCGAAGCTGCCGAAGGACGTCAAGACGATCACGCTGTCGTACACGTTCTTCGAACTCGACACACCGAAACCCGCGGCCAAGGGAACGTGATGATCATGAACCCAGAAGCACGAAATGGACGCAATGGACGTGACGGACGCAATGGCGGCGGTTTCCTGAAGCTCGTGAAGGCGGTGTTCTGGTCGTTCTTCGGCGTGCGCCGCCGGGCGGATCTGGAAAACGACGCCGCGCAGTTGAAGCCGCTGCATCTGATCGCGGCGGGGGTGATCGGCGCGGTGGTGTTCATCGTCGTATTGCTGCTGGTGGTGCGCGCGGTAGTCGGATAGACGAAACGTCGGGCGAGCGGTCGAACGCGCGGCGATACAAGAAAACTCAAGCAACTGGATCGAAGTGGAGAATCAAATGAGCGGTCAAAACGAGAGCCCGTACTATTTCGTGCCGCATCCGTCACGCCATCCGATCATGGCTGCGTGCGGTTTGCTGGTGATGCTGTCCTCGCTGGCGGCGTGGGTGAACGGTCATTCGTGGGCGCCTGCCACCACGTTCGTCGGCCTGCTGTTTCTGCTGTTCGTGCTGTGGCATTGGTTCGGCGACGCCATCTCCGAATCCGAAGGCGGCATGTACGGCAAGAACGTCGACGTGTCGTATCGCTGGAGCATGAGCTGGTTCATCTTCTCCGAAGTCATGTTCTTCGCGGCGTTTTTCGGCGCGCTGTTTTATGCGCGCGCCATCGCCATGCACGAACTCGGCAGCCTTGATTACAAGCTGATCTGGCCGGACTTCACCGCCGTGTGGCCGAACAACGGCCCGGCTGCGCTGGTGCCGCATTTCCGCTCGATGGTGCCGTGGCCGCTGCCGACCATCAACACGGCGCTCTTGCTTTCCTCGGGCGCGACGCTCACGGTGGCTCACCATGCGCTGCGTGAAGATCATCGCCGAAAGGCCATCATCTGGCTGGCCGCGACAGTCGCGCTGGGCGTGATCTTCCTGTTTTGCCAGGGCTACGAATACTTCCACGCCTACAACGAACTGAACCTGACGCTTTCGTCGGGTGTGTACGGCTCGACGTTTTTCCTGCTCACCGGCTTCCACGGTTTTCACGTGTTCCTTGGCGGCACCATGCTCGCGGTCGTTTGCGTGCGCCTGATTCGCGGCCACTTCACCGCGGAACATCACTTCGCCTTCGAGGGCGCCGCGTGGTACTGGCACTTCGTCGACGTCGTGTGGCTCGGGCTGTACGTCGTCGTCTACTGGCTGTAAGCGTTTGCTTCGAGCGAGGGCGCGCCGGTTCGGCGCGCACGCTATCACGCAAGACACGCCACGCCGCCCTCGACCTTCGCGGGCGGCGTTTTGTTTTGGGAAGTGAGTGAATGCGCGCGATTGTGTCGCGCCGCGACAATCGGTCCCGCGTGGGAAACCTTCGAGACGCGTTATCGTCCGAGCGGAATGCCGGTCGATTGAATCCAGCCCATCCAGTGCGCAAACAGGATGAACAGGAAGAGCGAAATGGACAGCCCGACGCGCGTGGCGAGCGACCACACCATGCGCTTCGTCTGACCTTTATCGGTCATCATGAAGTACAGGGCCGAGCCCAGGCTGCCAATGATGAGGATGAATGCAATAGCAACGATGATGTGCATGAAACCAGCCTGCGATAGTTGCATCGACCGCTCGCGAAACGCCGTGAGCAATATGAAAACGAGTCGTCTCATTATCGCACTCGATGAATCGGTGCGTGCGGCGTCGGTTCCGGAGCGTGCGGCATGAAAATCCGCCTCTGGCCCACGGTGCTGATCCTGATCGTCGTCGCAATCACTATGCGGCTCGGCTTCTGGCAGCGCGACCGCGCGCATCAGAAGGAAGCGTTGAACGCGCAGATCGTCGCGTTCGAGAATGCGCCCGCACGACGCGTGAGTGTCGATCCGTTGCCGCTCAAGTCGATCGAATTCCATCGCGTCGAGGCGCGCGGCGAATTCATGCCGGAGCGCGTCGTCTATTTGGACAATCGTCCGTATAACGACCAGCCGGGCTTTTATGTCGTGATGCCGCTTAAACTCGAGGGCGGCGGCTACGTGCTCGTGAATCGTGGCTGGCTGCCGCGCAACATGGCGGACCGTACGGGCATCGAGCCCTATGAGACGCCGAAAGGCATCGTGGACGTGAAGGGCATCGCGCGCTCGAATGCATCGGAGGCGTTCGAGCTCGGCAGCGGCGGCTCCGCTGCGCGTCAGCAGATCCGGCAAAACCTGAACGTCGCCTCGTATGCCGCGGAAACCGGGCTCGCGTTTCAGCCGTTCGTGATTCAACAGACGAGCGCCACCGCCGACAAGCTCGTGCGCGACTGGCCGGCGGCCACGCTTGGCGTCGATCGCAACTACGGCTACATGTTCCAGTGGTGGGGCATGGCGGCAGCGGCCATCGCCTTCGGCTTGTATGCCGCACGGCGCGCCGCGAGGAAAGACAGCGACCCGGCCGCCGCCGACGAAGCCGCCGACGACGAGGCCGCGAAAGAAGCATGAACCCATGATGCCGCGTCCAATGGAAGTGGCATCGACCGAATAGAGAATCCATGCAAGCTCAACGCACCACTACAACCCGACCGCCCGCGAAAAAAGGCTCCTGGATTAGCGGCCGGTGGATGCTAGTACTGCTCGCGCTGGTCTGCGCGGCGCCGGTGATCGCCTCGTATCTGATGTACTACGTCGTCAAGCCCGCGGGCGGCACGACGAGCTACGGCACGTTGATCGAACCGCAACGGCCGATTCCGGAACAGATCGTCGTCACCGATGAAAAAGGTCAGCCGGTGCCACTCAAGTCGCTCGAAGGCAAGTGGCTGATGATCACCGTCAACGGCAGCGATTGCGACGAAGTCTGCGTGAAGCGCCTCTATTTCATGCGCCAGGTGCGCGCGCTACAGTCGGGCGAGCGCGAGCGCGTGCTGAACGTCTGGCTGCGCACGGACGACAAGCCCGTCGCGAATGTCATCAAGACCGCGTATCCGCAACCGGACACACGCATGCTCGTGACGAACGAACAAGCCCTCTCGGGTTGGCTGCCTGTGGACGCCGGCACGAAGCTTTCGGATCACATTTATCTCGTCGATCCGAACGGCAACCTGATGATGCGCTTCCCGAAGGACCCCGATCCCAAGAAGATCAACACGGACGTGGCGAAGCTATTGAAGTGGTCGCGCATCGGCTGATACGCCGGGACGCCACGACCAAAACGAAGGTGAAAGTATGTTTGTATTAGAACTCGGTCTGATCGGCCTATGCATTGCGCTGCTGCCGCTCTCGTTCGTCTGGGTCAAGGCCGATGACAACAAGTTCAGGAAGCTCGTCTGGCTAACCACTTTTCTGACGCTCGATCTGATCATGTTCGGTGGCTTCACGCGCCTGACCGATTCCGGCCTTGGCTGTCCCGACTGGCCGGGCTGTTATGGCACGGCGTCGCCGTTCATCGCGCACGCGCAGATCGCGGCCGCGCATCAGGCCATGCCCACCGGTCCGGTCAGCCCGATGAAGGCGTGGATCGAGATGCTGCATCGCTACTTTGCGATGGCGATCGGCGTGCTGATCATCGCGCAGGTCGTCATTGCGTGGACCGCGCGCATCAGACGAAAGGCGCTGCATGTTTCGCCGTGGTGGCCGACGGGCATCCTCGCGCTCATTCTGCTGCAAGGCGCTTTTGGCGCGTGGACCGTCACGCTCAAGTTGCAGCCGGTCATCGTCACGACGCATCTCTTGCTCGGGCTTGCGTTGCTGGCCGCGCTCGGCTGGCTCGCCGCGCGGCAAACGCCGATTCCCTCGCTCGACCCGGCCGCCGCGCGATGGATGCCGGCCGCGATCGTCGGCATCGTGTTGCTCGTCGTGCAGATTGCGCTGGGTGGCTGGGTCAGCACGAATTACGCGGTGCTCGCCTGCACGGACTTTCCACTCTGCAATGGCCAATGGATTCCGCCGATGAACTTCGAACACGGTTTCCACTTGTGGCGCGCGCTCGGCATGACCGGCGACGGCGACGTCATCTCGCAGGACGCGTTGGTGGCAATCCATTGGACGCATCGCACGTTTGCGATAGTGGTCGTGCTTTATCTGCTCTGGCTCGCCGCGATGCTGCGCCGTTTCGAGTCCCTACGCACGCCCGCTACCGCCGTGCTCGTCGTCATCCTGATTCAATTTATTACAGGTTTGTCCAATATCGTGTTGCAGTGGCCGCTGCCTATCGCAGTGGCGCACAATGGCGGGGCTGCCATCCTGTTGCTACTACTCGTTATGCTAAACTTTCGAATCTCTTCCAGCCGTCCCGGCCGCGCCGCAGTTCCCGCGCGCGACGTCGTTTCAGCGTGACTCCACATCATGGATAGCACGACACTTCACTCCCCGCTTGGCAGCCGCGTATCGCAATACATTGCGCTGACCAAGCCGCGCGTCACGCAGCTTGCCGTGTTCTGCGCCGTCATCGGCATGTTCCTCGCCACGCCCGGCATGGTGCCGTGGACCGTTTTGATTGGTGGCGCGGTCGGCATCTGGCTGCTGGCGGGCGCTGCATTCGCCATCAACTGCCTCGTCGAACAGAAGATCGATGCCAAGATGCGTCGCACCGCGTGGCGTCCTTCGGCGCGCGGGCAAATCACGAGCGCGCAGATTCTCACGTTCTCGGCGGTGCTCGGCGGTATCGGCATGTGGACGCTTTATACGTTCACCAATCCGCTCACGATGTGGCTGACGGTTGCCACGTTCGTGGGATACGCCGTCATCTACACGTTGCTGCTCAAGCCTTATACGCCGCAGAACATCGTCATTGGTGGCGCTTCGGGTGCCATGCCGCCGGCGCTCGGTTGGGCGGCCGTTACGGGTGCGGTTCCCGGCGACGCGTGGATTCTCGTGCTCATCATCTTCGTCTGGACGCCGCCGCATTTCTGGGCGCTCGCGCTGTATCGCAAGAAGGATTACGAAAACGCCGGTCTGCCCATGCTGCCTATTACGCATGGCGAGCAGTACACGCGTCTGCATATCTTCCTGTACACGGTCATCCTGTTCGCGGTCACGCTGATGCCGTTCATCTCGGGCATGAGCGGCGTGATCTATCTGGCGAGCGCGGTTGCGCTGGGCGCGGTGTTTCTCGGTTACGCGTGGAAGATTTATCGCGATTACTCGGACGCGCTGGCGCGCAAGACCTTCCGTTATTCGATCGTGTATCTGTCGCTCTTGTTCGGCGCGCTTCTGGTCGATCATTACGTTCGCACGGTGATCGGTGCATGAGGGCTTTCTTTCGCAAGATGCTCGCTCCGCTTTTGCTCGCGCTGGCGAGCATGGCGTTGCTCTCTGCATGCGAGAAGGCGCCCGATTTCAAGAACCTCGACATCACGGGCAACAAGCAGTTTGGCAGCGACTTCTCGTTGCCCGACACCAGCGGCAAGACGCGCACGCTCGGTGACTTCAAAGGCAAGGCCGTGGTTCTGTTTTTCGGCTATACGCATTGCCCGGATGTCTGCCCGACCACGCTCGCCGAACTCTCGCAAGCATTGCAGCAACTCGGCGGTAAAGCGAAGGACGTGCAGGTGCTCATGGTCACGGTCGATCCCGCGCGCGACACGCCCGATCTTCTCGGTCAATACGTGACGGCGTTCAACCCGGCGTATGTCGGCTTGCGGCCGGCAAACGACGCCGAGCTTGCCAAAATCGCGAAGGATTTCCGCGTGTACTACGCGAAGTCCAACGGCAAGACGGCGGACGACTACACGATGGATCACACCGCCGCGAGCTACGTGTTCGACAAGGACGGCAAACTGCGTCTTTTCGCGCGCGACGGTCAGGGCGTCGAGCCGTGGGTGCATGACTTGAAGCTGCTGATCGACTGAGATCGGCGCATCGTTGGTTTGGAGAAAGCGGCCTGCGGGCCGCTTTCTTCATTCCGCGGCAGGCTCCGGCAACTTCAGTCCGGGCGCAAGACGTGTCGCCTTGAACTCGGTGACATCGTAGTGAGCCAAGTTCTGCTGCGCGAACGGATCTTCCGCGATGATCGCGTCGAGCCGCTCACGCTCGATAGCCGACGCCAGAATGATGCCGCCTTCGCGCGGCACTTTCGGACCCGCGATCACGAAGACACCAGCGGCGAAGTAGCGCTGCAGATACTCGCGATGGGCTTCGAGCGCATCGTCGATCTCCGCAAGAGCGCCGGTATAACGCAGATTGATCACGTACATGATGGTGTCTCAGAAATCGGTCTGTAGCGATTCTAGACGTCAAAGCGCGAGCCGGATATCGACATGAACATTCTGTCTTTTCCGTCGCACCAAAGCCGTGCGAACATTCGTTTCCCGGTTGGCATCGACCGAGGGCGATGAATCCATCGCGGGCACTCAAGCGGCAATTTTGCAGCAACCTCGCATTGAAACAGGAACACCATGCAGCGCAGAAATTTGCTTAAAGCTCTTACCGTCGTCGCGGCGTCTGCCGCTTATCTCATTAGCGTCACCGCGCATGCCGATGACAAGGTCATCAAGGTCGGCACCATCAGCGGACCGGACGCGCAAATCTGGCAAGTCGTGCAGAAGGTCGCGAAGCGAGAAGGCCTCAACGTCAAGGTGATCGAGTTCAACGATTACGTTCAGCCGAACGCCGCACTCGATGCTGGCGACCTCGACGCCAACAGCTTCCAGCATCAGCCGTATCTCGACAGTCAGGTGAAGCAGCGCGGCTACAAGATCGTGAATGCGGGACTGACCTATATCTCGCCGCTTGGCGTGTATTCGAAGAAGCTGAAGTCGTTGAGGGATCTGCCGCAAGGCGCGAAGGTCGCGGTGCCGAACGATCCGTCGAACGAAAACCGGGCGCTTCTTTTGCTGCAAGCGCAGGGCGTGATCAAGCTCAAGGCCGGCGCTGGCGTGAACGGAAACAGCGCGACGCCGCTGGATGTCGCCGAGAACCCGAAGAAGGTCAAGCTACTCGAACTCGACGCCGCACAACTGCCGCGCACGCTCGCAGACGTCGATGCCGCCGCCATTAATACGAACTTCGCGCTGGCGGCGGGCTTGCAGCCGACCAAGGACGCTATCGCGCTAGAGGACGTGCACAGCCCTTACGCGAACTTGATTGCCGTCCGCGCCAAGGACAAAGACCAGCCGTGGGTGAAGAAGCTGGTCGCGGCGTATCAGTCCGAAGACGTGCGCCAGTTCATGAAGAGCGAGTTCAAAGGCTCGGTTGTACCTTCGTTCTGATCGAGAACGTACGGTTTGCCAACGGCGTCCCTTGGGACGCCGTTTTGCTGTCCGACGCCTTTGGGACCGAGGGCTATGTCAGCACTCGGTCCACGCAAACATCTCGAAGCATTACCACGCCGATCACGTGCGTATCGCCTTCTTTCACATGGCGCGACGTGACTAAAATGCTCGCTGCCGTCTCTCTTCATCTGAAGCGACACGACGAGCGAGCGAAATCAGCCCTCAGTCCGCATAAACACGCCGAAGCTCGCGATGCCAGATCACACCCGAATCGCCATCCTGCTTCGCCGTGAAGCCAGTGCGTTTGAATAGCGCGCACAGGTCCTCATGCACCATTGGCATCCGGCAGATCACGTTATCGTAGCCCGCGCCATGCGCGAAGTTCGTACAGGCGGATACGAGTTGCACGCCCAAGCCCCGCCGACGCGCGCCCGGTTCGACGAACAACAACTCGATGCGCGCCTCTTTCTCCGACTGCGCGCTTAAGAGCGCCGCGCCGACGCGCGCGGCGCCTTCACGTTCCGCCACCCAGCAAGCGATGCGTGGCGTTCCACTCTGCACGGCGCCGAGAAAACGCGCGACGACTTTCGCCGAATAGGCTTCGTTGGAATGGGCCGCACGGTCGGATGATTCCAGATGCGCGTGACGCTCGACGATCCAGCCGAAGTCGCCACGGCGAGGGCTGCGCAAACGCGTGTTGTGGCCTTCGCCATGATGAGGACTGAGCAGCCGCTCGATGTCGATCATTGCATTGGATAACTGCTCGATCTCGCCGGCTGTGAGCCGACTGAGCAGAGTGGCCGCTTCGGCCGAGACATGCAGGTCGATCTCGTCGACCTTGGCTCGCGCGTCCGCTGTAATGGTGAGCAAATGCGCGCGGCCGTCGGATTCGTTCCTGCCGCGCACAATAAGCCCGAGCTTCTGGAAGTTGGTGAGCAGCCTGCTCAGGTAGCCTGTGTCCAGGCCCAGATTGCGCGATAAGTCGGCTGCGGTGCGTGCGCGATCGTGCGCAAGTTCGTGGAGGATGCGCACCTCCGTTAGGGAAAAGTGGCTTTTGTGAAGCCGCTCGTGCAAGGCGCCCGCATGGCGAGCGAAGAAGCGATTAAAGCGTCTGACGACGTCTACCGCTCGACTCGGATCTGAAGAGCCCATCGACTTTTATCTCTCTCAATAATCAGTTTTATTATTTAATTAGTTGCGATTCCGAACCAATTGCACCATTGTGCCAAAGAAAGAACGATCGTGCTATTGCCAAATAGCCTGATTTTAAGCGCCCGTCGATATGTAGACCATTTTGTAGTTTTGGGCTTGACATGAGGGTAAATCCCGATGGCTGTCGTCTCCAAGTTGTTCAAGTTATTGTTGTTATAAACCATTGATTTTGCGATGTTATTGCCTGTTGGCATCAAGTGACGCAGAAGGTTTGACTGGTATTATGTTGGTTATATAATGGGCTCCAATTCGAGGCCTGCAGGGAACTTCATGAATGGACGCTTACGGGAATTGACGCCCGACGCGTCGAGTCCCACACCGCTGTATCTGCAGCTCGCCACGCGTCTTGCTGCAGCTATTCAGCGCGGCGCCTGGAATGCAGGTGAGACGTTGCCAGCGGAGCGCACGTTGTCGGAAGCGGTCGGGGTTTCGCGTATCACCGCGCGCAAGGCGTTGGCTTTGCTCGTCGAGCGCGGGCTCATTCGGCGAGTACGTGGCGCAGGCAGTTTCATCACGCCGCGCACGCAAGATCCACTGTCGGTGCTGACGGGCTTCACGAAGAAGATGGAACAGCGCGGTTTCGCACCTGACTCGGTGTGGCTCCGGCGTGACGTGCGCGTAGCGAGTCGCGATGAAACCGTCCGTCTCGGGCTGGCGCCGGGCGCATCGGTCGCGAGTCTCGGCAGACTTCGCCGCGCGAACGGCATCGTCATGGCGGTCGAACATTCGGCGTTACCGGTGTCCGTCGTTCCGGAGCCGTTCGAGATCGGCGCGTCGCTGTATTGCTATCTCGAAGCGCGCGGGCAGTCGGTGGTGCGCGCGTTGCAGCACTTTCGTGCGGTCAACGCCGGAGCCGAGATTGCGCGGCTGATGGGCATCGCGCCGCGCGCGGCGCTGCTCGTGATCACCCGTATCGGCTACTCGGCGGAGCAGCGCGCCATCGAACTGACGGACACGTATTGCCGCGACGACTACTACGACTTCGTCGCGGAATTGCATCGATAAAAAGCGGGAAAGCAGAAGTAGCAAGATCAGAACGAGAGGACCCGAAAGCCGCCACCGCACGTTCGCCGGTCACACGGGGCCAGCGAACAGGCCTGCTCGCAGCAAGGCGCGGATGGCACTGAACCTCATCATGCATAGCGCACTTCCAGAGAACTTCATGCTGAAAGGAAACATACTCACGACCGATGGCTGGATCAACGGTTCGCTTCGCTTCGAAAACGGTCGGGTGACGGCGCTGGAAGGTCATATCGCCGATCCCTCCACGAACGACGCGCCGTATATCCTGCCCGGCTTCATCGACCTGCACGTGCATGGCGGCGGCGGGCGCGACATCATGGAAGGCGGCGACGCAGCCGATACCGTCGCGCGGCAACACGCTCAACACGGCACCACGGGCCTGCTCGCCACCACGATGACCGCGCCGCGCGACGAACTCCTGCAAGTTCTCGCGGGCTTGGGCGAGCAGGCGAAGCGCCGTGCCGCAAGCGGCGCGCGCGTGCTCGGCGTGCATCTCGAAGGGCCGTATATCAATCCCGGCAAGCTCGGCGCGCAGCCGGACGCCGCGGCCGTCGCGGTGCGCGATGAAGTGCTCGAATATCTGTCGCTCGCGCCCATTCGCGTCGTGACCATCGCGCCGGAAATCTCCGGGCATCTAGAGATCATTTCCGAACTCGCCTCGCGCGGCGTGCGCGTGCAGCTCGGTCATTCGCTCGGCACTTACGATGACGCCGTCAATGCGCTCAAGCACGGCGCGCGCGGTTTCACGCATCTCTTCAACGCGATGTCGCCGCTGCATCATCGCGATCCGGGCATGGTCGGCGCCGCGCTCGCGCACGCCGAGTACGCGGAACTGATCCCGGATTTGCTGCACGTTCATCCGGGCGCGATTCGCGCCGCGATGCGCGCAATTCCGCGCCTTTACGTCGTTACCGACAGCACCTCGGCGGCCGGCATGCCGGACGGCGAATACCGCCTTGGCAGCCAGCACGTCACCAAGTGCATGGGCGGCGTGCGTCTCGCGGACGGCACGCTCGCCGGCAGCACGCTGACCATGGATCAGGCGCTGCGCAATCTCGTCTCGCTGGGCATTCCGCTCGCGGACGTCTCGAACCGTTTGTCACGCTTTCCCGCCGATTACCTCGGACTCGAAGATCGCGGCCGCATCGCGCGTGGCGCATGGGCCGATCTCGTCGTGCTCGACCGGGAACTCGCGCTGAGCGCCACGTATGTCGAAGGAGAATCAATTGTCGAATATGCTTAACGAAGCCCTGGAGTCCGCCGACGTCGTCGCGGCCCAGCTCGCCGATACCTCGCGCATCGAAGCGCTCGCGGTCAAGCTCGCCGAGCAGCCGCGCCATGTCGCGCTCACCGTTGCGCGCGGCAGTTCGGACCACGCCGCCAGTTATTTCGCAAGCCTGACGATGAGCCGCATCGGCGTGCCGGTTGCTTCGCTGCCCATGTCCGTGGCGACGCTTCAACAAGCACCGCTGCGCGTATCGGGCCAGCTCGCGGTCGCGTTCTCGCAGTCGGGCAAGAGCCCCGATCTCGTCGGCACGATGCAGGCGTTGCGCGATGCAGGCGCGTTCACCGTTGCTGCCGTCAATGTCGCGAACTCCCCGCTGGAAAAGGCGTGCGAGTGGTACCTGCCGCTTTTCGCCGGGCCGGAATTGTCGGTGGCGGCGACCAAGAGCTATATCGCCATGCTGTCGCTCTCGGCCATCGTCGTCGCGCATGTTCAACGCGATACCGAACTGCTCGACGCGCTCGAGTCGTTGCCGGACGCCTTGCGCGCGGCGGGCAAGCTTGACTGGACGCGTGCCGTGAACGAACTCACGAACGTCGATCGCATGATCGTGATCGGCCGTGGTCTCGGTCTCGCTATCGCGCAGGAAGCTGCGCTCAAGCTTAAGGAAACCTCCGGCATTCAGGCGGAAGCGTTCTCCAGCGCCGAAGTGCGTCATGGTCCGATGGAGATCATCGACAAGGACTATCCGCTGCTCGTGTTCGCCCCGCGCGGGCCGGAGCAGGCAGGCTTGATTCAACTGGCGGCCTACATGCGCGCACGCGGCGCACGCGTGCTGCTCGCGGCGCCTGCCGAAGTGCCCGGCGCGGAATTGCCGCTCGTCGCCACTAATCACCCGGCGCTCGATCCGATCGCCGCAATCCTTTCGTTCTATGTGATGGCCGCGGGTCTGGCCGCCGCGCGCGGGCGCAATCCCGACGCGCCGCGCCACCTGAACAAGGTCACCGAAACCCACTAAGCGAGTAAGCCGATGCGTCGCGCCGAGGAGTCACTGTTGAATCATCCCATCGATAACCCGAACGACGTTGTGTTGCTCGCGCCGTTCACCGGCCCCGTCGTCCCGCTCGCCGACGTGCCGGACCCCGTGTTCGCGGAAGGCATGTTCGGCGACGGCATCGGCATCGATCCGCTCGATGGCGTGCTCGTCGCGCCTTGCGACGGGACGGTGACGCATCTGGCGCGCACGCATCACGCGGTCACGTTGCGCACGCCGCACGGGGCGGAAATTCTCGTGCATATCGGCATCGATACGGTCGAATTGGGCGGCCAAGGCTTCGCGCCGATGATCGAGCAGGGCGCAACCGTGCGCGCAGGTCAGCCGCTCATCGAGTTCAATGCGGATTTCGTCGCGCAGCACGCGCCGAGTCTCGTCTCCGTTATTGCCGTCGCCAATGGCGATGCCTTCGAAGTCATTGAGCGTGCCGGTCTCGGCATGTTGAAGGCTGGCGCACGCATGCTCGTGCTGCGCGCGAAAGACGGCGCCAGGGCCGAAAGCGCGCGTTCGAGCGCGAACGTGACGGAAGAAGCGCGCCGCACGTTGACGCTCGGTCACGCGGGCGGTTTGCATGCGCGTCCGGCGGCGCGCGCACGCGAAGCCGCACGCGGTTTCGATGCAAAGGTCGAGATCCGTTATCAAGGCCGCAAGGCGCCGGTGGAAAGCGTCGTAGGGTTGCTGGGTCTCGGCGCGGGCGAAGGCGCGACCGTCGAGCTGCTGGGTATCGGCGCGCAGGCGAAGGAAGCCGTCGAAGCCGTCGCGGCGGAGTTGCTGCGCGCGGGTCAGGGCGAAGTCGAAGAGTCACCGGCACGCGCGAAATCGCCCGCGCCGGTTGTCGCTGCGAGCGCGGTCGCGCAACCGCTCGCGCCGAACACGCTTGCGGGCGTGTGCGCGGCGCCGGGCATCGCGGTCGGCAAACTGGTGCGCTGGGACGACAAGGAAATCGTGCCGCCTGAAGCGGCCACGCAATCGTCGGCGGCGGAAAGCCGTGCACTCGATCGCGCCATCTCGCAAGTCGATGCCGAACTCGACGAAACCGTACGCACCGCATCGCAACGCGGCGCGGTCGGCGAGGCGGGAATCTTCGCGGTGCATCGCGTGTTGCTGGAAGACCCGACGCTCGTCGATGCCGCGCGCGATCTCATCAGCCTCGGCAAGAGCGCGGGCTTCGCGTGGCGCGAGGCGATCCGCGCGCAAATCGCGCTCTTGAACAACGTGAAGGACGAACTGCTCGCCGAACGCGCCGCCGATCTGCGCGATATCGAGAAACGCGTGCTGCGCGCGCTCGGCCACACGAACACCGCCGCGCGCGAAATGCCCGCTGAAGCCGTGCTCGCGGCTGTCGAATTCACGCCTTCCGATTTGTCTTCGCTCGACCGCACGCGCGTGACAGCGCTCGTGATGTCGCGCGGCGGCGCCACGTCGCATGCGGCGATCATCGCGCGACAGGTGGGCATTCCGGCGCTCGTCGCCATCGGCGATGCACTGCACGCGATTCCCGAAGGCACGCAAGTGGTCGTGGACGCGTCGGCGGGACGTATCGAACATGCGCCGACCGAACTCGATGTCGAACGCGCGCGCAACGAACGCGATCGTCTTTTGAACGTGCGCGAGGCGAATCGCAAGATGTCGGGACAGGCCGCGACGACCCGCGACGGCCACGCCGTCGAAATCGCCGCGAACATCGCCACGCTCGAAGATGCGCAAGCCGCTGTCGAAAATGGCGCCGACGCGGTCGGTCTCCTGCGTACCGAATTGCTGTTCATTCATCGTCAGTCGGCGCCCACGCCCGGCGAACATGCGTCGAGCTATCAGGGAATCGTGGATGCGCTGCAGGGCCGCACCGCGATCATTCGCACGCTGGATGTCGGCGCGGATAAGGAAGTCGATTATCTGACGCTGCCGCCCGAGGAAAATCCGGCGCTCGGTCTGCGCGGCATTCGCCTCGCACAAGTGCGGCCCGATCTGCTCGACGATCAACTGCGTGGTCTGCTCGCCGTGAAGCCGCTCGGCGCGGTGCGCATTCTTCTGCCGATGGTCACCGACTCCGGCGAACTGCAACGCCTGCGGGTACGGATCGACGAACTGGCGCGCGAAGCGGGCCGCACGGAACCGATCGAAGTGGGCGTGATGATCGAAGTGCCGTCAGCGGCGCTGCTTGCCGATCAGCTCGCGAAATACGCGGATTTTCTGTCCATCGGCACCAACGACCTCACGCAGTACACGCTCGCGATGGACCGTTGCCAGCCCGATCTCGCCGCGCAGTCCGACGGCCTGCATCCGGCCGTGCTGCGGCTCATCAAGACGGCCGTGCAAGGCGCGCAAAAGCACGGAAAGTGGGTCGGCGTGTGCGGTGCGCTCGGTGGCGATCCGCTCGCGGTGCCGTTGCTGATCGGCCTCGGCGTGACGGAATTGTCGGTCGATCCGGTGGCGGTGCCGGGCATCAAGGCGCGCGTGCGTAATCTCGATTACCAGCTTTGCCGGCAGCGCGCGGAAGACGTGCTCGCGCTCGAATCCGCGCAGGCAGTAAGAGCGGCCAGCCTTGAAATCTGGCCGCAAGACTGACGAACGCAGTAATCCCCAAGCAGCAAAGACAAGACCTATATCTTTTGGAGAACCCCGATGGACGCTAACCCGTTTGCAAAGATGCAGCGCCTGGGCCGAGCCCTGATGCTGCCGATTGCCGTACTACCGGTAGCCGGCCTGCTATTGCGTCTAGGCCAGCCCGATGTCTTCAACATCAAGATGATCGCCGACGCGGGCGACGCCATCTTCACGAACCTGCCGCTTCTGTTCGCCATCGGCGTGGCGGTCGGTTTCGCGAAGGACAACAACGGCACGGCGGGTCTTGCCGGTGCCATCGGCTATCTCATCGAGATCGCCGTAATGAAGGACATCAACGACAAGCTCAACATGGGCGTGTTGTCGGGGATCGTCGCGGGCGTGGTCGCGGGCTATCTGTATAACCGCTACAAGGACATCAAGCTGCCGGAATATCTGGC
The DNA here is from genome assembly GCF_023631025.1 of Caballeronia sp. GACF4. Lineage (NCBI taxonomy): Bacteria > Pseudomonadati > Pseudomonadota > Betaproteobacteria > Burkholderiales > Burkholderiaceae > Caballeronia > Caballeronia sp. GACF4. The sequence goes on from NZ_JALQDW010000002.1 coordinate 199,641, forward strand.
GTTCTTCGGCGGCAAGCGTTTCGTGCCCATCGTCACGGGGGTCGCGTGTCTCGCGCTCGGCATCATATTCGGCTACATCTGGCAGCCGGTGCAGGCGGCTATCGACCTGGCCGGAACGTGGCTCACCACGGCGGGCGCGCTCGGCACTTTCGTCTTCGGCGTGCTGAACCGCATTCTGCTGGTGACGGGTCTGCATCACATCATCAACTCGCTCGCGTGGTTCGTGTTCGGCTCGTTTACGCCGCCGGATGGTGGCGCGGTCGTTCATGGCGATCTGCACCGCTTCTTTGCCGGCGATAAAACCGCGGGCGGCTTCATGACGGGCTTCTTCCCGATCATGATGTTCGGCCTTCCGGCCGCGTGTCTGGCGATGTTCCACGAAGCGCCGAAAGAGCGCCGCGCGGTCGTCGGCGGCCTGCTGTTTTCGATGGCGCTCACCGCGTTCCTGACGGGCGTGACCGAGCCGATCGAATACAGCTTCATGTTCCTGGCTCCGGTGCTGTACGCGATCCATGCGGTACTTACCGGCGTGTCGCTCGCTATCTGCTCGGCGCTCGGCATTCATCTTGGCTTCACGTTTTCGGCGGGTGCGATCGACTACGTGCTGAACTACGGACTGTCGCAACGCGGCTGGATGGCGATTCCGCTCGGGCTCGTCTACGGCGTGATCTATTACGGCCTGTTCCGCTTCTTCATCCGCAAGTTCAATATGGCGACGCCGGGCCGCGAGCCGGCCACGACCGATGCCGAAACGTCCGCCACGCCGGTTGCAGGCGGCTACGGCACGCCGCTGCCGGGTGCAGCGAACACGCGCGCCGCGAAGTACATTGCGGCGCTGGGCGGCGCGTCGAACCTGACGCTGGTCGATGCCTGCACGACGCGTCTGCGTTTGTCGGTGGCGGATACGGAGAAGGTGTCGGAAGCGCAGTTGAAGAGCATCGGCGCGCGTGGCGTGCTCAAGCGGGGCGCGACGAACGTGCAGGTGATCATCGGACCGGAAGCGGACATCATCGCCGATGAAATTCGCGGTGAACTCGAACATTCGTCGACGCGCGGAGCGACGCCGGCTTCGTCCGCTCCGGCCGCTGCTTCGGTGGCTTCCGCGAACGTCGGCTCCTTCGATCAGACTGCCGGCCCGCTCGATCCCGATCCGCTGCGCTGGCTGGCGGTGTTCGGCGGCGCGACCAATGTCGTCACGCTCGATGCCGTCGCGCAAACGCGACTGCGCGTGGTCGTGCGCGATCCTTCGGCGGTGGATCGTCAGCGCCTGTCGACGCTGGATGTCGCGTGGGTGTCGGCGGATACGTTCCACATCGTCGTGGGCGCGGCCGCGCAGCGTTACGCGGCACAACTCGCGACGCGCGTGCCGGGAAGTGGTGGCGGGGCATCGCCGTTGCCGGCTTGATGCGAGATTCGGTCTGGTTTGATGAACGGCGCTTTCGGGCGCCGTTTTTATAGTGGGCGACGTTTAAGTCACTGCTGCCGTTACGGCACACCTCCGCCTAAAAACAAAAACCCGCTGTCCTTTCGGAACAGCGGGCTTCGAACTTACTTCAGCACCGAACTACGGTCATCGAACTACCGCGATATCACGCGTACTCGGCCAGCGCGGAACGCATCTTCTTCATCGCGCTCGCTTCGATCTGGCGGATACGCTCAGCCGATACGCCGAATTCGTCCGCCAGTTCGTGAAGCGTCATCCCGCCCGAGCCGTCGTCCTGCACTTCGAGCCAGCGCGCTTCGACGATACGGCGGCTACGCGCATCCAGCGATTCCAGCGCGGAAGCCAGACCGTCGCTTTGCAACTTGTCGAACTGACGCGCGGCGATGACATTCGTCGGCTCGCTATGCGAGTCAGCCAGATAGGCGATCGGCGCATAGGCTTCCTCGCCATCTTCCACCTGGCCTTCGAGCGCGATATCTCCGCCCGACAGACGCGTTTCCATCTCGGCGACTTCCTCGCGCTTCACATTCAACTGGCTTGCCAGACCTTCGATTTCCTCCGGTGTGAACGCCGAAGTGCCGGTCTTGTGGCTGCGCAGGTTGAAGAACAGCTTGCGTTGCGCCTTGGTCGTCGCGACCTTCACCATGCGCCAGTTGCGCAGGATGTACTCGTGAATCTCCGCCTTGATCCAGTGCATGGCGTACGACACGAGGCGTACGTTTTGTTCGGGATCGAAGCGCTTGACGGCCTTCATCAGACCGATATTGCCTTCTTGGATCAGGTCCGCGTGCGGCAGACCATAACCCAGGTAATTCCGGGCGATGGACACGACGAGGCGCAGGTGCGAAAGCACCAGTTGCCGCGCCGCATTCAGGTTGCCCTGTTCGCGGAATTCGGTGGCGTACTGACGCTCCTCTGCTTGCGAAAGCATTGGAATGCGGTTCACCGCTTGTATGTATGAATCAATGTTGCCGATCTGGCCGGTCAACATGGACGATTGTGCGTACGTCAGCGCGCCTGCCGAAGTTGCCTTGGCAGGTGCCGAGCTAAGAACATTCGGAAGGGTCATCGCATTGGACACGCTCATAAGCTCCTTATCAACAAATGCCTGTTGCCGCAAAGGCGCGGCAAGTCAGACATGATATTAGCACTCCGCTTCAACGAGTGCTAAGTGTTAGAGGGGAAACGAATGTGAGAGTTCCCACAAAGCTATCAACTTTGTGGATTCATAGCCGAGCACTGTATTCGAATCGTACCATTATTACCGATTCGTCACGTGCGATAGAATTAGTTACCTTACTTTGACGTAAGGAAGACAGGATATTCAAGCAAATAGGCTAATGGCAATCATTCGTGCAATTATGAGACGATGAATCTACAATGCGCGAAGCCCGCTTGGCGGCTCGACTCGTCAATCCCACAGATGGGGTGTCCATGCAGAAAAATAAAGGCCCTTGGCGTCATCTGTTGTCCCATGGCGCAATTGCCCTGTTACTAGGAGTCACGTCGGCGGCAGCGCATGCCGACCGCTTTGGTTTGCAAATCGCGGGCGGCGTGGCCGATCGCGACATCAAAAAGGCGGATCTCGGCTTCGTATGGGACCCGAATCTGACCTGGTGGGAAATCGGCGGCTTCCATTTCACCTTGCTCGGCGAAGGTCACGTTGCCTACTGGCACTCGCAGGAAAGCAACGCCGTGCACCCGAACATCTGGGAATTCGGTGTGACGCCGGTTCTGCGCTTCGTGAAGAGTTCGGGATATATCCGGCCGTTCATTGAAGCGGGCGTCGGCGTGCGGCTTCTGTCGCATACGCGAATCACGACGGATTTCACGGTGTCGTCCGCGTTCCAGTTCGCGGATATGGTCGGCGTCGGTGCGATCTTCGGCGAGAAGCAGAACTATCAGGCGGGCTTCCGGTTTCAGCATCTGTCGAACGCCAGTATCAAAGAGCCGAATCCTGGTATAAATTTCAGCCAGCTATATCTGCAATACAACTTCTGACGGGGCGCCGGCGCATCGGTTTCTCGACACAAGGGGAACCGACAGATGCCGGCAAAATCCATGGAGGCCATTCGAGGCCTCGAGCGCGATCGCTTCCGGGCGATGGTCGACAGCGACGGCCCGGCTCTGGATGCGCTTCTGGCCGAGAACGTCAGCTACGTTCACACGAACGGCAAGCGCGAGACGAAGCGCCAGTTCATCGACGCGATCACCGCTGGTCGACGCCGCTATCGGCAGATCGAGATCCAGTCGCAGGACGTGATCGTCGCCGGCAAGGACACGTGCCTCGTCTCGGGACGGGCGCTGATCGAGATGGAATCGAAGAACGGCGCGCTGCTGTTTCCCATTGCCTACACCGCGGTTCACGTTCAGACCGACGGACAATGGCTGCTGCTAGCCTTGCAGGCGACGCGCGTGGCGCTGGAGTAGCCGCCGCGCGCGACGTCGAGGCCTCAAGCCTCGACCGCTTCGTCTTGCCGCTCTGCCTGACGGCCCAAGGGTTTCGACCGATTCACCGCACTGACGACCGCATCCACGACAGCCAACGCCGGATTCGCGTGCACCGCGACGCCGAAGCGCAACGGCTCGTCGCCGACGCGGCAGCCTACGAAGACGGCCGTATCGCCGCTCGCCGTTACCGCCGTTTCGAACCAGCTCACGTTTCCCGATACATCGAAACACGCCGCCACGGCTTGCGCGTAGACATCGCCGCTCGTCGCGCCTGACGCCGGCGGCACCGCGACGTTGCGCCCGAACACGGAGAGCGTCGCCGCATCGACGCGCGCGACCACGCCGCCCGCGTCGAAATATTCCTGCTTGAAGAGTGTGCAGATTGCGTCACCGGTGACTTCCTCGCCTGAGGTGTCCGCGAGTCTTTGCACGGCGTGGCTGAACTCGATCTGCACGCGGCGCGGCGGCGTGAAGCCGAGCCCGCGTTCGAGCAGATAAGTCGCGCCACCCTTGCCGGACTGGCTGTTCACGCGGATCACGGCGTCGTAGCTGCGACCGAGATCGGCGGGATCGATCGGCAAATACGGCACTTCCCAGACCGTGCCCGGCTGACGCTGCGCAAAACCCTTGCGGATGGCGTCCTGATGCGAGCCCGAAAACGCCGTAAAAACGAGATCGCCCGCATACGGATGACGCGGATGCACCGGCAACTGATTGCAGCGCTCGACGACGCGACGCACCGAGTCGATATCGGAGAAATCGAGGCCCGGATCGACGCCCTGCGTGTAGAGATTGAGCGCAAGCGTGACGAGATCGACGTTGCCCGTGCGCTCGCCGTTGCCGAAAAGACAACCTTCGACGCGTTCCGCGCCCGCGAGCACCGCGAGCTCCGCGGCCGCGACCGCCGTCCCGCGATCGTTATGCGGATGCACCGAAAGCACGATGCTGTCGCGATAACCGAGATTGCGGTCCATCCATTCGACCTGATCGGCGAATACGTTCGGCGTCGCGGCTTCCACCGTGGCCGGCAAATTGACGATCATCTTGTGATCGGGCGTCGGACGCCACATTTGCGCGACGGCGTCGCAGACTTCACGCGCGAACGGCAACTCCGTCATGCTGAAGGTCTCGGGCGAGTACTGGTAGGTCCAGCGCGTCTGCGGCCGTGCATCGGCGCATTCCTTGATGATGCGCGTGCCTTCCACCGCCAGCGCCTTAACTTCTTCCTGCGACTGATTGAACACGATGCGCCGGAACGATGGCGCGATCGCGTTGTACAAGTGCACGATCACCTTGCTCGCGCCCTCCGCTGCCTCGAACGTGCGCTCGATCAATTCGCGGCGCGATTGCACCAGCACTTCGATCGTCACGTCGTCCGGGATGCGCTTCTCGTCGATCAGCTTGCGCACGAAATCGAAATCCGTCTGCGATGCCGACGGAAACCCCACCTCGATTTCCTTGAAGCCCGTTGCCACCAGCATCTCGAAGAATTCGAGCTTTGCGGCGATGCTCATCGGCTCGATGAGCGACTGGTTGCCGTCGCGCAGATCGGTGCTCATCCAGATGGGCGCTTTTTCGATCGTGCGGTTCGGCCAGCGGCGGCCATTCAGGCGGACTTGCGGAAACGGGCGGTATTTCTCGGCGGGGTTCGGCATCATGATCGTCGATCTCTCTTCGGACAGTTTGCGTAGCGTCTGCAAGAGATGCCTTCACCGGCGGCTGGCCGGCAATGGCGCGATGCACGTGAGACAGCGCCTGGCGAGCGTACACGTTGCGTCCCGGCGATGGTGACGCCTGCGACCAACGTGAACGTGCGCGAAGCAGCGTGCATTTGACCCTCGCGTTTTCAGTTCGCAGGATGAGCGAGCCGAAAAGCTGACGACTACAAGTGGTAAGGAAGGAACTACGAGAACTACTGGCAGGACCGCGCGCCTTGACGACGCGAGGCGCTACGCCTGGCGATTTACGCTAGACGTAGCGATAGGGGCCGCGCTAGGCGGCCCGAAATAATTCGGAGGGAGGAAGACTGGGTGAGACGCATATTTGCACTCTAAACCACTGCTTAAGATCGTGTCAAATACGTGCTGAATCTTTTTGCAATCGGCACAAGCCGAATCCGGGGCACTCAGACCGGCTTTCGAACGATCCCGGCGATGACTTCCACCTGACGCGCGATGGCGGGCGGCACGGGCACGTCGCCACGCATCACGCTTTCGATCCAGCGCGCGGTGATCGCGGCATCGAGCGACTCGGGCAAATCGATGGGCGGCGCATCCGGTTGCGAATGTTCGGGCGAAATCAGCGTTTCCGCGTGGCCGTCGTGGAACCAGTCGACCTGGACTTGCCGGCGCGTGTCTGCCACCGCTTCGCCTTCCGTGCCGCGCGCGAGCAGCGCACCGCCGGCAGCGGCGTCCGGATGCTCGGTGAAAAGCCCGGTCAGGCTCTCGCGATATTCCGGATGCGTGTAGTTCACGAGCCGCAAGCCCGGATCGGCGAACGGCTGAAGAATCTTTACGAGCGTATGCGTCGAATTGCGCACGCCCATCACGCGGCGCAGTTTCAAAAGGCGCGCGAGCTTCGGCGCGAGCGAGGCGATCGGCGCGAACGCGAGCCGGCGGGACGCGAGACTATCCTCGATTTCGTCGCGGGAAGCCGCGTGCGGAATGCCGAGTTCGCCGAAAATCGCGGCGCTCGTCACGCGGCCGGGATCGTCGACGACACCATGCACCAGCACCGGCACGCCTTCGCGCGCGAGCAAAAGCGACAGGAGCGGCGTGAGATTGGGCTGCTTGCGCGCGCCGTTGTAGCTTGGAATCGACACGGGCCGCGCATGCTCGCGGCCTTCCTGCACGTGCAGCGGCTCGAACGAGCGATGCGCGGCGGCAAGCATCGCGGCGAGTTCGGCTGATGTCTCGCCCTTCACGCGATAAGCGAGCAGCACGGCGCCGAGTTCGATATCGGACACGCGGCCGTCGAGCATGGCTTCGTAGAGCGCGTAGGTGTCGTCGCGGGACAATGCGCGCGCGCCGTTCGGCCCGCGGCCGATTTCCTTGATGTAGCGTGCGCAGGCAAAGTGGTTGGCGGGGGTTTCTGTCTCTGTCATTGGCGGCTTGCGCGGGCCGCAGGCTCGATGTTCAAGTTCGTGAGCGATGCGGCACGCGAGTTCGAAGGAGCGGGATAGACCTTCAGTATCGCATTTAAGCGATGCTGGCAAGTTGCCAACGCCGAATCCGTTCGCGCCGGTAAGCCCGCTGTTGGCTCGGCGAAAGCACGCGAATGCCCGCGAAAGCCCGCCAGACAAGCGCCGCCACGATTCGGCCTCGCGCGTTACACTCGCTCTCTCGCCGCGCGTTCGCACCGAACGAGGCGGCAACCCAGAAAACAGCAAAAGGAGAGCGGAATGAGTTACGTGTTTCCTCCGGCGCCCGCAGCGGCGGTGCCAGTCGATGGTTCGAGCGAGCAATTCCCGGTGCGCCGCATTTACTGCGTCGGCCGCAATTACGAAGCGCACGCGCGTGAAATGGGCCACGATCCCGACCGCGAACCGCCGTTCTTCTTCAGCAAGCCCGCCGATGCCGTGCTGTATGTCGCGCCGGGAGCCACGGGCGAGTTCCCGTATCCGTCGCAGACGAAAAACCTGCACTTCGAGATGGAACTCGTCGCCGCTATCGGCAAGCAGGGCAAGGACATTCCCGCCGACGAGGCGCTCGATTACGTCTACGGTTACGCGCTCGGCCTCGACATGACGCGTCGCGACTTGCAAGCCGAAGCAAAGAAAATGGGGCGCCCGTGGGATACCGCGAAGGGTTTCGACCGCTCCGCGCCCATCGGTCCGATTCATCCGGTATCGAAAGTCGGGCATCTGGAAAAAAGCGCGATCTGGCTGACCGTCAACGGCGAGGAAAAGCAGCGCTCCGACATCTCGCAGCTGATCTGGTCGGTCGGCGAGACGGTGGCTTACCTTTCCACGCTTTTCGAACTCTTCCCTGGCGATCTCATTTTCACCGGCACGCCCGAAGGCGTCGGCGCGGTGGTGAAGGGCGATCTGCTCAAGGGCGGCGTGGAAGGTATCGGCGAATTCTCCGTGCGCGTGGTTTGAGGCTCGCCCGTGAAGCTCTATAGCTACTTTCGCAGCTCGGCGGCGTATCGGGTGCGTATCGCGTTGAATCTGAAGGGGCTCGGCTACGAGTACGAGGGCGTTCATCTGCTGCGCGAAGGCGGTCAGCAACTGAAGCCCGAATACCGCGCGCTCAATCCGGACGGCATCGTGCCGACGCTCGTCGATGGCGCTGACGTGCTCACGCAGTCGCTCGCGATCATCGAGTATCTGGAGGAGACGCATCCGCAGCCGCCGCTGTTGCCCGAGCGCCCGGTGGATCGCGCGTTCGTGCGTTCGGTCGCGCTGCAGGTCGCGTGCGAGATTCATCCGCTCGACAATCTGCGCGTGCTCAAATACCTCAAGCACGAGGTGAAGACGCCTGATGACGTGAAGGACGCCTGGTACCGGCACTGGGTGGAGGCGGGATTCGAATCGCTTGAAAACCGGCTGGCGCGCGACGAGCGCGTCGGCGCGCTCACTTTCGGCGATACCCCGACCGTCGCCGATTTGTGCATCGTGCCGCAGGTGTTCAATGCGCGACGCTTCGGTATCGATCTGAATGCGTATCCGACGATCGCGCGCATTGCCGATTACGCCAGCCAGATCGACGCGTTCGCGCGCGCCGCGCCTAGCCAGCAACCGGACGCCGAATGACGGCAGTGATTCCGGCGGGTGCGCTGTCGAGTTATCTGTCGGGCGCGGGTTTGGGCGCGAGTCTGATCGTCGCGATCGGCGCGCAGAACGCGTTCGTGTTGCGGCAGGGTCTGAAACGCCAGCACGTGGGAATTGTCGTGGCGATCTGCGCGGCTATCGACGTCATGTTGATCGGGCTTGGCATTGGCGGAATGGGCGCGCTGATCCAGCGTGCACCGGTTCTACTCGACGTGATCCGCTGGGCGGGCGCGGCTTTCGTCTTTCTCTACGGCGTGCGGGCGTTTCTCGCGGCGTGGCGCGGGCCGGGACATTTGAATGCCTCGGAGCGCGATTCGCAGACGGCGGCTGGCGCGGCGGCAACGGTTTTTGCGTTGTCGCTGCTCAATCCGCATGTTTATCTGGATACCGTGGTGCTGCTGGGCGGAATCGGCGCGCGCTATGCGTGGCCGGGAAACGCGTGGTTCGCGGCGGGCGCGATGTGTTCGTCGGTCGTCTGGTTCACGGCGCTAGGGTATGGCGCGCGGTTGCTAAAACCGTGGTTCGAGAAGGACGTGTCGTGGCGCGTGCTGGATGTGATCGTCGGCTGCGTGATGTGGTGGATTGCGGGGACGTTGGTGGTGGCGCGGTGAAGAGTCCAGCACGCCATGAAGCAAGCCGACGCTAGAAGCGGCGTCCTTTGTCTATCCATTCCTGTGTCTTGATCATCGGGAGACGATATCTTGCACAGTTGAACGCTTCGAGGTGCTCGAGTTCTGTCCTGAGCATTCCGTTGAAAGCGGCCATATCGGTTTCGGATAAGCCTGCGCCTTCGACTGCCTGATTCAAGGTAGAACCGAAAAACACGATCTGTCGAATCGCTTCACCAAGCTGCTCACGATAGCGGGCTCTCAACGGGTCTGGGCCGCCCATGGACTCGACGATGACCTGATATTTATCGATCGAGCGGCGGTAGGTCCACTCGAACAAATCGATTGCCAAAGTGACGTCGAGTCGCTCGTAGACGCCTATCATCGCCAGCGCGTAATCGCTTTGCTCGACGTCGAGGAAGGACAAGGGTGCGCAATTCGACAACATGAGCGGCATATTTGCGCTCAGGCGACTAGTGCGCTTGTTCCCGTCGACGAAAGGCTGCAGATACGCGAGATTCACCCAAACGAAAAACGCTGCTTCCACAGGATTATGGATTCGAGTCGCTTTATCGATGATTTGCGAAAGCATCTCTCCGAGCAGCTTCGGCACCTGACTCGGCATGTACACTGACCCATGAATGCTAACGATCTTGCTTCGGATAGCACCGAGATCGGCTGCATCCGGCAAAAGATCGCGCATGAGCAGACTCTGCAAATTTCGAACGACAGGCACCGTCATGCCTTCGGTGGGAACCGCATCGACCATGAATTCGATCGCTTCCTTGTGATTCAAAAGCATGGTCGCGTCGCGGTCATCGGATTCCGTTCGTCCCCTTTCGAACAGTTCTCGCGTATCTAGCAGGGTTTTCTGATTGCCTTCGAGTCGCGATGACGACCATGACAAGTCGATGAGCAGTTGTTCCAAAACTTTTCGCGCATATGTTCCGGCAGGCTGTTGATCCTGCGACTTGCCTTTTGAATACAGATCTTCGGCTAGAGCGGCGGGCAATAGACCGCCGAAATTCGGCCGATAAGCATCGACAAATGAGCGTTGATAAGAGACAGGTTGTCGCATCCCCAGCGGAGCCGACAGCGCGGCAATCAGTTTCCGCGCTTCGTCATCCAACGCACGATAGCGTGTACCGGCAGGCCCGCGGAGCTCCCCTTGCACCTCGACCAACGACGAAGAATTGGTCGTTCGATAGATGGTCGACCTTCCCGCGCCTTGTCGCTCCAGTGAGCCTTGCGCGACCAGCCGGGCCAGAGCGCGGTTGACGGTCGGTCTGGACCACGGCCCGATGCTTGCCTCGATGACGCCAGCAGATACACCGGGATCACCCGCCTCGATGCGTTGCGCTACGCACTGGACGATGGCTAGAAGAAGGGACTGGTCGATCATAAAGGCGCCGATGATAAGAATAGCTTAATCTTATCATCGGCTTGATAAGATTGATAAGATTAACGCCGATCTTATCGAATCTCATCAGCGCCACACCTCACCCCAACAACGCGTCCGCGAACTCTTCCGCGCTGAACGGCTGCAAATCCTCGACCTTTTCTCCAACGCCGATGAAATACACCGGAATCGGCCGCTGACGCGCGATAGCCGCGAGAATGCCGCCTTTCGCCGTGCCGTCCAGCTTGGTCACGATAAGACCCGTCAAGCCGAGCGCGTCGTCGAAAGCCTTCACTTGCGCGAGAGCGTTCTGTCCCGTGTTAGCATCGATCACTAGCAGCACTTCGTGGGGCGCGTCGGGCATCGCCTTGGCGATCACGCGGCGCACCTTGCGCAGTTCTTCCATCAAATGCAACTGCGTCGGCAGGCGGCCGGCGGTGTCGGCCATCATCACGTCTATCTTGCGCGCGCGGGCAGCGCCCACGGCGTCGAAGATGACGGCGGCCGCGTCGCCGCTTTCCTGCGCGATCACCATCACGTTGTTGCGCTCGCCCCAGACCGTGAGTTGTTCGCGCGCGGCGGCGCGGAACGTGTCCCCGGCGGCGAGCAGCACCGACTGATTGAAATGCTGCAGATGCTTCGCCAGCTTGCCGATGCTCGTCGTCTTGCCGACGCCGTTTACACCCGCGATCATCATCACGAGCGGTTGGGCGCGGCCAAGCATCAGCGACTTTTCGAGCGGACGCAGCAAGTCGATCAAGAGCACGCGCAGTGCGGCCTTCACTTGCGTGGCGTCCGTCAAACGCTCGGCGCGCACCTTTTCGCGCAGGGATTCAAGCAGATATTCGGTGGCATCGACGCCCGCGTCGGACATCAGAAGCGCGGTTTCGAGCTCCTCGTAGAGATCTTCGTCGATCTTCGCGCCGACGAAGATTCCCGTGAGGCTCGTGCTCGTCTTCGATAACCCATTGCGCAGACGCGCGAGCCAGGACTTGCGCGCGGCCGGATCGGGCTCGGGCGGCGGCATGATTTCCTCGCTCGCCCGATCGGTCTCGGGCGCGCGCAGCCATTGAGATTCGGTGCGGCCTTGCCAGTATTGCGTAGGCTCGGCGGCCGAAGGCGCCGGTGCTCGATGTGATGAAGTGTTTGCAGCTTCAGCCTGATGCGGCTTCGCGCTGCCGCCATGAACATGCTCGTCAGACGCCGCCGCGTCGCCGCGAATAGCTTGCGTGTTCGAGGCCGCCGCGTCTTCACCATGAACATGCTCGCCCGACGCCTCGTCCTCTAATGCAACCGAGGAACCGTCGTCGTCCGCTTCGAGGTTGTCCTCTTCCGGCGTGTCGAGCGGCTCGTCAGCCGGCTTTTTGAATCGTTTGAAGAAGCTGAACATGGTATGTGAGGAGAGCGCGCGTGCTTGCCGGTTCGCGTCTGCGCGCCGATGCGCTCGCGTGTGCGCGGCTCGCGCTGAGATGTGTAAGCCGCGTATTTTATCAGGCGCGGCCCGACGCGCCTGTGCGCCTCCCGGCACGACGCCGCGCTGTGGTAACGTGGGCGCTCACGGCCCACGCCAGTCGCCGGGAACAGTCAAAACGCCCATCGGCCGGGCCGCGCGCCAGTCTCACTCAATCTCTTTTATGTCCCGTTCGTCCGACACTCGTCCGCATATTCTGGCCCGTTCCTCGGCCTCTTCGAGCCGCGCGTCATCGCGCAGCGGCAAGCCGCACACCATTCGCATCATCGGCGGAAACTGGAAGCGCACGCCGCTGCCCGTCCTCGATCTCGACGGTCTGAGACCCACGCCCGACCGTGTTCGCGAAACGCTCTTCAACTGGCTCGGCCAGGACCTCGATGGCCAGCGCTGTCTCGACCTGTTCGCCGGCAGCGGCGCGCTCGGTTTCGAAGCCGCGTCGCGCGGCGCGGCACGCGTGCTCATGGTCGAGCGTAGCGGCCGCGCGGTCGCGCAACTCAACGCGAATCAGGCGCGGCTGGATGCGCGCAACATCGAGATCGCCGAAGCCGACGCGCTGCGTCTGGCTCGCAGTCTCGCGCCAGGCTCGTTCGATGTCGTGTTCCTCGATCCCCCTTTCGGCGATCAGGCTTTGCTCTTGCGCGCCCTTGAGATCGCCGCGCCGCTCGTCGCCGCAGATGGCGCGCTCTACGTCGAATGCGGCGATTCGCTGGAACCGGCGAGCATCGACGCTCTGGCGGGCTGGGAAATCACGCGCGAAGGGAAAGCGGGCATGGTTCGCTATCATTTGCTGCGCCGCCAAAATGATGAATAATGCGCGTTCCCCGATCTGGCGCGCCCGGCGCGTTCGGACGGGGGCGGGGAAAATGGGCCATCGCTGTCACGCGGTCCAAGGTAAATAAAAGAGGAGAAAGCTCATGGTTGTCGCCGTGTACCCGGGAACGTTCGACCCGCTGACGCGCGGGCATGAAGACATCGTCCGGCGCGCATCGAGCATTTTCGATACGCTGGTAGTCGGCGTGGCCGACAGTCGCGCGAAAAAGCCGTTTTTTTCGCTGCAGGAACGGCTGGATATCGCCCACGACGTGCTCGGGCATTATCCGAACGTCCAGGTAAGCAGTTTCACCGGGCTACTAAAAGATTTCGTGCGCAAGAACAACGCGCGCGTGATCGTGAGGGGCCTGCGCGCCGTATCGGATTTCGAGTACGAGTTTCAGATGGCCGGCATGAATCGCTATCTTTTGCCCGACGTCGAAACCATGTTCATGACGCCGTCGGACCAGTACCAGTTCATTTCGGGCACCATCGTGCGCGAGATCGCCCAGCTTGGCGGCGATGTGAGCAAGTTCGTGTTTCCATCGGTGGAGAAGCGGCTGACCGACAAGGTCGGCGTGGCCGCCCAGAAAGATCCTTCGGCGCCTTGAGCGCCGGGTCCGCGTATCAGCGCTCGCGCGATGCGCGGACTCCATGCCGGAACATCGCCGGCGCAAGAGAGTGAAGCATCATGTCTTTGATCATTACCGACGAGTGCATCAACTGCGACGTGTGCGAGCCCGAGTGCCCGAACGACGCCATTTCGATGGGTACGGAGATCTACGTGATCGATCCGAACAAGTGCACGGAATGCGTCGGCCACTTCGATGAGCCGCAGTGTCAACAGGTGTGCCCCGTCGAATGCATTCCGCGCGACCCGGCGCACGTCGAGTCGCCGGAGCAGTTGATGGACAAATACCGCGCGTTGATGGCGGCGAAAGGCGAGTAACCGCCTTATCTCTGTTCTTACGCGCTGGCGAGTTCGGTCAGTGCAGCGACGAGCGCATCGCATTCGTCTGGCGTGCCGACCGTTATCCGCAAATGCTGGTCGATGCGCGGCAGCTTGAAATGCCGCACGAAGATTTCCTTCGTTCGAAGCGCGGTGGCGAGCGCAAGCGCGTCGTGCGCGGGGTGTTTCGCGAAGACGAAATTCGCCGCCGACGGCACCACTTCAAATCCCAGCGCGCTCAATTGCGCTGTCAACTTGTCGCGACTCGCGACGACTTTGCCGCAACTCTCCTCGAACCACGCGCGGTCTTCATACGAAGCGAGCGCCGCTACTTGCGCGAGCCGGTCGAGCGGATACGAGTTGAAGCTGTCCTTCACGCGCGTTAGCGCTTCGATCAGGCTTGCATCGCCGAATGCGAAACCCACGCGCATGCCCGCAAGCGAACGCGCCTTCGAAGTCGTGAGCACGACCAGCAGATTGGGATAAGCATCGACCAGATTCACGGCCGATTCCGCGCCGAAATCCACGTACGCTTCGTCGATGATGACTGGCGCATCCGGATTCGCCTTCAGCAGCACCTCGATTTCGGAGAGCGGCAAGGCGCGGCCCGTCGGCGCATTCGGATTCGGCAACAGCACGCCGCCGCCTGGCGCGCGGTAATCGTCGGTATCGATACCGAAATCCGCGTTCAGCGGGATCGCCTCGTATTCCACACCGTACAACTGGGCATAAACCGGATAGAAGCTGTACGTGATGTCGGGAAAACGAATCGGCCTGTCGTGTTTCAAGAGCGCCTGAAACGCGTGCGCGAGCACTTCGTCCGAACCGTTCCCCGCGAACACCTGCTCCACGCGCAAACCGTGATGCTTCGCCACCGCCTCACGCAACGCGCGCGCGGTCGGATCGGGATACTTGCGCAGCGACGTGCCGTCCTTGCCGAGTTCGCGCGTAATCGCCTCGACCACGCGCGGCGACGGCGGATACGGATTCTCGTTGGTGTTGAGCTTGATGGGATGCGCCAGCGCGGGCTGTTCGCCCGGCACATAAGGCGTCAGTCTATGGACGATATCGCTCCAGAAACGGCTCACGGTCTGCTCCAGTGGAAGTCAGGGATTGCGATGCAGGTTCATCATCGCGCGTTCGTTTTCGCCCGCGACGACGAAGGGCATGACGGCGAGCGCGCGCTCGATCGACTGATCGATCACGTCCTGCTCTTCGCGGCGCGGCGGCTTCAGCACGAAATTGGCGACGTCCGGCTTCGCGCCCGCACGCGCGCCTTCGGGAATCAGATCACGCGGATGCCCGATGCCAATGCGCAGCCGCCAATATTGCTGCGACGACAGATGTGCGGAAATATCCTTGAGCCCGTTGTGGCCTCCGCTGCCGCCGCCGAGCTTCATCTTGACGGTGCCGGGCGGAAGATCGAGTTCGTCGTGTGCGACGAGAATCTCATCGGGAAGAATCTTGAAGAACTGCGCGACCGCAACCACCGATTGTCCCGAGCGGTTCATGAACGTCTGCGGTTCCAGCAAATGGATTTCATGCCCGTTCAGACGTCCGCGGCCATAGTGACCGTGAAAGCGGCGCTCGTCGCGCAGACTCGCGCCGGCGTCGCGCGCCAATTGGTCGACTAGCCAGAAGCCCGCGTTATGGCGCGTCGCGGTGTATTCGGCGCCCGGATTTCCCAGGCCAACGATCAGCTTGATCATGTCGAATCATCGCAGGCTAAGAAGCCTGCTCGTATCGTTTGGTGTTGATGCGAAAAAAAACCCGCCGAGGCTTGCGCGCCGGCGGGTCACGTCGACCGTTCTTGCGAACGGATCGAGAGGATAGCGATACTTCGCTAGCTGATGCGTTTTACTCAGCAGCCGGCGTTTCACCCGTGGCTTCGTCCGTCGAATCCGACACGACAGCAGCCGGAATGGTAGCCGATGCAACCACCGGGTTTTCCGCTTCGATCGCGATCGTCAGGCTCACGCCCTTCGGCAGCGGGATGTCCTTTGCGTGCATCGTCTGGCCGGCTTCGATGGTCGCCAGATCGATTTCCAGGAACTCGGGCAGGTCTGCCGGCAGGCATTCCACTTCCAGTTCCGTCACGACGTGCGAGATCACCGCGCCCGCGAGCTTCACGGCCGGGTTGGTCTCTTGATTCATGAAGTGCAGCGGCACCTTGGTGTGCAGCTTCTTGTTCGCGTCGACACGCTGGAAATCCACGTGCAGCACCAGTTGCTTGAACGGGTGATATTGCACGTCGCGCAGCAGAACTTGTTGCGAACCGCCAGCGACTTCCAGTTCCAAAATCGACGAATGGAAAACTTCCTTCTTCAGCGCGTGCCACAGGGCGTTGTGGTCCAGTTCGACCAGTTGAACGTCCTTGTCCGCACCGTACACAATAGCCGGGGTCTTGCCCGAATTGCGCAGGCGGCGGCTCGCACCCGTACCTTGCTTGCTACGCTCGAAAGCGACGACTTTCATTTGAAACTCCTATATCTGCCCGCGACCAGGCAGTGAAAATCGGGATCAACGAAAATGCGCTGATCCCACAACAACGGCAAGAACCTTCGTTCGTTCCTGCCGATCATGCAAAAACGCGAAGCTCGTGCTCCGCGTTCCTTGCTAATTCTTGCTCAACCTTCCGCGAAAAGCGACATGACCGAGTCGCCGCGCCGGATTCGGGAGAACGTCTCGGCGAGCAGACCCGCGCTCGACAGCGGACGAATCTTCGGGCACGCGAGCGACTCCGCCGACAGCGGAATGGTGTCCGTCACCACGAGTTCGTCCAATTGCGATGCCGCGATACGCTCCGCCGCGCCACCCGACAGCACCGGATGCGTGGCATATGCGAAAACTTGAGTCGCGCCGCGATCTTTCAGCACTTGCGCTGCCTTGCAGAGCGTGCCGGCGGTGTCGACCATGTCGTCCATGATGACGCAGGTACGGCCTTCCACTTCGCCGATCACGTTCATCACTTCGGCGACATTCGCTTTCGGACGACGCTTGTCGATGATCGCGAGATCCGTGTTCAACTGCTTGGCGAGTGCACGTGCGCGCACCACGCCGCCGACGTCCGGCGATACAACCAGCAGATGATCGTGATTTTGCTTACGCAGATCGCCGAGCAAAACGGGCGTGGCGTAAATGTTGTCGACGGGGATGTCGAAGAAACCTTGAATCTGGTCGGCGTGAAGGTCCATGGTGATCACGCGATCGACGCCGGCAATTTCCAGCATGTTCGCGACGACCTTCGCCGAGATGGCCACTCGCGCGGAACGCGGACGGCGGTCCTGACGCGCATAGCCGAAGTAGGGGATGGCTGCGGTAATCCGGCCTGCTGATGCGCGCTTGAGCGCATCGACCATGATCATGAGTTCCATCAGGGTGTCGTTCGTCGGTGCGCAGGTGGACTGCAGAACGAATACGTCTTTACCTCGAACGTTTTCCTGAATCTCGACCATGATTTCGCCGTCGGAGAAACGGCTGACCATCGCTTTGCCGAGAGGAATTCCAAGGATCTTGACGACTTCCTGTGCAAGCGCGGGATTTGCGTTGCCAGTAAATACCATCAGGCCGTCACTGCTCATCGTGCACCTGTCTGCGGCTGGAGGCGAGAGGAAAAACGCGAGAAAAGGAATGGCAGGGGAGGAAGGACTCGAACCCTCGCATGCCGGAATCAAAATCCGGTGCCTTGACCAACTTGGCGACTCCCCTACACAACTTTGAGTCTCGCCGGGAAGTGTAGGACATACCCGGCAAAACGAAACCTATGACGCGAAAGCAAAGAGAGGATGACGTTCCAGACTGCTTGTCACCACGCTCTTCCAGCTTGCCGGGAGTTTGGCTTGCGCCATCTCTGCTTCGGCTCGGCTCGGGAAAGCGGCGAACACGCTTGCTCCAGATCCGGTCATTCGCGCGGGTGCGAGATTGGAAAACCACTCGAGCACCTGTGCAACTTCCGCGTACTTTCTTGCGACTACAGCCTGCATGTCATTTCGACCGAAGCTGTCTGGCCAGTTAGTGTCTGACTTTTGCGCTGCAAGAAAGTCCGTCATTGTGGCGACCTTCGTATCCCTTGTCAAGGCCTTTTCCGAAAAAATCGCCGCGGTCGGGACGTGAACTGAAGGAGTAACTACCAGGAAAAAACGCTTGGGCAGAACGACTGCCTGCAGCGCTTCGCCAACACCTTCTGCAAAAGCATTTTGCCCGGAGACAAAAAACGGCACGTCCGCGCCGAGTTGCAGGGCGAGATTCTGCAGAATTTCACGCGAAAGATCAACACCCCAGAGACGATTCAACGCTAAAAGAGTCGTTGCCGCGTCGGAACTTCCTCCACCAAGCCCCGCGCCCATTGGCAGATGCTTGTCGATCTCGAGCTCGACGCCAAAGCGACTGCCGGTGTGCTTCTGCAGCAGGCGCGCCGCGCGCACGGCCAGATCGTCCGCTTCCGGTACGCCCGGCACGAGCGTCTTGCGCGTAACGATGCCGTTATCGCGTCGCTTGAAGTGCAGCATGTCTCCCCAGTCGAGCAACTGGAAGACAGTCTGCAGCGAGTGATAGCCATCCGGACGACGGCCCGTGATGTGCAAAAAGAGGTTCAGCTTCGCGGGCGCGAGGCAGTTGCGAAGCGAGTCGTGAGTCGATGACATTTCTGATGCGAAGGCGTTATTGATCGAGCACCAGCTTGATATCGAGCGGCGGTTCCGAGCGGACCAGGTTCACGCGCTTGACGCCCGTCGCGGGCGCGTCGGCATAGGCGAGATAGTCGATGGTCCAGCCGTCCTGTCTGATCTCTTTGGGGCGGCCGTTGTTGGCTTCGGGATCGAGCGTGGTCTGCGCGCGCGAGGTTGGCGCCGCGGACGGCTGCAGCCAGTAGCGCAAGCCCTCGACCGGCAGCGCGAAGCCGAGCGTGTTCTGCATCAGCTCCGACACGTTCTCGGCGTTCACTGGCGGCCGGTTCGGCAGTTCGAGCGTCGCGAGCGACGGCGACGAAGTGACGATCGCCATGGTCTGGCCGAGCGGGTTGCGCAACTGGAGCGTCACGGTGTCCCCGGTTTCCTGCCAGTCGAAGTTGCCGTAGGCGTTGCGCGTCGTGCCGTTCTGGTCGTTGTACTGCACGGCGAAGCGTCCGTGATACGCGCGGCTCGTCTGCGTGGTGAGCGAAGTCGTCTTATCCGATGTGGTCGGCAAACGCGGCTGCAATGCGCAACCGGCAAGCATCAACACGGTCGCGGCCGTGAAACCGAGCGCGCCTTTGCGCATGAAACCGCGCGACGCGCCGGCAATGAAATCGAAAGCCATCAAAGATCGTTTACCTGAAGTCGTTTGAGCGTTTTGACGAGCGTGTCGTTGTCGGGTTCGAGCTTCTGCGCCTGACGCCACGTGGCGCGCGCCTGATCCTGCTCCCCGGACTTCCACTGCACCTCGCCGAGATGCGCGCCGATCTCCGCGTTCGGCTGAATCTTGTAGGCGTCCGAGAGAATTTTTTCGGCTTCGGCCGCGTTGCCCTGGCGAAAGCGCGCCCAGCCGAGGCTGTCCATGATGAAGGCGTCGTTCGGCGCGAGCGACACCGCCTTCTCGATCAGCTTCACCGCTTCGTCGACGCGCTGGTTGCGATCCACGAGCGAGTAGCCGAGCGCGTTATATGCCTGCGGATTGCTCGGGTCCACGCGCATGAGCTTGCGCAACTGCGTTTCCATTACGTCGTAGTGACCATTCTTTTCGGCGGCCATGGCGTAGTCGTAGGCGAGATCCGGATCGTCCGGGAACGCGGCCACGGCCTTCGCGAGATTCGCTTCCGCTTCGTCGTAGCGATGCGCCTCGAAAAGAATCGCCGAGTCGGTGCGCGCGAGCAGTGCGAGGTCGCGCGGATCGGAACTTTGCAGGCCATTGAGAAGCGATCGCGCTTCATCCACCTTGCCTTGCTTCGCGAGCAGTTGCGCGCGCGTGATCTGCGCGGGCAAATATTGCTGGCTCGTGCGCGGAATCTTGTCGAGCCACTGGCTTGCTTGCGCCTCGTCCTTCTGTTCGAGCGACAGTTGTGCGAGGTAGATGTAAGCCTGTCCCGGATCGCCGTTGGGCGACGCCTCCGCAGCCTGCGCGTACTGCTTGAGCAGGTCCTGCGCCTTGTCGAACTGCTTCTTCTGAATGTCGATGAGCGCGAGCGCCATGAGCGGCGTCAGATCTTTCGAGTCGTTCTTGCGCATGATCTCGAACTGCTTCTGCGCGTCGTCGAGCCGGTCCGACGACAGATACAACTGCGCCAGCGCGAGCCGCGCGTCATGCGACTTCGGATTCTTGTCGAGATACTTCTCGAACGAAGCGATGCCTTCCTTGCGCTCTTCCGGGCCCATGCGCGCGAGCGTGAGCGCCGCGGGCAAGTAATCCGGGCGCAGCTTCAACGCCTTTTCCAGCGATGCCTTCGCGCCCGGCTGGTCGTCCGCGAGCAACTGCTGACGGGCAAGCGCGAGTTGCGTTTCGGGCAGATCCAAGTCGTTCGCGGAGAGATCCTTCAGGACATTCAGGCCGCCTACGCGATTCGGTCCGCGTGCAAGCAGCGTCTGCAACGAAAGAATGGCTTCGCCGCGTTGCTCGGCCGGAACCTTGGCGAGTTCGTTTTGCAGCGTGGGCTTCGCGTCGTCGGGCTTGCCGGACACGATCAACAACGAAGCGCTCAACTGCGCGGCGCGCTCGGAATGCGGCGCAAATTGCTGCCAAAGCTGCGCGGAGGTCATTGCGTCGGTGGGGCTCTGCGCGGCAATGGCGATTTCCGTGGCGCGCTGAGCGAAGCGTGGATCATGCGTGTCGCGCGCGAGCGAGAGGTAAGTCTGGTAGGCGGGCGCGGCCTGGCCACGCTGCAAGGCGACTTCCGCCGCCAGAACCTGAAAGACGATCTGGCTGGATGCCGCCACGTTCGGCAAATCCTGCGACTCCGCGTTATTGACAGGCGCGGTCAGAAGATCAGACGCGTTTTGCGCCGCGGCCTGATCGTCGGTGCTCGGCACGGGTGTCGCGTTCGGTACCTGAGCGTGCGCGGGCGTGAAGGCGATCGCGGACAATGCAACTGCAATCGCGCCGGCCATGCGCGTGAACCGCGCCCTTGACCGTGCATGCGATCGGATGAGGCCGGCCTGACGCAACGTATTCAGTTTGATTTCGAACGGGTTCATGGAAATCCAGACGATGTTTCGGTCGATTGTAACGCGGTGGCTAAAATACCGGCACACTCGTCCCAGCAAGACGCTCTCCAGGAAATATGCCAGAACTGCCGGAAGTAGAAGTCACCCGTCGCGGAATCGAACCTTATGTCGCCGGAAGGCGCGTCGAGCATGTCGATGTGCGTACACCCGCGCTGCGCTGGCCCATTCCGGCGCATCTCGCGAAGACGCTCGCGCGCCTGAAAATAGAGAAGGTCGAAAGGCGCGGCAAATATCTGCTGTTCGAGACGGCCGAAGGCTGGCTCATCGTGCATCTCGGCATGACAGGCACGTTGCGCGTCTTGCGTAACGTGCCGCGCCCACCGGATGCCGCCAAGCACGATCACGTCGATATCGTGTTCGATGACTTCATCCTGCGCTTTCGCGATCCGCGTCGCTTCGGCGCGATTCTGTGGCACGCACGCGCCGATGGCGACGTGCTCGCTCATCCCTTGCTCGCGAGTCTCGGCGTCGAACCGTTCTCGCCGGAATTCTCAGGCGCGCTGCTGCTTCGCGCGACGCGCGGGCGCAAAGTATCGGTGAAGCAGGCGCTGCTTGCAGGTGGAATCGTCGTGGGCGTGGGCAATATCTACGCGTCGGAGAGCTTGTTTCGCGCGGGCATTCGTCCGACGACTGCCGCCGGGCGCATCTCGCTCGTGCGCTACGATCTGCTCGCCGATGCCGTGCGCGTGACGCTCGCGGCGGCGATCGAAAAGGGCGGCAGCACGCTGCGCGACTTTGTCGGTAGCAATGGCGAATCGGGCTACTTCCAGCTCGACTATTTCGTCTATGATCGCGCCGGATTGCCCTGCCATGTGTGCGGCACCGCCATCAAGCAAATCGTCCAGGGGCAACGCTCGACGTACTTTTGCCCGCGCTGCCAACGTTGAACTCAATGCTCGCTCTTACTGACTTTTCCGCGCGCCTGATCGCGTGGCAACGCATTCACGGCCGTCACGACCTGCCGTGGCAGAACACGCGGGATGCTTACCGCATCTGGCTCTCGGAGATCATGCTGCAGCAGACGCAGGTCAGCACGGTCATTCCGTATTACGCGCGTTTTCTCGAACGTTTCCCGACCGTGACTGCGCTCGCGGACGCCCCGATCGACGACGTGATGGCGCTCTGGGCCGGGCTCGGCTACTACTCGCGCGCGCGCAATCTGCATCGCTGCGCGCAGGTCGTGGCGTTCGAACACGGCGGCGCGTTTCCGCGCACAGTCGAAGCGCTCGCGGAATTGCCGGGCATCGGCCGATCGACGGCGGCGGCGATTGCATCGTTCGCGTTCGCCGCACGCGCGACGATCCTCGATGGCAACGTGAAGCGTGTGCTTGCGCGCGTGTTCGGCGTCGAAGGTTTTCCGGGCGAAAAGCGTGTGGAGAACGCAATGTGGACGCTCGCCGAATCGCTCTTGCCCGATGCCGCCAACAAGGATGAAGTCACCGCCTACACGCAAGGCCTGATGGACCTCGGCGCGACGCTGTGCGTGCGCGGCAAGCCCGATTGCGCGCGCTGTCCGTTCGCGCCGGATTGTGTGGCGAACGTGGAAGGACGTCAGCGCGAGTTGCCGGCGGCGCGTCCGAAGAAAGCGGTGCCGACGCGCAAGACGTGGATGCTGGTGCTGAAAGACGGCGATTCGATCCTGCTAGAAAAGCGTCCGCCGACGGGAATCTGGGGCGGTCTCTGGAGCTTGCCCGAAGCCGCCGACGAAGCCGCGCTCGCGGCCGTGGCGCACAGTTTTGGCGGCGACGCGCAGTTGCAGCGGCTTGCGCCGCTTTCGCATACGTTCACGCATTTCAAGCTGGAAATCGAGCCGCGTCTCGGCGAAACCCGTGGCACGCCGCGCGAACTGAACAACGCGCAAACCGTCTGGGCGCCGCTTTCCCGGCTCGATGCGTTCGGCGTTCCCGCGCCCGTTCGCAAGCTGCTCGACGGGCTCACCGGCTCGCTCATCTGAAGCGCTAAAGCAGTTGATGATGCTGCATGTAGTGATGCACGACGTCGATACGCGCGCCGGCATCCATCAGTTCCATGAGCTTCTGGCGCGCGCGCATGGGAATCGGCAGGATTTCGGCAAGACGGTTCGACACCCAGGTGGGGTCGTCGAAGAGATAGGGCTCGACGAACGGAAGGTTCTGCGGCTCGCGCGTTTTGATGGTCTCGATGATGCGCTCCAGCACCTCCGCGCACGCGCCGAACTTGGCGAGCGTTTCAGCGCCATGCAGCGGCTGATCCTCGCCCAGCACTTCCGCCGTTCCAACCAGCAGATTGCTCGGGTCGACGCGATGCGTCACGAGCCGAAAGCGTTCCGTTCCGCGCGCCTGCACGAGCAGGAGGCCGAAGGTATCGACATCGCATTCCGTGATTTCGGCAAGACAGCCGATGCTTTCCGGCACCGACGGATCTCCCGGCGACGCGATCTCATGACCGCTCTTTAACAGGCACACGCCGAACGGCGACTTCTCGCGCAGACACGAACGCGCCATGTCGAGATAGCGCGCCTCGAAAATCTTGAGCGGCAGCAGGCCGCCGGGAAAGAGGACAGTGTGAAGCGGAAACAGCGGCAAGTCGGCTAGAACGGGGTTCGAGGACATTGCGCGCCTCCAGTTTGCGACCGCCGACGCGGCGATCAGGTTCGCGTGTGGATTGCGCTGTCATCCACGGGGATGGGCGCGTCACGATGCCGCACGATCACATTGGCGTCGCCGCGAAAGTGCGCGGCCAGCGCCTGTGCGATGTACACCGAGCGATGTTGCCCGCCCGTGCAGCCGATCGCAACCGTGAGATAGCTGCGGTTATCGTCGCGAAAGCGCGGCAGCCATTTGCCGACGAATTCGCCGATGTCGTCGATCATCTCGCCGACCATGGGCTGCGCCGAAAGATAGTCGATGATCGGCTGATCGAGGCCCGTGAACGGGCGCAACTCGCGGTCGTAATACGGATTCGGCAGCGTGCGCACGTCGAAAACAAGATCGGCGTCGAGCGGCACGCCGCGCTTGAAGCCAAACGATTCGAACATGAGGGTGAGGTCGGCGGCATCGGTTTCGACGAAGCGCTTGACCCACGCGCGCAGGACGTTCGCGCGCAGATTGCTGGTGTCGATCTGATGGCCGTACTCGGCCAGGTCGGCCACGAGTTCGCGTTCCCGCTCGATGGCTTCCGCGAGCGAGTTGAGCACGCCGACATCGGCCTCGTGCATGGGTGAACCGGAAAGCGGGTGACGGCGACGCGTCTCGGAGAAGCGCTGAATGAGCGACTGCGTGCTTGCGTTGAGGAACAACACGCGCAGGTCGTACTTGCTAGACAGTGTGTGGATGATGCCGGGGACATCGTCCAGGGAATGGCTCGAACGCGCGTCGATGGCGACGGCGAGACGCTGCTGTCCTTCGCTCGACAGGTAATCGGCCAGTTCGGGCAAGAAGCGCGGCGGCAGATTGTCGACGCAGTAGTAGCCGCCGTCCGCGAGAGCGTTCAGCGCAACCGATTTGCCAGAGCCGGAGATGCCGGTGATCAGGATGATACGCATGGGCTTCGCTACAATTGCCTTATCTTAGCACTGGCTTCGGGTCCGTTTTTCGCGCTTCGAGCGTGAACTCGGGCGGGAAATTAGATCAGTTTGCCGGGGAACTGGCTATCCGGGTCCTGCATGGCGAGCCGCTGACGGTCCATGAAGTCCCGCAACGTGTCGATGCCGCGCAATTGCAGGATCGTATTGCGTACCGCCGCTTCTACCAGCACAGCAAGGTTTCGGCCCGCGGCGACTTGAATCGTCACTTTGCTGATCGGCAGACCGAGGACATCCACGGTCTGACTTTCCAGCGGAAGCCGTTGAAACTCGCCATCCGGCCGACGGACCAGTTGCACGATCAGCTTGAGTTTCATTTTGCGGCGCACGGCGGTCTCGCCGAAAATCGTCTTGATGTCCAGCAGACCGAGACCGCGCACTTCGAGCAGATTTTGCAGCAGGGGCGGGCAGCGCCCTTCGACGAAATCAGGACCAAGGCGCACGAAATCCACGGCGTCGTCGGCCACCAGACCGTGACCACGGCTGATCAACTCCAGCCCGAGTTCGCTTTTGCCGAGGCCGGAGTCGCCGGTCAGAAGCACTCCCATACCCAGAATGTCGATGAACACGCCATGCAGCGTGGCGCGTGGCGCGAGAATGCGTGACATGTAAGCGCGCAGACTGTCGATGACCGCGGCCGCGGACATGCGCGTCGTGAAAAGCGGTGTGGACGATCGCGTGCAGCGCAGCACGAGTTCCGGCGGCGCGCCGACTTCGCCTGCCACCACGAGAAACGGCGGTTCCAGTGCGATCAGTTCGGCCATGTGGCGCGAACGGTCTTCGTCGGACTGGCGCTGGTAGTAGTTGATCTCGGCGTCGCCGAGCACCTGGATACGGTTGGGGTGAATCAGATTCAGGTGGCCGACCAAGTCCGCGCTGGAGGTCGCGTTGGCAACGGTTTCACTCGAAAACCCGCGTTCCCAGCCTTCGTGCCCAGTCAGCCAACTGAGCTTCAAAGTGGCGGCGTTGTCGTCGAAAATGCTTTGGGCGTTGATGCTGGACGTATCCATGAGGCCGGAACTCCGTTGGAAGCCGGGAGCAGCCAACGCGCGCCGAAGCGAATTGCTTCAATCAGCCGCATGGTGCTGCATTTTACTGCGTTTGACCCGCGTTCAGACCGCGTTTGAAACGATTGTGCCGCAGAAGCACCGCATAAGCGAGACGCCCCAAAAAGCCTGGAAAGGGCGGCTGACCTGCTGCAAATGCGGCTCTCGGCAGTGCGAGCGCGCCGCTTACGGCTGCCACTGCGTGAGGACCTGATACAGGGCCTCGCGATTTTCTTCCTTATGCAAACGCTCGCGCGCTTCGCTGTCGGAGAGTAATTGCGCGATCTCCGAGAGAATTTCAAGATGCTGCTGGGTCGCCTGCTCGGGCACGAGCAGGAAGATCAGGAGCGAAACCGGCTGCCCGTCGGGCGATTCGAACGCGACAGGCTCCGCCAGGCGCACGAAGGCGGCGAGCGGTTGCTTCAGCCCCTTGATGCGGCCATGTGGAATGGCGACGCCTTCGCCGAGGCCAGTCGAGCCGAGACGCTCACGAGCGAAGAGATTGTCGGTGACGATGCTGCGGGCGATGCCGTTCTGGTTCTCGAAAATCAGACCCGCCTGCTCGAATACACGCTTCTTGCTGGTAACGGCCAGTCCGAGAACCACGTTCTCGATGGGAAGAAATTTAGCTAAACGATTCATGTTGGCAGGCTGATGCGTGGCCTGATAGCTCCTCATCGTGGCTACTGTAAGCGCGCACGGCGACGATCGGACGGAAAATGCGCTTGGGCTTCCTGCAGCGTATCTGTTTGGTTAACCCCTGTAACAACCGGGCCATTATAGAACAGGGTAAAGCGTCATGGTGCGGCGCGCCATTGCCCTATTTGCAACTCAATGTGCAGTACAAAACCCGGGAAATCAATGGCTTGTGCTGATTCGTAACCCGTTCACAACAAAAAAGCCGCCAAGGCGGGCGGCTTTGCTCTGGTCTGTGCTCTCGATGACTGTTCGGCCAAGGTTGGAGGATTTCCTCCAAACCCGCCCACCGGCTGGCGGCGGGCACGTGCAAAACGACCTCGGATCACGCGACGCGCCGCATTCAGGGCGACGGCGCTTCCAGTTCTTGCGCTTCGGCGCGGTACTTGATGGCCTCGTGAGCGTGGCCCTGGATCTTGTCCTTATGCTTGATGACCTGACGATCCAGCTTGTCCACCATCAGATCGATGGCCGCGTACATATCAACGTCACAACTCTCGATGAAAATGTCCTTGCCCTTCACATGCAAGTTGATTTCACACTTTTGCCGCTTGTCCTTTTCCCTATGATTGTCGACCGAGAGGACAACGCTGCCGTCGATCACTTGATCGAAGTGACGCAGCACCCTGTCCAGTTTCGTGATCACGTACTCGCGCAACGCAGGCGTTAATTCGAGGTGGTGTCCACTGATCTTCAAGTTCATAGTTGCTCTCCAAGCTGATGGCCGCCAGGCCAAGGCTCGTCCGATACCGGTCGGCGATGCGGCTCCAGAGCGCATGAGCTACGAGCGCGTGAGGAAGGGCGCACCGGCCGGCTCGTCCGCGCATTTGCGCTGCGGCCGGTAAACGTCCGTCGCGACATGCGACAGACTATAGAGACGGGTCAAAGAGACTTGCGCAGATTCACTGCGGGAATTCTCAGTGCCTCGCGATACTTGGCGACAGTGCGCCGCGCAACCACGAAGCCTTGTTCCGCCAGCAGTTCGGCGATGCGGCTGTCTGAAAGAGGAGTTTTAGGGTCTTCCGCTCCTATCAGTTGCTTGATGAGGGCCCGGATCGCCGTGGACGATGCCGCGCCTCCAGTGTCAGTCGAAACATGCGATCCGAAGAAGTACTTAAATTCAAGCGTCCCGAATGGGGTGAGCATGTACTTTCCGGTCGTCACGCGTGAAACCGTCGACTCGTGTAAACCCAGCGTATCAGCAATTTCCCTCAAAACCAAGGGCCGCATGGCGATTTCGCCATGAGCGAAGAAGTTCTTCTGACGCTCGACAATGGCCTGCGCGACGCGAAGAATCGTCTCGAATCTCTGCTGAATATTCTTGATGAGCCAGCGCGCTTCCTGAAGTTGTTGCCGCAACGAACCGCTGCCCGGATCACCACGGTTGTTACGCAAAATGTTCGCGTACAAGTGGTTGATACGCAGCTTCGGCACAATCTCCGGATTCAACTCGGCGGTCCACCCGCCAGACATCTTGCGCACGAGAATGTCCGGTACGACGTAATCGGCTTCGCTCTTGCCATAGGCAGCTCCTGGAAAAGGCTCCAATGACTTGATCAGCAAATGCGCGTCCCGGAGCGAATCGTCGCTCGCCTTCAGATGCTTGCGCAGACGCGTGAAATCTCGCGCGGCAAGCAATTCCAGATGATTGTTGACGATGTCCAGCGCAAGCGTGCGCGTGGGCGAACCATCCAGTCGCAGCAATTGCAGCTTCAAACACTCGGATGCCGAGCGGCCGCCCACACCGGGCGGATCGAAACTCTGCAGCAAGGCGAGTGCCGCGCTGAGTTCGTCGACATCGACTTCAAGTTCGTCGGGCAGATCGGCCTGGACTTCTTCGAGCGTGGCCGTGAGATAACCGTCTTCGTCCAATGACTCGATTAGGAACGTAATCAGCGCGCGATCGCGCTGGTTCGCCGACGTCATGCGCAACTGCGCGGTCAGATGGTCACGCAGCGTCGTGGTCGATTCGTGGATTTGCAGCGGCGGGAGATCGTCGTCGTCGGAGGCATTGTTCGAACGGCCATAGTCTTCGAGGTTCCACGAACTCGAATCCGCGCCGTTGTCGGAGCCCATGCCGTTGTATTCGTCGACACCTTGCGGCTCGCCGTTCTCCGAGCGATCGGAACTCGACGTGCTCGATGACGAGCCGTTGCTCATCATGGGTTCGGGCGCCGAATTGTTCGAAGCGGGAGACGAGATCAGCGAGCCGTCTGCCGCGACGCGCAGCGGGCTTGCAATCCAGTCGTCCTCGTTCTCGAGCAGCGGATTTTGCGCGATGGCCATTGCCACTTCCTGCTGCAATTCGAGCGTCGACAACTGCAGCAGCCGGATGGACTGCTGCAGTTGTGGGGTCAGCGCAAGATGCTGCGATAGTCGGAGTTGGAGGCTGGCTTTCATGGCAAATTTTTATTCATTGTAGAGAGTTTGCCACGCGCGCGAAACCTCGCGGCGAATCCAAAAAAGCGTGTGCCGCCTCGGTGGGCGGCACGTAAAAATTGCACTTGCGACTTGATGCGGCGCGGTACACGCGCCTTTCGTCCTACGCGTTACATGCGGAAATGCTCACCCAGATAAACGCGCCGCACGTTTTCATTCTCGATGATCTCGCTCGGCGCACCCGCTGCCAGCACGCTGCCATCGCTGATGATGTACGCGTGGTCGCAAATGCCGAGCGTCTCGCGCACGTTGTGGTCCGTGATCAGCACGCCGATGTTGCGCTGCTTCAGAAACTTCACGATCTTCTGGATTTCCAGCACCGCGATAGGATCGACGCCCGCGAACGGCTCGTCGAGCAAGATGAAGCTCGGGTTGGTTGCAAGCGCGCGCGCAATTTCAACGCGCCGGCGTTCGCCGCCCGACAGCGACAATGCCGGATTCTCACGCAGATGCGCAATCTGCAGTTCATCGAGCAGGGCTTCGGCGCGCTGTGTAATGGCGTCTTTGGACAGGCGTTTGCCCGTTTCGTCCGTCTGCAGTTCGAGCACCGCGCGAATGTTCTGCTCGACGGTGAGCTTGCGAAACACCGAGGCTTCCTGCGGAAGATACGACAAACCGAGATGCGCGCGCTGGTGAATGGGCAGAAGGCTGATCGAGGTATCGTCGAGCACGATTTCGCCTGCGTCGAGCGGCACGAGGCCGACGATCATATAAAACGACGTAGTCTTGCCTGCGCCGTTCGGTCCGAGCAGACCGACGACTTCGCCGCTCTTCACATCGAGCGACACGTCTTTCACCACGGTGCGCGAGCCGTAACGCTTCTTCAGATTGCGCACGACCAGCGAGCTCGACTGGCCTTCCGGCTTACGGTGGGGCATGGCTGGCGAGTTCACTGCTGCGGCGTTCCCTTTAGAGTGTTCGACGGTGCAAGCGTGGCGGGCGGGCCATCCAGCGACGCCGCGTTGCCGCTGCGCGGCGCGAGCATGGCGCGCACGCGGCCGGTCGGATTGCCTGGTGAGGCCACGTCCTTGCCAGCGGTTGCCGTGTAGAAGTCTTTCTGACCGTCGTAGGTGATGACGCTGCCGTGCACTTCGTCCTGCACCTTGGTCAGGCCTTGCAGGCGGCGCACGGTGGCGCGCGTCGTGAGTTTGGTGAAGTCGTTCTTGCCGTCGTAGTCGATACGAACCGCGTTGCCGTCGATGTACTCATCGAGACCATCGCGCTTTTGACGGAAGTACGAGAGATTGTTGCCGGTCGAGGTGCCGGTCGCGTACTGATAGCCCTGTGGATCTTGCGTGACATCGACGCGATCCGCCTTGATGACGATCGTGCCTTTGGTCGCAACGACGTGACCGGTGAACACGTTCTTCTGGTTCAGGTCGTCGTAGGACATGTTGTCCGCTTCGATGTTGAGCGGCTTGTCGCGGTCGGCCTTTTCGGCGTGCGCCGCAGTTGGCAGCGCCAGCATCGCGGTGAGCGAAGTCAGCGAGACCAGGGCGGCCGCGAGCCCGGCCCGCACGGCGTGCGCGGTGCGGCGCGCGAACATTGCGCGCGTGTGGCCGCCATCGGGACGAGGGAAGCTTTGGTTCATGCAGTCACAAAATTCGGAAGGATTTGCCGGGATAACTAGGTTACTTTGACGAGCCGCCGTTGATGTCCGACGCGGCTATCGCGCCGCGCACGTTACCAAAGAGCTTCATTTCCCGGGTCACGTTGTTGTAGTTCATGCCGTTGGCCGTCATCACGGACGGGCCGCGCTGAAGTCTAACCGGTTTTTCCGTCTCGATGACATCGTCGTTCACCAGCACGCGAAAATGCTGCGAATCCGCCTGCATCTGCGGATCGCCGAAACCGGCTGCGCGCAGGATGCGGGCGTTGTCGTAGAGATCGACGATGGACACGTCGCCGTTCACCGTGCCGCGCTGCGCCGTCGCCGTGACGGTGGGCTTTTGCGGCTGGAACATGCGCATGGCGGGCAGCGTCAGGTCGCTGTTTTCGTCGTCTTCGTAATGCACCATGGACTTGGCCGTGAGGCGATACTGCGTCGTGCCCGAGGTATCGAGTTCGGAGACGGAAAAATTCTCGGCGAAGTAATCGGCGGTATGACGCTTTGGCTGCTCGGGCGCGGGCGCACCGGACGGCAGCGTGCTCTGCAGAAGCCAATAGGTGATGCCCGCGAGCGCCGCCATGGCGACGAGCGGCAGCAAGGAGGAGAAACGGCCGGGACGAGGCATTGGCTTATTCTCCGAGCGCCGCGGCGAGCAGCGCGTCGTAGCGGTTCTGCGCGCGCAAGATGACGTCGCAGACTTCGCGCACCGCGCCTTGACCGCCACGCGCTTCGGCCACGAAATGCACGCGTTGGATCACTTCCGGATGCGCGTTCGCCGGCGCGGCCGCGAAACCGCAGCGGCGCATCACGGCGAGGTCGGGCCAGTCGTCGCCCATGTAGCCGGCTTCGTCGGCGGCTATTTTGGTCGCGGCGAGCAACTCGGCGAGGGCAACGGTCTTGTCCGCGACGCCCTGATAAAGATGCGTGACGCCCAGTTCCTTCGCGCGCGCCGCGACGATGCCCGACTTGCGGCCCGTGATGATCGCCGTCTGCACGCCGACCGACTGAAGCATCTTCACGCCGTGGCCGTCGAGCGAGTTGAACGATTTCATCGCGTCGCCTTCGGCGGTGAAGAAGAGGCTGCCGTCGGTGAAGACTCCGTCGACATCGAAAATCATGAGCTTCACGCGGCTCGCGCGTTCGATAGCGGACGCGGCGGATGCGTCAGAAGCGGCGGAAGAAGGCGTTTGCGCCATCAGATCACCTTCTTGGAAAAGAGGTCGTGCATGTTCAGCGCGCCGATCAGTGTCGCGTCGGCGTCCACGACCAGCATCTGATTGATACGAAAGCGCTCCATCAGTTCCACGGCTTCGACGGCAAGATGGTCCGGACCGATCGTGCGCGGATTACGCGTCATAACATCGGCGAGTTTCAGCGCGCGGAAATCGCCGTCGCGCTGCAGGATGCGACGCAGGTCGCCGTCCGTGAAGATGCCTTCTACGTGACGATCGCCGTTGATGACCGCCGTCATGCCCATGCGCTTGGCTGTGATCTGAAAGAGCGCGTCCGATACCGTGGCGTCGAGCGAGACGACCGGCACTTCGTCGCCCACGCGCATCACGTCGCGCACATAAGTCAGGAGGCGCCGGCCGAGCGCGCCGCCCGGATGCGAACGCGCGAAATCCTCGGGACCGAAGCCGCGCGCATCGAGCACGGCGACGGCGAGGGCATCGCCCATGGCAAGCGCGGCCGTGGTGCTGGCCGTGGGCGCGAGATTCATGGGACACGCTTCCTTTTCGACGCGCACGTTCAAATGCATGTCCGCAAGTTGCGCGAGGCTGGATTCGGGCCGTCCCGTAATGGCGATGAGTTTTGCGCCAAGACGCTTGATGAGCGGCAAAATAGCGACGAGTTCCTCGGTTTCGCCCGAGTTGGACAACGCGATGAAGATGTCGTCGGCCGTGACCATGCCCAGGTCGCCGTGGCTCGCCTCGGCCGGATGCACGAAGAACGCCGGCGTGCCCGTGCTTGCGAGCGTGGCGGCGAACTTGCGCGCCACGTGTCCCGACTTGCCGATACCGGACACGACCACGCGCCCGCGGCAGGCAAGCAGCGTTTCGACTGCGTTCGTGAAGTTTTCGTCGAGAAGTTCTGAAAGCCCGCGAACGGCGTCGGCTTCGATCTGGATCACGTCGCGAGCGAGTCCCAGTGCCCGGTCGCCATTGATTTTCGCTATCATGCGCGGAGTATAGCAAAGGCGTTTCTTCGCCGCGCCGCTCAAGGGCGTGACGCGCCGCCGCCTATCCGCCCCCGCAGGCCCCGGCGTCAGGGGCCTTTCCAAGACACCGTCGCGCGGCCTTCGCGCGTGCCGGAACGCCGACGAACGAGGACGCTGGACGGATGATTTCTCCGCTCGAAATGACGCTGTTGTTGCTGCTCTGCTCAGTGGCAGGCGTCGTCGTATTTCGCTTTTTCAATTTGCCGCCGATGCTCGGTTATCTGACCGTTGGCATCATCGTGGGTCCGCATGCGGCCGGCATCGCGCCGGATAGCGACCGCGCCCAGCATCTCGCCGAATTCGGCGTGGTGTTCCTGATGTTTTCCATCGGACTCGAATTCTCGCTGTCGAAGCTGCGCTCGATGCGGCGCATCGTGTTCGGACTCGGCGCGAGCCAGGTCGGGGCGACCATCGTGCTTGCGCTGCTGTTCGGCTGGATCGCCAACTTTTGGATTCCGATGTCCTGGCAGGCGAGCTTCGCGCTCGGCGGCGCGTTGTCGATGTCCTCGACCGCGATCGTCAGCAAGCTGCTCGCGGAACGGCTCGAACTCGAATCGGAGCACGGCCGCAACATCTTCGGCGTGCTGCTGTTTCAGGATCTGGCGGTGGTGCCGCTGCTCATCATCATCGCGGCGTTCGGCAACGGCAATTCGTCGCAACTCGCGATGTGGCTCGGCATCGCGGCGATCAAGATCGTGGTCGCGTTGACGGTGCTGCTGTTCATCGGCCAGAAGTTCATGACGCGCTGGTTCGATCTGGTCGCGCGCCGGCGCTCGCAAGAGCTCTTCATGCTGAACCTCTTGCTGGTGACGCTCGGCGCCGCGTTCATCACCGACAAGTTCGGGCTGTCGCTTGCGCTCGGCGCATTCATCGCGGGCATGTTGATCGCCGAGACACCTTACCGGCATCAGGTGGAAGAGGACATCAAGCCGTTTCGCGACGTGCTGCTCGGGCTTTTCTTCGTGACGACCGGCATGCTCCTGAACCCGCGCGTGATCTGGGAGCATCCGTTCCTCGTGCTCGGCTTTCTGATCCTGCCGATTCTGCTCAAGGCCGTGATGATCACCGGGCTCTCGCGTCTGTTCGGCGCGACGCCGGGCGTCGCCATGCGCACGGGTCTCGGGCTCGCGCAGGCGGGCGAATTCGGCTTCGTGCTGCTGAATCTGATTCTGGATTCGCATCTCGTCGATCCGACCATCCTGCAGGCCATTCTTTCCGCGATGCTGCTGTCCATGCTCGCCGCGCCGTTCATCATCCAGAACGCCGACCGGATCGTGCTGCGGCTGTCGTCGACGGAATGGATGCTGCAATCGCTGCAAATGACGAAGATCGCGACGCAAAGTCTCAAGCAAAGCGGTCACGTGATCATTTGCGGATACGGCCGCGCCGGGCAGAATCTCGCGCGCATGCTGGAGCAGGAAGGCATTTCCTACGTGGCGCTCGACCTCGACCCGGATCGCGTGGCGGCAGCGGCGGCGGCCGGCGAATCGGTCGTGTTCGGCGATGCCGGGCGCCGCGAATCGCTGCTCGCGGCGGGTCTGCATCGCGCGGCGACGGTCGCGATCACTTACGCGAATACGCCATCCGCGATGCGCGTGCTCCACAACATCCACGAACTCGCGCCCACCTTGCCGGTGATCGTGCGTACCGTCGATGACGCCGATCTCGAAAAGCTCACCGCAGCGGGCGCGACGGAAGTGATTCCGGAGATCGTCGAAGGCAGCCTGATGCTGGCGTCGCACACGCTCGTGCTGATGGGCGTGCCGATGCGCCGCGTCGTGCGGCGCGTCGAGGAAATGCGCGACGCGCGCTACAGCATGCTGCGCGGCTACTTCCACGGCGCCGATGACGATGACGACGACGATGGCCACGAGCAGGTACGGCTACAATCCGTACCGATCGACGAGAAATCGGACGCGGTCGGGCATTCGCTCGACGATCTGGGGCTCGTCGGCAACGGTGTCGAGGTCACCGCGATCCGGCGCCACGGCATCCGGGGCGTCGAACCCGCCCCCGACACCAAGCTGCGCGCGAACGACATCGTCGTCTTGCGCGGCATGCCCGAAGGGCTCGCGCAAGCCGAAGAGCGGCTTTCGCGCAACCGCCGGGCAGCGTAACTTTTTCTCTTCATCGTCAAGGCGGGCGCGGCCTCACAGCGCGGACTTGGAGAAGTCATGTCCTTTACCCCTACGAACGTCACGCCGGACGCCGCGCGTTTCATCAAGGAGCGCGTGCGCACCGTCGAAAACTGGCCGCAGGCCGGCGTGCAGTTTCGCGACATCACGCCCGTCTTGCAGGACCGGCGCGCGCTACGCACGTTGATCGACCTGTTCGTGCAGCGTTATATCGATGCAAAACTCGATTCGATCGCCGGTCTCGATGCGCGCGGTTTCATCATCGGGCCGATTCTCGCGTACGAACTGAGCCTTGGTTTCGTGCCGATCCGCAAGAAAGGCAAGCTCCCGTACAAGACGCTCTCACAGTCCTATGAGCTCGAATATGGCAGCGCGACCGTCGAGATTCACGAAGACGCGTGCAAACCGGGCGATCGCATCGTGCTCGTCGACGATCTGGTCGCGACCGGCGGCACCATGATGGCAGGCAAGATTTTGCTGGACCGGCTCGGTGCGGAAGTGGTGGAAGCGGCGGCGATCATCGACTTGCCGGATTTGGGCGGCTCGAAACTGCTGCGTGAAAGCGGCGTGCCGCTTTACACCGTTTGTGAATTCGCGGGGCATTGAGATGCCGAATTTCCTCCTCTTTCTTGCCGCATCGGTGGCGATTACCGTCGCGCCGGGGCCGGACAATCTGCAAGTGCTTGCGCGCGGCATCTCGCAAGGACGGCTTGCGGGCGTCGTGGCGGCGCTCGGCTTTGCGTGCGGCGTGATCTTTCACACGACGCTCGCGGCGCTCGGCATTGCGGCGCTCTTGCGCTCTTCGCCGATGGCGTTCGAGGCCGTGAAGCTCGCGGGCGCGGCTTATCTCGTGTGGATCGGCATCAAGGCTTTGCGCAGCCGTGGCATCGCGACCGCGCATGAACGCGCGAGCCAACCGCTTTCGACCGTGTTCCGGCAGAGCGTGATCGGCAACATGCTCAATCCGAAGGTCACGTTGTTCTTTATCGTGTTTCTGCCGCAATTCGTCGATCCGCACGGCGCGCAAAGCGTGATGCTGCAGATGTTCGAACTTGGCGGCGCGTTCATGCTGCAAACGGTCGTGGTGTTCTCGCTCTTCGGCATCGGCGCGGGCATGATCGGTTCGTGGCTCAAGCGCCGTCCGCGCGTGGGCTTGTGGCTGGATCGTGTGGCTGGCGTGACGTTCATCGCGCTCGGGATTCGCGTCGCGTTGAAGGATTGAGGCGGGCGCTTTCGAACGCTCACGAACGCCACGAACACTCACCAGCGCTCACCGAACGCTTACCAGCGCTCACGAGCGTTCACGAGCGCTCACCAACGCTCACCAACGCTCAAGCCGCGAGCGCAAAAGCCCAGTCTTCGATTCAATTGGCCGCGCTACAATTTTCGGCCTTTCACGGGCCGCCGAGCCTGCCGGAGCCTTCATGTCCCTGCCTTCGATCGCCGCTGCCCGCCATTTCGACGCCGCCCTGCATGTGCCTTTTCTGATCGGCGAGGAGCGCGTCGGCTGGATCCGCGCTTTCGATGTCGCATCGCTCACGCGCTGGCCGAACATCTTCGTAGTCGATGAAACCGCGGTGCGGCTGCATCCATCGCTGAACGACGTCGATGCGCGCACGGCCGCGCTTCACGATGTCATCGACACGCTCGCTCAGCAGGGCAAGATTCCCGGCTGGCGCAACGAAACCTACGCGATTCGCAACGACTTCCAAGCAGCGCCGCTCGCGTTCATCGAACGCGCGGCCTCGCGCTTCTTCGGCACGATGACTTACGCGGTGCATCTGAACGGCATCGTAAAATATCGCGATGGCGCGCCGCGGTTGTGGATCGCGCGCCGCAGCGATACCAAGTCCGTCGATCCCGGCAGGCTCGACAACGTGGTCGCGGGCGGCATCGGCTGGGGTATGGATATCGAGCCGACGCTCGTGAAGGAATGCTGGGAAGAAGCGGGCATGCCGGCCGAACTCGCGTCGACGGCCACGCCCGGCGGCACGCTCCACGTGCTGCAGATGATTCCCGAAGGCACGCAGGCCGAGCAGCTTTTCGTCTACGACATCGAGCTTCCGGACGACTTCACGCCGCAAAATCAGGACGGCGAAGTCGGCGAACATCGCCTGGCGCGCATCGAGGATGTCGCGCGCTGGATCGAGGAAGGCGAATTCACCGTCGATGCCACGCTCGCCACCCTCGATTGCCTGCTGCGCCACCGCTGGATCGACGAGGAAGCGTGCGAAGGCATCGCCGCGCTCTACACGCCGCCATCGCTCTAACAATGATTAAGGAGTAACCGGGTCATGTCGACCGAACATAGTTTCATCCTGAAGTTGTCGTGCCCGGACCGTCCGGGAATCGTGCATGCCGTGTCCGGGTTTCTATTCAATCTCGGCGCGAACATTCTGGACTCGGCACAGTTCGGCGACAGCCACACCGGCGAGTTCTTCATGCGCGTGCATTTTCAGGAAGTCGGCGGCGATCCCGGCCTCGATGCGCTGCGCACGTCGTTCGGCGAACTGGCCGAAACGTTCGGCATGCGCTGGGAGTTGCACGATGCATCGGTGAAGCCGCGCGTGGTCATCATGGTGTCGAAGATCGGCCACTGTCTGAACGATCTGCTGTTCCGTTATCGCACGGGCCAGTTGCAGATCGACATCGCGGCTATCGTGTCGAATCACAAGGATTTTTATCAGCTTGCCGCGAGCTACGACATTCCGTTCCATCATCTGCCGCTTCTCAACGGCACGCCGCAGGCGAAGGCCGCGCAGGAAGCGCGCGTGATGGAGATCATCGACCAGAACGATACCGACCTCGTCGTGCTCGCGCGCTACATGCAGATTCTCTCCACCGAAATGTGCGACAAACTCGCGGGCCGCGCGATCAACATTCATCACTCGTTCCTGCCGAGCTTCAAGGGCGCGAAGCCGTACTATCAGGCGTTCGATCGCGGCGTAAAGCTGATCGGCGCGACCGCCCATTACGTGACGTCCGACCTCGACGAAGGGCCGATCATCGAGCAGGAAGTAGAGCGCGTCGATCACAACATGACGCCGGATCAACTGACCGCCATTGGCCGCGATGTCGAATGCGTGACGCTCGCGCGCGCGGTGAAGTGGCATGTGGAGCATCGCGTCGTGCTGAATGGGAGCAAGACGGTGGTGTTCCGGTAAGCATCGCCGTCAAAACGAGAAACCCCGCTGAATTCAAAGATTCAGCGGGGTTTTTTTATGTCGATGCACGCTTCAGACGAGCCGCAAATAAATCAGTTCGCGCTTGATATACGCGTAGAAAATCGGCGCGGCGATTACGCCCGGAAGACCGAACGCGGCTTCCATCGCGAGCATGGCGAGCAGCAGTTCCCACGCGCGCGCCTCGATCTGCCCGCCGATGATGCGCGCGTTCAGGAAATACTCGAGCTTGTGAATGACGATGAGAAAGCCGAGCGACGCCACCGCCGTGCCGAACGAAACCGACAATGAAATCCCGACAATGATGGTGTTGGAAATGAGATTGCCGATTACCGGCAGCAGACCGACGATGAACGTGATCAGCACGAGCGTCTTCGACAGCGGCAAACGCTCGTGAAAGAGCGGCAACGCGACCAGCAAATACAGCGCGGTGAAAACCGCGTTGATCGCCGAAATCTTGATCTGCGCGAAGACGATGCGGCGGAAGGCATCCGAGAAGCGCGACACGCGCGTGACGAGCGCGGTGGATAACGGCAACCGATGCGCCTGC
This sequence comes from Caballeronia sp. GACF4, assembly GCF_023631025.1. NCBI lineage: Bacteria > Pseudomonadati > Pseudomonadota > Betaproteobacteria > Burkholderiales > Burkholderiaceae > Caballeronia > Caballeronia sp. GACF4. Next base: position 238,174 of record NZ_JALQDW010000002.1, read on the forward strand.
TTCGGCGCTCCGACCGCGATGATCGCGCCAATGATCATGCCGATCAGAATATGCCCGAAGCCGCGCGCCATTTCCTTGCCGCCTTGCTGCAATTGCTCGGCGTGCTTGTGCATGAGGTCGGCGGCGCGGTCTTTCATCTGATCGGCATCGACCGGGAGGTAATTGGCGATCCAATCCGGCACGCGCAGCCTTGCGTGCGACGTGATGCTCATCAACTGATCCAGCAATTTTTGCAGGCTCGGCACGTCTTGCTGGAAGTGCTCGATGATGGCTATCGTCGCGAACGTGAGCCCGCCGATGATGATCGTGGAGATGATGACGACGGACACCAGCCGCGCGCCGCGGCTCATGACGTGCCGCTCGATCACGGGCGCGATCATGTGAACCAGTTGGAACACCAGCATGCCGGCGAGCAGTCCGCCCAGCAACTTCAGCTGCAAAACCAGGTACATACCCGCGAACGCCGCCAGATAGCTGCCGATCTCCACGGCGGACAACTTCGGCATGCTCATGTCGCTCGTCAGCCTGACGGGGCGCGCGGGAAGATCCCGTATGCGTCGCTCCTCGTTGGCCGCTTCGTTGCGCTTCGCCATGACTGCGTTCCTTTTCCCTGCTTGCGACGGTTATTCGTGCCGCGTATCGCGGCGCATTTCGAACGGCTATGGCGCGCGGCGCAAGTGACGCGCCGCAACCATGCTACGCCGCCGACTTGGGCCGTTGCAGCAAGGGTGCCAGATATCTGCCCGTAAAGCTCGCTTTCGATTTCGCGACCTGCTCGGGTGTTCCCTGAGCGATGATCTGGCCGCCGCCCGCGCCGCCTTCCGGACCGAGGTCGATGACCCAATCCGCCGTTTTGATCACGTCGAGATTATGCTCGATGATCACGACCGTGTTGCCCTGATCTCGCAGACGGTGGATCACTTCGAGCAGAAGCGCGATGTCGTGGAAGTGCAGACCGGTCGTCGGTTCATCGAGGATATAAAGAGTCCGACCGGTGTCGCGCTTGCTCAGTTCCAGCGAAAGCTTGACGCGCTGTGCCTCGCCACCCGAAAGCGTGGTCGCCGACTGGCCGAGCCGGATATAACCGAGGCCCACTTCCAGCAGCGTCTTCAGCTTGCGCGCGACGACCGGCACCGGCTTGAAGAACTCGTGCGCGGCTTCCACCGTGAGGTTGAGCACTTCGCTGATGTTCTTACCCTTGTACTGAATGTCGAGCGTTTCGCGGTTGTAGCGCTTGCCGTGGCACACGTCGCAGGGCACATAGACATCCGGCAGAAAGTGCATTTCGACCTTGATGACGCCATCGCCCTGACACGCCTCGCAGCGTCCGCCCTTCACGTTGAACGAAAAACGGCCGGGATCGTAACCGCGCTCTTTCGCGGCCGGCACGCCGGCGAAGAGTTCGCGGATGGGCGTGAACAGTCCGGTATAAGTGGCCGGGTTCGAGCGCGGCGTGCGGCCGATCGGTGATTGATCGACGGCGATCACCTTGTCGAAGTGTTCGAGACCTTCGATGGATTCATACGGCGCGGGCTCGGTCGATGATCCGTACAAATGTTGGGCGACCGCGTGTTGCAGCGTGTCGTTGATGAGCGTGGACTTGCCCGAACCCGAGACGCCGGTCACGCAAGTCAGAAGCCCGACGGGCAAATCGAGCGTCACGCGCTTCAGATTATTGCCATACGCCTCGACAATACGAAGCTGCCGCTCGTCCGGCGCGGTCCGCTCGGACGGATAACCGATAGTCCGCTTGCCCGACAAATACTGTCCCGTGATCGAATTCGGGTCTTTCTGCACCTGATTCGGCGTGCCTTGCGCGACGATCACGCCGCCATGCACTCCCGCGCCCGGCCCCATGTCGACGACGTAATCGGCCATGCGGATCATGTCTTCGTCATGCTCGACCACGATCACCGAGTTGCCGATATCGCGCAGATGCTTGAGCGTGGCGATGAGCCGGTCGTTGTCGCGCTGATGCAGGCCGATGGACGGCTCATCGAGCACGTACATCACGCCGGTCAAGCCCGAGCCGATCTGCGACGCGAGGCGGATGCGCTGCGCCTCGCCACCCGAGAGCGTTTCGGCGCTGCGTTCGAGCGACAGGTAATCGAGCCCGACGTTATTCAGGAACGACAGCCGCGCGACGATTTCCTTGACCACCTTGTCCGCGATCTCACCTTTCGCGCCGTCGAGCCGCAGCGTCTGGAAGTAGCCGAGCGTATCGCGCAACGGCCAGCCGCTGACTTCGTAGATGCCGCGAGCGTCATCGCCGGAACCGACTTTGACGAAACGCGCCTCGCGGCGCAGACGCGTGCCCTCGCAGGCCGGGCACGCCTGATTGTTCTGATACTTCGCCAGTTCCTCGCGCACGGCGGCCGAGTCCGTTTCGCGATAACGACGCTCCAGATTCGGCAGAATGCCTTCGAATGCGTGCTCTCTCACCGAAGCGCGCCCGCGCTCGTTGATGTACGAGAACGGAATGACCTGCTTGCCCGAACCGTACAAAAGCGTCTTGCGCACCTTTTCCGGCAGTTCCTCGAACGGCGCGTCGATGTCGTATTCGTAGAACGCCGCGAGACTTTGCAGCATCTGAAAATAGAACTGATTGCGCCGGTCCCAGCCCTTCACCGCGCCCGCCGCGAGCGAGAGCGAAGGATGCGCGACCACGCGCTTCGGATCGAAAAACGTGATCTGGCCCAAGCCGTCGCATTCCGGGCACGCGCCCATCGGATTGTTGAACGAGAAAAGGCGCGGCTCCAATTCCGGCAGCGAGTACGAACAGATCGGGCACGCGAACTTCGAGCTGAAGAGCTTTTCGTTTTCAGTATCCATTTCGAGCGCGATCGCGCGGCCATCGGCGAGACGCAGCGCGGTCTCGAACGATTCCGCCAGGCGCTGCTTCATGTCCGGACGCACTTTAAGCCGGTCGATCACCACGTCGATGGTGTGCTTGTCGTTCTTCTTGAGCTTCGGCAGCGAGTCGACTTCATAGATTTTCGCGACGCCTTCGTTCGCCGTGCCGCCGCCCGAACGAATGCGAAAGCGGATAAAGCCCTGCGCCTGCATCTCTTCGAATAACTCGACGTGCTCGCCCTTGCGATCCACGACGACGGGCGCGAGGATCATCAGCTTGGTTTCCTCGGGCAGCGCGAGCGCGGCATCGACCATCTGCGAGACGCTTTGCGCTTCGAGCGGAATCAGATGATCGGGGCAATAAGGTGTGCCGACGCGCGCAAACAGCAGTCGCAGATAATCGTGAATTTCGGTGACGGTGCCGACCGTCGAACGCGGATTATGCGAGGTGGCTTTTTGTTCGATCGAAATGGCCGGTGAAAGGCCTTCGATCAGATCGACATCCGGCTTTTCCATCAGCTGCAGAAATTGCCGCGCGTATGCCGAGAGGCTCTCGACGTAGCGGCGCTGACCTTCGGCGTAAAGCGTATCGAATGCGAGCGACGACTTGCCCGACCCGGACAACCCCGTAATCACAATCAGCTTGTGACGCGGCAAGTCGAGATTGACGTTCTTCAAATTGTGGGTGCGAGCCCCACGAATACGAATTTCTTCCACGAGTCTCTTCCGGGTTCTTTCGGGGGTCTTTCGGGCGTCTTTTAGGTCGTGGCGCGGGGTTTCCTGCGACTACCGGACGACAAAGTAAGGGGGCTAAACCTGCTACTATAACGACTTTTGCAGGGTGCGGCGCCCGTGCCAAAAGGCTCTCGGGGGCTCTCAAGGCTTCTCGGCGGCTTTCCAACGGCTTTTCCGTTTCCCAGGCGCTTTCGCGTTAATGGCCGCAGGTCGTGCGGCGCGCGAGCCGCCGTGTGTCGCATATAGTGCCGTTTCGAGCCAGAACAAGGCGGCCGCGCCGCGCTCCCCACGCGTCAGGCCAGTCGCGACCCTCACCCATTTCCGTTCCTGATGTCCAATCCGTCTGCTACGTCCACACGTTTGTCCGCGCCGGAATTGCGCGCAACCGTGTCGCTCGCCGCGATCTTCGCGCTGCGCATGCTCGGCCTCTTCATGATCATGCCGGTGTTTTCCATTTACGCGAAAACTATCCCTGGCGGCGATGACGTGTTTCTCGTCGGCATAGCGCTCGGCGCTTACGGCGTCACGCAGTCCATGCTGTACATCTTCTATGGCTGGATTTCGGACAAGCTGGGCCGCAAACCCGTGATCGCATTCGGCCTGCTCGTGTTCGCGCTCGGCAGCTTCGTGGCGGCGGCAGGGCACTCCATGGCGTGGATCATCGCCGGACGTGTGATTCAGGGCATGGGCGCGGTGTCGTCGGCGGTGATCGCGTTCATCGCCGATCTGACTGAAGAAGAAAATCGCACCAAGGCCATGGCGATGGTCGGCGCGAGCATCGGCGTTTCGTTCGCGGTCGCTATCGTTGGCGCACCGATCCTGTTCCACTGGGTCGGCATGAGCGGCTTGTTCACGGTGATCGGCGTGCTGTCGATCGTCGCGGTCGGCGTGGTCTTGTGGGTCGTGCCGGACCCGCCCGTGCCGCCGGTTCACCTCAAGGCGCCATTCGCCGAGGTGCTGCACAACGTCGAGCTGCTGCGTCTGAACTTCGGCGTGCTGGTGCTGCACGCAACCCAAACCGCGCTCTTTCTCGTCGTGCCGCGCATTCTCGAAGCGGGCGGGTTACCGGTCGCCTCGCACTGGAAGATTTATCTTCCGGTGATGGGCCTCGCTTTCGTGATGATGGTTCCGGCAATCATCGCCGCCGAGAAGCGCGGCAAGATGAAAGCGGTCATGTTGAGTGCGATTTTTCTTATCCTGATCGGCCAGTTGTTATTAGGCGCGGCTCCCCATACGCTATGGTCTGTGGCCGCGATCCTGTTTGTGTACTTCTTGGGCTTCAACGTGCTGGAGGCGTCGCAACCTTCGCTTGTGTCCAAACTGGCGCCAGGCACCCGCAAGGGCGCGGCCGCCGGGGTGTACAACACGACGCAGTCTATCGGGCTCGCGCTTGGTGGCGTGATCGGCGGCTGGCTGCTCAAGCTGGATGGCCCGAGTGCGGTGTTCTTCTCGTGTTCGGCGCTGGTGCTGGCATGGTTGATCGTCGCGTCGAAAATGAAGGCGCCGCCGCGCAGGGTCGAGCGCGCGGCGTAGCGAATCTGTATTAATCATATTGAGGCAGTGCGATGTTTCCCGTCCTCTTCCCTGGAAGAGGGTTGAACTGATAACGTCGCATAACTGCTAGTGGGCAAGGAATTTACCGGAGAAATCATGGCATCTGTCAACAAGGTCATTCTCGTAGGCAATCTGGGCGCCGACCCGGAAACGCGCTACCTTCCGAGCGGCGACGCCGTGGCCAACATTCGTCTCGCGACGACCGACCGTTACAAGGAAAAGTCGTCTGGCGAGATGAAGGAACTCACGGAGTGGCATCGCGTGGCGTTCTTCGGGCGTCTTGCCGAGATCGTGAACGAGTATTTGAAGAAGGGCTCGTCGGTGTATATCGAAGGGCGCATTCGCACGCGCAAGTGGACCGATCAGGCGGGGCAAGAGCGCTATTCGACCGAGATCGTTGCCGATCAGATGCAAATGCTCGGTGGCCGCGGCGGAGCAGGCGGCGGCGATGACGGCGGCTACAGCCGCAGCGCGCCGATGGAGCGCTCAGGCGGCGGCGGCGGTGGTGGCGGCCGCGCGCCGGCAGGCGGGCGCGCTGCGGGCGGTGGAGCGGGTGGCGGATCGAGCCGTCCGAGCCAACCTGCGGGCGGCGGTTTTGACGACATGGATGACGATATCCCGTTCTGACAAGTCGCAACAAATTCGTTTAAACACTAAGCCTCTGGCATTAATTGTCGGAGGCTTTTTTTTATCAAATCGGCAAGGCGTTTTCCGAAATATAACTTCGAGGCTCTCCGCGATTCCCGCAGCCGTATTACGCTTCTAATTAACCGCGAATAAGAGGCTTTATACGGACCAACGAAGAGTCATTGCAGTCTAATCGGAGTAATCCTATGGTGCGCGGATTGTTTGCGTCCTACTTTGACTCATTGAGTTTTTAACGTTTAGTTACTTGCTGCTTTTTGGCATTCTTTTATCGAGTTCAGATGTTTACTCGATGTTTATCGAGTTCAAGCAACGTAGCAGAAGAGAGACTTCGTTGGTTGCATAAAGCAATAAATGCGTTCTAACCAAAATCTAAAAATCAACAACATCATTTAGAGGGGCGACTTTGAAACTTCGCGTAGTGCTGGCCGACGATCATCCTTTCGTGGTCCTTGGCGTAAAGGCGCTTTTCAAGGCCGACGAGGGGATCGATGTCGTCGGTGAGGCGAATAATGCGAGCAGCCTTGTGGTCGAACTCGCGAAGACGCCATGTGACGTGCTTGTCACGGATTTCGCCATGCCTGAGCCTGGGCCGGACGCGCTAGACGGTTTACGGCTGATTCGTAGAGTCAAGCAAGAGTGGCCAAGCATCAAAATCGTCGTGCTGACGAGCGTCAGTAATGTCGCGATTCTTCGTTCTATTCTGAATGCCGGTGCCATCGGACTCGTGAATAAGGCGGAGGCTATTGAACTCGTGGCGACTGCCGTGCGCCATGCGGGAATCGATCGCCGTTATGTCAGTGGGTCTTTTGTTACCGCGTTAGCGGAAGCGGGCGCGGAAACCGAATCATCGCCAGAGGAACCGCGGCTTTCGCCCCGGGAAGAAGAAGTCGTTCGTTTGTTCGCCAAGGGTCGCACGATCACCGAAATCGCCAAAGCGTTGAACCGCGATGTGCGCACTATCAGTCGACAGAAGCGAGATGCGATGAACAAGCTCGGAATTAGAAACGACCCGGGTTTGTTCGCGTTTGTACGCGCTCAAGGACTCGGCTGAGTTATTGGTGTGGTGAGTTCGAATTCGGATGCATCTTATGTTTTTTAATGTTTCGGTATCCGATTCTTATCGGTGTCAAGAATGAATTTGAGTTCGCTCAACGCGTGAAGGTTTTAAGTGATGGAATCATTGAATGTAAGTCAAGTGTTCTCGCATGCCAGGAGAATTCGGTTAGCAATAGCGGACGATCACCCGCTCGTTATTCTTGCTATCGAACGGCTGGCTGGGAATTTTCCCAATGTAGAAGTGGTGAGTCGAAGCATCGATTCCACGCAGCTCGACGAGTGTCTGGCACGCGGCGAATGCGACGTGGCCATCGTCGACTTCTTCATGCCGGGGGGGCGCCATGGTGACGGCGTTCAACTCGTGCAGCACATTTCTTCGACTTATCCGAATGTGCACATCGTCGTGCTATCGCGCACCGATAACGCGACGCTCATCAAGCAGGCGCTGGACGCGGGCGCGCACGCGTTCCTCAGCAAAGAGGACCGGCTTGACCTCATCTACGTCGCGATCGTCTCGGTCATTGCCAACGAGACCTATCTCGGACCGGCAATTCGCCGTGCTTTGGCCATTGCAAATACGGAAAGTCACGCTCTGTTCATTCGGCAGAGACTGACTAGCCGGGAAATGGAAGTCATTGAAAACTATGCGCGCGGTGCCAACGTGACTGAGATCGCAAGGAAGCTGGGCCGTAGCGTAAAGACTATCAGCGCTCAGAAATGCGCCGCCATGCGCAAGCTGGATCTGTCCACGGACGCAGATCTGTATCGCTTCGTTGCGGACACGGACCTGATCTGACGCGCGCTTACAAGCAGCACTGCCGGCGGGCGTGGAGACGCACTGCCCTCGTTAGAAGGGCATGCCGGCTTTTAAAATAAAAGAGACCAATGAAAACAAGAATGCCGCTGAGGGCAATCATCGCCGATGATCACCCAATTGTCGTGAAGGGTATCAAGAGCTATCTCGAACGGGACGGCGCCGTCGAAGTAGTGGCGACGGCGCACGACACCCAAGAGCTGGCCGAAGCGCTGGATTCGACTGCTTGTGACTTCGTCTTTTCTGACATTGGAATGCAGGGGATGGAAGGTGAGAGCAGTTCCATCACATTCCTGAGGCGTTTTTCCAGTCGGGTCGAGCGGCCGAGGCTGGTCGTTATCACCATGCTTTCACAAGCTCGAATGCTAGCGGGACTCTTACGAATGGGCGTCGACGGTGTGGTCGACAAGCGCGACGGACTGGAGTCTCTCGAAACCGCAATTGCGGCCATCAGCGCAGGCAGACGGTTCGCCTCGCCGCTTGCCATAGATGCGTTGAGCAGCCTTCCAGAAACCATGCCCGCATGTGTCGGCGTATTGAGCCGGCGCGAGTGGGAAGTGTTTCGGCTGTACGCCAGTGGCATGGTGGTGCACGAGATTGCAAGCCGATTCGGACGAAGCAGTAAAACCATTGCTACTCAGAAACGCAGTGGCATGCGGAAGCTGGGCCTAAGTTCGGAGGCCGATCTCGTCGAGTATTTCAGGCAGGTGGGCCTCGTCTGACTGAAGTGGACGGTTGGCGTCATCAGAATTATTTAAGACGGTTCCGATGTCTGCGGCAACGGATGCGTATCAGACTTTACTGTTCGACGGCGCCTGCGACGACGTGTGTTGCGGCGTACGCAAGATTTCCAATGCGGTGTCCTTTCAACGACGCCGACTTTTACCTTTGAGAGATTCGATTTGAGTTCCGTCGTCGTGCGTTGCTGGTTCCTGCTCGTCGTGCTCCTGTCACCGTATTGCACGGAGGTGCGCGCGGATAGTGTCGCGCCTGGCGCGCGCGCGACCGCGGCTGAAATCTCGCCCGCCAGAGAAAGCATTCCGCCTATCGATGCGGATGCCTTCATGTTTCGCGCTAACGACGCGCTCTCGAACGTTTATGTCTCGGCAGCGCCGTCCCGCGTTCTGAGCGTTACCGCACTGCGCCTGCTTCCTGCACTGATTGGCGTGCTGGCCGTTTTGATCGTCACGCTTCGGGCATTCGTCCTGTTGCAGCGGGAAATGCGAAAGCGTCTCACCATCGAACAGCAACTCGCGACGCAGTTGAGCTTCCAGCAGACCATGATGGAAGTCGTGCCGTATCCGCTTGTCGCGAAGGACATGGACAATCGCTACGTCGCGGTCAACCGTGCGTTCGAGGAGGCCCTGGGCGTTCGCAGGACGGATATCGTCGGACAGACGGCGCTCGAAGTGGGCGCGTGGGGAGCAAAGCACAGCCGTTTGCTGCACGATCTCTCTGGTTGCACGCTCGCCACGGGCAAGCGTCAGGAAGTCGAGGCCGAGTTCTTCGACGAGTTCGGCAGATCGCGCTACGGCCTCTTTTGGACCGGTGCATTTCTGGCACCGGACGGCGAGCGAGCAGGCGTAGTCGGCACGATGATCGACATTACCGATATTCGCGACGCGGAGATGCACGCCCGTCGCACGGAGCGGCGCCTGCACGACGTCACGCGCTCGCTCCCCGCTGTCGTATTCCAACTGCGGCGTGCGCGCGATGGCGCTTACAGCCTTCCGTATATCGACGGCGACACGCGGCAACTGCTTGGCCTCGATCTTGGAGCGTTGGCTAACGATCCGCTCAAGGTATTGCGTCAAGTCAATTCCGAGGACGGCGTGCGCCTGCTGGCGGAAATAGAGCGGTCATCGCTTACGCTCGAGCCCTTGCATACGGAATTTCGAGCCGTCGTCGGCGGCGTGACGCGCTGGTTTCGCGCAGACCTCGTCGCTCATTGCGAAGACGACGGCGCCGTGGTCTGGAGCGGATATTGGGTGGATGCGAGCGTCGAGCACGCGCGCGCTGAAGAGCTTGCGCGGGCGAGAGATATCGCGGAAGCCGCATCGAGAGCGAAGGACGATTTTCTCGCCATGATGAGCCACGAAATCCGCACGCCTATGAACGGCGTTCTGGGTCTCGTCGAAGTGTTCGAAAATACGCCGCTCAATCCGGATCAGTCGCAAATGCTCGGCATGATTCAGGATTCAGCCAGCGCTTTACTTCAGATTCTCGACGATCTCCTGGACTATTCGAAGATCGAAGCAGGCCGTCTGACGATCGAGCCGACCGCGATCGATTTGCGCGAACTCGTCGATAGCGCCGTCGGCTTGCTGGCGGGCAGGGCACACGAAAAGGGCTTGCGAGTGCGAGTCAATGTCGCGCCGGAAGTGGCGGCTACCGTGCAGGGCGACAGCGTGCGTCTGAGGCAGATCATCTTCAACCTGATGAGCAACGCGATCAAGTTCACCAGCGCTGGTGAAGTCGCTGTGCACGTACGGGAAGTGGGATCGACGGAGTCCACTCAGCTGCTCGAACTTTGCGTGAAGGACACGGGCATTGGTATCGCGTCCGAGTCGCAGGCGAGTCTCTTCGAGCCGTTCGTGCAAGCGGAAAAGTCCACTACCCGACGCTTCGGCGGTACGGGCCTCGGACTGACCATTGTCAATCGGCTCGTGGACTTGATGGGTGCCACACTGACGTTACAGAGCGAAGTAGGCGTCGGCACATCCATGACGCTTCGCCTCGAACTGCCGGTCGAGACTTTGCAGTATCAGATCGACGGCTTGCGCGGCCGGCGAGGCATCGTGGCGATCGACGAAGAGCGCGTCGCCGACGCGTTGGTGAACTACGGACAGGCGCTCGGTCTGGTGCTTCAGCGCATTCCGTCGGATAGCCCGAGCCTGATGCTTCTGGAGACGTTCGAAGGCGTCGATATCGTATTTCTGAGCGATACGCACAAGGACAAGCTGCCGTTCGGCTCCCGCGTCATTCACGCGACGGAAAAGCCGAAGCCAACGGGTTATCGTATTCTTGAAGACGATATTCGCGTCAGCATCAATCCCATCTCTTGGCGAGGGCTTGGCGCTGCCTGCGTCGCGGCCTTGACCGGCATGCCGCAGATTGCGGCGCGCGCGACAATGGGCCTCGAACCGAAGAAAGAAGCGCCCGACCGCGAGGATGCTTTGCGCAACGGCAGGCTCGTGCTCGTGGCGGAGGATCATCCGGTTAATCAGGAGTTGATTCGCCACCAGCTTTCGTTGCTCGGGTTCGCCTGCGATGTCGTGCAGGATGGCGTCGAGGCGCTCGCGGCGCTCGAACAAACGCATTACGGCTTTCTGATCACAGACTGCCATATGCCGAACATGACCGGCTACGAACTGACGAGACGCGTGCGCTCCAACGAAGCGGGAACAGCCGTCCGACTGCCGATTCTCGGCATCACCGCTAGCACGGCGGCCGAGGAGCGCACCATGTGCCGCGACGCGGGTATGGACGATTGCCTCATCAAACCCACTCGGCTCGCGACGCTGCGCGAACATCTTAACCGGTGGTGGTTGAAGGATACGATCGCGCCAGAACCGGAAGGACGGGCAGTCGGCGGCGCCGAAGCAAGGCACGCGGAAGAAGACGAACTCGACCTTGAAGCGATGGCGCAACTCTGGGGCAGCGAGGCCACCGTCAAGGCGCTTCTCGATGCCTTCGTATCCTCGTTCCGCGACGATCTTGCCGCGCTCGAACCACTGGTCGCACGTGGCACGGTAGAACACTTGCGCGAATGGCATCATCGCGTGTCTGGGGCGGCGAGCGTCTTGCAGTATCGGCCGCTGCTTGATGCGCTGGAAACATTCAGGCGTGACTTGTCGAGTAAGCCACTTGCAATGCGTCGACGGGACGGAAATCTGTTGATCGTTCGCTGCAGGCAATTGCTCGAGCGCATAGAGGCGCAAGGCGCCGAGCTCGTTTAAGCGGTCGAATCACTCAAAGCGCGACGCGAATCAACCGCGTCGCGCTTTTTTCTTTTAGTCGGAAAGACTGGCCGCGCCGATATCGGACGTCGCACGGTCGCGGAAATGCATCAGCGCAAAGTCGACGAATGAACGCGTCTTAGCCGATACGTGTCTGCGTCCCGGATAAACGATCGACACTTCCTTGTCCGCGTCGTTGAGCGTGTAGGCCGGCAGCAAGCGCACGAGCGCGCCCGCTTCGACGTCCTGCCGGACATAGCTCTCGGGCAATACGGCAATGCCCATTCCCAATATCGCCGCCTGCCGCAACATGGGTGAACTGTTCACCGTGTACGACGGGTCGATCGACACTTCCTCGCGCGAACCCGTCGGACTGGTGAATGACCACTTCGATCCGTGAATATCCGTGGACGGCGCGAGAAACTCGTGTTTGACGAGAGCGGCGGGCCGCGCGGGCATGCCGCGGCGGGCGAGATAGTCGGGCGATGCGACGAGTGCCGCGGCGACCTTGAAAAGTGGCCGGTTGATGAGCGTGCCGCTATTGACGAGATGCGGCACGACGATGCCGACATCGAAGCCTTCATCGACGAGATCGACCGGCCGATGGAGCAGCGTAAGACTGAGCTTCACGCTCGGATAGCGATCGCGATAAGCGCGCAGCATGGGCGTGAGTTCGAGCAAGGAAAACGATGCCGATGCAACGAGCTTGAGTGTTCCGGATGGATCGACTGAACTGTTCGCTACTGATGCCTCAATATTCTCGACGTGTTCGATCACTGTTCGGCAGCCATCGGCGTATTCCTTGCCCGCTTCAGTCAGCGACACGCTTCGTGTCGTGCGATTCAGCAAGCGGGTATTGAGATGCGCTTCGAGTAGCGAGACATAGCGCGTGACCACGGCGTTCGAAAGATCGAGCGCTGCGGCCGCACGGCCAAAAGAAGATGTCTCCGCGACTTTGAGGAAGACGCGCATCGCCTGTAATTGGTTCATTAGCGGATGGCCTGACGAAAGCGTGAGCTGCGGGTGATCGGTGCGAAGTCAGCGAGGGCAGGAGTGCCGCCTCGCGTGCGCGATGTTACGTAGCCCGATACATCTTGTGAATAGGATGACTCCGATGTCTTCTCGCTGTCGCTCGTCAGCCACTGTCGCATGTGTGCAACGATGCTGCGCCTGGTCCATCTCGTTAAAGAAAAAGCATTCGGGTAAGTACCAGATGTGTAAGCGTTAAGTCATATTGAAATTCTATTTTTTGATTTATTCGAAAGACCTTTTGCGTGTTCCTTGGTGGTCTCTGCAAAAAGCCGCGCCATACACTTTGGGCTGCCGAATATCGGTGTGAGGCTTTCTCCGGGGCTTCGATCCCAGATGTGCCGCGCCGCGGCCTTAAGCAACTCATCGAGTCTCGTGACTCAATCAAAGGAATTCGCATGAAAAAGAATCTTATCGGAGCCGCAGTGGCCGCTCTGGCTGCATCGTTCGCCACGGCTGCAAGCGCACAAAGCAGCGTCACGCTGTACGGCACGTTGGACGCAGGTTTCACGTTCGTGAACAACGTGCGCTCGGCACCGGGTTCGGACTACAACAAGGCAAGCGCATGGGGCGTCACTGGCAACAACGTGCAAGACAGCCGTTGGGGCCTGACGGGCGCTGAAGATCTGGGCAACGGCATGAAGGCAGTCTTCAGGCTGGAAAGCGGCTTCAACCCGGCAAACGGTAGCGGCGCCGGTGCTGCTCGCCAATCGTATGTCGGCATTTCGACGAACCAAGGCACGGTAACGTTGGGTCGTCAGAACGACGCCGTGGCTGACTACCTTGGTCCTTTGAGCGCAACGGGCACGTTCGGCGGCACGTACTTCGCGCACCCGGACAACCTGGATAACCTGGACGGCAACAACTTCCGTCTCAGCAACTCGGTCAAGTTCCAGAGCGCCAACTATGCTGGTCTGACGTTCGGCGGCGAGTACGGCTTCTCGAACTCGGCAGGCAGCTTCGCGGCGAATCGCGCGTACAGCCTGGGTGCTGGCTACGCTAACGGCCCGATCAAGGCTGGCATTGCTTACACGCAAGCAAACGGCATCAACAGTAACAACGTCGGCGCGATCAACGGTGCTACGGTCGTTCCGCATGTCGTCGGTGACGCGTTTGTAGCAGCCGGTCAGCCGGCAGAGGCAGCAGAAGCCGCATTCGGCACGATCCGTCAACGTACGTTCGGCGCAGGCGCCAGCTACTCGACGAATGCTATGCAATTCGGCCTGCTGTGGACGCAAGTTCGTCAAGACGGCAGCAACTTCGACGCTACGGCCGTCACGAACAACTACGAAGCAAACGCTCGTTACGCTCTGACGCCGGCGCTGTCGCTGGGTGCGGCCTACACGTTCACCAACCAGAAGCTGGGTGCCGCAGGCGAATCGACGCGCGTTCGCTATCACCAGTTCGGCTTGCAGACCGACTACGCGTTGTCCAAGCGTACGGACGTCTACGCTGAAGGCGTGATGCAAATTGCAAGCGGTCTGCCGGAAAACGAATACCCGTCGGCTCAAATCAGCGGTGCAGCAGCATCGTCGAGCAGCCGTCAGGTTCTCGTGACGGCTGGTATCCGTCACCGCTTCTAAAGCGGGCTGAGTTGTAAGCAGTAGCTAGCTAGCAGTAGAAAGAAAAGGGCGCCGCGCGGCGCCCTTTTTGCATTCGCGCGCGCGAACGGCGTACGCTGGAAAACATCGATCATCCGAATGCTCTACCATGGCGATGCCGTAAGCGCATCAACAATATGAAAGCGAAGCGCTTGGCCGTCACCAAGGAGAGCCAGAATGATCCCGACGTGCAGACCACATGTCCGCTGCATCGCAGCCATGATGTTCACGTTGCTCGCATCCTCGGCGGCATTCGCCGATACCATCGCGCTGAAGGCGAATCTGCAGCCATCGAGCGAAGTCCCGCCACGCGTCAGCAAAGGCCACGGCATGCTCGACGCCACGTTCGACACCGACACCAAGGTCATCACCTGGACCGCGACTTACGCCGAGCTTTCCGGCCCGGTCACGATGGCCCACTTCCACGGTCCCGCGCCCGTCGGTCAGAACGCGAAGCCGCAAGTATCCGCCGACAAACATGCGCTCGCCAGTCCGATGAAAGGTCGGGCCACGCTCACCGAGCAGCAGGTCACGGACCTCATGGCGGGGCAATGGTATTTCAACATTCACACACAGGAAAACCCGACCGGCGAGCTTCGCGGTCAGGTGATGCCATCGAACTGATCGGCTCGACTCAAAGCCTGAGCCCGCTACGATGAGTTGGCAAAGCGCGTTCGCATGCTGGCTGCTCAAGCGGCAAATGCGGCCGGAAACGGCGAAGCCGACACTCGATGTCGAGCGCGCGCGGACCTACGCATCGCGTCGAATCTGGTTGCCGCGTGTACCGAAGGGATGGCGACTCGATATCGAGCCGGATGGCGAATGGTTGCGCCGCGAGAGCGCCGCGCATGATCGACGAACGGTGCTTTATCTCCACGGCGGCGGCTATTACTTTTGCTCGCCGCGCAGTCATCGAGCGATCACGTTCGGTCTTGCGACGCGTGCGGATGCCGACGTGTTTTCGCTCGATTACCGGCTGGCTCCCGAGCATCGCTTTCCGACCGCGCTCGACGACGCCGTTGCCGCTTACCTCCGCCTGCTCGCGTCGGGCATCGATGCAAAATCGATCGTCATTGCGGGCGATTCGGCCGGCGGTGGCCTCACGCTCGCCACATTGCTCGCGCTTCGCGATGCACGGGTTCCATTGCCCGCCGGCGCGGTTCTGTTTTCGCCGTGGACCGACCTGACCTGCGGCGGCGCGTCGATGCAAGCAAACGAAGGCCGTGACCCGATGTTCCACGCATCGGTCTTCCCGCGCGTGGCCGCGCTCTATCTCGGCGATGCCGATTCGCGTGATCCCTACGCATCACCGCTTTTCGGCGATTATCGAGGCCTGCCGCCGCTCCTGATTCAAGCAAGCGACACGGAATTGCTTCTCGACGATGCCACACGCGTCGCGAAGATAGCGCGCGAAACCAACGTGGACGTGCAATTGCAAATCTGGCGCAACGTCCCGCATATTTTCCAGATCTGGGCGCCATTCATGCCCGAAGCGCGCGATGCGCTCACGCAAGCCGCGCGTTTCATATCGACCACGACGAGCGCCGGCAACGCTCAGCGCCCGCCGATCACCTCGATGGTCTGATACGCGCGCTCGACCGCCGCCGTTCCGTATTGCCGTTCGAGTCTGCGCACAGTGAAGTGTCCGAGCGCCATCTGCTGAAAATGGTCGATGAACACGGTGTTGACCATGGCGCCGAGAACCGCGCCGATGGCCGGAATCGACTTGGCCGCGACCTGCTCGCTGACCTGCACCGAGAAGCGCGACGCGATGGTCTGCAAGAATTTGAGCAACGCGGTCGAGCCATGACTGCTCAATCCCTTGGCCGCGATTTCGTTGGTCGCGCGCGAGATGGACTGCGCGAGCGCGCCGCGAACGATGAAATAGCCGATGTCGGCGTTATCGTCGTCTTTGTGGGTGCCGCCCATGCCGAGCACCATCATGCATTGCAACTGCGTCTCCACGCGATGCACGTCCTCGCCTTCGCTGCGCGCGATGTCGCAAATCGAGCGAAACATCAACGTGGTCGTGACGGGCAACTCGACGGGCAACGCAAACAAGCCGAATGCGCCGCCCGCCGCACCCGTCGTCGCGACGGCGAGTTTGTGCATCAGATTGCGCGGTTTGTCCGGCGGCGGCGCGAGCAGCGAGTCGGACGGCGCGCTGTTGCCGAGCGTGCGCAGCGCAAGCTGCAGGCATTTCTTGAGCGCGACTTGCGTGGCTTCGTCGACTTTCCCCTGGGCCGAGGCTGGAAGCCGTCCCATGAGTTTTTCGATCGGCGCGCCGACCACGCTCGCCAGTTTCATCGTGAGCGAAGGGCTTTCGAGCGCCTCCTTCGCGCGGGACAGAGCGGTGAAATCTTCGGCAGTAAGCGGCGAAGTGATGATGGGCGTCGGTTGCATACGAAAAATGTCCGGGAACGTGCATGAAGAGAGCGGTGGGCCACACGGCTTAGAGCACGCGAGCGTGCTATGATTCCCCATTCTTTGACTCGTCAATAATTGCGTCCACAAAAATGGCCGTTCACACAGCCGCGCATCACTCCAGCGGACAGGTCTTGCCCTTCCGCGAATCGCTCATGGCGATGTTGGGCATCTCTTTCGTCACCATGCTCGTCGCGCTGGACCAGACCGTCGTGGGCACCGCGCTGCCTACTATCGTGGCCGAACTCAAAGGCTTCGATCTCTACGCCTGGGTCGCGACCTCCTATCTGCTGACCTCCGTCATTACCGTGCCTATTTTCGGGCGGCTCGGTGACTACTACGGTCGCAAACCCTTCGTGATCGCTTCGATTATCGTGTTCACGGTGGCGTCCGTGTTGTGCGGACTCGCCAACAGCATGATGTTTTTGGTGCTCGCGCGCGGTTTGCAGGGCATCGGCGGCGGGATGCTGGTTGGCACCGCGTTCGCGTGCATCGCGGATCTGTTCCCGGATTCGGTCGTGCGCCTCCGCTGGCAGGTGCTGATGAGTTCCGCTTTCGGCATCGCCAATGCGGTCGGCCCTTCGCTCGGCGGG
Source organism: Caballeronia sp. GACF4 (assembly GCF_023631025.1). Lineage (NCBI taxonomy): Bacteria > Pseudomonadati > Pseudomonadota > Betaproteobacteria > Burkholderiales > Burkholderiaceae > Caballeronia > Caballeronia sp. GACF4. The sequence goes on from NZ_JALQDW010000002.1 coordinate 255,440, forward strand.
ATTCTCACGCAGTATTACGGCTGGCGCTCGGTGTTCTACGTGAATCTGCCCGTCGGCGTGCTGTCGCTGTTCTTCGTCTGGCGCTTTTTGCCGCATCTGCGGCATGTCGCGCACGAAGGCAAGATGCGGCTCGACTGGCCCGGCGCCGCGCTGATCGCGGTTGCGCTCGGCGCGCTGCAATTGTTCGTCGAGATGTTGCCGAAGCACGGCATCAGTGTCGAGACGGCGATGCTGTTGGCGGTGGCCATCGTGGCGTCCTACAGCCTGTGGAAGTGGGAACTGCGTTGCAGCTACGCGATTCTTCCCGTCGATATGTTCCGCAACAAGAGCCTCGCCGCGCTGTTCACGCTGGCGATTCTCGGCGGCTTCACCATGTTCTCGCTGCTGTTCTATGCGCCGCTGCTGTTCCAGGGCGGCTTCGGCATGTCGCCGAAAGACGCGGGCATGATGATCACGCCGCTCGTCGTGTTCATTACCATTGGCAGTATCGTGAACGGACGAATCGTGACGCGTTTGAAGAACGCGAATCTCATGCTGTACGTGGGTTTCGCGTTTCTCGCCGCGTCGTGTTTCGGCGTGGTGATCGCCACGCATACGATGCCGCGTTCCATGCTGCTCGTCGTCATGCTGATGGGCGGGCTCGGCCTGGGCTTCGTCATGCCGAACCTCACCGTGTTCGCGCAACAGACCGCGGGACGTCAGCATCTGGGAATTGCGACGGCATTGTTGCAATCGCTACGCATGATCGGCGGGATGATCGGCACGGCATTGACCGGCACGCTCGTGAGCCATCTGTACGCGAGCGGCGTGAGCCTCGCGCTTGAACGAGATCACGCAATGCACTGGCTCGGCGATCTTTCCGATCCGCAAATCCTCATCAATCGCGAAGGACAGGACACGCTGCTCGCGCAGCTTGCGGCTGCGGGTCATAACGGCGCGATGCTGCTCGAATCCGCGCGCGAATCGCTGGTGGCGGCAATCCACATCGGCCTGGCGGTCGCGGCCGTCGTCGCGGTCGTTTCGCTCTGGCAGTCGCGCCGCGTGCCGCCCGTGCGCTTGAAACGAACGCACGAACCGGTCATCCTCGCCGAATGAATTACAACGGAATCGAGAGCATGAACGAACAGGAACGTATCGCGGTGGTGCAGCAGTTCGGGCGGACGTATCGCGCTTTCATGTCGGCGTTCGAAGCAGCCGTCGGCCAGCCGATGCCGCGCTGGCGCATTCTGTTCGCCTTGCATGAGCACGAGGGCGAGGTGTCGCAGAAGAAACTCGTCGAACGCCTGCGCGTGGACCCGGGCGCGCTGACTCGTCAGTTGAAGACGCTGGAAGGTCTCGGCTGGGTCGTGCGCAGCGTGGATGTTCGCGACAATCGCGTGTCGAATGTCGCGTTGACAGCGCAAGGCCGCGCGGCGGCGGAAGAGGGCATGCCACGCCGCACGGCGTTTCTGCACGACACCATGGCATCGTTGCCGGACGACGCCATCGAGGCGCTGTCGGGCGCGCTTCATATGCTCGAAGCGCGCATTCAGGAAGTCGCGGTGCAAAACGCGGCGAACGCCGCACTCGTCGATACCGCCGCCGAAAAAGCCTGACGCGTCAAAAGAACGTTTCGATCACTTCGGTGACGCGGTATTTAGGATCGACCACGAGCACCTGACGCCACTTGTCGAAAGTGAGACACGGGTGCGAGATGTCGAAGGCGATCATGTCGCCGACCTTGAGATCATCGCCGGGCTTGATGCGCAAGTAAGCGTGCTGGTCCATCAGGCCAAAAATTTCCCAGCCTTCATCCGTCGAGATATCGCGTGGCGCTTCCGTGCCCGGACGAAAATGCTTCGCCGGTTCCGGCAAGCCCGCGTCGAATGCGGAATCGCGCTTGCCGAGCCCGATGATCGCGCGGTCCGGCTCGGGAATGGACTGCACGTACGCCCACAATTGCAGCGCGGGTTTAAGCCCTTGCCCCATCTTCTTCGCGATGGGATTGCGCGCGAAGATTTCGTTCTGCGCTTTCTTGTAGATGCCGACGTCGTGCGTCAGATAGCAGCCGGGACGCAGTACGACTTCAATGGCGTCGCTGTTCGCCTTGGCGAATTCGTCGGCGACCACGTCGTACCATGCCGATCCCGCGCCCGAGAGAATCGCCGGCTTGCGCGCGATCTTGCCAGCATCGATCAGAGCGCGGGTGATGTCGACGGCGCTCTTCAAAAAGTCGCGTACCTTCGATTCGTCCTGCAAGACGCCCTCGTATAGTTCGATTCCCGCCAGTTCGATCGTGCCCGGCCAGCGCGCGATGGCCGCGAGCACGGCTTCGCGCTGCGCGTCGTCGCGCACGCCCGTGCGTCCGCCCGGCACGCCGAGTTCGATCAGCACGTTCAGCTTCTTGTGCACGTCGCTGAAGAATGCGCCCAGTTGATCGACGCCATCCGCTGAATCGACGAGACAGAAGAACTCGAAGTTCGGGTCCGTCAGCAACTCGGCGATCATGCCCATGTTGCGTTTGCCGACGAGCTGATTCGCCAGCAGGATGCGATACACGCCGCCGCGATACGCCGCGCGCACCTGATGCGCCGTGGCAAGCGTGATGCCCCACGCGCCGGTGTTGAGTTGGCGGCGAAAGAGTTGCGGCGCCATGGTGGTCTTGCCGTGCGGCGCGAGTTTCACGCCGTACTCTTCGACGAACGCCTGCATCCACTTCAAATTGTGTTCGATGCGCTCTGCATACAGCACGGCGGCAGGCAAGCTCACGTCCTCTTCGAGCAGGTTCCATTGCAGACGCGCCGCGTCCGTCAGATTGATGCCCGTGCCCGGCACCATGCCGAGACCCTTGCCAAACGGGTCGATTGTCGCGTTCTGATAGTTTGTAACTTTCATGTGCTGCTACTCCATCGTCCGGATGAATAGATTCTGTCGGTGCTTAAAATGGCGTCGCGGTTGACGGCATCATGTTACCCAAAGTAGCATTCTCGTTGAAATGTTATTTAGTAACATACACTGTGGGTTAACCCTGTCAGCACTATGAACGGCCACGCCGATTCGCTCACCTTCGATATCGTCGCGCGCATCGCGCAACGCGCGCCCGAATTGCGCAGTGCCGAGCGCAAGGTCGCCGCGCTGATCCTCGACGATCTCACGGGCGCGTCACGGGCAAGCATCGGCGCGCTTGCGGACAAGGCGGAAGTAAGTATCGCCACGGTCACGCGCTTTGCGAAAGCGGTCGGCTGTCAGGACGTGCGCGAACTCAAGCTGCGGCTCGCGCAGGCGGCGGGCGTCGGGCAACGCTTTCTGAAGCCCGAACCGGACGCCGTGCCTGAAACACTCGCCGCGCGTATCTTCGAGGAAGTGCAGGCCACGCTCGCACAGAATCAGGGTGCGCTGCGTGCCGCGCCCATCGCGCAAGCCGCCGATGCACTCGCGGCTGCGTCGATGATCTACGTGTTCGGCATGGGCGGCGGCTCGACCGCGCTCGCCGACGAGATGCGCTTTCGTCTCGTGCGGCTCGGGCGGCCGGTGGCGTCGTATCAGGACGGACTGCTGCAGCGCATGGTGGCATCGACGTTATCGAGCGAACACGTCGTTGTCGCGCTGTCCGTGACGGGGCAGACGCCGGAGATGCTCGAAAGCTGCCGAATCGCGCGTGAATACGGCGCGTGCGTGATCGCGTTGACCGCGCCGGCGTCGCCGCTGGCGAAGCTCGCGGACTGGCTCATTCCGGTCATCGCAATAGAAACGGATTTCATCTACAAGCCTTCGTCGTCGCGTTACGCAATGATGATGGCGCTCGATCTGCTCGTCACCGAACTCGCGGTGAAGCAGGCCGATCACAGCCGTGAACTGCTGCGCCGCATGAAGCACGCGCTCGATGCGCATCGTGGCGGCGGCGAGCGGCAACCTTTGGGAGACTGACATGGAATCGCCCTCGAAGCAGAAGGCCGATACGTTGATCATCGGTGCGCGTGTGATCGACGGCACGGGTGCGCCCGCGGTCGAGCGCGATGTCGCGGTGCGCGATGGCCGCATCGTCGCCATCGTGGCGCCCGGCGCCCTCGCCAACTGGAACGCCGATGAAGTGTTCGACGCGCAGGGCAAGGTGCTGGCGCCCGGTTTCATCGACGTCCATACGCACGACGACACGCACGTGATCCGCTCGCCGCAGATGATGCCGAAGATCACGCAAGGCGTGACCACGGTGATCGTCGGCAATTGCGGGATCAGCGCGTCGCCGGTGACGTTGAAGGGCAACCCGCCCGATCCGATGAATCTGCTCGGCGACGCCGACGCGTTCAAATATCCGACCTTCGCCGCTTATGTCGATGCCGTCAACGAAGCGCGTCCCGCCGTGAATGTCGGCGCGCTGATCGGCCATACGGCGCTGCGCAACAATCACATGGACCGGCTGGATCGCGCGGCGAACGGCGCTGAAGTGGATGGCATGCGAGCGCAACTCGAAGAAGCGCTGGATAACGGCGCGCTGGGGTTATCGAGCGGGCTGGCTTATGGTTCGGCGTTCAACGCGCCGCCAGAGGAAGTGGAGGCGCTTGCCGAGCCGCTTGCCAAGGCAGGCGCGCTATACACGACGCACATGCGCACCGAGTTCGATGCAATTCTCGATGCAATGGAAGAGGCGTATCGCGTCGGTCGCCATGCGCGTGTGCCGGTGGTGATTTCGCATTTGAAGTGCGCGGGACCGTCGAACTGGGGACGCAGCGTGGAAGTGCTGAAGTCGCTCGAAACGGTGCGCGAGGGTCAGCCGCTCGGTTGCGATTGTTATCCGTATAACCGCAGTTCGTCGACGCTGGATCTGAAGCAGGTGACGGGGGATATCGACATCACCATCACGTGGTCGGAGCCGCATTCGGAGATGGCGGGCAAGCTGATTCGCGAGGTGGCGGCCGAGTGGAACGTGAGCCAGCAGGATGCGGCAAAACGCTTGCAGCCGGCGGGCGCGGTGTATCACAACATGTCGGAAGACGATGTGCGGCGCATTCTCGCGCATCCCGCGACGATGGTTGGCTCGGATGGCTTGCCGAACGATCCGCTGCCGCATCCGCGCTTGTGGGGCGCGTTTCCGCGCGTTCTTGGCCACTACGCGCGCGATACGGCGCTGATGCCGCTCGAAGAAGCGGTGCGCAAGATGACGAGCCTGACGGCGCGGCGTTTCAGCCTGCCCGAGCGTGGCGAAGTGAAAGTGGGTTATCACGCCGATCTGGTCGTGTTCGATCCCGAGCGTGTGCGCGATGCCGCGACCTTCGCGAAGCCGCAGCAGGCGGCGGACGGCATTGACGCGGTGTGGGTGAATGGGGTTTTGACGTATCGCGATGCCGCCGTGACCGGCGCGCGCGCGGGACGTTTCGTGGCGCGCGGCGCGGCATCCAAGCTGGATGCGCAGGGCGCGTTTTGAATTCTTTACGATTGAATCAAGGAGTTGAACGATGAAGCGATATGGCGTTGAAGGCGGCAAGGGACAAGGCGGGGCGCATATGCCTTTTGCACGCGCGGTGGAGGCCGATGGCTGGCTCTTCGTGTCGGGCCAGACGCCGATGGAGAACGGCGAAGTGATCAACGGCGGAATCGTCGAGCAGACGCATAAGGCAATTCAAAACGTGATCGCCATTCTGACGGAAGCGGGATACGGCACGGAGCATGTCGTGCGCTGCGGCGTCTGGCTGGACGATCCGCGCGATTTCGCTTCTTTCAACAAGATCTTCAAGGAGTACTTCGGCGCGAATCCGCCGGCGAGAGCTTGCGTGGTGTCGTCAATGGTGATCGATTGCAAGGTCGAGGTGGATTGCGTGGCTTATAAGAAGGCGTCGGCTTGAACATCAATGCGGCTCCGGGAAGTCGGAGCCGCATTGACGAGCTTCACTGCCGCGCCAACCGCGCATTATCCGGCATCGGCAAATTGAAATTCGTCCGGAACGGATTGATATCCAGCCCGCCGCGCCGCGTGTAACGCGCGTACACCGCGAGCCTTTCCGGCTGACATTCCCGCATCACGTCCATGAAAATGCGCTCGACGCATTGCTCGTGAAAACCGGTATGTCCGCGAAACGAAATCAGATAGCGCAGCAAACCCGCGTGATCGATCTGCCCGCCGTAGTAGCGAATCTGCACGCTGCCCCAATCCGGCTGTCCCGTCACCGGGCAATTCGACTTCAGCAGATTCGAATACAACGTCTCGTCGACGGGTGCTTCGCCATGCGTCGCGCTCAACAGTGAAGGATCGGGCATATAGATGTCCGTATCCAGATCGAGCCTGTCGAGCGACAAGCCATCGAACTCTTCCATCGCGAGCTTGCCGAAATCTGCCGGCGCGGCAAGTTGCACCGATACGGTCGCTCCGCAGATCGCCGATACGTCGCGCTTGATGGCCGCGCGCACGTCGTCGATGGAGTCGAACTTCGTCTGCGCGAACGAGCCAAGGTAAAGCTTGAACGACTTCGATTCGACGATATTCGGCGAATCCGCCGGCACGAAGAACGTCGCCACCGCGATCTGCGGCTTGCCGCGCGCGTTCAGCCACGAAAGCTCGTAAGCGTTCCAGATGTCGGTGCCGAAGAACGGCAGCCGCGCGCCGACGCCGATGGCATCGCGCGCGCTCTTGCGCTCTATCGGAAACAGCAGCGACGCATCGTACTGTTCGGTGTAGTGGACAGGCTTGCCGAGCGGAGATTGTTCGGGTGTCATGTTGCGTTCGCTATGCCGCTGAGAACATGCCCGGTCGGACTCACGCCGCGGGCCGATTCACAATGGCGAATTTGATCGTCGAAGAAAAAGTCGGGCTCGAATTCACGCAGGAATTCGCCCTTGTCCAGACCGCCCAGGAACATCGCTTCGTCGATTTCGATGTCCCACGCCATCAACGTCCGGATCGCGCGCTCGTGCGCGGGAGCGGAACGCGCGGTGACGAGCGCGGTGCGGATATGCATGGCCGCCTGCTCGCCTTCATTCGCGGCGGCAATGCGTTGCAGCTTGTTCAGCGCTTCGAGCAGCGGCTTCAACGGTCCGCCCGGCAGCGGCAGATCTTTCTTGTTCGTTTCATGGCCGACGAAGGCGAGCAAACCGTCGGCCTGAAACACGCGCTCGGCTTCATCGGAGAAGAGAACGGCGTCGCCATCGAACGCAATGCGAATTTCATCCGCGTAACGGCTCGCTGCGCGCGGCGTTTCCGGCAGCACGCGCGCGGCGGGAAAACCGGCGGCGAGCGCGTCGCGTACATCGTCTGGATTCGCCGATAGAAATAGCGACGCACGCAGCGGTTTCAAGTAGCTGAAGGGCGAACGGCCGCGCGTAAACACGCCGCGTTCGATCGCCAGTCCATGCTCACGACACGAATGGAACGCGCGCAGGCCGCTGATAGGATCGCTGCGCGAAAGAATCACTACTTCCACGCGCTGCTCGCCCGCATTGAGCGCGAGCAGTTTGCGGATGAGTCCGAATGCCACGCCCGGTTTCGCGGGATTGTCCAGCCGCGAGCGTTGCAGCGCTTCGTAACGCGCGAGATCGCCCGCCTCGAACACGCTGTTTTCTTCCTCGAAGTCGAAGAGCGCGCGCGACGAAATTGCGACGACGAGTTTGTCTTCGAGCGTGAACTTGGACATGAAGTCTCGACTTACGCCAGGAACAGCGTGTAGACGGGGTTCTGCTGCTCGTCCCACCACGGATAACCGAGCGTCGCGAGAAAGCGCTCGAACTCGGCGTTATCCGCCCGCGGCACCTGAATGCCAACGAGAATCGAGCTGTAGTCCGCGCCTTGATTCCGATAGTGGAACAGGCTGATGTTCCAGTCCGGCGCCATCGACGAAAGGAAGCGCATGAGCGCGCCCGGCCGCTCGGGAAATTCGAAACGCAGCAGGCGTTCGTCATGCGCGAGCGGCGAATGGCCGCCGACCATGTAGCGAATGTGCTGCTTCGAGAGTTCGTCGTGCGACAGATCGACCGTCGCGAACCCGTGCTCGATAAACGCCGAGCGCATCTGCACCGTCTCGTTGCGCGACTTGATCTGCACGCCGACGAAGATATGCGCGGCCGCCGCATCCGCGATACGGTAGTTGAACTCGGTCACGCTGCGATCGCCGACGAGTTCGCAAAAGCGTTTGAAGCTGCCGCGTTCCTCGGGAATCGTCACCGCGAACACGGCCTCGCGCGCCTCGCCCACTTCCGCGCGTTCCGCCACGAAGCGCATGCGGTCGAAATTCATGTTCGCGCCGGAAGTCACCGCGATCAACGTCTTTCCTTCGATACCTTCGCGTTCCGCATAGACCTTCGCGCCCGCCACCGCGAGCGAGCCCGCCGGTTCGAGCACGCTGCGCGTGTCCTGGAAGACGTCCTTGATGGCGGCGCAAAGCGCGTCGGTATCGACGGTGATGACTTCATCGAGCAACTCGCTGCACAGGCGGAAGGTTTCCTCGCCGACGAGCTTCACCGCCGTGCCGTCCGAAAACAGGCCGACTTCGCTCAAGGTAACGCGCTCGCCCGCCTCGATGGATTGCGCCATCGCGCAGGAATCCTCGGTCTGCACGCCGATGACCTTGATCTCCGGCCTGATCGCCTTGACGTACGCCGACACGCCCGCCGCCAAGCCGCCGCCGCCTATCGGCACGAAGATCGCGTGAATCGGACCTTGATGCTGGCGCAGGATTTCCATGGCGACGGTGCCTTGTCCGGCGATCACGTCGGGATCGTCGAACGGATGGACGAAGGTGAGGCCGCGCTCTTCTTGTAGTTGCACGGCGCGCGCGTAGGCGTCGCTATACGATTCGCCCGCCAGCACCACTTCGACGGTCGAGCCGCCATGCGCGCGGATCGCGTCGATTTTCACTTGCGGGGTGGTCGTGGGCACGGCGATCACCGCGCGACAGCCGAGCCGCGCCGCCGACAAAGCCACGCCCTGCGCATGATTGCCCGCCGACGCCGTAATGACCCCGCGCGCCAGAACGTCGGCGGGCAGGTTGGCCATCTTGTTGTAAGCGCCCCGAATCTTGAAGGAGAACACCGGCTGGTTGTCCTCGCGCTTGAGGTAGACGGCGTTATGCAGGCGCGCGGACAGACTGCGCGCGGGTTCGAGCTCGCTCTCGCGCGCGACGTCATAGACTCGCGCGGTCAGCACTTTCTTCAGGTAGTCGGGATGTGTCATGCGTCGAAATCGTCGCGCAGGCCGGCTGCGCGCTGCTTTTTGAGGGCGAAAGCATGAATGATAGCGCGGAAGAAGCAGCATTCCGGCTACGACGCCTTATCGCCGACCGACCGGCCGGGAGTAAAAGCGCGGAAAATGCCCGAAACATGTCGCGAACGGGCACGCAAATGCCCCTTCTGCCTGCTAGCCGTCACGAACGGCCTTTTTCGCGATGGGTTAGAATTTCGTTTTACAAATCAGGATCGGCAGATGCACTGGCAGCTTCGGATCGATTTACTGGCGTATGTCCCCCGCGAGCTTCACGCTGCGGCGGAGCGGCATGCGCGCCATGCGCGATCGTGGCGTTGATCCGGGCACATTGAAGGCGCCGTGTCGCATCTGGCTCGTCATTACATCCGTGTCATTGCCGGATTTGCGCGATGCGGCGGCCTTCCTACAGAACAGTCTCATCCAAAAATCTGCGCCCCCACGCGCATCGCCGGTGACTTTGCGCTTCCTGACGCGCTCGCCGGCTCACCGAACCGTCGAACATGAACGCACCTCAAGCCTTCGATCCGAACGGCGCCCATGCCGCCTTGCCGCTCGACGTCGAGCCCCGTCTGCGCGAAATTCCCTATAACTACACGTCGTTTTCCGATCGCGAGATCGTCATGCGGCTGCTCGGCGACGAAGCCTGGGCCGCACTCGACGAACTGCGCGGCGAAAGACGCACCGGCCGCTCGGCGCGCATGCTGTACGAAGTGCTCGGCGACATCTGGGTCGTACGCCGCAATCCGTATCTGCAGGACGATTTGCTCGACAACCCGAAGCGTCGCGTATTGCTCGTCGAAGCGCTGAACCATCGGCTGGCTGAAATCGAAAAGCGCCGTAACGCCGATCTTTCGCAACACGGCGACGACGCAGGCCAGGAACGCGCTGCACGCGTGCAACTGCTGGTCGCGGCCGCGCGCCGCGCCGTGGACGACTTCTCCGCCGAATTCGGCCGCATGGCCGAATTGCGCCGCCGCGCGTCGCGCGTGCTGGGCAAACAGACGCAGAAGGACAACATCAAGTTCGACGGTCTGTCGCGCGTTTCACACGTCACCGACGCCACCGACTGGCGTGTCGAATATCCGTTCGTCGTGCTCACGCCGGACACCGAGGCGGAGATCGCGGGTCTCATCAAGGCGTGTTTCGAGCTCGGCCTCACCGTGATTCCGCGTGGAGGCGGCACGGGCTATACCGGCGGCGCGATTCCGCTCACGCCGTTTTCCGCGGTCATCAACACGGAAAAGCTCGAACAACTCGGGCCGGTGGAGATGACCGATCTTCCGGGCGTCGATCACAAGGTCGCGACCATTTTCTCCGGCGCGGGCGTGGTCACGCGGCGCGTCACGGAAGCGGCGGAGCAGGCGGGCTTCGTGTTCGCCGTCGATCCGACATCGCTCGATGCATCGTGCGTCGGCGGCAATGTCGCGATGAACGCGGGCGGCAAGAAGGCAGTGCTGTGGGGCACGGCGCTCGACAATCTCGCCTGGTGGCGCATGGTGGACCCGGAAGGCAACTGGCTCGAAGTCACGCGCCTCGAACATAACTGCGGCAAGATCCACGACATTCCGGTGGCGCGCTTCCGGCTCGACTGGTTCGACGGCACGCGCGCGCCCGGCGAAAAGCTCCTGAAAACCGAGGCGCTCGATATCGCCGGCCGCACGTTCCGCAAGGAAGGGCTCGGCAAGGACGTCACCGACAAGTTCCTCGCGGGCTTGCCGGGCGTGCAGAAGGAAGGTTGCGACGGGCTCATCACGTCGGCGCGCTGGATTCTGCACAAGATGCCCGCGCATACGCGCACCGTCTGTCTCGAATTTTTCGGCCAGGCGCGCGACGCCATTCCGAGCATCGTCGAGATCAAGGATTATCTGTTCGAGACGTCGAAGGAGGGCGGCGCGATTCTCGCGGGACTCGAACATCTGGACGAGCGCTATCTGCGCGCGGTCGGCTATGCGACCAAGAGCAAGCGCAACGCGTTTCCGAAGATGGTGCTGATCGGCGATATCGTCGGCAACGACGCCGATGCCGTCGCGCAAGCCGCCTCCGAAGTCGTCCGCATGGCGAATGGCAAGAGCGGCGAAGGCTTCGTCGCGGTGAACGCCGAGGCGCGCAAGCGCTTCTGGCTCGACCGTTCGCGCACGGCCGCCATCGCGAAGCACACCAACGCGTTCAAGATCAACGAAGACGTGGTGATCCCGCTCAATCGCATGGGCGAGTACACGGACGGCATCGAGCGCATCAATATCGAGCTGTCGATCAAGAACAAGCTGCAACTGGTCGACGCGCTCGAGGCGTTCTTCAAGACCGGCAAGCTGCCGCTCGGAAAGAGCGACGACGCGAACGAGATTCCGTCCGCCGAATTGCTCGAAGATCGCGTGCAACAGGCGCTCGATTTGATGAAGCGCGTGCGTGAGCGCTGGACTTTCGTCGGCGACAAGCTCGACATGTCCTTGCGCGAGGCGCAGCACTATCTCGTGAATCTCGGCTACGAAGGGCTCGCCGAGAAGTTCGCGGATCGCGTCGATACCCAGCCGGATGCGAGCGTGTTCCACGTCGCGCAAGACCGCACCGTGCGCATCTCATGGAAGACGGAGATTCGCGGCGAATTGCGCCAAATCTTCAACGGCGGCGAATTCAAGCCGATCCTCGACGAAGCGCAGGCCATCCACAAGCAAGTGCTGCGCGGCCGCGTGTTCGTCGCGTTGCACATGCACGCGGGCGACGGCAACGTGCACACCAACATTCCGGTCAACTCCGACAACTACGCGATGCTGCAGGACGCGCATCACGCGGTGGCGCGCATCATGAAGCTTGCGCGTTCGCTGGACGGCGTGATCTCGGGCGAGCACGGCATCGGCATCACGAAGCTGGAGTACCTGACCGATGACGAAATCCGCGATTTCCGCGATTACAAGAAGCGCGTCGATCCGCAGGGGCGCTTCAACGCGGGCAAATTGCTCGAAGGCGCGGACTTGCGCAACGCGTACACGCCGAGCTTCGGCCTGATGGGCTATGAGTCGCTCATCATGCAGCAGTCGGATATCGGCGCGATTTCTGAATCGATCAAGGACTGCCTGCGCTGCGGCAAGTGCAAGCCCGTGTGCGCGACGCACGTGCCGCGCGCGAACCTGCTCTACAGCCCGCGCAACAAGATTCTCGCGACTTCGCTGCTCATCGAGGCGTTCCTGTACGAAGAGCAGACGCGCCGCGGCGTGTCGATCAAGCATTGGGACGAATTCAACGATGTCGCCGATCACTGCACGGTCTGCCATAAGTGCGTGACGCCGTGCCCGGTGAAGATCGATTTCGGCGATGTCACCATGAACATGCGCAATCTGCTGCGCAAGATGGGCAAAAAGAAGTTCAACGCGGGCAACGCGGCGGGCATGTTCTTCCTCAACGCGACGAATCCGCAGACGATCAACGTCGCGCGCACCGCGATGATGGGCGTGGGCTACAAGGCGCAGCGTCTGGGCAACGACATCCTCAAGAAGTTCGCGAAGAAGCAGACGGCCAAACCGCCCGCGACGGTCGGCAAGCCGCCGGTGGTCACGCAAGTGATCCACTTCATGAACAAGAAGATGCCGGGCAATCTGCCTAAAAAGACGGCGCGCGCGCTGCTGGATATCGAGGACAACAAGATCGTTCCGATCATCCGCAATCCGCAGAAAACCACGGTGGATTCGGAAGCCGTGTTTTATTTCCCCGGTTGCGGTTCCGAGCGTCTGTTCTCGCAGGTCGGGCTCGCCACGCAAGCCATGTTGTGGGAAGCGGGCGTGCAGACCGTGCTGCCGCCGGGCTATCTGTGCTGCGGCTATCCGCAGCGCGGCGCGGGACAGTTCGACAAGGCCGAGAAGATCGTCACGGATAACCGCGTGTTGTTCCATCGCGTGGCCAATACGCTGAACTATCTGGATATCAAGACCGTGGTCGTGTCGTGCGGCACCTGTTACGACCAGCTCGCGGGCTATGAATTCGAGAAGATCTTCCCGGGATGCAGGATCATCGACATCCACGAGTTCCTGCTCGAAAAGAACATCAAGCTCGATGGCGTGAAGGGCACGCGCTACATGTACCACGACCCGTGTCATTCGCCGATCAAGACGATGGACCCGGTCAAACTCGTCAACGAGCTGATGGGTTCGCAGCAGGACGGCTACAAGATCGAAAAAAATGATCGCTGCTGCGGCGAGTCGGGCACGCTCGCGGTGACGCGGCCGGACATCTCCACGCAAGTGCGCTTTCGCAAGGAAGAGGAAATGCGCAAGGGCGCGGCGAAGTTGCGCGGCATTCCGCTCGTCGCGGAGGCGGGCGCGAACGCCATCAACATGGCGAACGCCTCGGCCGGTGCGGCGGGCGCGCAGCCGGGTTCGGTGCTGAAAGCGGGCGATGGTCCGCATCCGGACAATGCCGTCACCGACGTCAAGATCCTCACGAGCTGCCCGTCCTGCCTGCAGGGTTTGTCGCGCTACAACGAGGACGCCAACACCGAGGCGGATTACATCGTCGTGGAAATGGCGCGCAAGGTGCTCGGCGAGAACTGGATGGAACAGTATGTCGAGCGCGCGAACAATGGCGGTATCGAGCGCGTACTGGTGTAATAGCGAAATCGGGTTTCGATTCGCTAGAGGTTTGAGATGGACTGTGTGTTTTGCCGTGAAGACGGCGGCGAGGTACTGTGGGCGGACGACGCATTGCGCGTCGTCCTCGCCGATGAGGCCGACTGGCCCGGCTTGTGCCGCGTGATCTGGGGCGCGCATGTCGCCGAAATGTCGGATCTGCAAGACGACGACCGCGCGCGCTTGATGACCGCCGTCAACTGCGTCGAGCGCGCCATGCGGCGCATTCTCGTGCCGGAGAAGGTCAATCTGGCGAGTCTCGGCAATCAGGTGCCGCACGTGCATTGGCACGTCATTCCGCGCTTTTCCAACGATTCCCGCTTTCCTCTGCCCATTTGGGCGCCGCGTCAGCGCACCGTTTCCGAAGCGCAGCTTTCGAAGCGCCGCGCGCAGGCCACCTTGCTGCGCGAAGCCGTGCGCCATGAGCTGAATCAGGTCTTCGGCTCTCCATAAGACAACATCATCAAAAGCCAGGGCTCCCCATGAGCGGACTCACTTCCACGACGCCGATTCCCACCGGCGTCGTCGTGCATTCGAAATCCCGCGTGCTCGAACTGCAATATGCGGACGACACGTCGTATCGCGTGCCATTCGAACTGCTGCGCGTTTATTCGCCTTCCGCCGAGGTTCAGGGCCACGGTCCCGGCCAGGAAACGCTACAAACCGGCAAGCGCGATGTCACGCTGATCGGCGTCGATGCGGTCGGTCACTACGCGCTGCAGCTGAACTTTTCGGACGGGCACAATACCGGTATCTATTCCTGGGACATTCTTCACAACCTGGCGACGCGGCAGGACGATTTGTGGCACGAGTATCTGGCGAAACTGGAAGCTGCCGGCCTCGACCGCGACGCGCCCATGACGGCGAAGGCGTCCGGCGGGCATTGCCACTAAACTCGAACTCAATCCAAATACGCGGCATAACGCCGCGGACCCGGCGCGATGCTTGCGCGGGTACACGACAAACGACAGGCGAGGAATCAGCGCGATGAGCAAGACCCACTTCGGATACGAAACGGTCGACGAGCAGGACAAGGCGAAGAAAGTGGCGGGCGTGTTCCACTCCGTCGCGGGCAACTACGACTTGATGAACGACCTGATGTCCGGCGGACTGCATCGGATCTGGAAGCACTTCACGATCGGGCAGGCGCGAGTGCGGCCGGGCTACAAGGTGCTGGATCTGGCAGGCGGCACGGGCGATCTGGCGATGGCTTTCGCAAGGCAAGCGGGCGAAAGCGGCGAAGTCTGGCACACGGACATCAATGAATCGATGTTGCGCGTCGGGCGCGACCGCTTGGTCGACAAAGGCGTGATTACGCCCGCGCTCCTGTGCGACGCCGAGAAGATTCCTTTCCCGGACAATTATTTCAATGTGGTTACAGTCGCCTTCGGTCTACGCAACATGACCCACAAAGAGCGCGCGCTTGCCGAAATGCAGCGTGTGCTGAAGCCCGGTGGCCGGTTGCTCGTTCTGGAGTTTTCGAAGGTTTGGGAGCCGCTGAAGAAGCCGTACGATATCTACAGTTTCAAGATTTTGCCGTGGCTTGGAGAGAAAGTCGCGAAAGATGCGGACAGCTATCGCTACCTTGCCGAATCCATCCGCATGCATCCCGACCAGGAAACTTTAAAAACAATGATGGAACAAGCTGGCTTGGATCGAGTCGAATATTACAATTTGTCAGGTGGCGTGGTAGCGTTACACGTCGGGACCAAATTTTAGTGTTCCACTCTTAATAGGATTCGAAATGTCCGATTCGCGCATACCCCAATCCCGGGGTTTCCTGAGCAGCATTTTCAGGAAGGCCGGAATCTTGGCGCTCGCTGGCGTTATCACGGTTGGCGCAATCTACACTGAAGATGCAGATGCCCGTCGCATGGGCGGCGGCCGCAGCATGGGCCGTCAGTCGGCAACGGCCACGCAGCAGCATCAGGCGACGCCGCCGTCACAGTCCATGCAGCAAGGCCAGGCCGCGCAAGCTCAGCGCGCACCGGCCGCGCCCGCCGCGGCGGCGGCCGCGCAACCGGCACGTAACCGCTGGCTCGGACCGCTCGCAGGTTTGGCGGCGGGTCTCGGCATCGCGGCGCTGTTGTCGCACTTCGGCTTGGGCGAAGCCTTCGCCGGCGCCATGGCCAATATGATCATCATCGGCTTGATCGTGCTCGCGGCCGTCATGCTGTTCCGCTTTTTCATGCGCCGCCGTCAAGCGAATCAGGGCAACACGCCCGCATACGCCGGCGCTTCGGGCGCGGCGTCGCCTTACGGCGCAATGGCGCGTACCGACTTGAACCAGGAGCCGCCGCAAACGCCGCGTTCCACGAGCCTCGGCGCGACTTATATCGATTCGCCGAACCAGCCGCCGGTGACAAACCCGAACGTGCCGGCCGGCTTTGACACGGAAGCGTTCGTGCGCAACGCAAAGGTCTACTTCGTGCGCCTGCAGGACGCGTGGGATCGCGGCAATGTCAACGACATCCGCGAGTTCACGACGCCCGAAATGTTCGCCGAAGTGAAACTCGACGTCGATGCGCGCGGCAGCACACCGAACCGTACAGACGTCGTGCAACTCAATGCCGATCTGCTCGGCGTCGAAGACCGCGCGAACGAGTATCTGGCAAGCGTGCGTTTCCACGGCCTCATTCGCGAGTCCGAGGGTTCAGCGGCCGAACCGTTCGTCGAAGTGTGGAATCTCTCGAAGCAGAAGACGGGCAACGAAGGCTGGCTGCTGGCAGGTATTCAGCAAGTCAGTTAAGTTGTCGATCCAATTGCGCCCGGTCGAAAGACCGGGGGCGGCGGCCGGTATCACGCCGGTTGCGAAGGTAGAATAGAAACCCGCGCCGGTCACCGCTGGCGCGGGTTTTTTCATCTCAGAGCCGATGACGAACGCAGACGAATCCGCCCGTTTTGCAGTAAATCCTGCCTTCAAGACCGCATCCGGCGCCTTCTCGGCCGTGGTGAACCATCTGCTCGTGCGCGAGCCGTGGGCGCTCGAACGCGTCAAGCCTTACGCCGGCAAGTGCGTCAAGCTGACTTGCGGACCTGTTCCCATCGCGCTCGTGGTGCAACCGGGCGGTCTCTTTGCCGCGACGAGCGAAGGTGAAGCCGGGCGTTTCGATGTCACCATCGCGGTTCCGCTCGACGCGTTGCCCGCGTTCCTGCAAGGCGGCCAGGCGGCCGTGATGAAGCACGTTCGAATCGAAGGCGATGCCGAATTCGCCACGACGCTCGCCAAACTCGCCGAAAACTTGCGCTGGGACCCGGAAGAGGATTTGGCGCGCGTCATCGGCGACGCGCCCGCGCATCGCGTCGGGCGAATCGCGCGGACGGTTCAGGAGCAGGCGCAACGCACCGGCCGCAATCTGCTGGATACGGTCGCCGAATATCTGCTCGATGAACGTCCGCAACTCGTACGCAAAAGCGCGCTCGACGGTTTCAACGCCGAGCTTTCCGCGACGCGCGACGCCCTGGCGCGCCTCGAAAAGCGCATCGAAAGACTGGAAAGACGACAACCGGAACGCGGCGCCTCAGCGCGGCCCGGTGGCGAGTCCGTGCGCGACTCGCGCGAATAACGAGCTGAAGCGAAACCGAATATGCGTTTTCTGCGTTTCCTCAAAATATTCTTCACGATTGTCCGCTTCGGGCTCGACGAGCTGGTGATGAGCGGCATCAACGATCGTCGCGTGCGCTATCTCATGCGCATCACGACGTTCGGCCGCAAATTCGAAGTGGCGCGTGGCATCCGGCTGCGCCTCGCACTGGAAAGTCTCGGCCCGATCTTCGTCAAGTTCGGTCAGGTGTTGTCGACGCGGCGCGATCTGCTGCCCGTCGATATCGCGGATGAACTCGCCAAGCTGCAGGATCAGGTTCCGCCCTTCGATTCGGCGGTGGCAATGGAGATCATCGAAAAATCGCTGGGTGCGCCTATCGAAGTGTTGTTCGACGATTTCGAGCGCGTGCCGGTGGCGTCGGCTTCCATCGCGCAAGTGCATTTCGCGAAAATCAAGCACGGCGAGCACGCGGGCAAGTCGGTCGCCGTGAAGGTGTTGCGCCCCGGCATGCTGCCGGTGATCGATTCGGATCTCGGATTGCTGCGCGATGCCGCGACGTGGGCCGAACGCCTGTGGCCGGACGGACGGCGGCTGAAGCCGCGCGAAGTCGTCGCCGAATTCGACAAGTATCTGCACGACGAACTCGACCTCATGCGCGAAGCCGCCAACGGCAGTCAGTTGCGGCGCAATTTCGCGGGTCTCGATCTGCTGCTCGTGCCGGAAATGTACTGGGATTTGTCCGCGCCCACGGTGCTCGTGATGGAGCGCATGGTCGGCGTGCCGATCAGCCAGGTTGAAACGCTGCGCGCGGCGGGCGTCGATATTCCGAAGCTGGCGCGCGAAGGCGTGGAGATTTTCTTCACGCAAGTGTTCCGCGATGGCTTCTTTCACGCCGACATGCACCCCGGCAATATCCAGGTGAGCCTCGATCCGGCAACCTTCGGGCGCTATATCGCGCTGGACTTCGGCATCGTCGGGGCGCTGTCGGACTTCGACAAGAACTATCTCGCGCAGAACTTTCTGGCGTTCTTCAAGCGCGACTATCATCGCGTCGCCACGCTGCATCTGGAATCCGGCTGGGTGCCACCGAGCACGCGCGTCGAGGAACTGGAAAGCGCGATCCGCGCCGTGTGCGAGCCGTACTTCGATCGCGCGCTCAAGGATATTTCCCTCGGTCAGGTGTTGATGCGGCTTTTCTCGACGTCGCGTCGTTTCAACGTCGAGATTCAGCCGCAACTCGTGCTCTTGCAGAAGACGATGCTGAACGTCGAAGGCCTGGGCCGTTCGCTCGATCCTGAACTCGATCTGTGGAAGACCGCGAAGCCGTATCTCGAACGCTGGATGAACGAACAGATCGGCTGGCGCGGCTGGTACGAACGTCTGCAGTTAGAAGCGCCGCAATGGAGCAAGACTATTCCGCAGTTGCCGCGCCTGATTCATCACCTTCTGGCCGAGCATCACGACGCGCCCAAAGGCAGCAGCGACGAAACCATGCGCCTCTTGCTAGCGGAGCAAAAGCGCACGAACCGCTTGCTGATTACGCTGCTCGCGGTCGGACTCGTTGCCATGGCGGGTGCGGGCGTGGTTATCGCCCAGTTGTGGCTGGGGCACGGCGGATGAGCGATCCCAACGTCCCAACTTTCGATCATCGCGATCCCAATTCGCCTGATTTCTGGGACGAACGCTTCGACCGGCGTTTCATGCCGTGGGATCAGGCGGGCGTTCAGGAGGCGTTCAAGGCGTTTGCGGCGTCGCGCGCTCTGCACAATGTGCTGATTCCCGGTTGCGGCAGCGCGTATGAAGCGCTTTATCTGGCCGAGCGAAGCTGGACGGTGCGCGCGATCGACTTCTCGCCGGTCGCCGTCGCAACGGCACGCGCGCAACTGGGCGCGTATGGGAAAAACGTCGAAGAGGCGGATTTCTTCGCGTATCAGCCGCCGTTTTCGCCCGCGTGGATCTACGAGCGCGCGTTTCTTTGCGCGCTGCCGAAAAACTGCTGGGGCGATTACGCGCAGCGCATGGCCGATTTGCTCGAATCCGGCGCGCTTCTCGCGGGCTTCTATTTCCTCGGCGCGACGCCGAAAGGCCCGCCGTTCGGCATCGAACGCGATGAACTTCACGCGCTTCTTACGCCGCACTTCGAACTCATCGACGAGCGGGAAGTTCGAGACTCCATTCCCGTATTTGCCGGACGCGAACGCTGGATGACCTGGCGGCGCGCTTGAAATTCGGCATCGACGCCTCCATTTAGCGGCAGGAAGTCGTAGCCGGAAACCCCCGAAAATCGCGGGTCAAAATCCGTTTGCGGCTATAATTCAAGGCTTTGCAAGCGTCGACAGATCATTGTAGGGATAGCACCATGCCGATTTACGCGTACCGCTGCGCCTCCTGCGGCCACGAAAAAGACGTGCTTCAGAAAATGAGCGACGCACCGCTCACGCAATGTCCCGCTTGCGGACAGGCCACGTTTTCGAAACAGGTCACTGCCGCCGGATTCCAGTTGAAGGGTTCGGGCTGGTATGTCACCGATTTTCGCGGCGGCAATAACGGCGGCAAGGCCAAGGACGCGGCGGCGCCCGCCAAATCGGAGAACGGCTCTTCGGATGCGCCCGCGGCTTCGTCGGAAGCTGGCAGTTCAAGCAATGCAAACGCTTCGAATGACGCCGGCGCGAAGGCGTCGTCCTCGGAAGCGTCGAAGCCCGCAAGCAGTACGCCTTCTTCCGGCACATCCACGTCGGGCGCGGCCTGAGCGGCTGAACGCAAGAGCGCGGCCATTGCGCGATATGCATGCCGTCCGGCATCTCCGGGCGAATATCGCTGTCGCGCTCGTCGATTCGGGCATCCGCCAGCCGTTTCCAACTGAAACGGTGCAACCTTCGGCTAAGACCTTAGCGACTACAACGTGACGACAAAAAAGACTACGCTGAAATCCGTGTTTCTGACTGGCCTGCTCGTGCTGGTGCCTTTGGCCATCACGCTGTGGGTGCTCGGCCTCGTCATCGGAACCATGGATCAGACGCTGCTCCTGTTGCCCGAATCATGGCAGCCCGAGCGCATCTTCGGTTTCCATTTGCCTGGACTGGGCGCGGTACTGACCATCGCGTTCATTTTTATCGTCGGCTTGCTGACGCAGAACTTCATCGGGCAGAAACTCGTATTGTGGTGGGACGCCATCGTGCGCCACATTCCGGTGGTCGGCCCGCTGTACACGAGCGTGAAGCAAGTGTCGGACACGCTGCTTTCGTCGAGCGGCAATGCGTTTCGCAAGGCGTTGCTCATCGAATATCCGCGCAAGGGCTCCTACACCATCGGGTTCCTGACGGGCATTCCGGGTGGCGACGTCCTGAATCATCTGGAGGGCGATCACGTGAGCGTCTATGTGCCGACCACGCCGAATCCGACCTCCGGCTTTTTTCTGATGATGCCGAAAAGCGAAGTCGTCGAACTGGATATGACCGTCGACGCCGCACTGAAGTACATCGTCTCGATGGGCGTGGTAGCCCCGGCGCCGAGCGCACCGATCCCGGTCGCGCCTGCCCGCCGCCCCACCGAGCCGCCGATGTAATGCCGGCACGCGCGCCAAACGTGAGTCAGTCAGTCAATCAAGAACATGACCACAGCGCGCGAGCCGTTGATCAACGAACAACGAAAGACACAAACATCATGTCGATGCGATCTGAATACTGCGGTCTGGTGACCGAGGCCCTGCTGGGCCAAACCGTTTCGCTGTGTGGCTGGGTGCATCGCCGCCGCGATCACGGCGGCGTTATCTTCATCGACTTGCGCGATCGCGAAGGGCTCGTTCAGGTCGTCTGCGACCCGGACCGCGCCGATATGTTCAAGGTGGCCGAAGGCGTGCGCAACGAGTTCTGCGTGCGCGTTCAGGGCGTGGTACGCAACCGTCCGGAAGGCACGATCAATACCAATCTGACGAGCGGCAAGATCGAAGTGCTGTGCCACGAGCTGACCGTGCTGAACGCATCGGTCACGCCGCCGTTCCAGCTCGACGACGACAACCTCTCCGAAACCACGCGCCTCACGCATCGCGTGCTCGACCTGCGTCGTCCGCAGATGCAGAAGAACCTGCGTTTGCGTTATCGCGTGGCGATCGAAGTGCGCAAGTATCTCGACGCACAAGGTTTCATCGACATCGAAACGCCGATGTTGACCAAGAGCACGCCCGAAGGCGCGCGCGATTACCTGGTGCCGTCGCGCGTGAACGCGGGCCAGTTCTTCGCGCTGCCGCAATCGCCGCAATTGTTCAAGCAATTGCTGATGGTCGCGAACTTCGACCGTTACTACCAGATCACCAAGTGTTTCCGCGACGAAGACCTGCGCGCCGACCGTCAGCCGGAATTCACGCAGATCGACTGTGAAACCTCGTTCCTGACGGAACAGGAAATTCGCGATCTGTTCGAGAACATGATTCGCCACGTCTTCAAGGAGACGATGGACGTCGCGCTGCCCGAGAAATTCCCGGTCATGCTGTACTCGGAAGCCATGCGTCGTTTCGGCTCCGACAAGCCCGACCTGCGCGTGAAGCTGGAATTCGCGGATCTCACCGACGCGGTGAAGGACGTCGACTTCAAGGTGTTCAGCATGCCCGCCAACTCGAAAGACGGCCGCGTGGCCGCCTTGCGCGTGCCGAAGGGCAGCGAACTTTCGCGTGGCGATATCGACGGCTACACGGAATTCGTGCGTATCTACGGCGCGAAGGGTCTTGCGTGGATCAAGGTCAACGACAAGGCGCGTGGTCGTGACGGCCTGCAGAGCCCGATCGTCAAGAACCTGCATGACGCAGCGCTCGCAGCCATTCTCGAGCGTACCGGCGCGCAAGACGGCGACATCGTTTTCTTCGCGGCGGATCGCGCGAAGGTCGTGAACGACAGCCTCGGCGCGCTGCGCCTGAAGATCGGTCATTCGGAATTCGGCAAGTCCACGGGTCTGCTGGAAACGGGCTGGAAGCCGCTGTGGGTGATCGACTTCCCGATGTTCGAATATGACGAAGGCGAGAACCGTTACGTGGCCGCGCATCATCCGTTCACGAGCCCGAAGGACGAGCATCTCGAATATCTCGAAACCGATCCGGGCCGCTGTCTCGCGAAGGCGTACGACATGGTTCTAAACGGCTGGGAAATCGGCGGCGGCTCGGTGCGGATCTTCCAGGAAGACGTGCAGAGCAAGGTGTTCCGCGCGCTCAAGATCGGCGCTGAAGAAGCGCGCCTGAAGTTCGGCTTCCTGCTCGACGCGTTGCAGTACGGCGCGCCGCCGCATGGTGGCATTGCGTTCGGTCTGGATCGCATCGTCACGCTGATGTCCGGCGCCGATTCCATCCGCGACGTGATTGCGTTCCCGAAGACGCAGCGTGCGCAGGACTTGCTCACGCAAGCGCCGAGCGAAGTGGACGAGCGCCAGTTGCGCGAGTTGCATATTCGCTTGCGTCAGCCGGAGCAGAAGGCGCAGTAACGCGCGTTCGCTACAGCACGATGAAGAAGGCGCCAAGTGCGCCTTTTTCCGTTTTTGCGTTACAGTCATTCGCCATAGAGGCACACAATGAAACGCGCGCATAAATCGTCATGCTCAAGCCGCCGAAAATCCCTGAATCCGTACTCGTCGTCATTCACACGCCAACGCTCGATGTGCTCATCATCGAACGCGCGGATCACGAGGGCTTCTGGCAGTCCGTGACGGGTTCGAAGGACCGAATCGACGAGCCGCTTGCCGAGACCGCCGCGCGCGAAGTGCAAGAGGAAACGGGGATTGTGATCGGCAGTCCGCTCGTGCCGGAGAACGCGTTGCTCGACTGGAATCACAGCATTCAGTACGAGATTTATCCGCGGTGGCGGCATCGCTATGCCGAAGGCGTCACGCACAATACCGAACACCAGTTCAGCCTGCTC
This sequence comes from Caballeronia sp. GACF4, assembly GCF_023631025.1. Classification (NCBI taxonomy): domain Bacteria; kingdom Pseudomonadati; phylum Pseudomonadota; class Betaproteobacteria; order Burkholderiales; family Burkholderiaceae; genus Caballeronia; species Caballeronia sp. GACF4. The sequence continues at coordinate 278,667 of NZ_JALQDW010000002.1, forward strand.
GTGCCGCACTGTCTCGAAGTGACACTCGCGCCGCGCGAACACACTTCACACTTGTGGCTGCCGCTGCGCGAAGCCGCGGATCGCTGCTTCTCGTGGTCGAACCGCGAAGCCATTTTGCAATTGCCCGAGCGCCTCGCGGCGCATAGCCGGTGATGGACATTCGCCCGCGACGCAAATTCAAGCGGCTGCGCGAGGCGCTTTTCTCGGGCCGTCGGCCGTCGCGTCTGTGCTTCACGTCGGGCAATCACGTTCGTATCTTCAAGGGCGGCGTGCAGTTCTTCCCGGCGTTGATAGAGCGCATCGACAATGCGCGCACGTCGGTGTCGCTGGAAACGTATATCTTCGCCAACGACGACATCGGCCGCGCCGTCTCCGATGCGCTCGTGCGCGCGGCCCAACGCGGCGTGACGGTGCGCGTGATCACCGATGGCATAGGCACCGACAGCAAACTGCCGATGTTCACGCTCTGGAAGGAAAGCGGCGTCGAGCATCGCATTTACAATCCGCATCTTCTGTTCGGGCCGCAAGGATGGTCGCGCACGCATCGCAAGCTCGCGATCGTCGACGAGACCTACGCGTTTTGCGGCGGCATCAATATCGTCGACGATTACGATCAGAACGGCACGCGCCTCGAACAACCACGCTGGGACTTCGCGATGGAAGCGCAAGGTCCGGTAGTGAAGGACGTAGGCGAAGCGATCGATTTGCAATGGCAACGTATTCGTCTTGGCGTGAAACCGCGTCAGCCGCGCCAGCCGGGATGCGAGCCCGAGCCGCAGCAAAGCCGCTGGAGCGCGCGCCGTTCGATGCGCGCGCGCAAACGCGCCCAGCTCGGCGAAATCCACGCGGTCGATCAGCCGTGCGTCGCTTTCGTCGCGCGCGATAATTTATTGAACCGGCGAGCTATCGAGAAGGCGTATCTGCGTGCCATCTCGCATGCGGAAAGCGAAGTGCTGCTCGCGAATCCGTACTTCATGCCTGGACGCAAACTGCGGCGTGCGCTCGTGTATGCGGCACGGCGCGGCGTGCGCGTTTCACTGCTGATTGGCCGCAAGGAATTCGTGGCGCTCGACTACGCCACGCCGTTTCTCTATGGCAACCTGCTCAAGCACGGCGTGCGTATCGCCGAATATGAGAAAACCATGCTTCACGGCAAGGTCGCCGTCGTGGATTCCGACTGGGCAACCATCGGCTCCTCCAATTTAGACGCGCTCAGTCTCGTCTTGAACAACGAGGCCAACATGGTGCTCGTGAATCACCCGGAAATCGCCGGTTTGCACGACGCCATCCTCAACGCCTTCGACGAAGGCCGTCCTATCGACCAGAAGCATTACGCCGCGCGCCCCGTCACCGAGCGCATGCTGAGCTGGTTCGCCTACAACACTTATCGTCTGATGATGAAAGTCATCACGATCGGTCAATACGACTGATCACTACGAATTTGGCTCTCGATTCGTGTAGATTGCTGCTGATCAGCAGCAAATTGTTCCTTCATGCACCGCAACATGCCCGGTTCAGAAAATGGGAACTCGGGCAGTCACTAGCATGCAGTTATCAATTAAAAAGGGACAATCGAGCGGCTAATGTTGAGACTTATCCTATTGACGTTGGCGGAGGGTTAGAAACGGTTTTCTAATAATTTTCTTGTTTCATTGGCGACTGGCCATAATAATAGAACGGCCGTTCGTTTTAAATCGGGTCACGAGAGGACGGTAGAGACATCATGCGAAAAGGCGAACAGACGCGGGCCGCGATTCTCGACGCAGCGCTTGAATTGGCGAGCCGGGACGGGCTGGAAGGGCTAACCATCGGGTTGCTGGCCGAGCGGATGCAAATGAGCAAGAGCGGAGTGTTTGCGCATTTCGGATCGCGCGAAGATTTGCAGGTCGAAGTGGTACGCGAGTATCACCGCCGCTTCGAGGACGAAGTGTTCTTCCCGAGCCTGCGAGAGCCGCGCGGATTGCCGAGGCTGCGCGCCATGATGGATCGCTGGATGGAAAAGCGCATCCAGGAGGTGACCACGGGCTGCATCTATATCAGCGGCGCGGTGGAATACGACGACCGCGCGGCGAGCGCCGTGCGAGAGCAACTGGTAAGCAGCGTGACGACCTGGCGAGAGGCGCTCTTGCGCGCAATACGCCAGTCGAAGGACGAGGGGCATTTGAAGCCGGATACCGATCCGCAACTGATGCTCTTCGAGTTGTACAGTTTCACGCTCGGCCTGCATCACGACGCGCGCTTCCTTCACTTGCCGGAAGCCGTGCAACTGACGCGGGATGCGCTGGAAAAAACGATCGATTCGTATCAGTCGCCGGAATCGACCGCGCGCGTGCACAGCAGTATCGCGGCAAGCGTGGGCGCCACGGCGACTTTAGCTTCACCACAACCCGATAGCCGTTAGCGGCGCCGCACGAATCGCACAACGGTTTGGCGGCGCCTGACGAGAAGCCCGAAGAAACTGGAGAGACTCATGGGACAGTACGCCGCCCCGTTGCGCGACATGCAGTTCGTACTGCACGAATTGCTCGATGTCGAAGCAGAACTGAAGAACATGCCGAAGCACGCCGATCTCGACGCGGACACCATCAATCAGGTGCTCGAAGAAGCCGGCAAGTTCTGCGCCGAAGTCGTCTTTCCGCTCAACCAGAGTGGCGACCGCGAGGGTTGCACGTATGAAGGCGATGGCGTCGTGCGCACGCCCGCCGGTTTCAAGGAGGCGTATCGCCAGTATGTCGAGGCGGGCTGGCCCGCGCTCGGCTGCGATCCCGAGTTTGGCGGACAGGGCTTGCCCGCGTTCGTGAACAACGCGCTCTACGAAATGCTCAACTCCGCGAATCAGGCCTGGACGATGTACCCCGGCCTCTCGCATGGCGCGTATGAATGTCTGCACGCGCATGGCACGCCGGAGCAAAAGAGCACGTATCTGTCGAAGCTCGTTTCGGGCGAATGGACCGGAACGATGTGTCTGACCGAGCCGCATTGCGGCACCGACCTCGGCATTCTGCGCACGAAGGCCGAGCCGAACGGCGACGGTTCCTTTGCGCTCACCGGCACGAAGATCTTCATTTCAAGCGGCGAGCACGACATGGCGGAGAACATCGTCCATCTCGTGTTGGCGCGTCTGCCTGGCGCACCTGCCGGCACCAAGGGCATTTCGCTTTTCATCGTGCCGAAGTTCGTGCCGGACGCGAACGGCGCACTGGGCGAACGCAATGGCGTCAAGTGTGGATCGATCGAACACAAGATGGGCATCCACGGCAACGCCACCTGCGTGATCAATCTCGATGGCGCGAAGGGCTGGCTCGTCGGCGAAGAGAGCAAGGGCTTGAACGCCATGTTCGTGATGATGAACGCGGCACGCCTGGGTGTCGGCATGCAGGGTCTTGGTCTCACCGAAGTCGCGTATCAGAACTCGCTCGTCTATGCAAAAGAGCGCTTGCAGATGCGCTCGCTCACCGGTCCGAAGGCGCCGGAGAAGGCGGCCGATCCGATCATCGTGCATCCGGACGTGCGGCGCATGCTGCTCACGCAAAAAGCCTATGCCGAAGCGGGGCGCGCGTTTGCTTATTGGGCGGCGCTCAATATCGACAAGGAACTTTCGCACGCGGATGAAGCGGCGCGTCGCGAGGCGGCGGATTTCGTCGCGTTGCTCACGCCCGTCATCAAGGCGTTTCTCACCGATAACGCGTTCGAAGGCACGAACATGGCCATGCAGATTTACGGCGGTCATGGCTTCATCTCCGAATGGGGCATGGAGCAGTACGTGCGCGATGCGCGCATCAACATGATCTACGAAGGCACGAATTCCATTCAGGCGCTCGATCTGCTCGGCCGCAAGATTCTCGGCGACATGGGCGCGAAGTTGAAGCGCTTCGGCAAGCTGGTCGCGGATTTCGTCGAGGAAGAGGGCGTTAAGCCGGAGATGCAGGAGTTCATCAATCCGCTCGCGGATATCGGCGACAAGGTGCAGAAGCTCACCATGGAGATCGGCATGAAAGCCATGCAGAATCCCGATGAAGTGGGCGCGGCTGCGGTGCCGTATCTGCGTACGGTCGGGCATTTGGTGTTTTCTTATTTTTGGGCGCGGATGGCTCGGGTGGCGCTCTATAACGCTTCTTCTGACGATGCTTTTTATAAGGCCAAGCTCGCTACTGCGCGGTTTTACTTCGCCAAGCTGCTGCCCGAGACAGCCTCTACTATTCGTGCTGCTCGCGCGGGGGCCAAGCCTATGATGGATTACGACGAGGCTTTGTTTTGATTTGTTTTAGGGGAGCCTGTGCTGCTTTCGTGCGGTTACATGCAGTAGCCGCCTCCCCGGCGGAGGGGTAACTTTCTTTGCAGCAGCAAAGAAAGTCACCAAAGAAAGCAGCTTCTGAACCCGCTTCTGAAGCACAACTGGTTCCCCGCTATTCACCACAAACCCTTTGAGCGCTCCCAATGTCCAACGCCTCAGGTTCATCTCAGGGCGAGCCCGCCTTCTGAAGAACAACCGGTTTCCCGCTATTTATCACAGGCCCATTGAGCACTTCCAATGACTAACGTGTTTTGTTCATTAGTTTTGGCGCTCATTGGGTAGCGCGCAGCCATTCGATACAAGTCGCGCACAACCCCTTTTTTTGGAGGCTTATTCGTGGGCACTCTCAACATTCGCAAAGTCGCCGTGCTCGGCGCCGGCGTAATGGGCGCGCAAATCGCCGCGCATCTGATCAACGCTCGCGTACCCGTGCTGCTATTCGATCTGCCAGCCAAGGAAGGTCCCAAGAACGGCATCGCGCTCAAAGCCATCGACAATCTCAAGAAGCTCTCGCCCGCGCCGCTCGGTATCAAGGACGACGCGAACTTCATCGAGCCGGCTAACTACGAAGACGATATCGCCAAACTCGCCGAGTGCGATCTCGTCATCGAAGCCATCGCCGAACGCATGGACTGGAAGCACGATCTCTACAAGAAGGTCTCGCCGCACATCGCGCCGCACGCCATCTTCGCAAGCAATACGTCCGGCCTCTCGATCACGGAACTGTCGAACGGCTTTTCGGATGAACTCAAGGCGCGCTTCTGCGGCGTGCATTTCTTCAATCCGCCGCGCTACATGCATCTGGTCGAACTTATTCCGACCGCAACCACGCAACCGCATATCCTCGATCAACTCGAAACTTTCCTGACGAGCGTGGTCGGCAAGGGCGTGGTGCGCGCGAAAGACACGCCGAACTTCATCGCGAATCGTGTCGGCGTGTTCTCGATTCTCGCCGTGATCGCCGAAGCGGAAAAGTTCGGTCTGCGCTTCGATCAGGTCGATGACCTCACGGGTTCGCGTCTCGGTCGCGCCAAGTCCGCCACCTTCCGCACCGCGGATGTCGTCGGTCTCGACACGATGGCGCATGTCATCAAGACGATGCAGGACAACCTGCCGGACGATCCCTTCCTGCCCATCTACGCCACGCCGCCCGTGCTCGCGAAACTGGTGGAAAACGGCGCACTCGGCCAGAAGACGGGCGCCGGTTTCTATCGCAAGGAAGGGCGCGCGATCAAGGTGCTCGATCCGAAGACCGCGCAATACGTCGATGGCGGCGCGAAGGCCGATGAACTCGTCGGCCGCATTCTGAAGCGTCCGCCCGCCGAGCGCTTCAAGCTGCTGCGCGAGACGGACAATCCGCAGGCACAGTTCCTCTGGGCCATTTTCCGTGACGTGTTCCACTACATCGCGGTGCATCTCGAATCGATCGCGGATAACGCGCGCGACGTCGATCTCGCCATTCGCTGGGGCTTCGGCTGGAATCAAGGGCCGTTCGAAAGCTGGCAAGCCGCGGGCTGGCAGCAGATCGCGAAGTGGGTGCAGGAAGATATCGATGCAGGCAAGGCGCTCTCGAAAGCGCCGCTGCCCGCGTGGGTGCTCGACGGTCCCGTCGCGGAAAAAGGCGGCGTGCATACGAGCGAAGGTTCGTGGTCGCCGCGGGAACGCCGCTTCGTGCCGCGCTCGAGCTTGTCCGTGTACGAGAAGCAAGTATTTCGCGCGCCGCTCGTCGGCGAGACCGGCGCCGATCCCAAGACCTTCGGCAAGACGCTCTTCGAAACCGAAAGCGTGCGCGCCTGGCTCGATGACGAGCAAAGCGATGTCGTCATCGTGTCGTTCAAGACGAAGCTGAACACCATTGGCCCGGGCGTGATCGACGGTCTCACGCAAGCCATCGAACTCGCCGAGAAAGCGTATCGCGGCGTGGTGATCTGGCAGCCGACTTCGCTTGCGCTCGGCGCGCCGGGCGGTCCGTTCTCGGCGGGGGCGAATCTCGAGGAAGCCATGCCCGCGTTCATGATGGGCGGCGCGAAGGGCATCGACCCGTTCGTGAAGAAGTTCCAGCAAGGCATGTTGCGCGTGAAGTACGCGAATGTGCCGGTCATCGCGGCCGTGTCGGGCATCGCGCTTGGCGGCGGTTGCGAGTTGCTGCTGCATTCGGCCAAGCGCGTGGCGCACGTCGAAAGCTATATCGGTCTCGTCGAAGTAGGCGTGGGTCTCGTGCCTGCGGGCGGTGGCCTGAAGGAAGCCGCGTTGCGCGCCGCCGATGCCGCGAACGCCGTCAACGCAACGACCGATCTGCTCAAGTTCCTGCAGAAGTCGTTCGAGAACGCCGCGATGGCGAAGGTTTCCACCTCCGCTTTCGACGCCCGCGCGATGGGTTATCTCAAGCCCACGGACACCATCGTCTTCAACGTGCACGAGTTGCTCGACATCGCGAAGAAGGAAGCGCGCGCGCTCGCCGATACCGGCTACCGTCCGCCCTTGCGCGTGAGACAGGTGCCGGTGGCGGGCCGCTCGGCGATTTCGACCATCAAGGCGTCGCTCGTCAACATGCGCGATGGCCGCTTCATCAGCGAGCACGACTATCTGATCGCGAGCCGCATAGCGGAAGCCATGTGCGGCGGCGATGTCGAAGCCGGCAGTCTCGTCGATGAAGAATGGCTGCTTGCGCTCGAACGCCGCGCGTTCGTCGAGTTGCTCGGCACGCAGAAAACGCAGGAACGGATCATGGGCATGCTGCAGACCGGCAAGCCGGTTCGTAACTGAACACGCGACCTATTGGAGCTGCAAATGATGAGCAAGCAATTGCAAGACGCATATATCGTCGCCGCGAGCCGCACGCCTATTGGCAAGGCGCCGCGCGGCGTGTTCAAGAACACGCGCCCGGATGAACTGCTGGTCCACGCCATCCGCTCGGCTGTGGCGCAAGTGCCCGGACTCGACACGAGCGTGATCGAAGACGCGATCGTCGGCTGCGCCATTCCCGAAGCCGAGCAAGGGCTGAACGTCGCGCGCATGGGCGCCTTGCTCGCGGGTCTGCCGAACACGGTCGGCGGCGTGACGGTGAACCGCTTCTGCGCATCGGGTCTGACGGCGCTCGCGATGGCCGCGGACCGCATCCGCGTGGGCGAATCCGACGCGATGATCGCAGGCGGCTGCGAGTCCATGAGCATGGTGCCGATGATGGGCAACAAGCCGTCGCTGTCGCCGCATATCTTCGATCGCAATGAGGACGTCGGCATTGCGTACGGCATGGGGCTGACCGCCGAGCGCGTGGCCGAGCGCTGGAAGGTGAGCCGCGAGGCGCAGGACGCGTTCGCGGCGGAGTCGCATCGGCGTGCGTTGGCGGCGCAAAAGGCGGGCGAATTCGCCGATGAAATCGCGGCTTACACGCTCAACGAACGCTTCCCCGATCTCGCTTCGGGCGAAGTGCGCGTGAATGCCCGTGAGATCGCGCTCGACGAAGGTCCGCGCGCCGATACGAGCGTCGAAGGTCTCGCGAAGCTGCGCGCGGTGTTCGCGAACAAGGGCTCGGTGACGGCGGGCAACAGTTCGCAAACTTCCGACGGCGCGGGCGCGTTGATCGTCGTGTCGGAGAAAGTGTTGAAGCAATTCAACCTCACGCCGCTCGCGCGCTTCGTGAGCTTTGCAGTGCGCGGCGTGCCGCCGGAGATCATGGGCATCGGGCCGAAGGAAGCGATTCCCGCTGCATTGAAGGCCGCCGGTCTCAAGCAGGATGACATCGACTGGATCGAACTCAACGAGGCATTCGCGGCGCAGTCGCTCGCGGTGATTCAGGACCTCGGGCTCGATCCGTCGAAGGTCAATCCGCTCGGCGGCGCGATTGCGCTCGGGCATCCGCTCGGCGCGACCGGCGCGATTCGCGCGGCGACCGTCGTACATGGCCTGCGCCGCCGCAATCTGAAGTACGGCATGGTGACGATGTGCGTCGGCACCGGAATGGGCGCTGCCGGCATCATCGAGCGGCTGTGATGACGTGGTCCGCCAGCGCGTCGAGCGTTGGCGGACCATACGACAGGAGACGGAAGATGGAGATTCTCATCGAACGCGCGGATGGCGTGCTCTGCATCGTGCTGAATCGCCCCGAGAAGAAGAACGCGATCACGGCTGCGATGTATCAGGAGATGGCCGACGGTCTTTACGAAGCCGAGAAAGATCCTTCCGTGCGCGCCGTGCTGATTCGCGGCAACGGCGGCGCTTTTAGCGCGGGCAACGACCTCGAAGACTTTCTCAACGATCCGCCCAAAGACCAGGACGCGCCCGTGTTTCAATTCCTGCGCCGCCTGAGCGCGATGCCGAAGCCGGTGGTTGCGGCGGTATCGGGTGTGGCGGTAGGTATCGGCACGACGATGCTTCTGCATTGCGATCTCGTCTACGCGGCCGAGGGCGCGAAGTTCTCGCTGCCCTTCGTGCAGCTCGGCTTGTGTCCGGAAGCGGCATCGAGTCTATTGTTGCCGCGTATCGCCGGATACCAGCGTGCGGCGGAAAAGCTGCTGCTCGGCGAAGCATTCGATGTCAAGGAAGCCACCGAAATGGGCTTTGTCAACGGCGTGCTCGCTGCCACCGAACTCGATGCCTACGCTCTTGGCAAGGCGAGGAAGCTGGCCGCGTTGCCGGCGTCGTCGCTGCGCACGACCAAGTCCTTGCTGAAGGGCGCACAGGCGGCGGAAGTCACCGCGCGCATGGGCGAGGAAGCGGGGCACTTTGCGCGCATGCTCGCCGCGCCGGAAGCGCGTGAAGCGTTTCAGGCGTTCTTCGAGAAACGCAAACCGAACTTCAGCGCGTTCGAATAAAGCCTGCGCAAAACGCCTGAAGCGCGCTCAGTCCGCGTCGTACTCGACGAAGCTGTTTTCGCGCGCGAAGCTGACGAGCCTCAGGCTCGCTTTCTTCGCGATGGCGATGGCAAGCGAAGTCGGCGCGGAGATAGTCGCGATCATCGGAACGCCAACGCGCGCCGACTTGCGCACGAGTTCGTAGCTTGCGCGGCTCGACAGAAACACGAAGCCTTGCGTCGTGTCCACACGCTGCAGCACGAGATGGCCGATGAGTTTGTCGAGCGCGTTATGGCGGCCGACATCCTCGAACGCGTGCAGCACCGCGCCTGTTTCGTCGCACCATGCAGCGGCGTGCAGGCCGCCGGTGAGCTTCGTCAGCCGCTGATGCGCGGGCAGATCGCGCGCGGCGCGTTCGATGGCATCGGGCGCGAGCTTCGCGAGAAAGCCAGTATCCGGCACGGCTTCGGGCTGCAAATCCAGCAAGTCGATACTCTCGATCCCGCACACGCCGCAACCCGTGCGGCCCGCCAATGCGCGCCGCTTGTCCTTCAGCGAAACGAACGCCTGCTGCACGACTTGCAAGTGCACTTCGGCATGAGGCAGCGCGTCTGCTTCATCACGGTAATAGACTTCTATGTCGTGAATGTCGCTGCCCCGCTCGACAATACCTTCCGTCAGCGAGAAGCCCACCGCGAAGGCTTCGAGATCGCGCGGCGTGCACATCATGACCGCGTGCGAAATGCCGTTGTAGACGAGCGCAACGGGCCATTCCTGGCCCACGTTATCCGTGACGATCGCGCTCTCGCCCTTGCGATGCCTGCGCACGTTGCGTTCGACATAGCCGGGTTGATCGTCGGTATCGAGTCGACTCACTTGCTGCTCCTTCTTTACCGCATGGCCGCCGCGTTCAAGTAAAGTGTGGGTATGACGCTTGCTGCCATGTCATGCTGTCCGCGTTTTCTAAAGCGCGCGTCAGCGGTTCATTTGCAACGGTTCCAGCCAGATTCAGAGCCCTACAATAACTTAAGCGGGCGATGCGCGCCGCGCGCGCCCCTCAATCCAACGAGGCTAACGTCATGGGACTTTACGACGCCGCTCGTCTCTTCGGCTTCGAGGTTGAATCCTCGGACAACTTGCGTTTCATTCCGCTTGCCGTGCGCTTCAATCTGGATCGCTTTGGCATGCGTATCGCGCTCGAGGAATGGCAACAGCTTCCGTATGAAGATCGCGCGTTGCTTGCACGCTTTCCCGTGGAAGACGATGCGGAACTCGAAAAGAACTTCGATCTCGCGCTCGAAGAGATGCTGAAAACACATGCCAATGCCACGCCGGAACAAATCGAGCGCGACACCGATCCCGTCTGGGCACATGCCGATGCCGTGCCTGAATCCGTGATTCGTCAAAGCAGTCTAGCTGGTGTGAGCGCGCCGAGCTTGTCGCGCTGGGGCAAGCTCGATCGCTTCCAGCGTTACGCGCTAGCCAAGCTCTCGCGCAACGCAGACAAACTCAATCACGACTTCTTGCCGGCCATGCGCGAATTCGGCCTGACCGAATAAACGTCTGCGAGAAGGTCAATCGAGCGCGGGCAACACGCGCGGGCGACGATCGCGATCCGTGGCGACATAGGTCAGTGTCGCCTCCGTCACCTTGACCACTTCTTCCGCGAGACTCATGCGCTGCGCATAGACCTCGACGGATATCGTCACCGACGTGTTGCCCGTCTTGACGATGTCCGCGTAGAAGCTCAGCAGATCGCCGACGAATACCGGATGCTTGAACAGAAACGAGTTCACGGCGACGGTCGCCACGCGTCCGTTCGCACGCCGGCTCGCGGGAATGGAACCCGCGATATCCACCTGCGCCATGATCCAGCCGCCGAAGACATCGCCGTGCACGTTGGCGTCGGCGGGCTGCGGAACGACACGCAGGGCGACCGGCTTTTGGGGAAGACTGGATTCTTGGGGCATGGAAAGGGTCCGGTGTTGCGTCGCAGCGGCCGTGAGCGGGGCCTTGAACCTTCTGCGACAATGCATATGTATAGATGACTCGCGAGCAGCAAGCCAGCGAGTCTCGCGAATTGTACCGGGATAGCACGCGTAGATCGCGCTCCCGCAAGAACCCCCAAGCGTCTGAAACGCCGCCCCCGCGCAACGTGCCCGAAGGCGCCCGAAAAATACGACTCATGCGCCGCATCCCCACGAGAGAGACGGACGCGCCTGCCAAGGGCTCGCGCCGCGACTGGCAGACGATCCGCTCGCTGTTGCCTTACCTCGCCACGTACAAGATGCGCGTGGCGTTCGCGCTTGCGTGTCTCATCGGTGCGAAGGTGACGAACCTTGGCGTGCCTATCGTGATGAAGCATATCGTCGATAGCCTCTCGTCCGTGCAGCATCTCACCGCGCTTGGCCGCGCGCAGGACGCGCCGGGGCTCGTGCTGATTAGCGGAATCGGGTTGCTGGTCATCGCTTATGCGCTCGTGCGGCTGTCGACTTCGATCTTCACCGAACTGCGCGAACTGCTCTTTGCGAAGGTCACGGAGAGCGCGGTGCGCCAGCTTGCGCTCAAGGTGTTTCGGCATCTGCACGCGCTGTCGCTGCGCTTTCATCTGGAGCGGCAAACGGGCGGCATGTCGCGCGATATCGAACGCGGCACGCGCGGCATTCAGCAACTCGTGTCGTATTCGCTCTACAGCATTCTGCCGACGCTCGTCGAAGTGGGGCTCGTGCTCACCTTCTTCGCGACGAAGTACGAAGCGTATTACGCCATCGTCACGTTCATCGCGTTAGTGACGTATATCGTGTTCACCGTGAAGGTGACGGAATGGCGAACGCATTTTCGCCGCACGATGAACGATCTCGATTCGAAGGCGAACGCCCGCGCGATAGATTCCCTGCTCAACTACGAAACGGTGAAGTACTTCGGCAACGAAGAGTGGGAAGCGCGCCGCTACGACGAGAACCTGCAGCGCTATAGAACGGCGGCGATCCAGTCGCAGCGTTCCTTGTCGATGCTCAACTTCGGGCAGCAGACGATCATCGGCACGGGGCTCGTGTTCATTCTCTGGCGCGCGACACAAGGCGTCATGGCCGGACGGCTCACGCTCGGCGACCTCGTGCTCATCAACACCTTCATGTTGCAGTTGTATATTCCGCTGAACTTTCTCGGCGTGGTGTACAGGGAATTGAAGCAGGCTTTGACCGATACCGACCGCATGTTCACGCTGCTCGGCGCGGGCCGCGAAGTCCCGGACGCGCCCGATGCGCGGCCGCTTGCGGTGAAGGGCGCGGCGGTGCGCTTCGAGAACGTGAACTTTGCCTACGAGGCGGCGCGGCCCATCCTGCATGGCATCGACTTCGCCATTCCCGCTGGCACGACGACGGCGGTGGTGGGTCATAGCGGCTCCGGTAAATCGACGCTGGGACGGCTGCTGTTTCGCTTCTACGATCTCGACCGCGCGGCGGGCGGCCGCATTCTGATCGATGGTCAGGACATTCGCGACGTGACGCAGGATTCGTTGCGCGCGGCAATTGGAATCGTGCCGCAAGACACCGTGCTTTTCAACGACTCGATCTACTACAACATTGCTTACGGAAAGCCCACTGCATCGCGCGACGAAGTGATCGCGGCGGCGCGCGCGGCGCATATCCATGACTTCATCGAAACGCTGCCCGCGGGTTACGACACGCCGGTCGGCGAACGCGGCCTCAAGTTGTCGGGCGGCGAGAAGCAGCGCGTGGCCATCGCGCGCACGCTTTTGAAAAATCCGCCGATCCTCATCTTCGACGAAGCCACTTCCGCGCTTGATTCGAAGTCCGAGCGCGCGATCCAGCATGAACTCGATAACATCGCTCGCGAGCGGACCACGCTCATCATCGCGCACCGGCTTTCGACGGTGGTGCATGCGCAGCAGATCATCGTGATGGATCACGGGCGCATCGTGGAGCGCGGCACGCACGCGGAACTGCTGCGTGCGGGTGGTCTCTTCGCGCAGATGTGGGCGCTTCAGCAGCAGCGCGGCAGCGATGATGTCGCCGCGATGGGGCAGCGGGATACGGCGGGGGTTTGATCGCCGTCGCCTCGGAATGCGCGCTACTCCATCGCATGCGCGCCGTTCATCGCCATGCCTTCGGCCCCGAGCGCCGCCGTCGATGACCAGCGCAGCCACTGCGCGCGCAGCACGAACAGCGCACCGAACGCGCACGTAGCGATCACGCCGAAAGTCGCGAAGCCCATCTGATAGCTGCCGGTGCTTTCCTTCGCAATGCCCATCACCACCGGCAGATAGAATCCGCCGATACCGCCCGCCGCGCCTACGATCCCCGACAGCAAGCCCGTCTTGCCCTTCCAGCGATGCGGCACGAGCTGAAACGTCGAGCCGTTGCCAAGCCCGAACGCGATATACAGGCAGATCAGCAATGCCAGACCGCCGGCGACAGGCGGCATCCAGATGGCGAAGGCAAAGTCGCCCACGGCGATCACGGCAAGCAGCACGAGCAGCGCACGCACACCGGTCACGCGATCCGCGACATAGCCGCCAAAGGGCCGCACGATCGCGCCGAGGAACGCGAGCAGCGACATGAAAAGCCCGGCTTCGAGCTTGGGCATCTGATAGAGCGAAGTAAGCAGTAGCGTCACATACGACGACATGCCGACGAAGCCGCCGAACGTGATGCTGTAGATGAGCATGATGACCCACGTATCGCGCTCGCGCAGCACGGTGCGATACCGGCCCGGCAACACCGCGATGGCGATGATCGCGCCTATCACCGGCAGCAGCAACACGCCTGTGCGTCCTGCACCGAAGACGCCGCCGCTCACCGCCAGCACCAGCACGATGAGGCTCACGAGCGTCACCGCGAAACTCGACAGCGCGCGCCATGTGCTGCCGCTTTTCTCGCCGAGATCCGATGCCCACGCGTACAGCGCGATGGCGGTCAGCGCGAGCAACGGCAGCGCTGCGGCGGTGGCGAGCTGCCAGCCGAAGGCATCGGCGAGATGCGGGAACAGAAAGCCGTCGAGCACCGCGCCGATGTTGCCCGCAGCCGCGAGACCCAGCACCAGCCCCTGGACCTTCGGCGGATAGTTGCTGCCGGCCATCGGCAACGCGACGGCGAAGCTCGCGCCGCCCATGCCGAGGAACACGCCGAGCACGAGCAAGAGCGCATACGACGGCGCGCCGGGCAACAGCGGCAGCACGATCGACGGAATCGACGAGAGCACCACGCCCATCAGCGCGACGCGACGGCCATCGGTCGATTGATAGAGGTTGCCGAGCGTCACGCGCAGAATCGCCGCCGCGAGCACCGGCACTGCGACGAGAAAGCCCTGCTGCGCCGCTGTCATCGCGATGTCCCGGCCGATGAACGGCGCGAGCGGTCCATACAGCACCCAGACGGTGAAGCCCGTATCGAAGTACAGGAAACAGGCGAGCAGCGAGCGCCAGTTGCCGCTCTTGAGCGATGCGATCAGATTGGACATTGCGAATTCCAGATGTAGGCGTGTGGCGAAGTGCTTCTGCCTGGTTGACCGATCACAGGCAGCGCAGAGGCGAGCAATCGGCTTGAGCGAGATCAGGAAAATTTGCAAGCACCATGCCAAAGAAATGTGTGCGCAATCGGCTGGCTGCGCGACGCCCTTATCGGCGAGGCTTGAGGGCATGTGCCGCTTACACTTGCGAGCCGCTTGCCCGCCTTATGTCCACGCGACGAGGCGCGCGCTGCGGCACCGCGTTCGTGCGCGAGCCGCATGGGTATGGTGCGTCGCGCTTGCGTGAGGTTCATGGGGCGTGCAGGGCGCATCCCTATAAAATGCTTTCTTCGCCGCATAGCGCGCGCAAGGCGCTCATCCACGATGGAACTCAAATGGCTCGAAGACTTCGTCTCGCTCGCGGAGACGCGCAGCTTTAGCCGCTCGGCAGAACTTCGGCATATCACGCAGCCCGCGTTTTCGCGGCGCATCCAGGCGCTCGAAGCGTGGCTCGGCACCGAGCTCATCGACCGGTCGGTGTATCCGACGCGTCTGACGCAAGCCGGTCAGGTCTTCTACGAGCAAGCGCTCGCCATGCTTTCGCAGTTTCACGAAGCCCGCATGCTGCTGCGCGGTCAAGGCGGCGTGCCCGCGGCGACCATCGAGTTCGCGGTGCCGCACACGTTGTCGCTGACTTATTTCCCGCGCTGGCTCGAACACGTCGAAGCGCGGCTCGGGCGCATCCGCACACGCTTGCGCGCGCTCAACGTGCACGACGCGGTGCTGTCGCTCGTCGAAGGCGGCTGCGATCTCGTGATGGGCTATCACCATCCGAGTCATCCCGTCGCGCTCGATCCCGCGCGCTACGACATGCTCACGCTCGGTAGCGAACCGATCAGTCCATTCTCCGCGCCCAACAAGGGCGGACGCGCGCGCTACACGCTGCCCGCAAGCGCGGATGCGCCCGCGCCGTATCTGTCCTACACGCAGAACGCGTATCTCGGCCGCATGACGGAGGTGATCATCGCGACGGCGCCCACGCGCCTCTATCTCGACAAGGTCTACGAGACCGACATGGCCGAAGGCCTCAAGGCAATGGCGCTTGCCGGTCACGGTGTCGCGTTCCTGCCGCACAGCGCGGTCGAAGACGCGGTGGAAGAAGGCAAGCTGATCCGGCTCGACAGGGGAACACGCGGCACGAGCGCCGGTCAGTTCACGCTGACGATGGAGATCCGCCTCTACCGCGACAAACTGGCCGCTCAAGGGGAGGAACCGCGTCAGGCGTTGATCCGCGCGCTATGGGATGCAGTAGGCGAAGAAGTGCTCGATGCATCGGCGCAAAAGCCCGGTGGATAAGCGTTTGCTACGTTATGCAAGAAACGCATGATCGAATGAGCAAACGGCATTGGCATTGCGCACGCTGTTTTTCGACAATGGGCGCATTCCTTCACCGCTGGAGCATCAATTGTCCTCTTCGAAGCACTCGCTGCAAGCGCCGGACGCCAAACACGCGATCCCGTCGTACCTCCATGCCGACGATCTCGGCCCCTGGGGCAACTACTTGCAGCAGGTCGATCGCGTCGCACCGTATCTCGGTTCTCTCTCCCGTTGGCTTGAAACCCTCAAGCGCCCGAAGCGCATTCTCATAGTCGATTGCCCGATCGAACTCGACAACGGCACCGTCGCGCATTTCGAAGGCTATCGCGTGCAGCACAACACGTCGCGCGGTCCCGGCAAGGGCGGCGTGCGTTATCACCAGGACGTGACGCTTTCCGAAGTGATGGCTTTGTCCGCGTGGATGTCGGTAAAGAACGCGGCAGTGAACGTGCCGTACGGCGGCGCGAAAGGCGGTATTCGCGTCGATCCGCGCTTGCTCTCGCGTGGCGAGCTCGAACGCCTGACGCGCCGGTACACGAGCGAGATCGGCATCATCATCGGGCCGAACACGGACATTCCCGCGCCGGACGTGAACACGAACGAGCAGATCATGGCTTGGATGATGGACACGTACTCCATGAACCAGGGGCAAACGGCTACGGGCGTCGTGACCGGCAAGCCGATCGCGCTTGGCGGCTCGCTCGGCCGCAAGGAAGCGACAGGGCGCGGCGTGTTCGTCGTCGGCTCGGAAGCGGCGCGTCGCATGGGGCTCGAGATCGAAGGCGCGCGTATCGCGGTGCAGGGTTTCGGCAACGTCGGCGGAATCGCGGCGCGGCTGTTCCAGGAAGCGGGCGCGCGGGTCATCGCCGTGCAGGATCACACGGGCACGCTGTACAACTCGAAGGGTATCGACACGCTCGCGCTCGCCGAGCACGTCGCGCAGAACGGCGGCGTAGGCGGCTTTGCTGGCGCCGATCCGGTATCGCCGGACGAGTTCTGGACCATCGAGACCGACATCCTCATTCCAGCCGCGCTGGAAGGCCAGATCACCGAGAAGAACGCACCGAAGATCAGAACGAAGATCGTCGTGGAAGGCGCGAACGGCCCGACCACGACGGCCGCCGACGACATCCTCCACGACAAGGGCGTGCTCGTAATCCCCGACGTGGTGGCGAATGCGGGCGGTGTGACGGTGTCGTATTTCGAATGGGTGCAGGACTTCTCCAGCTTCTTCTGGACCGAGGACGAGATCAACCAGCGGCTCGAACGTGTCATGCGTGAAGCGTTTGCGGCGGTTTGGCAAGTGGCGAGCGAGCATAAGGTTTCGGTGCGCACGGCGGCCTTCATCGTGGCCTGTACGCGCATTCTCATGGCGCGTGAAATGCGCGGCCTGTATCCCTGATCGCATGGCCACGCGCTCGTGTCGGATGTGGCATGAGGCAAGCGGCTCGCATGACGCGTGCCGCATGAACGATCGATGAAATTTGCGGGCGACGTTCCTTCGGGACGTCGCCCGCATTTGCATGAGGATTGCTATAACATCGCGGTTTTCTGTCGCGACGCGGCTCGACTGAAGTAAGTGCTCAAGCGCCAATGCCGGTGACCTTTCCGCCGACATCCCGAAAATAAGACAGAGTGGGTTAACAATCATTCTTTCAGAATAATTACCCTGCTAAACTTGCCCCGATTTTTGCCACAGGAGATCGAACACATGAAGATTAAAAAAGCTGCGCTGCTCATCGCCGCGCTCGGATTCATCGCGGCTAGCGCTCACGCGCAAGACGCCGGGACGCTCAAGAAAATCAAGGACACGGGTGTGATCTCGCTGGGGCATCGCGAGTCGTCCATTCCTTTCTCGTACTACGACGACAAGCAGAACGTCGTCGGCTATTCGCATGAGTTCGCGCTGCAGGTCGTGGAAGCGGTCAAGCAGAAGCTCAACATGCCGAATCTGAAGGTGAAGCTCACGCCGGTCACGTCGCAAAACCGTATTCCGCTCGTGCAGAACGGCACGGTGGACCTCGAGTGCGGCTCGACCACGAACAACGCGGAACGTCAGCAGCAAGTGGCCTTCTCGAACACGATTTTCGTGATCGGCACGCGCCTCATGACCAAGAAGGATTCCGGCGTGAAGGACTGGGCGGACCTGAAGGGCAAGACGGTCGTGACGACCGCCGGCACGACTTCCGAGCGCCTGCTTCGCAAGATGAATCAGGACAAGAGCATGGGCATGAACATCATCAGCGCGAAGGATCACGGCGAGTCGTTTCTCACGCTGTCGACCGGCCGCGCCGTCGCGTTCATGATGGACGATGCGTTGCTCGCGGGCGAACGCGCCAAGTCCAACACGCCGAACGATTTCGTGATCGTCGGCGCGCCGCAATCGCATGAAGCGTACGGCTGCATGATGCGCAAGAACGACCCCGAGTTCAAGAAGGTCGTGGACGACGCCATCGCCAAGGTGGAAACCTCGGGCGACGCCGACAAGATCTACAAGAAGTGGTTCGAAAGCCCGATTCCGCCGAAGGGCCTCAACCTCAACTTCCCGGAAAGCGACGACATTAAGGCTCTCTTCAAGAGCCCGAATGACAAAGTAATCGACTAACCGGTTCGACTATCGAGCGAACGAGACGGAAGGAGCTTGCTTCTTCCGTTTCTTTTTGGAGTGAGGTCCATGTCTTACCACTGGAACTGGGGCATTCTGCTGAGTCCGGTTTCGACCGGCGAGCCCACCACGTATCTCGGCTGGCTGATTTCCGGCTTCTGGGTGACGATTACCGTGTCGCTCGCGGCTTGGGTGATCGCGCTTGTGGTCGGCTCGTTGTTCGGCATCTTGCGCACGGTCCCGAATCGCTTCCTGGCGGCCATCGGCACTGTCTATGTCGCGATCTTCCGTAATATTCCATTGATCGTGCAGTTCTTCGTCTGGTATCTGGTGATACCCGAGTTGCTGCCGCCTTCCATCGGCAACTGGTTCAAGCAACTGCCGCCATCGGCGCAGTTCTTTTCCTCGTCGATCATTTGTCTCGGACTCTTCACCGGCGCGCGCGTGTGCGAACAGGTGCGCTCGGGCATCAGCGCGCTGCCGCCTGGTCAACGCAACGCGGGTCTCGCGATGGGTTTCACGCAATGGCAGACGTATCGCTATGTGTTGATGCCGGTCGCTTATCGCATCATCGTGCCGCCGCTCACGTCGGAATTCCTCAACGTGTTCAAGAATTCGGCGGTCGCGTCGACCATCGGTCTGCTCGACCTTTCGGCGCAGGCGCGGCAACTCGTCGACTACACGGCGCAGACGTATGAGTCGTTCATCGCGGTGACGCTCGCCTACATGCTCATCAACCTCGTCGTGATGAACCTGATGCGCTGGGTAGAAGCGAAGACCCGGTTGCCTGGCTACATCGGAGGCAAGTAATGCATCAATTCAACTGGAGCGGCATTGTGGGCGCGTGGCCCACGCTGTGGACGGGCGCCATCATCACGCTGCAGATCACGGTGCTCGCCATCGTGATCGGCATTGTCTGGGGCACGGTGCTCGCGCTGTTTCGTCTGTCGGGTGTGAAACCCTTGCAGTGGTTCGCGAGCGCTTACGTCACGGTGTTCCGCTCGATTCCGCTCGTGATGGTGTTGCTGTGGTTTTTCCTGATCGTGCCGCAGTTGCTGCAGAATGTGCTCGGCTTATCCGCCGATATCGACATTCGCCTCGCTTCCGCGATGGTCGCGTTCTCGCTCTTCGAAGCTGCGTACTATTCGGAGATCATTCGCGCGGGCATTCAGGCGGTGGCGCGCGGTCAGGTGAACGCGGCGTTCGCACTCGGCATGACCTACGGCCAGGCGATGAAACTCGTCGTGCTGCCGCAGGCTTTCCGCGCAATGGTGCCGCTGTTGCTCACGCAGGCGATCGTCCTGTTCCAGGATACGTCGCTCGTCTACGTGATCAGTCTCGCGGACTTCTTCCGCACGGCGACGAACATCGGCGACCGCGACGGCACGACCGTCGAGATGGTGCTGTTCGCCGGCGCGTGCTATTTCGTGGTTTGCGTGTTGGCATCGGCACTCGTAAAAAGTCTTCAGAAAAAGGTCGCAAGATGATCTCTATCAAGAATGTTTCCAAGTGGTATGGGCAGTTCCAGGTGCTGACGGACTGCACGACCGAAGTGAAGAAAGGCGAGGTCGTCGTGGTGTGCGGCCCGTCGGGTTCGGGGAAGTCGACGCTCATCAAGACCGTGAACGGGCTCGAACCGTTTCAGAAGGGCGAGATCACCATCAACGGTCAATCGCTCACGGACAAGAAGACCAATCTCTCGAAGCTGCGTTCGAAGGTCGGCATGGTGTTCCAGCATTTCGAGCTGTTTCCGCATCTGTCGATCGTGCAGAACCTGACGCTCGCGCAGATCAAGGTGCTGGGCCGTTCGAGCGACGAAGCGACGACGAAGGGTCTCAAACTGCTCGATCGCGTGGGCCTGCGCGCGCACGCGGACAAGTTTCCGGGCCAGTTGTCGGGCGGTCAGCAGCAACGCGTGGCGATTGCCCGCGCGCTGTCGATGGACCCGATTGCCATGCTCTTCGACGAACCGACCTCCGCGCTCGATCCCGAGATGATCAACGAAGTGCTCGACGTGATGGTCGAACTCGCGCAGGAAGGCATGACCATGATGTGCGTGACGCACGAAATGGGCTTCGCGAAGAAGGTCGCGCATCGCGTGATCTTCATGGACAAGGGATTGATCGTCGAGGACGACCAGAAGGAAGCGTTCTTTGCGAATCCGAAGTCGGATCGCGCGAAGGACTTTCTGGCGAAAATCCTGCACTGACGCGTTTTAGCGGCGTCATGCAAAACGGCCTTCCGTGAGGAAGGCCGTTTTTATTCAGCGTTCGATTCGTTTTATTCGATCCCGAGTTCGGTTTCCACCGACGCCGTCGACTGAATTTCCTCGATCTTCAGCGCCGATCCCACGCACGCTTTGGCAAGCGGCTCGGCGGCCTTCTTCGCGACTTCATCCGGCACCGGAATGTTCACCGTGCGCGAGAGCGCGCCTTTCTGGAACATGGCGAGATCGCCGGGCGCAAAACGCGTCCAGACTTCGTTATCGGTGAGCGGCGAGGTGGCGATGACCGCCACGCGATCTTCCGGCGTCGTGTACTTGGCGAAATCGATCGACATGTCCGCGTCGATCAGATGCGCGGTCGAAAACGGCCAACTGCGAACCAGATAGTATAAATGCGTCGAGCAGTGCGAGAAGAGCGCCTGGCCGTTGGACATCAGGAAATTGAACACGCCGTGCTTCGTGATCTCGCCTGTGAGCGAGGCGAGCGCGTCGAACAATTCTTCCAGCGGCGGCTGCGAGCGCGGAAACGCCTTGCGCAAACCTTCCAGCAGCGTGCAAAAGGCAAGCTCGCTGTCTGTGTTGCCGACGGGTTGATACAGGCCGTTCAGTTCGGGCGCGTAGTCTTTGAGATCGCCGTTGTGCGCGAAGATCCAGTGCCGTCCCCACAACTCACGCAGGAACGGATGGCAGTTTTCCAGCAGGATATGCCCTTGCGTCGCCTTGCGAATATGCGCGATGGTGTTCTTCGATTTGATCGGATAGCGCTTCACCATCTCCGCGAGCGGCGACTTGGCGGACGATTCATGGTCGATGAAAAGCCGGCACGCCTTGTCCTCGAAGAATGCGATACCCCAGCCGTCCGCGTGGTGATCCGTGACCCCGCCACGCGCGGCGAACCCGGTGAACGAGAACGTCACATCGGTCGGTTCGGCGCAGTTCATTCCGAGAAGTTGGCACATGTTGCTGAAAGCGAGAGCCGGTAAGGGCATTGAGCCCGTTGTTACAATACGTCCGACAAGCATATCACCGGGGCAGTCATCCAAAATTCGAACGGCGTCGGGCAAAACGCGGCGTTGTCAATTTTCCACGGATGTTTTTGCCAGGTCTTTAGATCTCCCGACTCCAACGTTTCCGCCGCCATCACGCCATGTCCAATTCCGCCTCGCCCGATTCGCTCACGACACTCACGATTGCGCGTCCCGACGACTGGCATCTGCACGTGCGCGACGGCGCGATGCTCGCCGCCGTCCTGCCGCATACGGCGCGCCAGTTCGGTCGCGCGATCATCATGCCGAATCTGAAGCCGCCCGTGACGACCACGGAAATGGCCGCGGCTTATCGCGAGCGCATTCTGGCCGCGCTGCCGAAAGACGGAGCCGCCGCGCGTTTCGAGCCGCTGATGACGCTTTATCTCACCGACAACACGCCGCCTGACGAGATCCGCCGGGCGCGCGATAGCGGCTTCGTGCACGGTGTGAAGCTTTATCCGGCGGGCGCGACGACCAATTCGGACGCGGGCGTGACGAGCCTCGGCAAATGCGCGAAGACGCTCGAAGTCATGCAGGAAACGGGCATGCCGCTGCTCATCCACGGCGAAGTGACCGATGGCGATATCGATATCTTCGATCGCGAGAAGGTGTTCATCGACCGCGTGCTGCTGCCGCTGCGCCGCGATTTCCCCGCGCTCAAGGTCGTGTTCGAGCACATTACGACGAAGGACGCCGCCGATTACGTGCGCGACGCCGAAGGTCCGGATGGCACGATCGGCGCGACCATCACCGCGCATCACCTGCTGTTCAACCGTAATGCCATTCTCGTGGGCGGCATCCGGCCGCATTACTACTGCCTGCCGGTGTTGAAGCGCGAGACGCATCGCGTGGCGCTGGTCGAGGCGGCGACTTCCGGCAACGCGCGCTTTTTCCTCGGCACGGACAGCGCGCCGCATCCGAAAGGCTTGAAAGAGCACGCGTGCGGTTGCGCGGGCTGCTACACGGCGCTCCACGCGCTCGAACTCTATACGGAAGCCTTCGATAAAGCCGGCGCGCTCGACAAACTGGAAGGTTTCGCGAGCTTTCATGGCGCGGATTTCTACGGCCTGCCGCGCAGCGCGGAGAAAGTGACGCTCGAGCGCGCATCGTGGACGCTGCCCGCCGAGTTTTCCGTCGGCGACGAAGAGGTCGTGCCGCTGCGTGGCGGGGAATCGATCGGATGGCGCTTCGTGGAGGCAAGTTGAGTGAGCGGCGCGTCGGGGGCGGCTGAAGACGGCGTTGGCCGTTTCGCGGCAATCGACTGGACGCGCCCGTGGTTACCATCGATCGAAACGCGCGGCAGGCGCTGGCAAGCCGCCGCGCTCGATAGCCCGGCGCGCTATTTGTCCGTCATGAACGACGACGCCCAAGCCGCCGCGCATGTCACGGGGCGCGCTCGGCCGCTCGCGTTTATCGCGCAGGAAGCCTTGCCGGACGGGGCGTCGTATGAAGGGCATATCGCCGAAACGGGATGCGTGCCCACGCGCCATAACCTCCACGATTTTTTCAACGGCCTGATGTGGTTTGCGTATCCGCGCGTCAAGGCGGCGCTCAATGCGCGACAGGCCGAGCAGATCGAGACGCGCGGTATCGGTCCGACGCGCGGCGGCGTGCGCGACGCGCTTACGCTTTTCGACGAAAACGCGGTGTTTTTCGCGTACTCGGACGCAATGCTCGCCGATGCCTTGCGCCGCTTCGACTGGCGTGCGCTTTTCATCGAGGGCCGTGCGGCGTGGGGTACGCGCTGTGAGGCGCGCATCTTCGGACACGCGCTGCTGGAAAAACTCGTTGCGCCGTACAAGGCGTGCACAGGGCACGCGTGGCTCGTGCCGGTGCCCACTGACTACTTCTCTCTTGACGATACCGCCCGCCGCGCCTTGCTCGATGAACGCGTAACGGCAAGCCTGAATGCCGGGACGATCGAAAGCCGCGCCTTCTCGCCGATACCTGTGCTTGGCGTGCCGGGCTGGTGGCAAGCAAACGAATCCCCCGAGTTTTACGACGATACGACAGTGTTTCGTTCGGGCAGACGCAGCGCGTGAGACGTCGCGGCCAACGCAGCGCGCACGATTCGCAGGCAAAAAGCTATTCCTCGAGATGCGGTAGACACCCGATGCTAGAATCGACCCCACAAAGCAGGCCAGGCAGTCGCGGCTTCGACGTTTCGTGCGTCGAGGGCGAGGAAAGTCCGGACTCCACAGGGCAGGGTGATGGCTAACGGCCATCCGTGGCAACACGCGGAACAGGGCAACAGAAAGCAAACCGCCGATGGCTCCTGGCGCAAGTCGGGAGATCAGGTAAGGGTGAAACGGTGCGGTAAGAGCGCACCGCGGCCATCGTGAGACTGGCCGGCACGGTAACCTCCACCCGGAGCAATTCCAAATAGGCAGGCGCGCATCTTCGAGATGCAGGACGGTGCCCCCGTTCGTCTGCGGGTAGGAAGCTTGAGCGCGTCAGCAATGGCGCGCCTAGAGGAATGACTGCCACGCGCGATCGCTTTCGGGCGTATTGCGTGCACAGAATCCGGCTTATCGGCCCGCTTTGTCGTATTCCAAAAGAAAGAGCCGGCGTCACGCGCGTGACGCCGGCTCTTTTTTGCTTGCGCGCTCGTTCAGACTTCGACGATATCGAACGAATGCGTCAGTTCCGCGGTCTTCGCCAGCATGATCGACGCCGAGCAATACTTGTCATGCGACAGGTTGATCGCGCGCTCGACGGTCGCCGGGTTCAGATTCTTGCCCGTGACCGTAAAGTGAAAGTGAATCTTCGTGAAGACCTTGGGATCTTCGCTCGCGCGATCGGCCTTGAGCGTGACGGAGCAGCCTTGAATCTCCTGGCGGCTCTTTTTCAGGATCATCACCACGTCGTAGGCGGTGCAGCCGCCGGTGCCAAGCAGCACCATTTCCATCGGACGCGGCGCGAGATTGCGTCCGCCGCCTTCGGGCGCTCCGTCCATCGTGACGATATGACCGCTGCCCGTTTCGGCCGCGAACGCCATGCCGTCCGGTCCCATCCAGCTCACTTTGCTTTCCATGCTCAGGCTCCAGCGTTCTACGTTTACAGGGTTTTCATTGTAGCGGCTCGCGGTCGTCGGGATGGCTGCGCATGCGCGCATCTACCGGTTGACGAGCAAACCTTTACGTGAGGGTATTGCCGCCGGATAACAGATTCGCGAAGTGGAGGAAGGACTCTAGCGGGTTAAATCGCTCTGGATGACCGCTGAATCCGTTCTATCGCGATGATTTAAAAGATGAAGTTGCGCACACTGCACGGTAACCGAAATTTCACATTATGAACTCATCTTTCACGATGCAAATCTTCTTGCCTCCCCGCATGACCGTGCCTATACTTGTCTCATTGGTTGTCGCAGTTAGACACATCTACCGCGTCTCCTCCACCTCCTCCTTTGGTGGATTAAGCCCGAGCCCTCAGCGCTCGGGCTTTTTTTCGCCCACAGCGCCCATGCGGCGGGCCCAAAAGCGTCATTCTTTTGACCTCCGCGACTATTTCCCTTTATAATTCAAAGTTCTCTTCGTTCCACGCCCGCGAAGAGAAGTCAGGGAGAGCCTGCAGCGCGTCCTGAACGCAAGTTCTTGAACGCTCATATAAGCAGGACCGAACAAAGGTAAAGGCTGAAAACAGCCAAGGGCAGATTTAAATTTTTGGATCGATCATGAAGACGTTTTCCGCAAAAGCCCATGAGGTGACGCGTGAATGGTACGTGATTGACGCGACGGATAAGGTTCTCGGCCGTGTCGCCAGCGAAGTGGCACGCCGTCTTCGCGGCAAGCACAAGCCTGAATTCACCCCGCACGTCGACACTGGTGATTTCATCATCATCATCAACGCCGGCAAGCTGAAGGTCACGGGCAATAAAGCTACGGACAAGAAGTACTATCGTCACTCGGGCTACCCGGGCGGCATTTATGAAACGACGTTTGGCAAAATGCAAGAGCGTTTCCCGGGCCGCGCGCTCGAGAAGGCCGTGAAGGGCATGCTGCCGAAGGGTCCGCTCGGCTACGCAATGATCAAGAAGCTGAAGGTCTACGCCGAAGCAACGCATCCGCATACGGCTCAACAGCCTAAAGCGCTCGAGATCTAAGGGGAGCCCACATGATCGGTAACTGGAACTACGGTACGGGCCGCCGCAAGAGCGCCGTCGCTCGCGTCTTCATTAAGTCGGGCAAGGGCGATATCGTCGTCAATGGCAAGCCCATCGCCGACTACTTCTCGCGCGAAACCTCGCTGATGATCGTGCGTCAGCCGCTGGAACTCACGAATCACGCAAGCACGTTCGACATCAAGGTCAACGTGTCGGGCGGCGGTGAAACGGGTCAGGCAGGCGCGGTTCGCCACGGCATCACCCGCGCGCTGATGGACTACGACGCAACGCTCAAGTCGCAACTGTCGAACGCTGGCTTCGTCACCCGCGACGCGCGTGAAGTGGAACGTAAGAAGGTCGGTTTCCACAAGGCACGCCGCCGGAAGCAGTTCTCGAAGCGTTAAGCGCTTTGGCGCTTCGCCTCCGTCTTACTGGACGCGAAGTTGCCCGAAAAAGCCGCCCGCACCGCACGTGCCGGCGGCTTTTTTTGTTCTGACGCGCGCTGCGCCAAATTGTGTCGAATTTGCTTTAGCCCATTGATTTCATGGACATCGAGCACGATGTTAGGAAGAGCCCTACAATAGCGGTTAGAAGCTTAATTGGAGAATTCGAATGAGCACTGTGAGCGACACCCCCACGACCGAGATGCCTTTGCCCTTCGTCTTCACCGACGCGGCCGCGGACAAGGTCAAGCAATTGATCGATGAAGAAGGCAATCCGGAACTGAAGCTGCGCGTGTTCGTGCAGGGCGGCGGATGCTCGGGCTTCCAGTATGGTTTTACGTTCGACGAAGCCGTCAACGAAGACGATACCGTGATGGACAAGGCGGGCGTGCAATTGCTCGTCGATTCGATGAGCTATCAATATCTCGTCGGCGCGGAGATCGACTATAAGGACGACCTCAACGGCGCGCAGTTCGTGATCAAGAATCCGAACGCCACGACCACTTGCGGTTGCGGATCGTCGTTCTCGGTCTGAGTTCGGTTTAGCGGTCGAATGAAAAACGGAGCCTTCGGGCTCCGTTTTCGTTTCCAGGCTTTAGTCGGCTCAGTGCGGATAGATTGCGCCGAGCACGCGTTCGCCCGCTGCGCCTGTCACGGCTGCCAGATTGCCGGGCTTGCGCGCGACGCAGCGCATTGCGAGCCACGCGAAGGCAAAAGCCTCGACCTGTTGCGGCGGCACGCCGAGCGCGTCGGTCGTCATGACGGGAACGCCCGCCACGCCGCTTTCTTCCAGCGCCTGTTGAAGCATCCTGAGCAACACCGGATTACGCGCGCCGCCGCCGCAAACGTAGACCGCGCGGGCGTCGGATGCGTGACGCTCGATCTCGCGCGCCACCGAAGTCGCCGTCAGCGCGGCGAGCGTGGCTTGTACATCGGCGGGAGCGAGGCCCGTGAACGCCGCGAGTTTGGCGTCGAGCCATGCGGGATTGAACAAGTCGCGCCCGGTACTCTTGGGCGGTGCTTCCTGAAAGAACGGTTCATCGAGAAACGCGTTCAGGAGCGCCTGATTGACTTGACCCGATGCCGCGAATTGTCCGCCGTCGTCATAGGGTCTTTGCAAATGACGAAGCGCCCATTCGTCGAGCAGCGCATTTGCCGGGCCGCAGTCGAAGCCGCGTACCGCGCCGCTCGACGAGAGAATCGTGATGTTGCTGATACCGCCGAGATTGCAGACCACGCGCGTTTCGTTTTTCGCGCCGAAGAGCGTCGCGTGAAACGCCGGCACGAGCGGCGCGCCCTGGCCGCCGGCGGCGACATCGCGGCTGCGGAAATCTGCTATTACGTCGATGTTTGTCATTTCCGCCAGCAACGCGGGATTGTTGATCTGGCGCGTGTAACCCTTTTCCGGCCGATGCCGCACCGTCTGGCCATGCACGCCGATTGCGCGCACCTTTGTGGACGAATAGCCGCTCATGCTCTGCAATTCGTGGCAGCAAACGGCGTAGCGCGTGGCGAGCGCGTTGGCGGCGAGCGCCTCGCGTTCAAGCTCGTTGGCGCCGGGCGCTTGCAGTTCGAAAAGCGCGTCGCGCAGACCCTTCGAGAACGAGACGTGAGCCTCGCCAAGAACAACGGGCGTCTTGCCGGTCGCGAACTGCACCGCGACGCCATCGACGCCATCCATGCTCGTGCCGGACATCAAACCGAAGTACACGCCGTCCGCCGCGCCGCTTTCGATTACCTCGGTCTTTTTACCCACGCTGCTCTCCTTCGATTCGCTCGAGTCCGCTAAGCCGCGATTATCCGCGTAACTGGCCGAATCGTTAAGCGGCGTCAAAAGCCTCGTTCTGCAATTCGGGCGCGATTGCTGGCCGAAAGGGCGCGAAAGGGCACGTCATCGCGTAAAATCGTCGGCTCGAACCTGCAATTGCACTCATTTTCGCGAATGTCGCCGCGTTGTTCGGACGGCTTCGTCATCGGCGTTAGTGCCGCCCGCGACCGCTCATTTTGACCTCACAAGCCGCAAAGCATGACCACTGAATCCAACGCACCTGCCGCGCAAGCCTTTCCGATTACCGACGAAGTGCGCAACGCGCTCGCCATCGCCAAGCGCGGTTGCGACGAACTGCTGATCGAAGACGAATTCGCGCAGAAGCTCGCCAAAAGCGCGGCCACGGGTAAGCCGCTGCGCATCAAGCTCGGCCTCGATCCGACGGCGCCGGACATTCATATCGGCCATACGGTCGTGCTGAACAAGATGCGCCAGTTGCAGGACCTCGGGCATCAGGTCATTTTTCTGATCGGCGATTTCACTTCGCTGATCGGCGATCCCTCCGGCCGCAACGCCACCCGCCCGCCGCTCACACGCGAGCAGATCGAAAACAACGCAAAGACGTATTTCGAACAGGCCGCGCTCGTGCTCGACCGCGAGAAGACCGAGATTCGCTACAACAGCGAATGGTCGATGCCGCTCGGCGCCGACGGCATGATCAAGCTGGCATCGCGCTACACGGTCGCGCGCATTCTGGAACGCGAGGATTTCACCAAGCGCTTTCAGGGCGGCGTGCCCATTTCCATCCACGAGTTGCTTTACCCGCTGATGCAAGGCTACGACTCCGTCGCGCTGAACGCGGACCTCGAACTCGGCGGCACGGACCAAAAATTCAATCTGCTTGTCGGCCGCGAATTGCAAAAGCAATACGGTCAAGAGCAGCAATGTATTTTGACGATGCCGCTGCTCGAAGGTCTCGATGGCATCGAGAAGATGTCGAAGTCGAAGCACAATTACGTCGGCATCAGCGAGAAGCCGACGGAGATGTTCGGCAAGCTGATGAGCATCTCCGACGTGCTCATGTGGCGATATTTCGAACTGCTGTCTTTCCGCAGCATCGAGGAAATCGCGGGCTTCAAGAAGGAAGCGGAAGGCGGCCGCAATCCGCGCGACTTCAAGGTGTTGCTGGCGCAGGAGATCGTCACGCGCTTTCATTCGGCGCCAGATGCCGAGCGCGCGCTCGAAGACTTCAATCATCGCGCGAAGGGCGGCGTGCCGGACGATATCCCGAGCGTCACGCTCGCGGGTGCGCCGCTCGCCATTGGTCAGTTGCTCAAGCAGGCGGGACTCGCGCCATCGACGAGCGAAGCGCTGCGTAACATCGAGCAGAACGGCGTGAAGATCGATGGCGTGACCATCACCGACAAAGGCTTGAAGGTCGAGGCGGGCGAGTTCGTCGTGCAAGTCGGCAAGCGCCGTTTTGCGCGGATCACGTTGACCGCATGATTGCGCTCATCCAGCGCGTGGCGCGCGCCGACGTGCGCGTGGGCGAGCGTGTCACGGGCGCCATCGGCGCAGGCTTGCTCGCGCTGGTCTGCGCCGAGCGCGGCGACAACGAAGCAACCGCCGACAAGCTGCTGGCGAAGATGCTTGCGTATCGAGTCTTCAGCGACGCTGCCGGCAAGATGAATCTTTCCGTGCAGAACATGGATGGCGCGGGGCGCGCGGGCGGCGTCTTGCTGGTGTCGCAATTCACGCTTGCCGCCGATACGTCGAGCGGCTTGCGTCCGAGCTTCACGCCCGCCGCGCCGCCCGACGAAGGCAAGCGCCTCTTCGACCACTTCGTGCGCGAGGCGCGGAAGAAGCATCCGGTGGTCGAGACCGGCGAATTCGGTGCGGACATGCAGGTATCGCTCGTGAACGACGGGCCGGTCACATTCTGGCTGCAAGTGCGGCCGCAACCGGAAACGCCATGACCACTCAGGTCCTTTTCATTCGCCACGGCGAAACCGACTGGAATCGCATCAAGCGCATACAAGGGCATATCGACATTCCGCTCTCCGAGCACGGGCGCCTGCAGGCCGAGCAACTGGGCCGGCGCTTGGCGCGTGAGGGCGGGCTCGATGCGGTCTATTCGAGTGACCTGCAACGCGCGCAGCAAACGGCGCGTCCTTTCGCGGATGCGCTCGGGCTCGAACTGTGTCTTTCGAAGGGACTGCGCGAGCGCTTGTACGGCGCGTTTCAAGGTCATGACAGCGACGAGATCAGCGAGAAGTTTCCTGCGGAGTTCGTCGAGTGGCAAACGCGGGACCCGGGTTTTACGCCGCCGGGTGGCGAATCACAGCGGGTGTTTTATCACCGTGTCGTGCATGCAATGGAGCCTATCCTAGCCGCGCATCCGGGCGGGCGCATTGCGTGCGTGGCGCATGGCGGCGTGCTGGACTGCATCTATCGGTTTGCTAAGAAGCTGTCGTTGCAGGACGCTCGCGACTGGCCGTTGTTGAATTGCAGCGTCAATGTCGTTGATTACGACGGGGACGCGGCGAGGGTGGTTTTGTGGGGCGACGTTTCGCATCTGGCGACGGATACGGACGACGATGGGTTGCGAAAGCAAGCCTAACCCTCACCCCTTCGCATCCCAAAGCTCGCGAATCGGCCCTGCATCGGGCGCAGCCAGCCCGAAGTGCCGATAAGTCAGCAACGTCGCCACGCGTCCGCGCGGCGTGCGTTGCAAATATCCTTGCTGAATCAGATACGGCTCCAGCACGTCTTCGATGGTATCGCGCTCTTCGCCGATAGCCGCCGCGAGATTGTCCACGCCCACCGGGCCGCCATCGAACTTCTGCAGGATGGCTTCGAGCAGCTTGCGGTCCATCAGGTCGAAGCCGACGGGATCGACATCGAGCATCTTCAGCGCGGCATCCGCGACTTCGGCGGTAATGTTGCCGTCCGCTTTCACCTCGGCGAAATCGCGCACGCGGCGCAGCAGCCGGTTCGCGATACGCGGCGTGCCACGCGAACGCCGCGCAATCTCGAGCGCGCCCTCGGGCACGATCTCCGCCTTCAGCAACGAAGCCGAACGCGACACGATACGCGCCAGTTCGCTCGCGTTATAAAACTCGAGCCGCGACACAATGCCGAAGCGGTCGCGCAGAGGATTGGTCAACATGCCCGCGCGCGTGGTCGCGCCGACGAGCGTGAACGGCTGCAGATCCAGTTTCACGCTACGCGCGGCCGGGCCTTCGCCGATCATGATGTCGATCTGATAATCCTCCAGCGCCGGATAAAGAATTTCCTCGACGACCGGCGAGAGCCGATGGATCTCGTCGATGAACAACACGTCATTCGCTTCGAGATTGGTGAGGAGGGCAGCGAGGTCGCCCGCGCGCTCCAGCACCGGCCCCGAGGTCTGTCGCAAATTAACGCCCATTTCCCGCGCGATGATGTGCGCGAGTGTCGTCTTGCCGAGACCCGGCGGCCCGAACAGGAGTACATGATCGAGCGCTTCCGAACGGCGCTTGGCCGCCTCGATGAAAATCTCGAGCTGGCCGCGCACCTTTTCCTGGCCAACGTATTCGTCGAGCTGGCGCGGTCGCAACGCGCGCTCGAAGGCTTCTTCGTTCGGCGAGACGGGCGTGGCCGCGATGATGCGCTCAGCGGCGAGTTTGTCGGTTTCGATCATCCGTCGATTGTACAGCGAGCTTTCCCGCGATGAACCTGGCCGAACGGCCTAATGGCGCAACACACGAAACGCCCGCAGAATCAGCCTTTCGAGAGCGCCTTGAGCGCGAGCTTGATGCCCTCGGAGACGCCGGTTCCGGCAGGCACGTTCTTGATCGCGGTGAGCGCTTCTTTCTCGGAATAGCCGAGCGCAAGCAGGGCATTGAGGATGTCGGAGGCGTGATCGGACTGCGAAGCCGCGCTTGCCATCGCGCCGAGATCGGCGCCGAGCTTGCCCTTGAGTTCGAGCAGCAGACGCTCGGCCGTCTTCTTGCCGATGCCCGGCACGCGCGTGAGGCGCGCGGCGTCCTGCGTCGTCACCGTTTGCGAGAGCTCCTGCACGCTCATGCCGGAGAGCACGGCCAGCGCCATGCGCGCGCCGATGCCGCTGATCTTTAACAACTCGCGAAACGTCGAACGCTCCTGCGCGGTGAGAAATCCGTACAGCAGATGCGCGTCCTCACGCACGATCATCTGCGTGAGCAGGACGACCTTCTCGCCGGCATGCGGCAGATTGTAGAAGGTGCTCATCGGCACGTCGATTTCGTAGCCGACGCCGCCGCAATCGACGAGCAGATGCGGCGGATTTTTTTCCAGCAGAACGCCGGCAATGCGACCGATCATATTTGCAGTAAGTATCGAGGTTGATTAGCCGATGAGACGACCGCGCCTGACGCGCAAGCCTTTTTTCGCCAGCGACGGCGCGATGGTGCCGAGCGCCGCGAGGCCGGTGCCGCCATGCGCATGGCAGATCGCCATGCCGAGCGCATCCGCTGCGTCGGTGCTGGGTACGCCTGTCAGGCCGAGCAGACGCACGACCATCTGCTGCATTTGCTCCTTGGTGGCGCGGCCATAGCCGACCACGGCTTGCTTCAATTGCAGCGCGGTGTATTCCGCGACCGGCAGGCCGCTCGCCACCATGCCGCAGATGGCCGCGCCGCGCGCCTGGCCAAGCAGCAGCGTGGACTGCGGATTCACGTTCACGAAGACTTTTTCGATCGCCGCCTGATCTGGATTGTGCTGCCCGATGAGCGTGGAAATGCCCTCGAAGATGGTGTTCAGACGCGAAGGCAAGTCTGCGTCGGCTGTCTTGATCACGCCGCTCGTCACGTAGGTGAGCGAGTGCCCGGACTTGTCGATGATGCCGAAGCCGGTCACGCGCAAGCCCGGATCGATGCCTAGAATTCTCATGTTTGCGGAAATGCGCTCCGGCGTGGCGGTCGTTCGAAATGAAATTGGCCTATTTGTGCCGCCAATCAGCAGGCAGCGCAAACAGGCCAATAATAAAGGATGCCGCAGCGATTAATGGCGGAAATGACGCGTGCCGGTGAGAATCATCGCAACATTGTGCTCGTCGGCGGCGGCGACCACTTCGTCGTCGCGCATGGAGCCGCCTGGCTGGATCACGCAGGTCGCGCCTGCATTGACCACCACGTCGAGCCCGTCGCGGAACGGGAAGAACGCGTCCGAAGCCACGGCCGAGCCGGTCAGCGTGAGACCCGCGTTCTGCGCCTTGATGCCCGCAATGCGCGCCGAATCCACGCGGCTCATCTGCCCCGCGCCGACGCCAAGCGTCATGCCGCCGCCGCAGAACACGATGGCGTTCGACTTCACGAACTTCGCCACGCGCCACGCAAACATGAGGTCGTCCATTTCCTTGGGCGTGGGGTGGCGCTTCGTCACCACGCGCAGTTCATGCGGCTGCACGTTCTTCGAATCGAGCGATTGCACCAGCAGCCCGCCGCCCACGCGCTTCAGGTCGAACGCGTTATGACCGTCGCCGAGCGCGATCTGCAAGAGACGCACGTTCTGCTTGGCCGCGAACACCGCGCGCGCGGCATCGCTGAACGAAGGCGCGATCAGCACTTCGACGAACTGCTTGGCTACGGCCTGCGCCGCCGCTTCGTCCACTTCGCGATTGAACGCGATGATGCCGCCGAACGCCGACGTAGGATCGGTCTTGAACGCCTTCGAGTAGGCTTCGTGCGCGTTTGCGCCGAGCGCCACGCCACACGGATTCGCATGCTTGATGATGACGCAGGCGGGCGCGTCGAAGGTTTTCACGCATTCCCATGCCGCGTCGGAATCGGCGATGTTGTTGTACGAGAGTTCCTTGCCCTGCAACTGCTCGTAGTTAGCGAGCGCGCCAGCGGGCACCGCGAGATCGCGATAGAACGCCGCGCTCTGATGCGGATTCTCGCCGTAACGCAGATCCTGCACCTTCTCGAAAGCGACGTTGAAGGTTGCCGGATACGTATTGCGAGTTGCGTGTTGAAGCTCTTCGGTCAGACTCGTCAGATAGTTCGTGATCGCGCCATCGTATTGCGCGGTATGCGCGAACACTTTGGTGGCGAGACGGAAGTTCGTCTTGTAGGCCACGCTGTTGTGATTCGCGCGCATTTCGTCGAGCACGGTGGCGTAATCGGCCGGATCGACGATCACGGTGACATCGCGATGATTCTTCGCCGCCGAGCGCAGCATGGTCGGCCCGCCGATATCGATGTTCTCGATGGCGTCTTCCAGCGAGCACTCTTCCTTCGCCACGGTCTGCACGAATGGATACAGATTCACCACCAGTAGATCGATGGTCGGAATGTCGTGCTTCTCGAGCGCCGCCATGTGCTCCGGCAGATCGCGGCGCGCGAGAATGCCGCCGTGAACCTTGGGATGCAGCGTCTTCACGCGCCCATCGAGCATTTCCGGAAAGCCGGTGTAGTCGGCGACCTCCGTGACGGGCAAGCCCGCGTCGGCCAGCAGTTTCGCCGTGCCGCCGGTCGAGAGTAGCTTGACGCCAAGCTCCGCCAGCGATTTGGCGAAGTCGATGATGCCGGATTTATCGGAAACGGAAATGAGCGCTTGCTTGATCATGGTGAACACTGAAACCAAAAAGGATAGCCAGGCCAGACCAGGGCGGACGCCCCGGTCCGATGAATCAAATCAATCCGTGCTGCTGAAGCTTCTTGCGTAATGTGTTGCGGTTGATGCCGAGATACTCGGCCGCAAGCGACTGGTTGCCGCCTGCCTGCTCGAGCACCACTTCGAGCAGCGGTTTTTCCACGCACGAAATCACCATGTCGTAGACGTCGTGCGGGTTGGAGCCGTCCAGATCCTGAAAATAATTGTCCAGGCTCTGGCGGACGCATTGTTCGATGTTATGTCTGCTCATGCGGCTTTTTGTCGGTCTATGTCGTGATGCCCGCCGCACGATTCTTCGGCAGCCGCGTCGCAGTCGTCGCCGCTCTCGTCGACATAGACCAGACGGTCGGACAACGCTTTTTGCGCGTCGAAGAATTCGTTGACCGCGAGCAATTGTTCTTTGGTCGTGTCCAGCGTATTCATCCGGTGCCGGAAGGTGTTGGCGCCGGAAAGGCCGCGAGTGTACCAGCCGATGTGCTTACGCGCAGTCCGTACGCCCGTGAATTCCCCGTAGAAAGCGTAGTGATCTTCGAGGTGCTCGTTCATCACCTGCTGGATCTCTTCGATGAGCGGCGGCGGCAGTCGTTCGCCCGTCGTCAGAAAATGTTCGATCTCGCGAAAGAGCCACGGTCGACCCTGCGCCGCGCGGCCAATCATGATCGCGTCCGCGCCCGTCACCGTCAGCACGTGCCGCGCCTTCTCGGGCGTCGTGATGTCGCCGTTCGCGACCACCGGAATCTTCACCGCGTTCTTGACGGCCGCGATGGTCTCGTATTCGGCGTCGCCCT
The DNA here is from genome assembly GCF_023631025.1 of Caballeronia sp. GACF4. NCBI lineage: Bacteria > Pseudomonadati > Pseudomonadota > Betaproteobacteria > Burkholderiales > Burkholderiaceae > Caballeronia > Caballeronia sp. GACF4. The sequence continues at coordinate 314,194 of NZ_JALQDW010000002.1, forward strand.
TATAGAGGTCCGCGCGCGTGCGGCCATGCACGGTGAGCATGGAGATGCCGGCATCTTCCGCGATCCGCGCGATATTCAGCGCGTTCTTGTTCTCGCGATTCCACCCCGTGCGAATCTTGAGCGTGACGGGCACGGCATCCGGCCCTACGCCGACGGCCTGAACCACCGTCTCGACGATACGCGCCACGAGTTCTTCGTTCTGCAGGAGCGCGGAACCCGCCGCGACGTTGCAAACCTTCTTGGCGGGACATCCCATGTTGATGTCGATGACCTGCGCGCCGTTCGCGACGTTGTGGCGCGCGGCTTCGGCCAGCATCTGCGGGTCCGCGCCCGCGATCTGAACGGAGATTGGCTCGACTTCGCCCGCGTGGTTGGCGCGCCGCATGGTCTTTTCGCTCTTCCACAACTGCGCGTTCGAAGCGACCATCTCCGACACCGCGTAGCCCGCGCCCATGCGCTTGCAGAGCTGACGGAACGGTCGGTCGGTGACGCCTGCCATCGGGGCGACGAACAGGTTGTTGCGCAGAACGTGTGAACCAATGCTTGGCATGAAGGCTTGGGCGTGGCGCCGACGACATGAAGCAAGGCGCCATGAAAAGCGCCGCGCTGCGTCGAGCGTTTGCTAGTGCTGAAGGGAAACGCGTATTTTAACGCGAAGCGGGTGCTGAAATTAAGAGCAATCGCGCGCAAGTCTTTAAATCTTCTATGAAAGCGGACGAGCTCATAGAGGATAAGTCGGGCTTTGTGCTGACGAATGAGGCGGCGTCGCGTCGTGCGACCCGCCGCCGAATACAGATAGAAAGCGGATCAGCGTCTTTGCCCGAACATCATCTGACGGGCGAGCGCCGTCTTCAATGGCGGCAGGAACTCGAGCGCCGTCAAGGCAAGCCCGCGCATCGCGGCAAGCGGAGCGAAGTCCACCGTGAAGATGCGCGCGAGCGTATCGGTGGCGCCGATCGTCAGACGCCGGTCGAGCGCGCGGCATTGAGCGAAGCGCAGAAGCGCAAGCGGACGCGCGCCATCGGCGGACAAGGCATCCGACAGCGCGCGTGCATCGCGCAAGCCCAGGTTCAGGCCTTGACCCGCGACCGGGTGCAAGGTCTGCGCCGCGTTGCCGATTGCGACCGTGCGGCGATCCACCAGCGCGTGGAGCGCGGTGAGCCCGAGCGGAAACGCCGCCCGCGACGCGATGCGCGTGAAGCGGCCCATGCGCGTACCGAAGGCATCGCCGAGTTCGGCGAGAAACGCCGAGTCGTCGAGCTGCATGCGCCGCGCGGCTTCATCGGGCGAACCGCACCAGACGAGCGAATAGTCCGCGTGACGCGCGCCGCCGCAGGGCAGCAACGCAATCGGACCTTCGCGCGTGAAGCGCTCCCATGCCACGTTCGCCTGAGGCTCCGATACGCTCACCGTACCGACGATCGCCGTTTGCGCGTAATCGCGCGCGTGCCGTTCGTTCGAGACGGCGCTCTCGCCCGAAGTCTGCTGATACAGCCCGCCTTCTGCGTTCACCAGCACGCGCACGCGGATCGTGCGTTCGCCCGCCGACGACTTGAGCGGCAAGGTGACGCCCTCGTCGTCCTGCAGCGGCGGCAGCGCGGAGGTCTCGGTGAGCCAGTCCACGTTCGTTGCGCGCACCCCGCTGGCAAGCGCACTGACGAGCGAACCGTAGCGCACCACGTAGCCCAGCTCGGGCAACTCGTGTTCGTCGTGCTCGATCAGCGTGCGGCCAAAGTGCCCGCGCTGCGACACGTGGATGCGTCGGATCGGCGTGGCATCGGCGGGAAAGCCGAGCGGCTGAAGCATCACGCGGCTGCCATGCGAGAGCGCGAGCGAACGCGGATCGCTCGCGGCGGCTTCAGGCGTGCGCGCGTCGATCAACGCGATCGACAAGCGTTGCGTGGCGCTGCGCCGCGCAAGCCAGCCCGCGAGCGCGAGCCCGACCGGCCCCGCGCCGACAATGGCGATGTCATGGTCGAAATGCCCTTCGTCGTGCACGGGCCTGGTCGTGTCGTTCATATCAGTCTTGGTTCGATTCGCGCATCAGCGCTTCGATTTCGTCGGCATCGACGGGCACTTCGCGGGTGAGTAGCTCGCAGCCATCGGGCGTGACGATGGCGTCGTCCTCGATACGAATGCCGATGTTCCAGTAGCGCTCGGGCACGTCTTCGGCGGCGCGCACGTAAAGGCCTGGCTCGATGGTGAGCGCGTTGCCCGCGGCGAGCGTGCGCCACTCGCGCGCGCCCTGCGCATCGCGCGGGCCGTCGGCGTTGCGATAGTCGCCCGCGTCATGCACGTCCATGCCAAGCCAGTGCCCCGTGCGATGCATGTAGAAGCGCGCGAAGGCGCGTTCGCCGATCACGTCGTCGATAGTCCCGAACTTCGCTTTATCGAGGATGCCGGTATCGAGCAAACCTTGCGACAGCACTTTTACCGCGGCCTGATGCGGCGCGTCGAAACTGACGCCGGCGCGGGTCGCTTCGATGGCGGCGCTTTGCGCGGCCAGCACGATGTCGTAAAGCTCGCGCTGCGGCGGCGTGAACAGACCGCTTGCCGGGAAAGTGCGTGTGATGTCGGAGGCGTAGCCGTCGAGTTCGCAGGCGGCGTCGATGAGGATCAGGTCGCCATCCCGCGCGATGGCATTGCCCGCCGGATAGTGCAGCACGCAGGCATTCGCCCCCGCCGCGACGATGGAACCGTAAGCGGGCGCCTGCGCGCCGCGTCGGCGGAACGTATAGAGCAGTTCGGCTTCGATCTCGTATTCGTGCATGCCGGGACGACACGCACGCATGGCGCGCCGATGCGCTTCGGCTGAAATCGACCCGGCGCGTCGCATGATCGCGATTTCGTGCGCGTCTTTCACGAGCCGCATCTCGTCGAGCAGCGGCAGGAGATTGCGTGCCTCTTCCGGCGCGCGAACACCGCTGCGGCCTTGCGCGCGCACGGCGGCGAGCCAGCCGCGCACTTGCGCGTCCACTTCCGCCGATGCCCCGAGCGCGTAGTACAACGCGGGTCTGTCCGCGATGAGACGCGGCATCTCCTCGTCGAGCGAATCGATGGCGAAGGCGGCATCGAAACCGAAGGCATCGCGCGCGGCTTCGGGGCCAAACCGAAAGCCTTCCCAGGTTTCGCGCTCGGCGTTCTTTTCGCGGCAAAAGAGGATGGATGCAGGCTCGCCGTCTTGCGCGCTCGCGTTCAGCACGAGCGTCGCCTCGGGCTCGGTGAAGCCTGTCAGATAGTAGAAATAGCTGTCGTGGCGAAAGGGGTAGTCGGCGTCGCGATTACGCAAGACTTCCGGCGCGGTAGCCACGACGGCGATGCCCCCGCCTTGGGCGCGCATCGCGGCGAGCACGCGTTCGCGGCGGCCGCGATAGACGTCGACGGCGATGGGGCTGGCGAGTTCGGTGAGTGAGTTCATTCGCCGATTGTAGCGCCGGGTTTCGATGCAGGGGGACTCGGCCATTCGGCCTGTTGGTGAGTGCGGTGAGGGTAGGGCAGAATTTGCGGTCGAGTGGAGCGCGCGGGGCGTATGTGCTTGCATCGCGGACGAATCGGCGCGCGGAATGTCGATTTTCGGCGATGCGCAGGGTCTCAGGCCCGATGGATCTACGCAGCATCACGGATTGATTCGTCGCATGTCTTCGACCTCCGTGGTGCGCACTGTCGGCAGTCGAGTCACCGAAGCGAAGCGGCGAACGCCGCACTGCGACGTGTCGCCTACTCGCAAACCAAGCTGCTTACTCTTCGCTCGCCCGATTCCGCACGCTGCCCGCGATCAGATCGAAGCGGAACAAACGGCATTCGAGCGCGCCATTGAAGAGCGGCGTCTTGGTCGATTCGCGCAACCGCAACATGCCCGGCAGCTTTCGGTCCGAAGTCAGCACGTAAGCGCGCCAGCCCGGGAAGCGTTGCTTGAGCGCGTTGCCGAAGGAGATGAAGAATTCGGTATCGGCGGGATCGGGTTGAGCGCGCGCGAAGGCTTCTTCGTCGTCACGATCGTCGCGACGCGAGCGCGGCGTGTCGCGAATCTCGCCGCGCGGGCCGCGTCCACGCACTTCGATCCGCTCGCCATACGGCGGATTCGCCACGAGAATGCCGGGCGCTTCCGTGGGCGGCATCATGTTGCGGGCATCGACCTGTTTGAGCTGCAGGTTCGATACACCGGCGCGGCTCAGATTGGCACGCGCCTTTTCCAGCATGTCGCCGGAGATGTCGCTGCCGAAGATGTTCAACTCCGAGCGCGCCGAACGCGCGGCGCGCTTCGCTTCGCCAGCGGCCGACTTGAGCTTCTGCCACATGCCCGGATGAAACGGCTTGAGCTTCTCGAAGCCAAAGCGCCGTTCGCTACCCGGCGCGATATCGAGCGCGGTCTGCGCGGCTTCGGCGAGGAAGGTGCCGCTGCCGCACATCGGATCGAAGAGCGGCGTGCCGGGCGTCCATCCCGTGAGACGCAGGATGCCGGCTGCAAGATTTTCGCGCAGGGGCGCCGCGCCCTTGTCCAGACGCCAGCCGCGCTTGAAGAGCGGCTCGCCGGAGGTATCGAGATAGAGCGTGCATTCGTTCACCGTGAGGAACGCGAACACGCGCACGTCCGGCTGCGCGGTGTCGATGCTCGGGCGCGCGCCGGCAACATCGCGCAGGCGGTCGCAGACGGCGTCTTTTACACGCAGCGTCGTGAATTCGAGGCTCTTCACCGGCGACTTGATGGCGGTGAGATCGACGCGCATTGTCTGGCTCGGCGTGAACCATTGCTCCCAGCGCTGCTGGTGCGTGAGTTCGTAGATATCGTGTTCGTTGCGATACGGGCCCTGCGCGATCTTCAAAAGCACGCGGCTCGCAATACGCGAATGCAGATTCGCCGCCATGCCCGCGACCCAGCCGCCCCGGAAGTGCACGCCACCGGGAACCTGTGCGCCGACGGCAAGCGTTCCGCCGCCGGATAACGGCGCGCTTGCGACATGGCGCTCCCCGATCTCGGCGAGCTCGGCGGCAAGCGGCGCTTCGAGACCGCGCGGGCAGGGGACAAACCAGTCGAAGAGGGGGGAGGACATGAGGCGGATTCTGGATGGCGTAAAGGCGGTATTGTACGCGGGGCCATCCGAAGGTCGCGCACCGTTCGTGCGCGTGAACCCGTAAAGCCGGCTGCGCCAGCGTTCTTCGAGCGAAGCTGGCGCGTTTATCGCTGTCGTCGCGGCGGCTTCATGCGATCAATCCACCGCCTTCATCATATCCTCCACCACCTTCTTCGCGTCCCCGAAAACCATCATCGTCTTGTCCATATAAAACAGTTCGTTATCGAGCCCGGCGTAGCCCGCCGCCATCGACCGCTTGTTCACGATGATCGTGCGCGCCTTGTACGCTTCAAGAATCGGCATGCCCGCAATCGCCGATTTCGGGTCGGTCTTCGCCGCGGGATTCACCACGTCGTTGGCGCCGAGCACGAGCACCACATCCACTTGCCCGAACTCGCTGTTGATGTCGTCCATCTCCTGCACCATTTCATAGGGCACTTCCGCTTCGGCGAGCAGTACGTTCATGTGCCCCGGCATGCGCCCCGCGACCGGGTGAATCGCATAGCGCACGTCGATGCCTTTCTCCACGAGCTTGTCCGTCAATTCCTTCAGCGCATGCTGAGCGCGCGCCACCGCAAGCCCGTAACCCGGCACGATCACCACGCTTTCCGCATTGCCGAGCATGAAGGCCGCGTCATCGGCGGAACCGGATTTCACCGGGCGCTGTTCCTGCGCGCCGCCCACCGCCGGGCCGCCCGCTTCGCCGCCGAAGCCGCCGAGAATCACGTTGAAAAAGGAGCGGTTCATCGCCCGGCACATGATGTAGGACAGAATCGCGCCCGACGATCCCACCAGCGAACCCGCGATGATCAGCATCGGATTGTTGAGCGAGAAACCAATGCCCGCCGCCGCCCAGCCCGAGTACGAATTGAGCATGGACACGACCACCGGCATATCCGCGCCGCCAATCGGAATGATGATGAGCACGCCCAGCGCGAACGCGATCAACGTCATCACGATGAACGGCAACCATGATTGCGTCAGCATGAAAATCACGCCGAAGCCGATCATCGCCACGGCAAGCAGCAAGTTGATGAGATGCTGTCCCGAGTACGTGACGGGCGCGCCCTGAAAGAGCCGGAACTTGTACTTGCCCGACAGCTTGCCGAACGCGATCACCGAACCGGAAAACGTGATCGCCCCGACGAACGTGCCGATGAACAACTCGACGCGATTGCCGTACGGCATGTAATAGCCCGGCGGCGCAAGGCCGAACGCCGAAGGTTCCGACACCACGGCATACGCAATGCAGACCGCCGCGAGCCCGATCAGCGAGTGCATCGCGGCGACGAGTTCGGGCATCTTCGTCATCTCGACTTTCGCCGCGATATAGGCGCCCGCCGCGCCTCCGATCAGAAGCGCCGCGAACAAGAGCGTGAGTCCGAGCGAGAGATTGGAACCGAGATAGGAAGCCTGCTTCGCAATGAGCGCGAGCGTGGTGACGATGGCGATCGCCATCCCCGCCATGCCGAACGTATTGCCGATGCGCGCGGTCTTCGGATTGGACAAGCCCTTCAGCGCCTGAATGAAGCATACCGAAGCGACGAGATACAGAAGAGTGACGACGTTCATGCTCATTTACGCGCCCTCCTTCTTGATGAGTTTTCTCGGCTCTTTGCGCTTGAACATTTCAAGCATTCGCCGGGTCACGAGAAAGCCGCCGAACACGTTCACCGCCGCAAGCAGCACCGCGAGCGTGCCGAAGAACTTGCCAGCGCCGCCGATTGTCAGACCGACCGCGAGCATCGCGCCGACGATGACGATTGCCGAGATTGCATTCGTCACCGCCATCAAGGGTGTGTGCAGCGCGGGCGTGACGTTCCAGACCACGTGGTAGCCGACATAAATCGCCAGCACGAAGATGATGAGATTGATCACCGTGTGATTGATGACGTCCATGTTGATCTCCGTGTGCTTTTAAGCCGCCGGGCGCGTGACTTGCCCGTCGCGGCACTGAAGCGTGGCCGCGACGATATCGTCCGCAAGGTCGATGTTGAGCGTGCCTTCCTTCGTGATGATCAGCTTCAGGAAGTCGAGCAGGTTGCGCGCGTAGAGCGCGGAGGCGTCGGTGGCGACCATCGACGCCAGATTCGTGAAGCCTACGATATGCACGTCATGCTTCATCACCACCTGATCGACTTCGGTGAGCGGACAGTTGCCGCCTTTACGGCCGTCAAATTCGGGTCCGCGTCCCGCCGCGAGATCGACGATCACCGAGCCCGGTTTCATATGCTTGACCGTTTCCACGGACAGCAAGGTCGGCGCGGGACGGCCGGGAATCAGCGCGGTCGAGATGACGATATCCGCCGCCTTCGCGCGTTCATGCACCTGCGCCGACTGACGCGCGAGCCAGCTCGGCGGCATGGGCCGCGCGTAGCCGCCCACGCCTTCCGCCGCCGCGCGTTCCTCGTCGGTTTCGAAGGGGACATCGACGAACTTCGCGCCCAGGGATTCGATCTGCTCTTTCACGGCTGGCCGCACATCCGACGCTTCGACCACGGCGCCCAAGCGCTTGGCCGTCGCAATCGCCTGCAGTCCCGCGACGCCCGCGCCCAGCACGAGCACGCGCGCGGCTTTCACGGTGCCGGCGGCGGTCATCAGCATCGGCATGAAGCGCTGGTAATACTGGCAGGCGACGAGTACCGCCTTGTATCCCGCGATGTTCGCCTGCGACGACAGCACGTCGAGACTCTGCGCGCGCGTCGTGCGCGGCGCGGCTTCGAGCGCGAACGCCGTCACGCCGGTGGCGGCGATCCGCGCGGTGTTTTCGGTATTGAAGGGATCGAGCATGCCGATGACCACGGCGCCCGGCGTGAGCCACGCGAGTTCGTCGATGCCCGGAGACTGAACTTTCAGAACGAGTTCGGCGGAAAAAGCGGTGGCGGCATCGACGAGATCGGCGCCCGATTGCGCGAAGGCGTCGTCGACATAACTCGCTCGCAAGCCCGCGCCGCTTTGCACCGAAACACGATGCCCCTGAGTGACGAGTTTCTTGACCGTTTCGGGCGTGGCGGCGACGCGCGCCTCGTTCGCCCCCGTTTCAGCAGGCACTCCGATGTGCATATTCGAATCCTCCTGTCTTCTCGCTTCCGCGCCGGGGCTGGCGTCAGGAAACTCGGGGCTGAGTTTCGTTTCAAATGCTGGAATCAACGGCTGTCTCCACTGTAACCGAAGAATGAGCCGATCCGGCACTCGTTCTTTCCCGCCGAGGGTTGTCACTCGTTTTCACGAGCGAGCTTCGAAGGCGCCGGGCGCGATGAGCGTCGGCACGATAAAATATCGAACATGAAATCAGATACTTGGGTTCCTCACGTCACGGTGGCTTCGGTCATCGAAGCCGATGGACGCTTCCTCGTCGTCGAGGAGCACACATCCGGCGGCCTGAAAATCAACCAGCCTGCCGGTCATCTGGAAGCAGGCGAATCGCTGGTTCAGGCAGCTATCCGCGAGACGCTGGAGGAAACGGCGTATCGCTTCGAACCCGAGGCCCTCGTCGGCGCGTACATGACGCACTTCACGCGGGCGAGCGGCGATGTCACGTATCTGAGCTTTACGTTTTGCGGCAAGTCGCTAGGCGAGATGGCGGGACGGGCGCTGGACGAAGGCATTGTCCGCGCGATGTGGTTGACCGCCGACGAGCTCCGCGCGATCAGCGAGCGGCATCGGACGCCGCTTGTCATGCAGCGGGTCGACGATTATTTATCCGGGCGGCGCGTGCCGCTCGATTTCATTCATACGCATTCGGTCGCGCCGGTCGCGCCTCTTAAGCAGACTTGAGCCGCGGTATTCCTATGAGCAAGCGCAGAGTAGTGGTGGGCATGTCGGGCGGCGTGGATTCGTCGGTCACGGCATGGCTTCTGAAAGAGCAGGGTTACGACGTCGTCGGCCTCTTCATGAAGAACTGGGAAGACGACGACGACGGCGAATATTGCTCGACGCGTCAGGACTGGATCGACGTGGTGTCGGTGGCGGATCTGCTCGGCATCGACGTGGAAGCCGTGAACTTCGCCGCCGAATATAAGGACCGCGTGTTCGCGGAGTTCCTGCGCGAGTACTCGGCCGGCCGCACGCCGAATCCGGACGTGCTGTGCAATGCCGAGATCAAGTTCAAGGCGTTCCTGGATCACGCGATGTCGCTTGGCGCGCAAACCATCGCGACCGGGCATTACGCGCGCGTGCGCGAGCAGGACGGCCTGTTCCAGTTGCTCAAGGCGACCGACTCCACGAAAGATCAGTCGTACTTTCTGCATCGGTTGAATCAGCAGCAGTTATCGAAGACGCTGTTTCCGCTCGGAGAAATTCCGAAGACGCAGGTCCGCGAGATCGCGGCCCGGATCGGTTTGCCGAACGCGAAGAAGAAGGATTCGACCGGTATCTGCTTTATCGGCGAACGGCCGTTTCGCGAATTCCTGAATCGCTATTTGCCGACCAAGCCCGGTCCGATGAAGACGCCGGATGGCAAGGTCGTCGGCGAGCATATCGGACTGGCGTTCTATACCTTTGGGCAGCGAAAGGGCATTGGTATCGGCGGCGCGAAGGACGGCAGCGGCGAGCCGTGGTTCGTCGCGGGCAAGGACATGGCAAGCAACACGCTTTATGTCGTGCAGGGGCATGACCATTCGTGGCTCTTGTCGAACACGCTGGAAGCGGGAAACACGAGTTGGGTCGCCGGGTTTGCGCCGGAAGAAGGCGCGGCTTGCGGCGCGAAGACGCGCTATCGGCAACAGGATGCCGCGTGCCATTTCTCGCGCGCCGACGATGCCCGCTTCGCGCTCCATTTCGACGACGCGCAATGGGCGGTGACGCCGGGGCAATCGGCGGTGCTGTATCAGGGCGATGTGTGTCTTGGTGGCGGCATCATCGAACAGGCGGCTTCGGGGCAGACTTCCGCGATGAGCGCGGAGCAGTTGGCCACGCAGGCGCTTTGACGCTTATCGGCGAGTTTTCCGGATCATCGAGACTCGCCGACTTCCACCGACGCAATAAAGCTTTTTTGATACAAGTGCTTGACTGTCTATCTAGCGATAGATAAATTCTCCGGCGTGGGATGCGATAACTATTATTAGTGTCAGAAAATCCGGAGACTGCGCAATGGACAAGAACACCGTACGCGAAGCACTGCTGGAACATGCACAGACGCTCATCATGACGCGCGGGTACAACGGCTTCAGCTATCGCGACTTGTCCGAGTTGGTCGGCGTGAAGACGTCGAGCATCCATTACTACTTTCCCGCCAAGGAAGACCTGGCGCTGGAAGCCGTGAACGCCTACAGCGCGGATGTCATGTCGTCGGTTTATGCCATCGACAGTTCCGCGGCGGCCGACAAAAAACTCGATCGATACACGAAGCTGTTTGGGCGCATTCTCGGCGACGGGAAGCAAGTGTGCCTGTGCGGCATGCTTTCGGCGGATTTCGATTCGTTACCCGAAAAGGTTCGTCAAGCCGTGCAGGGTTTTTTCAAGGCGAACGAGAATTGGCTGGCGAAAGTGCTCGCGGAAGGTGAAGCGCAAGACACGCTCGATGCGGGTGGCAAGCCGGAAGCGGCGGCGCGCGCCTTATATGCCGCATTTCAAGGCAGTTTGCTTGCTTGCCGGCTTTTTCAAACGCGCGCCAGACTGGACGAAGTTGTCGACGCTGTCAGACGGTAGATAACCCTGTGGATAACTATGTGGATTTCATGGGGTTTCGCGTTGTGTAACCTATCTTTAGGTAGATAGATTTTGACGGGAGGTGTTTTACTTTGCCTTCGAATGGTGTCGGTGCGGCCAATTGAGCGACAGTAGCCGCCGTTTAAAGCTTGCGGCTTGAATTCCGTCACATATTAATTATGTGCAACGGCTTAAACGTTACGAAAATCTATCTAGGAGTAGATTCAATTTGAATTGCGGATTAGTGACGATTTCGTGCAACAGTCGTCGTATGAAGCAAGCCGCAAAACAATCGGAAATTTGCCGCGATTATCGTGACAAGATCGATTTGCGAATGCTGAATGGGCGACGCGCAGCGTTCAATAAAGCAAACGCGGCCGTCGAGGCCGCGTCAATCCGGGAAGCGAAGCGTCCACTCGCGTTCAAGCCGGCGCCGTATCCACGAACGACTGCCGTTGCGCAAGCCGCGCGTAAAACTTATCGAGCGCCGGGTGCGCATCGCGCCAATTCAACTCCGGCAGGCGGAAATCCAGATAACTGAGCGCGCAGCCACAGGCGATATCGGCAAGTGTGAAGCGGTTCGCCGAGCACCATTGCTTCGAGCCAAGACCGCGCGCCATTGCGCGAATGCCGTCGTCGATCTTCAAACGCTGCCGCTTGATCCACGCCTCGCTGCGCTGTCCTTCCTCACGCAGCACGCCTTCCAGGCGAATCAGCACGGCGGCGTCGAGCATGCCGTCGGCGAGCGCTTCCCAGCAGCGCACTTCGGTGCGCTCGCGGCGTTCCTGCGGCAGAAGCTTGCCGACAGGCGTGAGCGTATCCACGAATTCGCAGATCACGCGCGAATCGAACACCGCTTCGCCGTCGTCCAGAATCAGGCAGGGCACCTTGCCGAGCGGGTTGTAGTCGTGGATCTTGGAATCGGATGCCCATACGTCCTCGAGCACCAGTTCGCAATCTATCTTCTTCTCTGCCATGACGATCCGAACCTTGCGGACGTATGGACTTGTGTGCGAACCGATCAGTTTCATTATCTATCTTCGCGATCATTTCTTAATGCAGTCGAGAATGATCTTAACGGACGCACGCAAGCCATCGGCAAATTACAGGGGACGCCGCGCGTGGGTGTCGTCTGGTGACAACGCCGCCAGATTCCCCGCCGGGCACGGCAAGAGCGGCGCACTCGGCGGGCTGGCGGGCGTCTTGCCCTTCGCGGACGACGAGACGGCGGGCGCGGGCGGCAGCGCGGCGACACTTCGCACGCCGCTCGAAATCGCCGATGCAATCTCGCTCACCGCCTGCCGATGCCCGTCGACGAGCGCATCGAAACCATCGCCGACGCGTTCCTGCGCCACGGTCCGGCACGTGAGCGTCGTCTGCGCTCCCGCCGATGTCTGCACGCTCCACACGGCGTCGATCACGGCCCGCGAGCCCGGCCACGATTCGAAGCGCTGCACGTTCACCTTCACGCGATACAGCGGCGTTCCTTCCGGCCGCGCCGTGCCCGAGACATCGATTGCCCTGAGCTGGCGTGTCAGATCCGCGGACAGCGCGCGCCGCATTTCGTCGGACGGCAGCGAGGCCCAGCGTTCCGTTTCGAGCACCTTGACCTGCGCGGGGCTCGTCTGCACGACCAACTGGTTGCGCGTGACCTGCTGCGGCATGTCCACCGGCGCGAGTTCGAAATAGAGCGAGGCCGGCTGCGCGGGCGCCGCGCCCGGCGCGTCCGTTCCGGTGAGCGTGTAGAAGCGGCTCGACGGCGACGAGGCGCAGGCGGCGAGCACGCCTGCCGCGCCCAGAGTCAACAACGACGCGACGAACCTCATGGTTTTTCTCCCGTTTTCCCGCGCAACAGCGATTCCGGATGGCGTTCCAGATAATCGGCGAGCGCATTGAGCGATTGCAGCGTCCGCGTGAGTTCCTGCATGGCCTGACGCACGTCGGACTGGACCGGCGAATCTTGCGAAAGCGTCGACTGCGCCGCGCCGAAGGTTTTCTGCGCCTCGGTCAGCGTGCTGCGCATTTCCGGCACGACTTCCGTATCGAGTTGCTTGAAGAGCGCATTGGCCTGCTTGAGCGAGCCGTTCAGATTCGTGCCGATCTCGTCGAACGGAATCTTGTCGAGCTTGCGGGCGATGTCGGCGATCTGCAATTGCAATTCGTCGAGCGTGTTCGGCACGGTCGGCAACTCGATCGGGTCTGTGTTGGCGAGCACCTTCGCGGCCGGCGCCTTCGGGAAGAAGTCGAGCGCGACGTAAAGCTGGCTCGTCAGCAGATTGCCCGTGCGCAACTGGCCGCGCAGACCGCGCTTGACGAGCAGATTGAGCATGTCCTGGCTCGCCGGCGACCCCTTGTCGGGGAGCGCTTCCTTCGCGCGCCGGCCGAGGCGGTCCGGATAGAGGTCGATCGTCACTGGCATCATGAAGGAATGCGATTCCTGGTCGTAGCGCACGCCGATACCCGTCACCTGACCGAGCACGATGCCGCGGAAATCGACCGGCGCGCCGACCGACAAGCCACGCAGCGATTGATTGAAGTTCATCACCACGTGCACGGGTTCGCCGTCCGGATCGCGCATGGCGTCGGCCTGGTCGGCGGCGAGGCGGAACGTGGAGTTGTCCTTTGCCTGCGCGCCCGACTGCTGGTTCGGCGGCGTCTGGAACGCAATGCCGCCGAGAATTACCGTCGCGAGCGACTGCGTGTTCAGCGTGAAGCCGCTCGAATCCAGGCGCAGATCCACGCCGCTCGCATGCCACCAGCGCGAATTGCCGCCTACGTATTGATCGTAGGGCGAATTGACGAACACTTGCATGGTGACGCCGGTGCCGTCCTTGTCGAGCGAAAACGCCGTCACCTGACCGACCTGCACGCGCCGGTAATAGACCGGCGAGCCGATATCGAGCGAACCGAGAGATTCTCCATGCAGCGTGAAAGTGTGGCCTTTCTGATCCGCCGTGACGGCGGGCGGCGTCTCCAGCCCGACGAAATAGCTCTGATCCTCGGAGGACTTGCCCGCATCGACACCGATATACGCACCCGAGAGCAAGGTGGACAACCCCGTCACCCCGCTTGCCGCCACGCGCGGGCGCACGACCCAGAAGCGCGTGTCCTTCACGGCGAAATCGGTGGCTTCCTTGGTGAGTTGCACATCGACGAGTACGCGTGAATGGTCTTTCGACAACGTGATCGATTTGACCGTGCCGATATCCACGTCCTTGTACTTCACCTTGGTCTTGCCGGTCTCGAGCCCTTCCGCGCTGACGAAGCTGATGGTCACCGTCGGTCCACGGCTCGTCACCGTCTTGACCACCAGAAAGATGCCGATCAACGCCGCCACGAGCGGAATGACCCACACGAGCGAAGGCAGCCAGCGGCTGCGTGGCTCGATCACCGGTTCCGGCAGATTGGGCGGCAGTCCGCCGCCTTGTTTCGACGGCTCGTCACCACGCGTGGATTCGTTCGGCCCGTTCGGCCCCTGGCCACTAGTCATGTTTCTTTCCTGACGGTTCTATGTTGTCCCATATGAGGCGCGGGTCGAATTGCATGGATGCGAGCATGGTGAGCACGACCACCGAAGCGAAGGCGATGGTCCCCGGTCCCGCCGTGATGACCGCGAGCGACTTGAAACGCACCAGCGCGACGGTGAGCGTGACCACGAAGACGTCGAGCATCGACCATCGTCCGATGCCTTCGACGATTCTAAAGAGCGTGGTCCGCTGGCGCGGTCGCCACACCGAGCGTCGCTGTACGCTGATGAGCAGGAAGCCGAGCGTGGCGAGCTTCATCATCGGTACGAGAATGCTGGCGATGAAGATGATTGCCGCGAGCGGATAGTCGCCATCGTTCCAGAAGAGCGCGACGCCCGACATGATGGTGTCGTCCTCGGAGCCGAGAATGGACGACGTGTGCATGACCGGAAACAGGTTCGCCGGAATGTACAAAATCGCCGCGCTGATAAGAAGTGCCCACGTGCGCGCGATGGCATCCGGGTGCCGCCGGTGCACGACCGCGTCGCAGCGCGTGCAGCGCTGTCTTTCGATGGTATGCGCGAGCGGCTGCACCAGACCGCATGCGTGGCACGCCACGACGTTCTGGCGCGATGCCGTGGTGTAGAGCGTAGGCGGAGGCGCTGCGGGTTCATCGACGGCCGCGCTGGTTTGATCCGGATTCATGATTTCTGCCTCACCGTCGGTGCGATGCGTTGTCTGCGTTCCGCGCGCTTGGGCAGCTTTTCGGCGATATCCCACAGCCGCTGCGGATCGAAGCTCACGACCACGGCGACCATCAGCGTCAGCGCGCCGAAAGCGAACAGCGCGGCTTCGGGAATCACGCGCGCGAGACTCACCATCTTCACGAGCGTGACGAGCACGCCGAGCATGAACACCTCGATCATTCCCCACGGACGCACGAACTGAATGGTGCGTAACGTGGCATTGAAGCCCGGCGGCACGTAACCCGCGCGCAGCGGCACGAGCACGTAGAGCAGCGCGAGCAGTTCGGCGAGCGGCGCGAAGATGGTGGCGAAGAACACCAGCACCGCGATGATCTCCATCTGCTCGTTCCACAAGGAAACGATTGCACCGATCAGCGTGGTCTGCGAAGTGATGCCGTTGGCGTCCAGTTCGACGATGGGAAACGCCTGCGCGATCACGAAGGTGATCAGCGCGGCGAGCGTCATGGCGCTGATGCGATCGAGATTGCCCGCGATACTGCGATAGAGCAGCGCACCGCAACGCGGACAGCGCGCCGACGTATGCCGGGGCAACGCGCGCTTCTTGAAAAGCGCGTCACACTCGTGGCACGCAATGAGTTCATCCGGTTCGTTCTCGTTCATGGTCTGAAGCCGAGCCTTCTGATGCGGGTTGATCTGGCGCCGCAAAGATCGGCTCGGAGCGAGCACAGCAAATTACGAGCCAGCGCGATCGGAAGCAGCATGGTAACAAACGTCGCGGGACTGACGCTTATCTGGCGGCGCGGACAGGTGGTGGACGCGGTGAAATGAGCGCGGGAATATTGGCGCATGCTCCATCGTTATCTCTCATTGGGCGTCGGTCGGGCGTCCGTCGGGCGTCCGTCGGGCGTGTGATTGGCGTCTTGCAGGGCGTGCGGGCGACTGAAGCCGAATGAATCAATCGACCGTTGCATGGGCGGAATAGTTCGTTGCAACAGTGCGACGTAGCAGCAAAAGAGCGCGCAGCGTCAATGGCGGCGGGGCTTTGCGGCTATTGGGCAGACACCTCGCACGCGCTGGCAATTCCGTATTGTTGATGTAGGATTGCGGCCTTGAAGACCCGTCGTTCCGGACGGCCAGCCGCATAACGATGAATATCAGGGTGAAGCAATATGGAAAGCAGCGTTCGCATCGCGTCGGCTCAGTCGACCGGACGATACAGCGCCACGGCAATCGGCCTGCACTGGCTGATTGCGTTGCTGATCGTATGCGGCTTTTATCTCGGCTGGATCATGACGGACATCCCGGGTTTCACGCCGACCAAGCTCAAGTATTTTTCGTGGCACAAGTGGATTGGCGTGACCGTGTTCGCGCTTGCCGTTCTGCGGCTCGTGTGGCGCGCCACGCATCGCGCGCCGCCGATGCCCGTAGACATGCCGGGCTGGCAGAAGGGCGCGGCGCATCTCACGCATTTCCTCCTTTACGCACTCATGCTGGTGATTCCCGCATCGGGTTATCTTTATAGTTCCGCGGCCGGCTTGCAGGTGGTTTATCTCGGCGTGTTGCCGTTGCCAACCATCATCGGGCCGGACAAGGCTTTGAAGGCGACGCTGAGAATCGTGCATATTGCGCTGAACTACACGTTGCTCTTCTTCGTCGTGATGCACGTGCTCGCGGCACTCAAGCATCATTTCGTCGATCGCGATGGCTTGCTCGGCCGCATGCTTCCGTTTCTGCGCTAAGCCGCCGATGCGATTGTTTCCTGTGCGTTGGCAAGGCGTTTCCCGCCTGCTGTTTGTTCCAGCATTCTTTTGATTTCCAATACCGGATGTTCGTCGGACCCGATCAGGAAAAGGTACACATGAAAGTGAAACTCAATCGTTGGATACTGGCCGCCGTATCGGCGAGCTCGCTTGCGCTCGCCATCGGCGCACATGCGCAAGTGGACGTAAGCAAGAGCAGCGTGACCGCGACATCGAAGCAGATGAACGTGCCCACGGACGGCAAGTTCAACAAGTTCACGGCGCAGATTTCGTTCGATCCGGCCAAACCCGCCGCCGGCAGCGCGAATATCACGATCGATACCGGCAGCTACGATCTCGGCGACGACGACTACAACAAGCAGGTGCGCGGCAAGGAATGGTTCGATGCCGCGACCTATCCGACCGCCACGTTCGTTTCGAGCGCCATTGCGCCGGCGGGCGGCAATCAATACAAGGTGACGGGCAAAATCACCATCAAGGGCAAGTCGCAGACGGTCACGGTGCCCGTGACCATCACGCAGCAGGGCGCAACGGAAACGTTCGACGGCTCGCTGCCGATCAAGCGCAACCAGTTCGACATTGGAACGGGTGAATGGAAAGACACGTCGGTGGTCGCCGACGATGTCGTCATCAAGTTTCATATCGTCGCCGCGAAGAAGTAAGCGGCCGACTCAAGCAAATCAAAGCCAACTCATTGCATCGCAACGATTCAACCAGGAGAAGCACTTGAACAAACTTTCCGTTTTCGCCGCAGGCGCGCTTGCAGCAAGCCTTTCGTTCAGCGCAATGGCCGCTGACACCTACCAGCTCGATCCGAACCACACGTATCCGAGCTTCGAATCCGATCACTTCGGCGGCGTGTCCACGTGGCGCGGCAAGTTCAACAAGAGCAGCGGCACCGTCGTGCTCGATCGCGCGGCGAAGACCGGCACGGCTGAAGTGACGATCGACATTGCATCGATCAACACCGGCAACGCGAAGCTCGACGAGCATCTGCAAAAAGCCGAATTCTTCGATGTCGCCAAGTACCCGACCGCGGTGTACAAGGGCACGTCGATCCGCTTCAACGGCGACACGCCGGTTGAAGTCATCGGCACGCTGACCATGCACGGCGTGACCAAGCCGCTCAACCTGAAGCTCGACACCTTCAAGTGCTTCGTCAATCCGATGATGAAGAAGGAAGTGTGCGGCACGGAAGCGTCGGCGACGTTCGATCGCGGCGACTTCGGCATGGACTACGGCAAGTCGTACGGCTTCAGCCTGAAGACGACGCTGCATATCCAGGCCGAAGGGGTGAAGCAGTAAGTTTCATCGATTGTGGAATGAAACCGCCTCGCGTGCTGTGCGTGAGGCGGTTTTTTTGCGCCCGTGCCAAATGCAAAGGGCCGGTCTCCTTTCGAAGACCGGCCCTTTGCTTGTCCATCGTTACGACGCGCCTTAAACCTGAGCGCCCGCGTTCGGATCGTTCGGATCGAACCTGTCCTTCTTGTCCTTGACGAGATCTTCACGCTTCACGCCCAGCCACATCGCAAGCGCGGCGGCCACGAACACCGACGAGTAGATACCGAACAGAATACCCACCGTCAGCGCCAGCGCGAAGTAATGCAGCGTCGGACCGCCGAAGAAGAACATCGAGAGCACCATCATTTCCGTACAGCCGTGAGTAATGATGGTTCGCGACATCGTGCTCGTGATCGCGTGGTTGATGACCTCGATCACCGTCATCTTGCGCTGCTTGCGGAAGGTTTCACGAATCCGGTCGAAGATAACCACCGACTCGTTAACCGAATAGCCGAGCACCGCGAGAATCGCCGCCAGCACGGACAGCGAGAACTCCCACTGGAAGTAAGCGAAGAAGCCGAGAATGATCACCACGTCGTGCAAGTTGGCGATAACGCCCGCCACCGCATACTTCCACTCGAAGCGGAACGACAGATAGATCACGATGCCGATCACCACGCAAGCCAGCGCCAACAGCCCGTTGGTCACGAGTTCCTTGCCCACCTGGGGCCCGACGAACTCGACACGTTGCAGTGTGACTTGCGGGTCGTTGACCTTGAGCGCGGTGATCACCTGATCGCTCTGCTGCGCCGACGTGAGGCCTTGCTTGATCGGCAAACGGATGAGCACGTCGCGCGATGTGCCGAAGTTCTGCACTTGCGCATCGGCGTAACCGAGCCTGGCCATGGTGCCGCGCACGGGTTCGAGCGGCACGGCTTGCGGATACTGCACCTCGATGACCGTTCCGCCCGTGAACTCCACCGACAGATGCAGGCCTCGATGCACGAGGAAAAAAACAGCCGCGAGGAACGTGATGAGCGAGATCGCGTTGAAGATCAACGCGCGCTGCATCAACGGCAAGTCGCGGCGAATGCGGAAGAATTCCATGTTTCGTTTCTCCGGGGTTCAGTCAATCAGCGGGGCGAACCCGGTTTTTCCTCATCGATGCCAGGACCAGAACGGCGGCGCACGCTCGGCTTGCCGCCGCGCGCAGGCGTCTGAACCTGAGCACGCGGCGCCGCGACGGGAACAGCCGTCTTGGTCTTGCCTTTCGCCGTCTTGATGATTTCGTCGACGGGCGAATCGTCACCGCGTTGGGCGGCGAGATACGCGGCCGCCGCAGCTTCGGTGTTGCCGCCTTCCGGGCGCCACACCTGACCGATAGCCAGCGACTTCAGCTTCTTCTTGCCGCCGTACCACAGGTTCACGAGGCCGCGCGAGAAGAACACCGCCGAGAACATCGAGGTCAGAATGCCGATACAGTGCACGACCGCGAAGCCGCGTACCGGACCCGAGCCGAACGCGAGCAGCGCGAGACCGGCGATCAGCGTGGTGACATTCGAGTCGAGAATGGTCGCCCAGGCGTGCTTGAAACCTTCCTGTATCGCCGTTTGCGGCGGCGCGCCGTTACGCAGTTCTTCGCGGATACGTTCGTTGATCAGCACGTTCGCGTCGATCGCCATGCCGAGCGCAAGCGCAATAGCCGCGATACCCGGCAAGGTCAGCGTGGCCTGCAGCATGGAGAGGATCGCGACGAGCAGCAGCAGGTTGACCGACAGCGACAACATGGAGATCAGGCCGAACAGCATGTAGTACACGATCATGAAGATGGCGATCGCGGCGAAACCGTACTGCACCGAATCGAAGCCCTTCTTGATGTTGTCGGCGCCAAGGCTCGGCCCGACCGTGCGCTCCTCGATGATGTCCATTGGCGCTGCGAGCGAACCGGCGCGCAAGAGCAGCGCGAGATCCGTGGCGGCTTGCGGCGTCGGCTGGCCGGTAATCTGGAAGCGGTCGCCGAGTTCGGACTGGATGGTCGCGACCGTCAGCACTTCGCCCTTGCCCTTTTCGAACAGAACCATGGCCATCGGCTTGCCGATGTTGTCGCGCGACACGCTCGACACCGCGCGGCCGCCGGCCGAGTCGAGGCGAAGATTCACGGACGGACGCTGATGATCGTCGAAGCCCGTGGACGCGTCGATGATGCGGTCGCCCGTGAAGATGATCTGCTTGCGCAGGAACACGGTGCGGTCGCCTTGCTTGAACGCTTCGTCGCCCGGCGGCACCGGGTCGGTCGCGTTTCCGTAGGTGTTCACGGGATCGGCGAGACGTGCTTCGAGCGTCGCCGTGCGGCCGATGATGTCCTTTGCCTTCGCCGTGTCCTGCACGCCCGGCAGCTCGACGACGATCCGGTCCGAACCCTGCTGCTGAATCACGGGCTCGGCCACGCCGAGTTCGTTGACGCGGTTATGCAGCGTCGTGATGTTCTGCTTGAGCGCGCCGTCTTCCACCGTGCGCTGCGTGCCCGGCGTGAAGGTGCCGACCACCTGGTAGCCGTCGCCGCCCTGACGCGTGGTCCATTGCAATTCTGCGACGCCCGTCGTGAGCAACGTGCGCGCGTTGTCGGCCGCGGCCGCATCGGCGAAATTCACCACCACCGATTGCCCCACGCGATTCACGCCGCCATCGCGGATATTGCGGTCGCGCAGGTAAGTGCGCGCGTCGGCGGCGTCGGAATCGAGCTTCTTGTTGAGCGCGCCGGCCATGTCCACTTGCAGCAGGAAGTGCACGCCGCCGCGCAAGTCGAGACCGAGGTACATCGGCAATGCATGCAGCGCGGAGAGCCAGCGCGGCGATGCGCTCTGCAGGTTCAGCGCGACGATGTACTGCGGGTCGGTCGGGTCGCTGTTCAGCGCCTTCGTGATGATGTCTTTCGCATGCAACTGCGTGTCCGTGTCTTTCAGACGCACACGAATGTTCGCACTCGCCGACGAGTTGTCGAACGTGACTTCGTCGGACTGGATCTTTGCCGCGGCGAGCGCGCTCTCGACAGTCGAAAGCGTGGCGGAGTCGAGCTTCACGGTTGCCTTGCCGCTCGATACCTGCACGGCAGGCGCTTCGCCGAAGAAATTGGGAAGCGTGTAGACGAGACCGATGACGAGCGCCACCAGCATCACGACATACTTCCAGAGGGGATAACGATTCATGGGGATGGCCGAACGGAAAGTTGGCTGCGGGGGAGGGGGCGTCCGGCGTCATGCGCTGCGAACCGCATGGGAAGACCCGGTGGCTCGGTGGCGAGGCCGCGCCGGACGCGAAGGAACGTGGCCTTACAGCGCTTTGATGGTGCCCTTCGGGAGAATGGTCGTGACGGCAGCCTTCTGCACGGTGATTTCCGTGCCTTCGGCGATTTCCACGCCAACGTAAGCTTCCGACACCTTCGTGACCTTCCCGACGATGCCGCCGTTCGTGACGACTTCATCGCCCTTGGCCATGGCCGACAGCATGTTGCGATGCTCTTTCTGACGCTTCATCTGCGGACGGATCATGATGAAGTACAACACGGCGAACATCAGGATCAGCGGCAGGAAGCTCATCAGGCTCGATTCCGCGCTGCTGGCGGTGCCTTGTGCAAAGGCATTGGAAATGAACGACACGTTGGTCTCTCCGTTAATACGTTCAGAATTGCGTTCGAAATGACGTTCGCAAATGCGTTTGAAAACCTGGGCCAGAAATTAGCCCGATATTCTACCACTCGCAGCGCCCCTCAAATGGCTGGAATGCGCTTTGGCATCAAGCCGTTACCGCGACTTTCGAGAGTCCGTTGCGAGCGACGGAAAGGCGATTGTAATGCTTGTCCGGGCGATATCCGTCCCGCCTTAGTCGACGCCGCGCGCCCGATTCTCCGCGAACGTCTTGCGAAATGCCTCGAACGTGTGTGTTTCGATCGATTGGCGCACTTCGCCGATAAGTTCCAGGTAGTAATGCAAGTTGTGAATGGTGTTCAGCTGCGCGCCTAGAATTTCCCCGACGCGATGCAGATGGTGCAGATAAGCGCGCGTGAAATTGCGGCACGTATAACAACCGCAGCTTTCGTCGAGCGGCTTTTGCGAGTTCTTGTGCGTCGCGTTCTTGATTTTGAGGTCGCCGAAGCGCGTGAAGAGCCAGCCGTTGCGTGCGTTGCGCGTGGGCATCACGCAATCGAACATGTCGACGCCTGCGGCCACGCCCGCGACCAGATCTTCCGGCGTGCCGACGCCCATCAAATAATGCGGCTTGTCGGCGGGCAGCTTCGGACCGATGTGATCGAGCACGCGCATCATGTCCTCCTTCGGCTCGCCGACCGAAAGGCCGCCTATGGCGAGCCCATGGAAGCCGATTTCCGAGAGACCCGCGAGCGACTCGTCGCGCAAGTCCTCGAACATGCCGCCCTGCACGATGCCGAACAGCGCGTTCGGATTGCCGAGCCCGTTGAACTCGTCGATGGAGCGCTTCGCCCAGCGCATGGACATGCGCATGGAGTCGGCGGCTTCCTTGTGCGTCGTCGGTACGCCGTTCGTGGCGTAAGGCGTGCACTCGTCGAACTGCATGACGATGTCTGAATTCAGCACCTTCTGAATCTGCATCGACACTTCGGGCGAGAGAAAGAGTTTGTCGCCATTGATCGGCGAAGCGAACGTCACGCCTTCTTCCGTGATCTTGCGCAGTTCGCCCAGCGAAAACACCTGAAAGCCGCCCGAGTCCGTGAGAATGGGACGGTTCCATCCCATGAACCTGTGCAGCCCGCCATGCGCGCCGATGGTCTCGAGACCCGGACGCAGCCAAAGATGAAACGTATTGCCGAGGATGATCTGCGCGCGAATCTCTTCGAGTTCGCGCGGCTGGATTGCCTTGACGGTGCCGTAGGTGCCGACCGGCATGAAGATCGGCGTTTCGACGACGCCGTGATTCAGCGTCAGACGGCCGCGACGCGCCTGTCCGTCGGTGGCGAGCAGTTCGAACTTGAGGCCGTTGTCGGGCGGAGTGTGATTCTCGGTCATTGTGGTTCCTGGGCCGCCGGGGAGCGCAGAGATTGTCGCCATGGTAAGCGCTGTCGCTGGCCATGGAAGTCAAGCCGTCAGCTTCGGTCGATACGTCCGGCGCGTAGATGGTTAAGTTTGGGAATGGCGAGTCAAAAGCATGGCATCGCCATAACTGAAGAAGCGGTATTTCTCGTCGATGGCGTGCTGGTAAGCCGCGCGGATCGCGTCCATGCCGGCGAAGGCGGACACGAGCATCAGGAGCGTCGACTTCGGCAAATGGAAATTGGTGACGAGCCGGTCGACCACGCGGAAGGTGTAACCCGGCGTGATGAAGATATCCGTCTCGGCGCTCGTTGCGGCAAGCGGGCGGCCGGCTTCGGCGGCGTCGCGGGCGGCGGCTTCCAGCGCGCGCATGGACGTCGTGCCCACGGCGATCACGCGATTGCCGCGCGCCTTCACCGCCGCGATTTTATCGACGAGCGACTGCGGCAACTCGTACCACTCGCTGTGCATCTTGTGCTCGGCGATATTGTCCACGCGTACCGGCTGAAACGTGCCCGCGCCGACGTGCAGCGTGAGCGTGGCGCGTTCGACTCCACGCGCGTCGAGCCGGGCGAAGAGGGCATCGTCGAAATGGAGGCCCGCTGTCGGCGCCGCTACCGCGCCGGGATTCGCTGCGTAGACGGTCTGATAACGCGTTTCGTCGTAGGCGTCGGGGTCGTGCTCGATATACGGCGGAAGCGGCAAGCGCCCGTATTGCTCGATGAGCGTCAGGCATTCGGCCGGAAAATGCAGCGTATAGAACGGTTCGACGCGCTCACCGACGGTGACATCGAATGCATCGGCGAGGCGAATGGTCGTGCCCGGCCCGGGACTCTTGCTCGCGCGAATCTGCGCAAGCGCGGTGGTTGCGCCCGTCAGACGCTCTACCAGCACTTCCACGCGTCCGCCACTGGCCTTCTGGCCGAGGAAGCGCGCCTTGAGTACTTTGGTATCGTTGAAGACGAGCAGATCGCCGGCGTCGAGCCGGTTCGGCAGATCGGAGAAACGCCGGTCGATGAGCGTGGCCGGCGAAACGCGATTATCCACTTCGAGCAGACGGCTCGCGCTGCGCTCGGTGAGCGCACTCTGCGCGATCAGCTCGGGCGGCAGATTAAAATTGAAATCGGAAAGCGTGAACATGGCGTTTGATAGTTGCCCGATGTTGCCTGAGGGCGGCACAGGCGCGCCGACCAAAACCCCATATTGTACTTGCGAAGAGAGCAGATGCCCTTGTCCGACCGCCGCGTGACTTCTCCCGACGAAGCGTTTCCGAGCGCCGAAGACAGCGGCGCGCGTGTCGAAGGGAAGGCCGCGCGCACGCGGAAGAAAGCGCCGAAGCCGGTCATGGCGGGCACGATCCAGCCGGAAGGCGAGGTGCGGGCGTCCGCGCTCGACGACGGTGATTCGCAGCCGACTGCTTCGGCGGCGAAGGCTCAAGACGCGGGTTTCGACAGCGCCGCCGAAACCTTCGAGGAGCCGAGCGTGGCGGACGCGCAGTCCACTCGCGCCGCCCAACCCGCGTCGGCCGCGAAAACTGGGAACGCGGGTCTGACCAGCGCCGGCAAAACCGCGCCCAAGCTCGTCAAACCCGCCGACAAGCTCGCCAAGCTCGGCTTGAAGACCGACATCGACCTCGTCTTGCATCTGCCGATGCGCTATGAAGACGAAACGTCGCTCACGCCAATCGCCGAACTCATTCCCGGCGACATCGCGCAGTCGGAAGGCGTCGTGTTCGATAACGAGATTGCGTATCGGCCGAAGCGGCAATTGCTCGTGAAGATTCGCGACGATGCCGGCGACGACCTGACGCTGCGCTTTCTCAACTTCTACGGTTCGCAAGTCAAGCAGATGTCCGTCGGCGTGCGCCTGCGCGTGCGCGGCGACGTGCGCGGCGGCTTTTTCGGCTTGGAGATGGTGCACCCGGTCGTGCGCCCCGTCGATGACGACACGCCGCTGCCGCAAGCGCTCACGCCCGTCTATCCGGCGACCGCGGGCGTCTCGCAGGCGTATCTGCGCAAGGCGATCGACAGCGCGCTCTCTCGCGTGTTTCTGCCGGAGTTGCTGCCCGAGCCGATCGCGCGCGCGCATCTCGCCCCGCTCAACGTGCCCGGCCTGCTCGACGCGGTGCGCACGCTGCATCATCCGCGCGCGGATTCCGACGAAACCGCGCTCATCGACGGCACGCATCCGGCGTGGACGCGCATCAAGTTCGAGGAACTGCTCGCGCAGCAGTTGTCGCTCAAGCGCGCGTACGCCGAACGCCGCACTCGCGCCGCGCCTGCCATGCCGCGCCGTGCCGCCGGCGATACCGCCTCGCTCGTCGTGCGTCTACTGAAAGCGCTGCCGTTTTCGCTGACCGGCGCGCAGCAGCGCGTCAGCGCGGAAATCGCGCACGAACTGACGCTCGCGCATCCGATGCAACGTCTTTTGCAGGGCGATGTCGGCAGCGGCAAGACCATCGTCGCGGCGCTCGCGGCGGCGCAGGCCATCGACGCCGGTTATCAGGCCGCGCTCATGGCGCCGACCGAAATTCTCGCGGAACAGCACGCGCGCAAGCTGCGCGGCTGGCTCGAACCGCTTGGCGTGTCGGTCGCGTGGCTCGCCGGCAGTCTCAAAGCCCGGGACAAACGCAGCGCAAGCGAGGCCGCCGCGCTCGGCACCGCGCACCTCGTCATCGGCACGCACGCGATCATTCAGGACTCGGTCGAGTTCGCGCGTTTGGGCCTCGTGATCGTGGATGAGCAGCATCGCTTCGGTGTCGCGCAGCGGCTTGCGCTGCGAGCGAAGGCGCAGAAAGCATCGAACGGGGCGAAAGACTTCCAGCCGCATCAGCTGATGATGTCCGCGACGCCGATTCCCCGAACGCTCGCCATGACCTATTACGCCGATCTCGATGTCTCGACCATCGACGAATTGCCGCCTGGCCGCACGCCGATTCTCACGAGAATCGTCTCCGACAGCCGCCGCGACGAGATCATCGGCCGCGTGCGCGAGGCGGCGCTGACTGGCCGGCAAGTTTATTGGGTGTGTCCGTTGATCGAGGAAAGCGAGACGCTGCAGTTGCAAACCGCCGTCGAGACTTACGAAACGCTCGTCGCGGCGCTGCCCGAACTGCGCGTCGGGCTGGTTCACGGTCGGCTTGCGCCCGCTGAAAAGGCGGCGGTCATGGACGCCTTCTCGCGTAACGAAGTGCAATTGCTGGTCGCGACGACGGTGATCGAAGTGGGCGTGGACGTGCCGAATGCATCGCTGATGGTGATCGAGCATGCGGAGCGTTTCGGGCTCGCGCAGCTGCATCAGTTGCGTGGACGCGTGGGGCGCGGCAGCGCCGCTTCCGTGTGCGTGCTGATGTACGCGAATCCGCTCTCGCAAACCGCGCGCTCCCGGTTGCAAACGATGCGCGAAACGACCGATGGCTTCGAGATCGCCCGCCGCGATCTTGAAATTCGCGGTCCCGGCGAGTTTCTCGGCGCGCGCCAGTCCGGTGAGGCGATGCTGCGTTTTGCCAGCCTCGAAAACGACGGCTGGCTGATCGAACCCGCGCGCGCGGCCGCGGATCGCATGCTCGAAGCGTTCCCAGACGCCGTTACGCGCCATCTCACCCGCTGGCTGGGCGTGCGCGAACAGTATCTAAAAGCGTGATGGGTGAACTTGAGCGGGCGTCGTCGGTCCCTATTTGCTAAATACACAGCCGCGTTTGCAATAGCCGCGAGAGTTGTCGAATTGCGCTTGGCGGGTGTATAAGATAAACCTATCGAATCAATGTATTCCATTGGCCTCCAATGACGCTCACTGAACTGAAGTACATCGTCGCGGTTGCGCGCGAGCGGCACTTTGGCCGCGCCGCCGAAGCGTGCTTCGTCAGCCAGCCGACGCTGTCGGTGGCAATCAAGAAGCTCGAAGACGAACTCAACGTGCAGATCTTCGAGCGCGGCACGAGCGAAGTCAGCGTGACGCCCATCGGCGAACAGATCGTCACGCAGGCGCAGCGCGTGCTCGAACAGACGCTCGCCATCAAGGAAATCGCCAAACAGGGCAAGGACCCGCTTGTCGGACCGCTGCGCCTAGGCGTCATTTATACGATCGGGCCGTATCTGCTGCCGACGCTCGTCAAGCAGATGATCAAGGCGGTGCCGCAGATGCCGCTAATGCTCCAGGAAAACTACACGCTCAAGCTGATCGAACTGCTGAAGCAGGGTGAGATCGATGTGGCGATCATGGCGCTGCCATTTCCCGAAACGGGCCTCATGGTGCGCGCGCTGTACGACGAGCCGTTCGTCGTTGCCATGCCTTCGGGTCATGCGTGGGAAAACCGCGCGAAGATCGATCCGGACGATTTGAAGCAGGAAACCATGCTGCTGCTCGGCAGCGGCCATTGCTTCCGCGATCACGTTCTCGGCGTGTGTCCGGAGCTGATGCGCTTCTCGCAGAACGCGGACGGCATTCAAAAGACCTTCGAAGGCTCGTCGCTGGAAACCATCCGGCATATGGTGGCAAGCGGCGTCGGCATCACGGTCCTGCCGCGTATGTCGGTGCATGAAGTGAAGCCGCACGCGGCGGGCATCGATTCCGGCCTGCTTAGTTACGTCGCGTTCGATGACCCCGTCCCGGACCGGCGCGTCGTGCTGGCGTGGCGCAAGAGCTTCACGCGCGTGCCTGCCATCGACGCGATCAGTGATGCCATCGCTGCCTGCGATTTGCCTGGCGTGAGAAAGCTGGACATACCAGTGGCGGTGAACTGAGTTCGCCGCAAGTTTCACGTTTCATTGCAAAGCCGTGCCTTCATCGAAGTCACGGCTTTTTTATTTGGGTGGCGCCCCCAGCTATCGAATAGATAAATTCAATCAAATTTTTGTTTTCGATAGTTTTCTATAAGATTCCTCCATCGACAGCGCTTGGCCACTCCGGCCAAGCCCACGGAGGAACGTCATGCACCGCCGCGCCGCCATCGCCAAATCATGGAACGAACTGCGCCACGTCGCCGTGCGCGTTCTAGCGGACTTCGCCCGCGTCGCCTGAATCTCGGCGAACCGTCGCATCACTCATCTCAAGCCAACGCAAAAACAGGAGTATCACGATGACCAACGAACGCCTCACGACTGCCGCTGGCGCACCCGTCGGCGACAATCAGAATTCGCAAACCGCCGGTCCGCGCGGTCCCGTGACCTTGCAGGATTTTTGGTTGATCGAAAAACTCGCGCATTTCGACCGCGAAGTGATTCCCGAGCGCCGCGTGCATGCAAAGGGTTCGGGCGCCTTCGGTACGTTCCGCGTCACGCACGACATCTCACGCTATACGAAAGCCAAGATTTTCTCGGAGATCGGCAAGGAAACGCCGATTTTCATGCGCTTCTCGACGGTGGCAGGCGAACGCGGCGCCGCCGATGCCGAACGCGACGTGCGCGGCTTCTCCATCAAGTTCTACACCGAGGAAGGCAACTGGGACGTGGTCGGCAACAACACGCCGGTGTTCTTCATCCGCGATCCGCTGAAATTTCCCGACTTCATCCACACGCAGAAGCGCGACCCATACACGAACACGCGCAGCAATGTCGCCGCTTGGGATTTCTGGTCGCGTCATCCGGAATCGCTGCATCAAGTGACGATTCTCATGAGCGATCGCGGTATTCCGAAGAATTATCGGCAGATGCATGGCTTCGGCTCGCACACGTTCTCGTTCGTCAACGCCGATAACGAGCGCTTCTACGTGAAGTTTCATTTCAAGTCGCAGCAGCCGCTCGAAAACTACACGGATGCCGAAGCCGGCGCCGTGATCGCGAACGATCGGGAAAGTGCGCAGCGCGATCTGGTCGACAACATCGATCGTGGCGAGTTTCCGCGCTGGAATTTCCGCATTCAGGTGATGAGCGAGGAGGAAGCGGCGCGCTATCGCATCAATCCGTTCGATGTCACCAAGGTGTGGCCGCACAAGGACCATCCGCTGATCGATGTCGGCGTGATCGAATTGAACCGCAATGCGCAGAACTATTTCGCGGAAGTCGAGCAGGCCGCGTTCACGCCCGCCAACGTGGTGCCGGGCATCGGCTTCTCGCCGGACCGCTTGCTGCAAGGGCGTCTCTTCTCTTATGGCGACACGCAGCGCTATCGGCTCGGCATCAATCATCATCAGATTCCGGTGAATGCGCCGCGCGTGCCGGTGGCGAATGCATTTCATCGCGATGGCGGAATGCGCGTCGACGGCAATCTCGGATCGCGCGTCAATTACGAGCCGAATCGCTTTGGCGAATTCGCGCAGGACGCAAGCGTGAACGAGCCGCCGCTCGCGGCGGGGACGGTGTATCGCTTCGATCACCGTGAGGACGACGACTACTACAGCCAGGCAGGCGCGCTTTTCCGTCTCTTCGACGAAGCGCAGCGCGAGCGGTTCTTCGGCAATATCGCGCGGCATATCTTCGGCGTACCGGATGAGATCGTCGCGCGTCAGATCGAACACTTCCGCCGCGCGGACCCGGCTTATGCGGCAGGCGTGATAGATGCTCTTATCAAGCTCGGACAGAAAGTAACCGTGAAGCAGGACGAGGAAGATACGGCGGCCGCGTGATCGGCCAGGGAGAAACGACCATGAATCAGGCATTCAACACCATCGAGCAGGCCATGAAACATATCGAAGCCACTAGCCGCAAAGTGCGCGTGACGCTTGCGTTTGGCGCCGTCGCGATGGGTTACGGGCTCGTCGTTGCCAGTGCATTGCATGGCGCGGGCGCGGGCGTTTTTGCCTGAGGCAGGACGTCTATCGACACGAAGACAGGCCGCTCTGTCAGCACCACGCGGCGGCCTGTCTTCCATGCATGCAAAGCCGCGCCATATAAAAAAGTGACCTTGTTTCTACGATAAACTAGCGGACGGTCTGTAGCTTCGCGCCTCGCTTGAGCAATAGGCGCACTCAACGTTCGAATCACACTTTCACGGAGTCAATATGGCGAACAAAGACGCTGCACCTCCCGTCAACATCGGCATCAACGACGAGGATCGCAAGAAGATCGCCGACGGGCTGTCCCGTCTGCTGGCCGACACGTACACGCTATACCTGAAGACGCATAATTTTCACTGGAACGTCACGGGGCCGATGTTCAACACGCTCCATCTGATGTTCGAGACGCAATACAACGAACTCGCACTCGCCGTGGATGCCATCGCCGAACGTATTCGCGCGCTGGGCGTGCATGCACCGGGCAGCTACAAAGACTTCGCGCGGCTGTCGACCATTCCGGAAGCGGATGGCGTGCCCTCGGCCGAAGAGATGATTCGCCAGTTGGTACAAGGTCAGGAAGCGGTGGTGCGCACGGCGCGCGAAATCTTCCCCGCGACGGACGCCGCCAACGACGAGCCGACCGCCGACTTGCTCACGCAGCGCATGCAGACGCATGAGAAGACCGCGTGGATGTTGCGCGCCATGCTGGCCTGACGTCTCGGCTTCAAACGCTTGGAAAGCTTCAAACGCTTCGATGAAAACCCCGTGCGCGGGGTTTTTTTGTGGGCGCAATGCGCGGGCTTGCGCCAGCACGCTGGTCTAAAATAGGCCATCGAACTTTCGCTGCCTTGCCATGCTCGCCCGCCTTCCGCTGTATATGCGCCTCGTGCGCCTGGATAAACCCATCGGCAGCCTGCTGCTGTTGTGGCCGACGCTCAACGCATTGTGGATCGCGTCCAACGGGCATCCTTCGCCAATGCTGCTCGTCATCTTCGTGATCGGCACCATTCTCATGCGCTCGGCGGGCTGCGCCATCAACGACTACGCCGACCGCGATTTCGACCGCTACGTGAAGCGTACGGCCGAGCGTCCGATCACGTCGGGCAAGATCAAGGCATGGGAAGCGGTGGCGCTCGCGGCGGCTTTATCGCTCCTTGCGTTTTTGCTGATACTGCCGCTCAACACACTCACGAAAGAACTGTCGGTGTTCGCGCTGTTCGTCGCGGGCAGCTATCCCTTCACCAAGCGATTCTTCGCCATACCGCAGGCGTATCTCGGCATTGCGTTCGGCTTCGGCATTCCCATGGCGTTTGCCGCCGTGCAGAATCACGTGCCCGCGCTCGCGTGGATCATGCTCGCGGCCAACGTGTTCTGGTCGGTGGCCTACGACACCGAATACGCCATGGTCGATCGCGACGACGACATCAAGATAGGCATCCGTACATCGGCGCTCACTTTCGGGCGATACGACGTGTTCGCCGTCATGCTTTGCTATGCCGTAACGCTCGCCATCTATGTGGGCATAGGCGTGGCGCTTGGCTTTGGCTGGGCGTACTGGCTTGGCTGGCTTGCCGCCGCGGCATGCGCCGTCTATCACTACGCGCTGATTCGCGAGCGCGACCGCATGGGATGTTTCGCTGCGTTCAAACATAACAACTGGCTCGGCGGCATGTTGTTCGTGGGAATTGCGCTGCATTACGCGCTGGCTTGATGCGCCGTTAATCTTGCCGACGCATCTTTATGACAGTTTTCGGGCCATCGACTGATTGCGCGAAGCCGTCCAATGGCTAGACTCTTGCGGATTTACTTACACGCTTAAAACCGCATGAGTCACATCGAGCGCCCCATCGCCTTCATTCTGGCCGCGTCAAACCATGGCACGCTGATCGTCAATCGCAACGACTTCAACGCCGTGCAGAACGCCGTATCGAACTACACCTACGGCGTCGGGCATCAGATCCTCAGCAAGTCCAGCTTCGATCCGCAAGAAGTGCAGTTCGTGCTCTCTCTTCTCGCGCTGCGTCGTCGTTATTTCGGTGACGGCGTATTCGCCATAGACGGCGGCGCGAATATCGGCGTGCATTCCGTGGAATGGGCGCGTCACATGAACGGCTGGGGACGGGTGCTGAGTTTCGAGGCGCAGGAGATCATCTACTACGCGCTGGCCGGCAATCTCGCGCTCAACAACTGCCTCAATGCGCGGGCCAGGCTGGCTGCATTGGGTGAGTCCGTGGGCGAGATCGGCATTCCGCAACCGGATTACTTCTCTTCGGCGAGCTTCGGCAGTCTGGAGATCAGGCCGCGTGAGCACACCGAGTTCATCGGCCAGGCTATCTCTTACGATGCCGCCGCAAGCACGACGGTGCCGATGATCAGTATCGACTCCCTGTAGCTCGAACGCGTCGATCTTCTGAAGATCGACGTCGAAGGCATGGAAATGGATGTGTTGAGAGGCGCGCGCGAGACCTTGCTTCGATGCAAGCCTGCGCTTTTGGTCGAATGGATCAAGGGCAGCGAGAACGATATTCGCGACTATCTGAGAGGCGTTGGCTACGAGACGTTTTATTCGGTCGAACCGAATGTGCTTGCCATCGCCAAGGGTGATCCGCTGCATGCTCATTTGAACGAGCGCGATGGCGTGCTCAATATCGGTTGAGCGAGCTCGCGCGGCGGCGGTGAGCGCGAGCGAATCCTTCAATGCGCGGGTGCGAAGCCCGCGCACCTCGAAAGATTTACGTGTTGCCGTGCCGCCAGTTCCTTTTGTGCGCATGCGAGTTGCCAGCGCACCGCGCACGATTCACGTTTTCACAAGCCGCCCAACTCGTCACCCATCTCCTTCGCGCGCGCCTGCGCCGCGAGCGCGCCACGCACGATGGCGTCCTTCACACCTTCAGCCTCGAACGATGCCAGCGCCGCCGCCGTCGTGCCGCCTTTCGATGTCACCCGTTCGCGCAGCACGCTCGCCGCTTCGCCCGATTGCGCGGCAAGCTGTGCCGCGCCGGTGAAGGTCGCCACCGCGAGTTCGCGGCCCTGGGCTTCGTCAAGGCCGAGTGCGCGCGCGGCTTCCTGCATCGCTTCGATGAAGTAGAACACGTAGGCCGGACCGCTGCCGGAAATAGCGGTGACGGCATCGAGTTTCGCTTCGTCGTCGAACCAGACGGAGGAGCCCACCGCTTCCAGAACTTGCGATGCCAGCGCCTTCGCGTCGTCGCTCACGCCCGGCAGCGCGGCGAGTCCGGTCACGCCCATGCCGATCAGCGCGGGCGTATTCGGCATGGTCCGCACGATCTGCGTATAGCCGTTCAGCCAGCGCGACAGATCCATCGCGCGAATGCCCGCCGCGATGCTGATGATGGTTTGCTTCGACAGATGCGGCGCGAGCGATTCGGCCACGCTCTTGAGCACTTGCGGCTTCACGGCCAGCAGGATCGCGTCGTAAGCCGCGAGTTTCTCGTCGATGGCCGCGCCCGTCGCAATGCCGAACTGCTTCGCGGTGCGTTCGCGCGCTTCGTCGTTGATATCGACGGCATAGATATCCGCCGGCGCGACGCCGCGCTTGACCAGACCGCCGATGAGCGCGGCAGCCATGTTGCCACCGCCGATGAATGCAATTTTCATGGTGAAGTAGTCGAGAGTGAAATCAATGCGAATAGTCGCGCGCGCCGAAGATCGCGGTGCCAATGCGCACCATGGTCGCGCCTTCGAGCACGGCGGCTTCGAGGTCGGCGGACATGCCCATGGAAAGCGTGTCGAGATCGAGACCGTCTGCGCGCAGCTTGTTCATGAGTTCGCGAAGGCGCGCGTGCGGCTCGCGTTGCGCGTCGAGTGTGTCGGCGGCTTCGGGAACGGCCATCAGGCCACGCAAGCGCAGGGCGGGGAGCGCCGCGACCGCATGCGCGAGCGCGGCGGCTTCTGCCGGTTCCACGCCGCTCTTCGAAGCCTCGCCGCTCACGTTGACCTGCACGCAGACATTGAGCGCGGGCGTGCCTTCGGGCCGTTGCGCGGACAGACGCTCGGCAATCTTCAGCCGGTCGATGGAATGCACCCAGTCGAACTGCTCGGCGACGAGCTTGGTCTTGTTCGATTGCAGCGGCCCGATGAAGTGCCACTCGATGTCGCTGCGTAGGTCGGCGAGCGAGGCAATCTTCGCGATGCCTTCCTGCACGTAGTTTTCGCCGAACGCGCGCTGGCCGGCAATGAACGCGGCGCGCACGTCTTCGGCGGGAAAGGTCTTGGAGACGGCGAGAAGCTGCACGAACGCGGCGTCGCGCGAGGCGTCCGCCGCGGCCTTCGCAATACGCTGCCGGACTTCTTCGAGATGTTGAGCGATAGACATGCTGGCCGCCTGAAAAGCAATCCAGCCATTATACGAAGCGCTCAACCGTAAAGCAGATGCTCGAGCAACTGAATCCAGTGCGCGACGGGCGTGGACGTGCCGCTTTGCAGATGCGCGATACACCCGACATTCGCCGACACGATCATCTGCGGCTCGGTCTTTTCCAGCCGGTCGAGCTTTTGATTACGCAGCGTGTATGAGAGCTTTGGCTGTAGCACCGAATACGTGCCCGCCGATCCGCAGCAGAGATGGCTATCCGCGGGCAAACGCACTTCGAGCCCGAGCGCGGTCAGCAGATGCTCGACGCGTCCGCGAATCTGCTGCCCGTGCTGCAAGGTACACGGCGGATGGTAGGCGACCGTATGCACGCTGCGGCGTCTTGCCAGCGCGATGAGTTCTTCCTCGTACATCGGCAGGATTTCGGCGAGGTCGCGCGTAAGCTCGACGATGCGCGCTGCCTTGTCCGCGTAGACCGGATCGTCGCGCAAAAGGTGCGCGTATTCCTTCACCGTCGCGCCGCAACCCGATGCGTTCATCACGATTGCCTCGACGCCGTTCTCCACAAACGGCCACCATGCGTCGATGTTGTTGCGCACGTCGTCGAGCGCTTCGTCGTTGTAGCCGAGAT
This sequence comes from Caballeronia sp. GACF4, assembly GCF_023631025.1. NCBI lineage: Bacteria > Pseudomonadati > Pseudomonadota > Betaproteobacteria > Burkholderiales > Burkholderiaceae > Caballeronia > Caballeronia sp. GACF4. The sequence goes on from NZ_JALQDW010000002.1 coordinate 348,869, forward strand.
GCAGGCGGATCGCGCCGCAGCAGCCCGCATCCGGCGCGGTGACGATCTCGATGCCGAGCGCGTCGAATACGCGTGCGGTCGCCGTGTTGACGTTGGGCATCATGGCCGGTTGCACGCAGCCGGAAAGCATCAGCATCTTGCGCTCGTGTTTGCGCGTGGGCGCGGCGAGCGGCTTCTCCGGGACGGGAATCTTCGCGCGCAGATTGCGTGGCAGGATGCCGCGAAACTGCTGGCCGAGTTTCATCGCCGGCGTGAAGAGCGTGCTGTTCGGCAGAAAGCTCGCCAGCAAGCGCCGCTGCAAACGCTGGCGCATGGGGCGCTCGACTTTCTCTTCGACCACCTTGCGGCCGATCTCCACGAGCCGTCCGTACTGCACGCCCGACGGACACGTGCTCTCGCAATTGCGGCAGGTGAGGCAGCGATCCAGATGCAGTTGCGTGCTGCGCGTGACCGGCGCGCCTTCGAACATCTGCTTCATCAAATAGATGCGCCCGCGCGGTCCGTCGAGTTCGTCGCCGAGAATTTGATAGGTCGGGCAAGTCGCCGTGCAAAAGCCGCAATGGACGCATTTGCGCAGGATGGCGTCGGCTTCGTCGCCATCGGCCGTGCCGCGGATGAAATCGGCGAGATTGGTTTGCATCGAGGCGCCTAGAAATCGGGGTACAGCCGGGCGCGATTGAACACGCGCGCCGGATCGAACGCCGCCTTCAGCCCGCGATGGATTTTCATCAGCGGCGCGGGCAACGGCGTGAACACGCCTGCATTGCGGTCATACGCGGAACCGGCGCGGAAGATGGTCGCGTGCCCGCCTGCTTGTTTCGCGCTGATACGCACGGTCTGCGGGTCGGTGTCCGTGATCCACCAGCGCTGCGCACCGCCCCATTCCATGAGTTGCGCGCCCGGCAAATGCAGCGGCTCCGCAATGGACGGCAACGCGAGCCGCCAAAGCGCCGAGCGCGGCTGAATGACCGCGAAGAACGGATCGGTCTGCTCGCGCATGCCGATCCAGAAACGGTCGGCTTCGACGGCGTCGACCACCTCGCCGCCGAGCGTGTTGCGCGCGGATTTAACAGCAGCTTCCGCGCCCGCGAGACGTAGCGCGAGCGTGCCGTCGCGCCACGCGCTGCCGGTGATCGGCAAGGGATGACCGCCCCATTCGTTGAGCTTGCGCACGCCGTCCGTTGCATGCATGTCGAATTTGAGCGTGGCTTCGGCGACGGGGCGGGGCAGCACCTTGATCGACAGTTGCAGCATGAGGCCGAGCGTGCCGAGCGAGCCCGCGAGCAAGCGCGCGACGTCATAGCCCGCCACGTTTTTCACCACTTGGCCGCCGAAGTGCAGCACTTTTCCGTGCCCGTTCATCACCACCGCGCCGAGCACGAAATCGCGCGGCGCGCCGGTCCATGCGCGACGCGGGCCGGCAAGTCCCGCCGCGATGCAGCCGCCGAAGGTCGCGTTGCGGCCGAAGTGCGGCGGCTCGAAGGGCAGCATCTGCCCGTGCTCCCTGAGCGCTGCTTCGATTTCCGCGAGCGGCGTGCCGCTCTTCGCGGTGATCACGAGTTCCGCCGGATCGTATTCGACGATGCCGCGATGCGCGCGCGTGTCGAGAATCTCCCCTTGGAGCGTCTGTCCGTACCAGTCCTTCGTCCCGCCGCCGCGAATGCGCAGCGGCGTGCCGGTCTCGGTGGCGTGCGCGATCCGCTCCGACCAGCCGGCGACGATGTCGTCCTGTTCCATGGGTGTCCCGCTTGATTGATGCTTCTTCTATTCCGTCTCGTCCGGTCGATTGTACCGGGCGCTTAACGCAGCCACAGTCGGACAAACGTGGATAGCGGGATCGCGCACTCGTCAAAAGCGCGGAATCTCCGGGTGCGGCAAAAGCCCGCCGCGAATGTGCATCTTCCCGTATTCGGCGCAGCGCGCGCGCGTGGGAATGCCCTTGTCGGGATTGAGCAGGCCGGGCGGATCGAACGCGCGCTTGACCGCGTGAAAGGCGTCGCGTTCCTCGGGCGAGAACTGCACGCACATCGAATTGATCTTCTCGATGCCCACGCCGTGTTCGCCCGTCACCGTGCCGCCCAGTTCCACGCAGGTTTCGAGGATATCGCTGCCGAACGCCTCCGCGCGATGCCATTCGTCGAGATCGTTGCCATTGAAGAGAATGAGCGGGTGCATGTTGCCGTCGCCCGCATGGAACACGTTGATGCAGCGAAGCGCGTACTTCTGTTCCATCTCTTCGATCCGCTTGAGCAGCGGCCCGATGGAGCGGCGCGGCACCGTGCCGTCCATGCAGTAATAGTCGGGCGACATGCGGCCGGCGGCGGGAAAGGCGTTCTTGCGGCCCGACCAGAACTTGAGCCGCTCGCTTTCCGTGCGCGAAATCTGGATGCGCGATGCGCCGAACTCGCGCAGCACCGCCGTCATGCGGACGATTTCCTCGGCGACTTCGTCGTGCGTGCCATCGGATTCGCACAGCAGGATGGCGGCGGCGTCCAGGTCGTAGCCAGCGTTGACGAATTGCTCGACGGCGCGCGTCGCGGGCTTGTCCATCATTTCGAGGCCGGCCGGGATGATGCCTGCCGCGATGATCGCCGCGACCGCGTTACCGCCTTTGACCACGTCGTCGAAACTCGCCATGATGACTTGCGCTGTCTGCGGCTTCGGGATCAGCTTGACGGTGATCTCGGTGACGATGGCAAACATGCCTTCGCTGCCGATCAGCACGGCGAGCAGATCGAGGCCGGGCGCGTCGGGTCCGAGCGAGCCGAATTCGACGGCATCGCCGTCCATGGTGACGGCGCGCACGCGCAGCACGTTATGCACGGTAAGGCCGTATTTCAGGCAATGCACGCCGCCCGAATTTTCGGAGACGTTGCCGCCGATAGTGCACGCGATCTGCGACGATGGATCCGGCGCGTAGTAGAGCCCGTAAGGGGCGGCGGCCTCCGATATGGCGAGATTGCGCACGCCCGGCTGAACCGTCGCGGTGCGCGCGTACGGATCGACTTCGATGATCTTGCGAAAGCGCGCAAGCGACAACACGATGCCATGACGGATCGGCATCGCGCCGCCCGAGAGCCCCGTGCCCGCGCCGCGCGGCACGATCGGCACGTCGAGGCGCGCGCAAATCTGCACGACGCGCTGCACCTGCGCTTCGGTTTCCGGCAATGCGACCGCAAGCGGCAGACGGCGATACGCCGCGAGACCGTCGCATTCGTATGGCGCCGTGTCTTCCTCGCGAAACAGGAGGCAATGCGTGGGCAGCACGGCCATCAGCGCCTGCACGACATCGCGCTGACGCGCCGCGAGTTGTTCCTCGGAGAACCGCGGCGCGTCCGCGTGCGGCAGATTCGGCGAAGTGTCGGTCACGAGTGCGGTCTTGAGCTCGTCGGGTGCGTTCATGTCTCCTCCGGGCGCTCGGCGGCGCTTCGTTCGGTTTGATCGACGCAGATGCTCTTCGTCGACGAATGATTCGGATACCGCGGTCCATCTTGCCCGCTTGCGGCGACAGCGTCCATTGCCGTCGCCGTGTGCGCAAAATGAAGCGCAAACCGCGCGATTACTGCTCGAACGCGAAGATCTTGCCCGGATTCATGAGGTTTTTCGGGTCGAGCGCGTGTTTGATCGAGCGCATCACGGCGATCGCGTCCTCGCCGTGCTCCTCGATCATGAAGCCCATCTTGTGCAAGCCGACGCCGTGTTCGCCCGTGCAGGTGCCGCCGACCATCAGCGCGCGTTCGACGATGCGGTGATTCAGCCGTTCGGCTTCCGCTAGTTCCTCGGGCTTGGCCGGATCGAGCAGCATGGCGACGTGGAAGTTGCCGTCGCCGACATGGCCGACGATTGGGCAGGGAAGCGGCGAATCCACCAGGTCTTTTTCCGTTTCCTCGACGCATTCCGCGAGACGCGAGATCGGCACGCAGACATCCGTGGTGACGGCGCGGCAGCCGGGTTTCAGTTGCAGCATCGCAAAGTAGGCGTTGTGGCGCGCGTTCCAAAGACGACTGCGGTCTTCGGGACGGGTCGCCCATTCGAAACCGGTGCCGGCGTTCTCGGCGGCGATGTCCTGCACCGTTTGCGCTTGCTCCTTGACGCCGGCTTCCGTGCCGTGAAATTCGAAGAACAGCGTCGGCGATTCGGCGAGCGTCAGATTCGAATGACGATTGATTGCGCGCACGGCGAGCGAATCGACGAATTCGACGCGCGCAATCGGCACGCCCATCTGAATGGTTTCGATGACGGCGCGTACCGCATCGCCCATCGACGGGAAAGCGCAGATGGCGGCGGAAATGGCTTCGGGCTGCGGATAAAGCCGCACGGTGATTTCGGTGATGACACCGAGTGTGCCTTCCGAGCCGACGAAAAGACGCGTCAGGTCGTATCCCGCCGACGATTTGCGCGCGCGCGTGCCGGTTTTGATGACTCGGCCATCGGCGGTAACCACCGTGAGGCCGAGCACGTTTTCGCGCATCGTGCCGTAGCGCACGGCGTTGGTGCCGGAAGCGCGCGTTGCCGACATGCCGCCGATGCTCGCGTCCGCGCCGGGATCGATCGGGAAGAAGAGGCCGGTGTCTTTCAGCGCTTCGTTCAGTTGCTTGCGCGAAATGCCGGGTTCGACGGTGACCGTGAGGTCTTCGGCGTTGATCGAGATGACGTTTTTCATCTCCGACAAGTCGATGGAAACGCCGCCTTGCACTGCCAGCAGATGCCCTTCGAGCGACGAGCCGTTGCCGTAAGGGATGATCGGCGTGTCGTGTTCGGCGCAAAGTCTGACGATGGTCTGCACGTCATCTGTGCTGCGCGCGAAGACGACGGCGTCGGGCAGTTGCGGGTCGAACGGGGATTCGTCGCGGCCGTGGTGCTCGCGCACCGCTTGGGCGGTGGAGACGCGCTCGGCGAATCTTGAGCGCAGCGCATCGAGCAGGGCGGCGGGGAACGGGCGGCGGAAGGCGGTTCGTGCGGCTTCGGCGGGGTGGTTCACGGTGTCTCCGGGGCAGCTTGGGCGCTGCGATTGTTCGGTCGATTTTCGCGGCGGATTCGTCGCGCGTTGCTTATTCGTGTCACTAAACGCATCAGGCGACGGATCGAGCACGTTGCGTTTTGCGCGCCGGTGCTTAATCGTCGCGCTCGTTGGGCTGCTGCGCTCGGCGTGGTCGAGTGCTTGCTTCACGATTTCCATCTCATTTTACGCCGATGAGATGGAGGGCGGCAGGCGGGTAAAACCGTGGGACCGCGTGCCTATAATGGGTCGGAGTTTCGGCGCGGTTCAAAGCGTGAACGCGCGTTTCGAGCGATGAATCAACGAGCAAGGAGAAAACGATGGGCAACCGTCTGAGCAAGATCGCCACCCGTACCGGCGATGATGGCACCACGGGGCTCGGCGACGGCCGTCGCGTTTCCAAGGACGATGCGCGAATTGCCGCAATTGGCGATGTCGATGAATTGAATTCGACTTTGGGCGTATTGCTATGCGAACCGCTGCCAACGGACGTGCGCGATGCGTTGACGACGATTCAGCACGATCTCTTCGATTTAGGCGGCGAGTTATCGATTCCCGGGCATTCGATGATAGAGGAATCGCATTTGGCGCAGCTCGATGACTGGCTCGCGGAATACAACGGGACGTTGCCGCCGTTGGCTGAATTCATTCTGCCGGGCGGATCGAGAGCGGCGGCAGTGGCGCATGTGGCGCGGACGGTTTGCCGAAGAGCGGAGCGGTCGATCGTGGCGCTGGGGAAAATCGATAAAGCCGGAGTAAATGAAGCGCCGAGGCGGTATGTCAATCGGCTGTCGGATTTGCTTTTTGTACTGGCGCGGGCTTTGAATCGCGCGGATGGCCAGAACGATGTCTTATGGAAGCATCAGCGCAACGCGGCAACTGATTAACCGTGAACGAATAGACAGCGGCCGCTGAGTTAGCGGCCGCTGTCTATATCTTAATTACCACCGCCTCGCGCAATGCGCCGCTGTTTAACCGACGCTGCCAATCCTTCGAGTACAGTCACGCTCTCATCCCAGCCGATACAAGCATCCGTCACGCTTTGTCCGTAAGTCAGCTCGCATCCTGGCTTGAGGTCTTGCCGGCCGCCAACCAGATGCGATTCAATCATCACGCCGATAATTCGCTCATCGCCGGAAGCGAGTTGCTTGCCAATATCCTCGCAAACCGGAATCTGATTCTCGTGTTTCTTCGAGCTATTCGCGTGACTGGCATCGATCATCAAGCGCGCCGCTAATCCCGCCTTGCCGATATCGCTGCAAGCCGCATCGACACTAGCGGCATCGAAATTCGGCGATTTACCTCCACGTAAAATGATATGGCAATCCTCGTTGCCGGCGGTTGAAACGATCGCCGAATGTCCGCCCTTCGTGACCGACAGGAAATGATGCGGCTGCGAAGCGGCCTTGATAGCATCGACGGCAATCTTGACGTTTCCATCCGTGCCATTTTTAAAGCCCACCGGACAAGACAATCCCGATGCAAGCTCACGGTGAACCTGAGATTCGGTAGTCCGCGCCCCAATCGCGCCCCACGAAATCAGGTCCGCGATGTACTGCGGACTAATCATATCCAGATACTCGGTGCCGGCCGGCAAACCAAGCTCGTTGATATGCATGAGCAATTCCCGCGCAGCCCGCAATCCATCATTGATCTTGAAGCTGTTATCCATATACGGATCGTTGATCAGCCCTTTCCAGCCCACCGTGGTACGCGGCTTTTCGAAGTACACGCGCATCACGATTTCCAATTCGCCCGCGAAGCGCTTACGCTGCTCGATCAGTCGTCCCGCATATTCCATCGCCGCCTTGGGATCGTGAATGGAGCACGGTCCGACGATCACGATCAAGCGATCATCCATTCCGTGCAGTATGCGATGCATCGACTTGCGCGCGTTGTAGATCAGTTCCGACACGGGTTCGGCGCAAGGGAATTCGCGGATTAGATGCGCGGGAGGCGTCAGTTCTTTCAGCTCACGAATGCGGACATCGTCGGTATTGTGCGGGGGCATTTCTTTTCTCCTGCGTCTCTTTCAATCAAAACCAACGTGTGAAGGGCGAAAAAAAAACCGCCAGACTCGCTGGCGGTTTTTCGGGAATTTGGTTTTGCGTACTTACCGTACTTGCAACGACCCCTCTCCATCCGCCAGCGGCTTGAGATGCCAAAAGAAATAAAAATAAAACTTGGCGGTCATGGCTTAAGAGAGAAAAGTCTGTCGCAAAAAATCAGGTAGCTGCTTTTATAACCGCAAACACGCGGCGCTGGCAAGCCTTCCAATCGAAGAACGCGGGAATCCCGCATCGCCGGCCCGTGCAATCGCAAACCCAGCCCGAAGCGACGCGGAAAGCCCGCATCGAAAACATTAAACCGTGCCGCCCACCGTCATTTTTTCGATGCGCAACGTCGGTTGCCCAACGCCCACCGGCACGCTCTGGCCTTCCTTGCCGCACACGCCGACGCCCGTATCCAGCGACATGTCGTTACCGATCATCGTCACGTATTTGAGCGATTCCGGTCCGCTGCCGATCAAGGTCGCGCCCTTCACCGGATACGTGATCTTGCCGTCCTCGATCATGTACGCCTCGGACGCCGAAAACACGAACTTGCCGTTGGTGATATCCACCTGACCGCCGCCGAAATTCACCGCGTACAAGCCTTTCTTCACCGAAGCTAGAATCTCCTTCGGGTCCTTGTCGCCGTTGAGCATGTACGTGTTGGTCATGCGCGGCATCGGCAGGGCGGCGTAGGATTCGCGGCGCGCGTTGCCCGTCACGGGCATTTTCATCAAACGCGCGTTGAGCGAATCCTGAATGTAGCCCTTGAGAATGCCGTCCTCGATCAGCGTCGTGCACTGCGTCGGATTGCCTTCGTCGTCGATGTTGAGCGAGCCGCGCCGATTCGGCAGCGTGCCGTCATCGACCACGGTCACGCCCTTCGCCGCGACCTGTTCGCCGATACGACCCGCGAACGCCGACGATCCCTTGCGGTTGAAGTCGCCTTCGAGCCCGTGCCCGATCGCTTCGTGCAGAAGCACGCCCGGCCAGCCCGGCCCGAGCACAACGGTCATGGCGCCTGCGGGAGCCGGACGCGCTTCCAGGTTCACCAGCGCCGCGTGCACCGCGTCGTCGACGTAGCGGTTCAGGATGTCGTCGGTGAAATAGCCGTAGTCGAAGCGTCCGCCACCGCCGCCCGTGCCGATCTCGCGGCGTCCGTTTTGCTCGGCGATCACCGTGACCGATACGCGCACGAGCGGTCGCACGTCGGCGGCGAGCGCGCCGTCGCTGCGCGCCACCAGCACGACGTCGTATTCACCGGCGAGCCCGGCCATGACTTGCGTGATGCGCGGATCGCGGCCGCGCGCCATCTGCTCGACGCGCTCCAGCAGCTTCACCTTCGCGTCGGAATCGAGCGAATGCAGCGGATCGGCGGGCAAATACAGATCGCGGCCCGACACGCCCGTGAGCGTGCTCGCCGACTTGATTTTGTGCTTGCCGCCGCCCGCCTTGGCGATCGCGCGTGTTGCGTGCGCCGCCTGGCGAATCGATTCGGGCGAGAGATCGTCGGAGTAGGCGAAAGCCGTGCGCTCGCCCGAGACGGCGCGCACGCCGACGCCCTGATCGATGCTGAAGCTGCCCGATTTGACGATGCCTTCTTCCAGACTCCACGCTTCGCTGCGCGTGGACTGGAAATAGAGGTCGGCGTAATCGACGCGATGCGTGAAAATTTCCGCAAGCGTACGCGTGATAAGCCCCTCGTCGAGGCCATACGGCGTAAGCAAAACGTCCTTCGCCGTGACCAGATTCCTAATGCCGGGTTCGATGATGTTCATGCGGTGCCTGTTGCGAGTTCGGTGATATTTCAGACCATTCTAATGGCTGACGGGGTTCGGTCATGTGCGGAGAAAAAATCGCGCTTTCAAGACCGTCGGAAAACCTATTTTCAAGATACTTGGCGCGCGCGTCTCAGCCGATCACGCGATGCCGATACGCCGGCAAGCTCTGTCGCACTGACGCAATGCGCGCCGGATCGATCTGGCCGGCCACGACGCCCGCGCCTTCGTCGCGCACGTCGATGATTTCGCCCCAAGGGTCGATCAGGATGCTGTGGCCGAAAGTGCGCCGGCCGTTTTCATGTTTGCCGCCTTGTGCCGCGGCGAGGACGTAGCACTGGTTTTCAATGGCGCGGGCGCGTAGCAAGATTTCCCAATGTGCCTTGCCGGTCGTGTAGGTGAACGCGGAGGGGACGACCATCAACGCGCAGTCGCCCATTTTTCGGTACAGCTCCGGGAATCGCAGGTCGTAGCACACCGAAAGGCCGACTCGTCCGAATGGCGCGTCGAAAGTCCGCACTTCGCTGCCGGGGCAGATGGTGCGCGCTTCGTCGAACGATTCCTCGCCTTTCTCGAAATTGAAAAGATGAATCTTGTCGTAGCGCCCAACTTGCTTGCCGGCGGGGTCGAACACGAGCGTGGTGTTTAGCACGCGATCCGGCTCCGCCGACTGCAACGGCAAAGTCCCGCCGATCACCCACACGCGATGCTCGCGCGCTGCATCGGACAAGAATTGCTGGATCGGACCCGCGCCCGGCGTCTCGCGAATGGCGAGTTTGTCGGTGTCCTTGAAGCCCATGTAGCAGAAGTATTCGGGCAGGAGCACGAGTTGGGCGCCGTCGCGCGCGGCTTCCGCGATCAGCCGGCCGGCTTCGGTCAGGTTGCGATCGCGGTCCGGCGCGCTGACCATCTGCAGCGCGGCGACGCGGAAATTCGCGCTTTCGCTCGATTTATCGTTCATATTTTTGTGCGCGTTTGCCAAAAAAGGTGACGAAAATAGGGCGGAACCCTGCCGCCTTCACGGAGCGACTGCTGGTACGGCAGCAGGGACAGCGGCGGCGGCAGGTGTTTCGATCTTACCCTGATCGCCCCGCAGGCGCTGAACGACGGGTTTGGACCAGGGACCGGTGATCGAATAGTCGAGTTCGAACGCCTTTTGAATGGACTTCGACAATGCGAGATCGGCGGCCAGCGCGCCCAGACCGAGCAGCGGATTGATGACCGCCGCGCCGATTGCGACCGCGCCCGCGCCGACGGTCGGTATGACCTTAACGTGCAAATCCTGCGTGCGTTGCGGCAGGTCGACGAGTCCTTGCATCTGCACGCGCGCGGGCGATGTGATCATCACCAGATCGTCCGTCCTCGCGATGCCCTGTTCGATATGCGCGTCGCCCGTGACTTTCTCGAACGGCAGTCCCTTGCCGACGACATCCTGAAAATGCAGCGTGAGCAGATTCGCAAGGCTGCGCAAGCTGAAGATGCCGAGCCATTTCGCGGCGCCGGGCGCGCGCAGAATTTGGCCGTGACGCAAATCGACAGCGACGTTGCCATCGAGCGAATTTGGATCGACTGTCGTCGGGCCGCCGTTCCACGCCGCGTGACCGGACACCGTGCCCGCGCCGTGATTGACCGTGCGCGGCAGACCGAAGCGGTCGATCAACTGACCGGCGTCGTTCACGTCGAGCTTGAAGTCGAGTGCCGTGCGGCGCGGAAGGGTGTCGTCGTTCGCGGGTTTCACGGCGGTCGAGACCACGCCGCCCGGCAGCGTGCGCCACGTCGCGTTTGCGGTGAGCGTGGCGTCGGGGTTCGCGAGTTCGAGCTTGTCGAGCGTCCAGACGGGCTGATCGGCGACGACTTCGTTATGCGCATCGACCTGAAGCCGGCCGAGATCGTGCTCGCGATATACGAGCTCGTTCACGATGAGATCGATCGCGGGCATGTTGCGCGGCGGCTTGCTCACGATGCGTTCGTCCGGCGCGTTCGTCGCCGCTATCTTCTCGGGAATGACCACTTTGTCGAGGCGCGCCTGCAATGCGCCCGGACTTCCCTTGAGCGCGCCCGGCGTGAACGCGAGCGTGCCCGTCACCTGATTCGACGCCACGTTCGCCTGCCATTTGCGATTCGCCGGCTCTTCGTTCGCGCCGATCCGCACGTTGTCCCAGCGGCGGTCGAGCAGCTTGAGCGTGGTGAAGTGGATGTCGGCACGCGTCGGGATGAACTGCCTGACCATATCGTTCATCGGTGGCGAGGCGGGCGCGGCTGTATCGGCCACGGGTAAAGCGCTCGCGGATGCGTTGATATCGGCGATGAACTTGCGCCACGCGTCGGCATCGAGCGTGTCCATATCGACGGATGCCGACACGCCTTCGGCGGGCAACGCCGCCGGCTTGTTCACGGCGATCGCGCCGCGCGCGACCTTCAGCCGGGCGCGCATGTTCATCGGCTCGGCGGGGTTCTGCGGATCGACCGTGACCTGCGCGCGGCCGATTTGCTGCAGCGAGTAATGCGCCTGCACGGACCCGAACGTGAGTTGCGCGTCATGCAGATCCGAAGGCCCGCCAGGCGCGGGCTGAAAGGTGAACGCGAACGGCATGGGCGTGCCCTTCGCCTTCCCGAACGGCGCGGGCAGATCGAAGCCGATGCCCGTCAGATCCGAACTCGCCTGCACGACGGGCAACGCGTTCTTCACGCCATGCACGTGCGCCTGATACGGCGCGGAACCGTCGATGCGCTTCAGGAACTGCGCGACCTGCGGCGTTATACACGTGTCCAGACGCTGTGCCGCGTCCGCGCCAATGCGCCCGTTCACATCGAACGTGTAGCTGCCGTCCGGTTGCACGCCGCCTTTCGCGCGCACGTCGCCGCCAAGCAGTTGCGCGTTCAGTCCTTCGAGCGTCACGGTCTTCGCCGCGAAATTCGCCTTGCCGCGCAGATGTTCGAGCGGCGGCAGATTGCCATAAGCGACTTCGTTGTCCGCGAACGTGAGCGAGCCTTTGTATTCGGTGCGAAGCGGCGGCGCGGGCGGCGGCGGCCGGAATCGCGGAATGCCGAGCGTGAGCGCGAGCGCGGCATCGCCTTTAGCTTGCAGCTTGCGCGTGGCGTGCTTGGCCATCAGGCCGAGCGAACTGTCGTCGACATACTGAAGCATGTCCGAGAGCGGTCCGCGTGCTTGCCCGTCGATCCACAGTTTCGATTCGCGGTCGCCGGTATCGTCGATTCGCCCGCTCAGATTCGATACCTTCACGCCACGATAATGTCCGCGCTCGACATCGAAGCGCAGTTTGTTTTGCGCGAGCTTGAACGTGCCGTCGATCCCGTCGAAACCCGGCCAGATGCTCGGCATGCCGTTGGCGAGTTTGCGCGGCGGGAACGGCGTCGGATCGAAACGGCCGCCGGTGAACGGCGCCTCGATGCGAAACACGCCCGCGTCCGGCGCCTTCGCATACGGGAACTTGGTGAGGTCGCCATGCACTTCGAGCACGCTGTTGCGCGCCACGCCCGCTTGCAGCGCATGCCCGAGATAGACGCGCACGCGTTCGTTGAGACTCGTCGGCAGATAGCGCACGAGCCTTGTGACCTGCATGTGCGCGATCTTCGCCTTGAGATCGAGATTGCCGCGCCCGTGGCCTTGATTCCAATATGAAGCGGTGACGTCGCCTTCGGCATCGGCGTTCTTCACACGCAGCGTGTCGAGGTGAATGGTGAATGCGCGGCGCAATTCGCCGGGCGCGATTTCATCGGCGACGGTCCAGGTTGCGTGGCCTTGCAGCGTATCGAAGGTCAGACGCGGATCATCGAACGCGCCGGGAATGGTGATGGCCGCATTTTTCGTATCGATGTCGATAGCGCCTTGCGCCTCGTTGGCATCGACATGACCCCACAGGTTTTCGATGCCCGGAATGCCCGCACGCGGATGGTTGTTCACGGTAAGTCCCGGCGGCGGTTCCTGCGCCTGCACGCTGATGCCCTGCAAGTCGGCCTTGAGCGTGAAGTGCAAGAGCTTGGCGTCGCCTTTTTCGTGCTGCTGCTTTACCTCTTCTTCATTGCGCGGCGCCGCGCGCTCCGTGTAAATCGAGTAGTTCGCAATCTGCCCGCGCGGATTGAAGCGCACGAGTTCGTTGAGCACCCGCGGCGGCACGGGCAGCGCCCGCACGAAGTCCGCGAGGATGCCGAGATCGACGTGATCGCCCGCGACGCGAAACATCAATCCCTTGCCAACCGATGCCGGCCGGTACGTGCCCGTGAGCGTATGCGCCGCCAGAAGACGCGCGACCGGCGTGCCGTCCGAGAGCGCGGGCTGACCGAGTTCGGCATGGATGTCGGACAGATTCAGCGTGTAGGCCGTGTCGTTCTTGTCGATGGTCCAGTCGAAGCGCGCAATCGGCAATTCGAGGCGCGGCTGCGTGGCGCGCACGCGCAGCGCGACGTTGCCGCCGTTCAGATCGCCGCCTGCCTTTTGCAACTGGCCGCGCGCGAAGTCCACCCAGATACGGTTTTCGACGCGGCCATCGTAGATCTGAAAAGGCAGCTTCACGTAGCGGCCGAGCGTCGGCAGGTCGAGCGGCCCGGTGGAAACGTAGAGACGTCCGGTCCAGTTCGCGGGTGCACCCATCGCGGTGAACGGCTCGTGGCGAAAGTCCGCGCGCACATCGAGCGGACCGTGCAGCACGTCGCCGTCGGCGGGTGCATCGAGTGCGAGCCGATGCCGCAAGCCGTCGTTGAGGATGGTCAGTTGCAGGCGCTTGAACGCCACTTCGGGCGCGTCGCGTTCGGCATCGCGCCAACGCAGCGTGCCGTCGCGCAGACGAATGCGGTCTTGTCCGAGCAGCCAGTTCGTGAACGCGCCAGAACCCGTGCGATGCGTGGGAATAGGCACGCCCGCCACGGTCAGTTCACCCTTGGCATTGCGCGCGACGATGACATCGGGACCATCGACGGTGAGATCGGCAAGCTTCGGCCGAAGATGCAGCAGCGAGCCCCACGCAATGCTCGCGCGCGCATGCGGCACCGCCACGCCGGGCGATCCGTCGGCGGCGTCGATACGCAGATTGTCGATCAGAAAGGTGGGTTGCGCACCCGCCATGACCGCCGTGATCCGGCCGATATGTAGCTGCGCGTGAATGCGCGAGGAGACGAGTTGCTCGATGCGCGGCCGGAACGAATCGACCTGCGGCAACACGATATAGCGCAGCGCGAGATAGATGCCCGCAACCGCGAAGTACACCACGGCTGCGAACACGAGAACGATTTTGAAGACGCGTGAAAGCACGCGCTCGGCGTTGCCGCTGGGCTGGGCTTGTCCAACTTCGGTCGGGTCGACGGATCGTCTGCTGTCGGACATGCTGCGGCTAGTCGGCGATATGGTAGTTTTGCGTGTTTGACGCTGCAATGTAACACAGGGAAAAGCGGGCAAGGCTTGGCCGCGCCGCTCTGGAAAAGTCTCTCGGAGCCGCTTCGGACAAGCCTCGCGGACCGTTGGTTCAAACCGCTTCGCTGCCGGTGTACGATCAGCATCTGTACCAAGCAACGAGCGAGCCTACCCTTTCATGACCGACGCGAAACTCCTCAGTTCCAGCTATTCCAACTACGCGTCGCGCGCCTATTCGGCGCGTCCGGAACTAGCCTCCGATGTCGCCCAGTGGGCAAGGACGCCGATCACGCGGCAATGGATCGAAGCGCGCCTCGACGCTCATTGCGTGCCGTGCGTCGAGACCGGCACGCTCGATGAAGCCGCGCTCAAGACGGCGTTGCGCCGCTTACGCATGGAGGTTTTCTGCACGGCGATGGAGCGCGATCTAGCGGGCACGGCGGATGTCGCCGAAGTCACCGGCGCAATGACGGATCTCGCCGAAGTAACGATCCAACGCGCCATCGCGGTACTCGCGGCCGACCTCGAAGCGCTCTTCGGCGAGCCGCGCTCACCCGAAGGCGAACGGCTTACGCTCGGCGTCGTCGGCATGGGCAAGCTTGGCGGGCGCGAACTGAACGCGTCGTCGGATATCGATCTGATCTTCGTTTATGAAGACGATGGCGAAACCGCCGGCGGCAAGCGCTCGCCGCTCTCGGTGCAGGAATTCTTCACACGGCTCGGGCGGCGCGTGATCGGCGCGCTCGCGGAGATGACGCAAGACGGCTACGTGTTTCGCGTCGACATGCGGTTGCGTCCCAACGGCGATTCGGGTCCGCTCGTGTGCAGTCTCGGCATGCTCGAAGAGTATTTCTATGTGCAAGGGCGGGAATGGGAACGCTACGCGTGGATCAAGGGGCGCGTCGTCTCGGAGACGAAGAGCGATGCCGCGCGCCGTCTCGTCAAACAACTCGAAGCCATTGCGACGCCTTTCATCTATCGGCGATACCTCGACTACGGCGTGATCGCCGCGATTCGCTCGCTGCATCTGCAGATTCGGCAGGAAGCGCGGCGGCGCGCGTCCATGCGCCCCGACAAGGCCGACGACATCAAGCTCGGACGCGGCGGTATCCGCGAGATCGAGTTCAGCGCGCAGGTTTTCCAGTTGATTCGCGGCGGACAGGCGGCGGATTTTCGCATTCGTCCGACGCTCAAGGTGCTCGAACGCGCCGCCGCGCACGGGCTGATCGCGCAGAACGTGTGCGACTCGCTCACCGACGCGTATCTGTTTCTGCGCACGGTGGAGCATCGGCTGCAGTATCGCAACGACGCGCAGACGCATGCCATGCCGGTTGCCGACGACGAGCGCGCGTTGCTCGCGGCATCGCTCGGATTTGCGAACTACGCCGCGTTGATGGACAAGCTCGATGCGCATCGCGAATTCGTCGAACAACAGTTCGATGCCATCTTCGCCGACAAGATCGGCGGTGAAAACGGCTGCGGCGTGTCGGACGATTCGGCTGCATCGTGGATCTGGAGCAGCGCGCTCGCCGACGATTCCGCGCAGGAAGAACTCGCCGGCCGTCTGTCCGAACTCGGCTTCGCGGACCCGGCGCCGGTGCTCGCGCGTCTAACGGGCGTGTGGAATTCCACGCGTTACGCGAGCCTGAACGAGCACAGCCGCGAGCGCTTCGACGTGGTCGCGCAGCGCGCGCTCGAAGTCGTGCAGTCGATCGATGCCGCGCGTCGCGGCGATGTGATCGCGCGGCTTTTCGACTTGCTCGAAGCCATCGGCAAACGCGGCGCGTATCTCGCGCTTCTGACTGAATATCCGGCGGCGCTCGAACGCGTGCTGTCCGTGTTGTCCGGCTCGCGCTGGGCGGCGGGTTATCTCATTCGCCATCCGCAATTGCTGGACGAGTTGCTCGATGACGAAGCCATTGCCAGCCCGTTCGACTGGGACGGGTTCAAGCGATCGCTGCTCGCCCGGCTTGCGGCAGCGGAGGACGCGGAGCATCAGATGGACTTGCTGCGTCACGCGCATCAGGCCGAAGTGTTCCGCATCCTGCTGATCGATCTGGCGGGACATCTGTCGGTGGAACATGTGAGCGACCGTCTGTCCGAACTCGCCGATGCCGTGCTCGACGTAACCGTGCAGACGGTTTGGCGGCAGTTTCCGAAGCGGCATCGCGATACGCCGCGCTTCTCCGTCATCGCGTATGGAAAGCTCGGCGGCAAGGAACTGGGTTATGCGTCCGATCTCGATCTGATCTTTCTTTACGACGATCCCGACGATTCGAACGACAGCGCCGCCGACGTTTACGCGATGTTCGCGCGCCGTCTCATCACGTGGCTCACGGCGGCGACCGGCGCGGGCACGCTGTTCGATGTGGACTTGCGTCTACGGCCAAACGGCGAATCGGGTTTGCTGGTGACGAGTCTGGAGTCGTTTCGCCGCTATCAGATTCGTGAAGGCGATGCCGCGAATACCGCGTGGGTCTGGGAGCATCAGGCGCTTTCGCGCGCTCGCTACAGCGCCGCCGACGCCGAGATCGGCGCGCAATTCGAAGCCATTCGCGCGGACGTGCTGGTGATGGAGCGCGATGCGGCATCGCTTGCCCGCGAAATCGTCGCGATGCGCGAGCGTGTGGCGGCGGGGCATCCCAATCGCAGCGAATTGTTCGACCTGAAGCACGATCGCGGCGGGATGGTGGATATCGAGTTCATCGTGCAGTACTGGGTGTTGCTGCACTCGCGCGAGCATCGCGAGTTCGTGCGCAATGCGGGCAATATCACCTTGCTCAAGATCGCGGCGCAGAGCGGGTTGATCAGCGCGGACGAAGCGGAAACGATTGGCGCGGTGTACCGGCACTACCGCAAGCTGCAGCACACGCTGCGGCTCGATGGAATGGAGAAGGCGCGCGTCGCGCCGGATGCGGTAAAGGGCGAAAGGGAAGCGGTGACGGCGTTGTGGAGACGCGTGTTCTCGATTGCCGAGTAAGGTGGAAGGCGGCGCAGCGTTTTTGCGCCGCCTCGTTCGCTCGCGCCTCAAGCCGCGAGCATCTCCTTTGCATGCTTGCGTGTCGTCGCCGTGATTTCGATTCCTCCAAGCATCCGCGCCACTTCTTCGATGCGTTTCGACTTGTCGAGCGGCGTCACCGTGCTGACCGTGCCGCCGGCATCGTCGGAAGTTTTCGCCACCTGGAAATGCTGATCGCCGCGCGCCGCGACTTGCGGCAAGTGCGTGACGCACAGCACTTGCCGGTCGCGTCCGAGTTGATGCAAGAGCCGTCCGACCACTTCTGCCACGCCGCCGCCAATGCCCGTATCCACTTCGTCGAAGATCAGCGTGGGCGTCGGGCTCGCGGTGCTCGCGATCACGGCGAGCGCGAGGCTGATGCGCGCGAGTTCGCCGCCCGATGCGACCTTCGCGAGCGGCCGTAACGCGACGCCAGCGTGGCCCGCCACGCGAAACTCGATCTGTTCCAGCCCGTTTGCGCCGCCTTCCGCGAGCGGCACGAGCGCGACTTCGAAGCTGCCGCCCGCCATCGACAATTCCTGCATGCCTTCGGTGACTGCCTTCGACAAAGTCTTGGCCGCTTTCGCGCGCGCCTTCGACAGCGCTTTTGCATCCGCGAGATAAGCGTCCTTCGCTTTCTCGGCGACGGCGTTGAGCGCGTCGAGGTCCGCAGCGGCATCGAGTTCGGCTAACTGGCTGCGGCGCGCTTCATGTTCCTCGGGCAGCGCTTCGGGCTGAAGGCGGAACTTGCGCGCCGTCGAGTGAAGCTGATCCATGCGACGCTCGACCTGCGCGAGCCGGTCGGGATCGAGTTCGAGGCGCTGCGCGTAGTGCGAAAGCGAGTACGACGCTTCCTGCAACTGAATCTCGGCGGGTTCGAGCGAGGCGAGCACGTCGCTCAACGCAGGATCGATATCGGCCAGATCGCGCAGCTTCGTGATGATGGCTGCGAGTTGGGAAATCATGGCTTCGTCGGATTCGGACAATGCGGACAGCGCGCTTTGCACGCCGTCGATGAGACTTGCCGAGTGCGAGAGCCGATGATGCTCCGCGCTCACTTCCTCCCATTCGCCCGGCTGCGGCGCGAGCTTGTCGAACTCGCTCAACTGCCATGCGAGACGCTCGCGTTCCAGTTGCAGTTCGCGGTCGCGGCTTTGCGCGGCTTCTACGGCCTGCTGGGCCTCGCGATACGCACGCCACGCGCGATTCACGGTGCTCGCTGTGTCGACGAGACCGGCGTGCGTGTCGAACAGTTCGCGTTGCGCGTCGGGGCGCATCAGCAATTGATGCGCGTGCTGGCCGTGGATGTCGACGAGCATTTCGCCCACTTCGCGCAGTTGCGTGAGCGTGGCCGGCGTGCCGTTGATGAACGCGCGCGAGCGGCCGCCGGAATCGATCACGCGGCGCAACATGACGGTGTCGCTGTCTTGCGAGAGCGCGTGCTCGTCCAGCCAGCGCGCCACTTGCGCGTGCGTGGTGAATTCAGCGGTGATGTCGGCGCGCGCTTCGCCCGTGCGCACGACGCTCGCGTCGGCGCGGGCGCCGAGCGTGAGCGCGAGGGCGTCGATCAGGATGGATTTGCCTGCGCCGGTTTCACCCGAAAAAACCGTGAAGCCGGAGTCGAACTCGATATCCAGCGCGGCAACGATGACGAAGTCCCGAATGGAGAGATGACGGAGCATGGACGCTTGGAAAGGGCGTGGTGAGCGCTTCAGAGGGCGGAGTCTTGCGAGGGATGCTCGTTCCAGTGCAGCTTTTTGCGCAACGTGGCGTACGTGCTGTAGCCGACCGGATGCAGCACCGGCACCGTGTGCCGTGAGCGCCGCACTTCGATGGCGTCGTTCAGCTCGACGGCCGTGAACGACTGCATGTCGAAGTTCACGTTGACATCGCGCCCGCCGATGAACTGAATGGTCACCTTGGAGTCGTCGGGCAGCACGATCGGACGGTTCGAGAGCGAATGCGGCGCAATCGGCACGAGCACGAAGCCCTGCAACTGCGGATGAAGAATCGGCCCCGCCGACGAAAGCGCGTAGGCGGTCGAGCCAGTGGGCGTCGCGACGATCAGACCATCCGAGCGCTGGTTGTACATGAAGTGGCCATCCACCGACACGCGCAGTTCCGCCATGCCTGAAAAGCCGCTGCGATTGACCACGACATCGTTGAAGGCGAGCGCGTGATAAATGGGCTTGTCGTTGCGCACGATACGCGCTTCGAGCAGGCTGCGTTCCTCGCGCTCGAACTGTCCGGCGAGCATCTGAGGCACGATCTCGCGCATCTCGGTGAGCGGGATGTCCGTGATGAAGCCGAGCCGCCCGTGATTCACGCCGATGAGCGGCGTCTTGTACGGCGCAAGTTGGCGGCCCACGCCGAGCATGGTGCCGTCGCCGCCCAGCACGACCGCCACGTCCGCGCGCGCGCCGATTTCGGCGACCGAGAGCGCCGGGTAATCGGTCACGCCGACATCCTTCGCGGTGCCGGCCTCGAACACGACCTCGAAACCCTGCTTCGAGATCAGCTCCGCGAGCAGGCGCAGCGGCGTCTCGATGCCGGGCGTATTGGTGCGCCCGATGAGCGCGACAGTCTTGAATTGGCCAATTTCCATGCCGGCATTACACCATAGGTGGAAGGCGAAAAGAACCGTGCGCGAAGGGTGGTTGCGATGCCACCCGATCACGCCGGGGCACGCCCGTTGTTTATCGCTAGAATGGAGCGGACATTGAATCGCTCGACAAGCGATTCATCGCGGCGGGTACGTTCGCCGCGCCACGACACGTTAGGCTAAAATTTCCCCATGCTAGACCCACGTGCACAAACCCTCCTCAAAACGCTGATCGAGCGCTACATCGCCGAAGGTCAGCCGGTCGGTTCGCGCACGTTATCACGGCATTCCGGCCTGGAGCTGAGTCCGGCGACCATTCGCAACGTGATGTCGGACCTGGAAGACCTCGGTCTCGTCGTCAGCCCGCACACGTCGGCGGGACGCATTCCCACGCCGCGCGGCTATCGACTCTTCGTCGACACCATGCTCACCGTGGAAGCGCCGCAAGACGAAGCCATGACCACCGCCGTCAAGACGCGCCTGCAAGGCGAGGAGCCGCAGAAGATCGTCGCGGCGGCGGCGAGCGTGCTGTCGAGTCTCTCGTCGTTCGCGGGCGTGATCCTCACGCCGCGCCGCAGTCACATGTTCAAGCAGATCGAATTCATGCGGCTGTCGGACAAGCGCATTCTGCTTATCATCGTGACGCCCGAAGGCGACGTGCAGAACCGCATGATGGCGACGCAGCGCGACTATTCGCCGTCGCAACTCACGGAAGCCTCCAACTACATCAACGCGCATTTCGCGGGCCTGTCCTTCGACGAAGTGCGTCTGCGGCTGCGTCAGGAAATCGACGAATTGCGCGGCGACATGACCGCGCTCATGCAGGCCGCCGTGGTCGCGAGCACCGCCGAAACCGATCCGGGCGAGACCGTGCTGATTTCCGGCGAGCGCAACCTGCTCGAAGTGGCGGACCTTTCGTCCGACATGGCGCGGCTGCGCAAGCTGTTCGATTTGTTCGACCAAAAGACGAGCCTCCTGCAATTGCTGGATGTTTCGAGTCACGCGCAGGGCGTGCAGATTTTCATCGGCGGGGAATCTAATCTGGTGCCGATCGAGGAAATGAGCGTCGTGACCGCGCCGTATGAAGTCAACGGCAAGATCGTCGGCACGCTCGGCGTGATTGGACCCACGCGCATGGCCTACAACCGCGTGATTCCCATTGTCGATATCACCGCACGCCTGTTGTCCATGTCGCTCAGTTCTCAATAGCTTTTCCTTCAGCCCATCATGCCGGCCCGCGCGCCGCGCCGCCACTAGGCCGTTCGGCCAATGATGCGGCGTGAAACGCGCCGCTATAATGGGTTTCACCTTTCGACCACTTCCGGCCGCCTTGCCCTATGCGTTTCGATCTCGAGTTGCCTTCGCAGCCTAGCGCTTCGCATCGTGTCGCGGTGCTGCTGATCAATCTCGGCACGCCGGACGCGCCCACGCCGCGTGCCGTGCGCAAGTATCTGGCGCAGTTCCTGTCTGATCCGCGCGTGGTCGAGATTCCCTCCTTGCTCTGGCAGATCATTCTGCGGTTGATCATCTTGCCGTTTCGCGGGCGCGCGTCGGCAAAGAAATATGCGCAGGTCTGGATGGCGGAAGGCTCGCCCTTGCGTGTCTATACGGAGAAGCAGGTCGAGGGCTTGCGGCGCCTCTTTGCGGCAAACGACTACCACGTGCTCGTCGACTACGCGATGCGCTACGGCACGCCGGGCATCGGCGTCATGCTCAATCAACTCAAGCTCGAAGGCGCCGAGCGCATTCTCCTGGTGCCGATGTATCCGCAGTACTCGTCTTCGACCACCGCGACCGCTTTCGACGACGCCTTTACCGCGCTCAAGCGCGTGCGCAATCAGCCCGAGATTCGCACCATTCGTCATTACGCGGATCATCCGGCGTATATCTCCGCGCTTGCAGAGCAGGTGCGCGATTACTGGCGTCATCACGGCGTGCCGGATTTTGCCGCCGGCGACAAGCTCGTGCTGAGTTTTCACGGCGTCCCCAAGCGAACCATGGATCTTGGCGACCCATATCACGACCAGTGTCAGTTGACGGGCTCGCTGCTCGCCTCCGCGTTGGGGCTCACGCCGGTGGAATGCCGCGTCACGTTCCAGTCGCGCTTCGGCCGCGCGGAATGGCTGCAGCCATACACCGCGCCGACGCTCGCGGAACTCGGCGCGGCGGGTGTTGCGCGCGTGGACGTTTTTTGTCCGGGCTTCACGGCGGATTGTCTTGAGACGATCGAGGAAATCGGCATCGAGGTGCGCGACGAATTTCTGCACGCAGGCGGCAAGCAGTTTCACCGCATTCCTTGCCTGAATGCATCGCCGGCGTGGATCAAGGCGCTGGGAGAAATCGCGGCGCAGAATCTGCAAGGCTGGCCGGTGCAGGCCGTGCAGCCATTGACGGTTGCCGCCTGAACGAACGGTTATTCATGAACTACACGATTTCGACGGAACCGGGCGCGCGTCTGCGCATCGACAAATGGCTTTGGGCAGCGCGCTTCTTCAAGACGCGTTCGCTCGCGAGCGACGCGGTGGAAAAAGGCCGCGTGAAGATCGGCGGGGCGAACGTGAAGCCGTCGAAGGACGTGCGCGTCGGCGATCTCGTCGAGATCGATATCGAGCGGATCGTCTGGCAAGTGGAAGTAAAGGGCGTGTGCGACGTGCGCGGACCGGCAAGCGTGGCCCAGACGCTTTACGCGGAAACGGAAGAGGGCCGAGTGAAGCGGTTAGCCGAAGCCGAGCGGCGCAAGACGTTTCGCGAGCCGGCTGCCGGAATTCAGGGCAGGCCGACGAAGCGCGACCGGCGCATTATCGACAAACTGGCAGGTTCGGATTGAAGTAGTTTTCGATGGTCGCATGAACGCCGCCGTACTCGGTGTTACGGGCGGTGACAGCGCCGGACATACATATGGTGGTCGTTCCCGCAACCAGTACCAGAGCGACCACCGCGATAGCAAAGGTCAGTTTCATGGTACCCCCGGTGAGCGGGATAACCGGTTGCGAAAACCGGAAGGAAACGGGCAAGGGCTTGAGCGGTTACTGCATTCGTAGGATTAGGGTTAACGTGTTCCTGCGACGCATGTTCGAAGTGTAGGCGAACAACGCAATCGCCTCAATCTGATTTTTGCAGACTGCGACGAAACGCCCATTACGAAGTGTTTCTCGCACTCAAATGTGGCGAATTTGCACTTAACGCGTCATGCCGCCGACAAGCGTGGCCCGCCGTTGTCCGATGTTTGAAGCGCACGCGAAAAAAGCTGAATTTCGTCCGAAAAATCGCTTCTGGAGCCTTGAAAATCCCTCGGATGCCCCAAATTCCGCCGCTAGTGCGAAAAAGCCTGGCCTGGTTCTCGGCGGTAAGAGGACTCCCGGCCGATCGCATCCATTTCACTCACAGCAATACATTCAGCGACATGGAAAACACGCAAGAGAATCCAGCGAGCCAGAACCCCACGCCCGCAGACGAAACCGCGCGCCAGGCCGCCGACCCGACCCAAGCCGGCGCAACCGGAGCGCCGACGGGCGCCGATGCGCCGCAAGTCGCGCCGGACGCGAACGAAGCCGCGCTGGCCGAAGCGCAGGCGAAGATCGCCGCGCTCCAGGAAGAGTTCCTGCGCGCCAAGGCGGAAACGGAAAACGTGCGTCGCCGCGGTCAGGACGATGTGCAGAAGGCGCACAAGTTCGCCATCGAAAGCTTTGCCGAACATCTGCTGCCGGTACTCGACAGCCTCGAAGCCGCGCTTGCCGATCAATCGTCCGATCTCGTCAAGGTGCGGGAGGGCGTCGAACTCACGCTGCGTCAACTGACCGCCGCGCTGGAAAAGGGGCGCGTCACCGCGCTGAATCCGGTGGGCGAGAAGTTTGACCCGCATCGTCACCAGGCTATTTCCATGGTGCCGGCCGAGCAGGAAGCGAATACCGTCGTGTCCGTGCTGCAAAAGGGCTACGTGATTTCGGATCGCGTGCTGCGTCCGGCTCTCGTCACCGTCGCCGCACCGAAGTAACGCGCCGCGAGAACGCCATGGCCGCCTCGGAGAATCGCGTTCCCGTCGATGCCACCGCGTTTTCGGTCTTCGCCATGCAGGAGCTGGACGCCCCCGGTTTCGACGCCGGGCTGGCTTCGGCGGGCGATGATCTGGCCGTCGTGTTCTTCTGGGGCGTCGACTGCTTCAACTGCGAAATCGCCAAAAAAGCGATGCTCGCGAAGCCCGATGAAATCCGCGCGCTCGGACTGAAGTGGTTTCACAGCAATGTCTACGAGCATCGGGAACTGGGACGGCGCTTTTTGCTGCATGGCGTGCCGACGTGGTTTTTCTTTCATCGCGGCAAGCGTCTTGGGCGCGCCACCGGCTGGCATGGTCTCGCGCAATTCGAAGCGGCGGTCGCGGCGGCGCGGGAAAAGATCCGCGGCAAGGCTTCCGAGTGAAAAAAAGATATAGACCGCATCGCTTTCAGGGTCTTGAAAACGAAATCCGCGTTCTTATCTTGCGTACAGGTATAAATATTTGGGCGTTCGGCCCGGTAAATCGGCCGCAAAAGCCGGCGTTTTCCGGCCGCAGCGCTAAAGCGATCAAAGCTAGGAGAGTATAAAAAATGGGCAAAATCATTGGTATCGACCTCGGCACCACGAACTCGTGCGTGGCGCTGATGGAAGGCAATCAGGTCAAGGTCATCGAGAACTCGGAAGGCGCGCGCACCACGCCGTCGATCATCGCGTATGTCGACGACAACGAAATCCTGGTTGGCGCACCTGCCAAGCGTCAGTCGGTTACGAATCCGCGCAACACGCTTTATGCAGTGAAGCGCCTGATCGGCCGCCGCTTCGACGAGAAGGAAGTGCAGAAGGACATCAGCCTGATGCCCTACAAGATCGTCAAGCACGACAACGGCGACGCATGGGTCGAAGCGCACGGCAAGAGCCTCGCGCCGTCGCAGATTTCCGCTGAAGTGCTGCGCAAGATGAAGAAGACCGCTGAGGACTATCTCGGCGAGCCGGTCACGGAAGCCGTCATCACGGTCCCGGCGTACTTCAACGACAGCCAGCGTCAGGCAACGAAGGACGCAGGCCGCATCGCCGGTCTGGAAGTGAAGCGCATCATCAACGAACCGACGGCAGCCGCGCTCGCCTTCGGTCTCGACAAGGCCGAAAAGGGCGACCGCAAGATCGCCGTGTTCGACTTGGGCGGCGGCACGTTCGACATCTCGATCATCGAAATCGCGGACGTGGACGGCGAAATGCAGTTCGAAGTGCTCTCGACCAACGGCGACACGTTCCTCGGCGGTGAAGACTTCGACCAGCGCATCATCGATTACATCATCGGCGAGTTCAAGAAGGAACAAGGCGTCGATCTGTCGAAAGACGTGCTCGCGCTGCAACGCCTGAAGGAAGCGGCGGAAAAGGCGAAGATCGAACTGTCGTCGACGGCTCAGACCGACATCAACCTGCCGTACATCACGGCTGACGCGTCGGGTCCGAAGCACTTGAACCTCAAGTTCACCCGCGCCAAGCTCGAAGCGCTCGTCGAAGAGCTGATCGAGCGCACGATCGAACCGTGCCGCACCGCCATCAAGGATGCGGGTGTGAAGGTCGGCGATATCGACGACGTGATCCTCGTCGGCGGCATGACGCGTATGCCGAAGGTGCAGGAGAAGGTGAAGGAATTCTTCGGCAAGGAACCGCGCCGTGACGTGAACCCGGACGAAGCCGTGGCCGTTGGCGCCGCGATTCAAGGTCAGGTTCTGTCGGGCGACCGCAAGGACGTGCTCCTGCTCGACGTGACGCCTTTGTCGCTCGGCATCGAGACGCTCGGCGGCGTGATGACGAAGATGATCAACAAGAACACGACCATCCCGACGAAGCACGCGCAAGTGTATTCGACGGCGGACGACAACCAGGGCGCCGTGACCATCAAGGTGTTCCAGGGTGAGCGCGAGATGGCCGCGGGCAACAAGCTGCTCGGCGAGTTCAACCTCGAGGGCATTCCGCCTTCGCCGCGTGGCGTGCCGCAGATCGAAGTGACTTTCGACATCGACGCGAACGGCATTCTGCACGTCGGCGCGAAGGACAAGGCAACGGGCAAGGAAAACAAGATCACCATCAAGGCGAACTCGGGTCTGACGGACGCGGAAATCGACAAGATGGTGAAGGACGCCGAAGCCAACGCCGAGGAAGATCACAAGCTGCGTGAACTGGCCGATGCCCGCAACCAGGGCGACGCGCTGGTCCACAGCACGAAGAAGGCGGTTGCCGAGTACGGCGACAAGGTCGAAGCCGGCGAGAAGGAAAAGATCGAAGCTGCGTTGAAGGAACTCGAAGACGCGCTGAAGGACAACGCGAGCGACAAGGCGACCATCGAAGCGAAGGTCGAAGCACTGGCGGCGGCATCGCAGAAGCTCGGCGAAAAGATGTACGCCGACATGCAGGCGCAGCAAGGCGCGGCGGGCGCGGCGGCAGGTGCGGCCGGTGCGGCGGGCGCGGGTGCATCGGCGGAAGCGGGTGCGAGCCAGCAGCACGATGACGTGGTCGACGCCGACTTCAAGGAAGTGAAGAAGGACTAAGCCGAAGGGCGCGTGAGTGGCGACATTCATGCGCCCTTGGTCGTTTCGCGGCGCGTATGCGTCATGCGAAGACCGGCATCGGGACGCGTCTAGCGTCTGACGTGGAACGCGCCTGGCGAGCCTGACGGCTCTCCGGGCACGTTGTTTTTAGAGGCGTCTTGCTTCGAGCCGAGTTTTGGGGCGAGGCGTCAGAGGTTTCAAGCGCGGGTCGAATGGCCCGGAGCATCTCAGAGGAACCGTCGGGTTAGAAGCGCGGCGGAATCGAACCGACATGGCGAAACGGGATTACTACGACATTCTGGGCGTCGCGAAAAACGCGAGCGACGAAGAGATCAAGAAGGCGTATCGCAAGCTCGCGATGAAGTATCACCCTGACCGCAACCCGGACAACAAGAAGGCCGAGGAGAATTTCAAGGAGGCGAAGGAAGCCTACGAAATGCTCTCCGACCAGCAGAAGCGCGCGGCCTACGATCAATACGGCCACGCTGGCGTCGATCCGAACATGGGCGGCGCGGGCGCGCAGGGCTTTGGCGGTTTTGCCGATGCCTTCGGGGACATCTTCGGCGACATCTTCGGGCAAGCCGCAGGCGGCGCGGCGCGTGGCGGCCGCGCGGGTCCGCAGGTGTATCGCGGCGCGGATCTGCGCTACAGCATGGAGATCACGCTGGAGCAGGCGGCGCACGGCTACGACACGCAGATTCGCGTGCCGAGCTGGGCCAACTGCAATGTTTGTCACGGCTCGGGCGCGAAGCCCGGCACGAAGCCCGAGACTTGCCCGACTTGTCATGGTCAGGGCCAGGTGCGCATGTCGCAGGGCTTTTTCAGCATCCAGCAGACGTGCCCGAAGTGTCACGGCAGCGGCACCTATGTTCCGGACCCGTGCACGAACTGCCACGGCGCGGGCAAGGTGAAGGAAACGAAGACGCTGGAAGTGAAGATTCCGGCGGGCATCGACGACGGCATGCGTATCCGCTCCGCCGGCAACGGCGAGCCGGGTCTCAATGGCGGTCCGAGCGGCGACTTGTATGTGGAGATCCACATCAAGCAGCACTCGGTGTTCGAGCGTGACGGCGACGACCTGCATTGCCAGATGCCCATTCCGTTCACCACGGCGGCGCTGGGCGGTGAGATCGAAGTGCCGACGCTGGCGGGCCGCGCGAGCTTCACGGTGCCGGAAGGCACGCAGTCGGGCAAGACGTTCCGGTTGCGCGGCAAGGGGATCAAGGGTTTGCGTTCGAGCATCGCGGGCGACTTGTATGTGCATGTACAGGTCGAAACGCCCGTGAAACTCACCGATCAGCAGCGCGATCTGCTCAAGCAGTTCGAGAAGTCGCTGACGGAAGGCGGCGCGCGCCACAGCCCGCAAAGCAAGAGCTGGTTCGACCGCGTGAAAAGCTTCTTCGATTGATGTGTAAGACGTGGCACGACCGGCAGCGAGTGTTGCCATGAAGACTGAAGAGCGCGGCGCGGTGTTCGCGCTGCTCGACGACTGCGAAGCGACCGCCGAAAGGCGGTCGAGTCGTTTGTACACGGGATTCGTGCGCGCCCATGTCTGCGAAGACGGGCGCACGCTCGACGCCGTATGCGCGGCCATCGATGCCGATTTGCAGAGCGGCCTGCATGCGCTCGTCGTCGCGGATTACGAGTTCGGGCGCAATCTCCAGTTCGGCGGTATCGGGCGCGGCGCGGATCGTGCGTTGCGAGTGCTCATGTTCCGCGAGTGCGCGCCCATGTCTCGCGACGAAGCCAGCGCGTGGCTTGCATCGCGAGATGGCGGTTGTGAGACGCCCTCGGTGGCGGGCGTGGCGGGCATCGAGCCGAGCATCACGCGCGACGAATTCGATACCGCCATCGCCGCCGTTCATCACGCGCTGCGCGAAGGCGAGTCGTATCAGATCAACTTCACGTTCCGGTTGAATTTCGATGTATTCGGCACGCCGCTCGCGTTGTATCGGCGTTTGCGCGAGCGTCAGCCGGTGCGCTTTGGCGCGTTCATCTCCATGCCGGACGGCCGCGTGGTCGTCTCGTGTTCGCCGGAGTTGTTCGTCGAGAAGCAGGGAGCGCTTTTGCGCGCGCGGCCGATGAAAGGCACCGCGCCACGCGACTCCGATCCCGCCGCGCTCCACGACGACCCGAAGAATCGCGCGGAGAACGTGATGATCGTCGACCTGTTGCGCAACGACATGTCGCGCGTGGCGGCGACGGGCTCGGTGCATGTGCCGGCGTTGTTCTCGGTCGAGGCTTATGCGTCGGTGTGGCAGATGACGTCGACCATAGAGGCGCGCGTGAAACCGGGCGCTTCGTTCGCCGATATCGTCCGCGCGCTGTTTCCCTGCGGCTCGATCACGGGCGCGCCGAAATACCGCACGATGCAGCTCATCGACGAGATCGAGAGCACGCCGCGCGGTCTTTATACCGGCGCGATCGGCTGGCTCGATACGCGCGGCGACTTTTGTCTGTCGGTCGCGATCCGCACGCTCGTCGTGGATGCCGACGGCACGCGCGGCGTGATCGGTATCGGCGCGGGAATCGTGCTCGATAGCGATGCCGCGAGCGAGTACGAAGAGTGTCTGTTGAAGGCGCGCTTTCTGACGGGCGCGGACCCCGGCTTCGAGTTGTTCGAGACGACGCACGCCACGCGCGATGACGGCGTGCGCCACGCCGCGCGTCATCTTTCGCGTTTGAAGGCGAGCGCCGCGTGGCTTCGTTTTCCGTTCGATGAGCGCAAGCTGGACGCGCAACTCGCGCAACATCGTGCGGGCTTCGAGGCGGGCGCGCCGTATCGGTTGCGGATCGCGCTCGACAAGAGCGGACGCTTTGCATTGACGAGCGCGCAGCTTGCGCCGTTGGCGTCGGATAGCGTGGATGTGTTGCTCGCTTCGGATCGCGGGTTTGCGCCGCGATACTCCGGCGACGCGCTGTTGCGTCACAAGACGACGCATCGTGCCGACTACGATCGCGCGTGGAAAGCGGCGGAAGCGGAGGGCGCGTTCGACATGCTCTTTTGCAACGAACGCGGCGAGATTACGGAAGGCGGGCGGTCGAGCGTGTTTGCGCGCATCGACGGAAAGTGGTGGACGCCGCCCATCGAGGCGGGCGTGCTGCCGGGCGTGATGCGCGCGGTGTTGATCGAAGAA
Source organism: Caballeronia sp. GACF4 (assembly GCF_023631025.1). Taxonomy (NCBI): domain Bacteria; kingdom Pseudomonadati; phylum Pseudomonadota; class Betaproteobacteria; order Burkholderiales; family Burkholderiaceae; genus Caballeronia; species Caballeronia sp. GACF4. The sequence continues at coordinate 378,350 of NZ_JALQDW010000002.1, forward strand.
CTTGAAGCCGCCGAGCGAGTCATGACGACCGAAGACCTCGAGGGCGCCGATGAGTTGCTCATCAGCAATGCGTTGCGCGGCGGGGTGAAGGCGCGTATGAGACGGTGACGGCTCGCGATCTCGACAAGCCGTCAGCGCGTCAGGAAATCACCACTCGGCCACGCTTCCATCCGCATGCCGCCAGACCGGATTGCGCCACCGGTGACCGATTTTCGCCATTTCGCGCACCTTCTCTTCATTGACCTCGATTCCCAGCCCCGGTCCTTGAGGAATCGCGACCATCCCGTCCGCATAAGCGAACACTTCGGGATTCTTGATGTAGTCGAGCAAGTCATTGCCCTTGTTGTAGTGAATGCCGAGGCTCTGTTCCTGAATGAACGCGTTGTAGCTCACGGCGTCGATCTGTAGACACGTGGCAAGCGCAATCGGCCCGAGCGGACAATGCAGCGCGAGCGCGACGTCGTACGCTTCGGCCATCGAGGCAATCTTGCGGCACTCGGTCAATCCGCCGGCATGCGACGCATCCGGCTGAATGATGTCCACATAACCGCCCGCCAGGATGTGCTTGAAGTCCCAGCGCGAATAGAGCCTTTCGCCGAGTGCGATGGGCGTGCTCGTCTGACTGACGATATCGCGCAACGCCTCGACGTTTTCCGACAGCACGGGTTCTTCGATAAACATCAGCTTGAACGGATCGAGTTCACGCGCGAGCACCTTCGCCATCGGCTTGTGCACGCGGCCATGAAAATCGACGCCGATGCCCACGTTCGGTCCCACCGCTTCACGCACGGCGCGCACGTTGTCGATGACGCCTTGCACCTTGTCGAAGGTATCGATCATCTGCAGCTCTTCCGAGCCGTTCATCTTCACGGCCTTGAACCCGCGTTCGACGACCGCGCGCGCGTTGTTCGCGACATCGCTCGGACGGTCGCCGCCGATCCACGAATACACCTTGATTTTGTCGCGCACTTGTCCGCCGAGCAGCGCGTGAACCGGCACGCCATGATGCTTGCCGAGAATGTCCCAGAGCGCCTGATCGACGCCTGCAATCGCGCTCATGCCGATAGGCCCGCCGCGATAGAAGCCCGAGCGATACATCACTTGCCACAAGTCTTCGATATGTCGCGGGTCTTTGCCGATGAGATAGTCGGCGAGTTCATCGACGGCGGCGGCGACGGTATGCGCGCGTCCTTCGACAACGGGTTCGCCCCAGCCGGTGATGCCCTCGTCGGTTTCGATCTTGAGGAAGCACCAGCGCGGTGGAACGATGAAGGTTTCCAGTTTCGTGATTTTCATGGACATCTCCTAAACGGGTTCGCTATCTTAGCAAAACGCGGCTTGAAGTAGTATTAATAGTACTATTGGCGGATTGGCGGATTGGCGGATTGGCGGATTGGCGGATTGGCGGATTGGCGGATTGGCGCATCGGCGCATCGGCCGATTGGCGATTGGCGATTGGCGGCAAGGCGGCAAGACGGCAAGGCGGAATGGCTGAAAGGCCGAAAGGCATTGGCGGAATGGCGGAATGGCGGAATGGCGGGTGGCGGAATGGCGGATTTGCCAATCTGCGGATTCGCAGATTCGCTAGATGTTCGGTGGTGAGTTGGTGTAGTGGGAGTCGTGGGAGTCGTGAGTGGCTTGATGGTTAAGTGACCAAGGTGCGAGGTGAAACAGCAGAGTGGCGAAGTCGCGGATCGGTGCACGAGCAGTCGGATGGTGGAGTGGTGGAGATATGGCGACACTCGCGCATGCCCCATCCGCTCCATGCAAAGCCGCTTCGTTCCAAGAAAACCGCTTCAGCACACCCGGCCGATGCCCGATAATCGTGCGCAAACGAGCAGGAGAACGAGATCATTCATCGCGATTTACACGGCCGCGTCGCTCACGAACTCGGCATGGCCATTTTGCGCGGCGATTTCGCGCCGCAGACTTCGTTGCCGCGCGAGGCCGAATTGATGGAGCGCTTCGGCGTGAGCCGCACGGTGCTGCGCGAGGCGCTACGCACGCTCACATCGAAAGGGCTGATCGAATCGCGGCCCAAGGTCGGCACGCGCGTGCGCGCAAGGGACGCGTGGAATTTGCTCGATGCCGACATGCTCGACTGGTACTCGCGCGTGGCGCCGCCGCTGCAATTCGCGCTCAAGCTGCAGGAGATGCGCGAGATGATCGAGCCATACGCAGCCGCGCTCGCCGCTGACAATCACGAAGCGCAGACGCGCGAGCGGCTCACGAACGCGCATCAGGCGATGGTCGGCGCGCAGAACGTCGACGAATGGGTACGCGCCGATCTGGATTTTCATTTGTGCGTGCTGGCCGCCTGCAGCAACGAGTTGCTGATTCCGCTTGGCGCGCTGATCGAACGCACGCTGGAAGGCCAGCTTCGGCTGAACGCGAAGCGCGCGGAGGTGTACAACGCGTCGCTTGCCGAACACACGGCGGTGTTCGATGCGATCATCGCGCGCAATGCTGGCGCCGCTCGCCGCGCAATGGCCGATCTGCTCGGCGTGACGCGGTCGCGGATCGAGAGTTGAGGCGTGCGTCGGTGGATCATCGTGCGCGATGCCGCACGACGCACGACGCACGACGCACGACGCACGACGCACGACGCACGACGCACGACGCACGACGCACGACGCACGACGCACGGCGCACGCCGCACGACGCACGACGCACGGCGCACGGCGCACGGCGCACGGCGCACGGCGCACGGCGCACGACGCGCGCCGGCCAATCGGCTTTGGCGTGACGCAATCGCAGATAGCAGACAGCAGTTTGAGGCGTACATCGGAGGCATGAACCATCTGTCCTGCGACCTCGGCATGTGTCGTCGCCAAACCGGCTGGCGTTCATCGGCAAGAAGGCAATGCGCGCCTTCTTCCTCGCACATCACACCGCAGTGACAGCGCCACGCACGCACGACCCAAACGCCCCGCTGACACCGCTACATTCAGGCAAACCATTCACGATCGCGATAAAGTGGAGCCCTTGCGCACCGCACCGAAAGCACGCCCGCATCGAAGAACCGTGCGCTAGCTCGTGAAGGAGTTTGAATGCCGCACGTCCCGACTTCGCTTGCGTCGTCGTGGGGCGCGTGGGCCGTGTTCGTCAGCGTCCTCGCGACGCAACTTGGCGTGCCGGTCCCCGCCGCGCCGATGCTGATTCTCGCCGGCTCGCTCGTCGCGTCCGGCGAGTCGTCCTTCTGGCCGATGCTCGGCGCGGCCGTGCTCGCGGTGCTCATCGCCGATTCGCTCTGGTTCGCGGCAGGCCGTCTCTACGGCCGACGCTTCCTCAACTCGCTGGTGCGCTTCTCCCTCTCGATCGACTCCACGCTGCGCACCGCGCGTCGCTGGTTCGAACGCTTCGGCGTGCCGCTGCTCGCGTTGTCCAAGTTCGTTCCCGGACTCGGGCTCGTGTCGGCGCCGCTGCTAGGCACCACGCAGATCGACGTGCGCGTGTTCGTGTTGTGGGACTTGATCGGCGCGACCGCCTGGGCCAGTTTCTGGATTCTGGGCGGCGCGGCGCTGCAGGAGCAGATCGCGCGCCTCGTCGTGCTGGTTCGCGCGAACGGCGCGACCGTGATCGATATTCTCGTGCTCGCGGGCGTCGGTTTCATCCTGTATCGATGGGTGCGGCGCGTGCAGTTTCACCAGTGGCTGGAGAAGTATCACATCACGCCCGACCAGCTCGACGCCATGATGCAAAGCGATACGCCGCCCGTCATCTACGATGCACGGCCAATCGACATACGCCGCAAGGAGCCGTATCGCATTCCGGGCGCGGTCGCGCTGGATCTCGATTCCCCCGGCCGCGTCGATCAGTTGCTGTCGGAGCACGAAGTCGTCGTGTATTGCGTCTGCCCGAACGAAGCGACGGCCAAGTCTATCTCGCGTCGGCTGCGCGCCAAGGGTTTCACCAACGTGCGTCCGCTCAAGGGCGGCCTGGACGCGTGGGAGAAGCACGGCTATCCGATCGAATCCATTCCGCCGGAAAAGCCGCACGTCGATACGCACGAAGACAGCGATATGGACGACATGGTCACGATCCGCGCGACGGCGCCCGAGTAATCGAAACTCGGGCGGTCCTGCCGCGCCGGCTTACTCGGGTGATAGCCGCAAGCGCCCATGCTCCAGGTCGGCGCTCGAATCGAAACTCAAGCGTTTCCGCCGCGCCGGTTGACGAGCGCGATGCCCGCAAGCACCATCGCTGCGGCGACCATGAAGCGCGCGGTGAAGTGCTCGCCGAGCAGCAACACGCCGAAGGTCACACCGAAGATCGGCGTCAGAAACGAAAATACGGAGAGCCGCGACGCCATATAGCGCGTGAGCAGCCAGAACCAGGTCAGATAGCTCACGAACGCCACCACCACGGCCTGATAAACGAGACTTGCGATAGCGAGCGGCGGCAGCGCGTCGACATGGGTTTGTCCAGTGACGGCCGCGAGCGCGAGCAGCATGACCGCGGATACCGCGAGCTGATAGAAGAGCGTCTTGCTCGCACTCGTTCGCGAGAGTGACGAGGCGCGCACGACCACCGTTGTCGCGGCCCAGAAAAGGCCCGCCATGACGCCGAGCGCATCGCCTGCGATGCCGCGCAAGGTCGATGCGCTTTGCGGCGCGCCGTGCAGAAAACCATCCGCAAAGGCAAGCGCCATGCCGCAAAACGCGAGCATGATGCCGTACCACTGCGTGCGCGCAAGCCGCTCGCCGGCGACGAACCAATGCAGGCCAAGTGCGGTGAAACAGGGCGCGGTATAGAGAAAGACGGCCATGCGCGAGGCTGTCGTTAGACTCAGGCCGAAGAAAATGCAGACGAATTCACCGCCGAACAATATGCCGGCAAGGATTCCGGCGGGCAGGGTATCGTCGCGCTGAAAGAGCGGCACGCCGCGCGTGCGCGTCCAGATCAACACCAGAAAAGTGGCGATGAGCGAGCGTACGCCCGCTTGCAGCATCGGCGGAATGAAGCTGTTTGCTTCCTTGATGGCGACTTGCTGAAAGCCCCACACGCCGCACAGCGCAATCATCACGGCGACGGCCGTGAGGTCGGGCGCGCGGCGCAGGGCGAAAGAGGATGTGCTCATGTTCACGCATCGACGTCGCACTGTTTTGGAGCGTCGATTGTGCCAGCGAAGTGGCGGCGCTGCGCGTGAAAAACCAGAAGTAGCACGACGGTGATGCGAAAGCGTGACCGGCCTTACGTTCGAGCGCGATGATTACGGCCGGCTTAGCCGTGGTCGGTCGTGCGTCCACAGCCTGACGTTCGAACACGCCAAGTTCGGCTTGACGACTAGCGCCGCTGTGCGCAAGCGCACGTCGTTTGGAAGCGGTAAGCACGGTCTGCTTGAGCAAAAGGCATCAGTTCGCCGCTTCCGATTTCCGCAATCGCCCTGAATCGAACGTCCAACGTCGGACGTCAATCAAGAATGTTTTTCGATCAACTCTACCTTGTACCCGTCCGGGTCTTCGACGAACGCGATCACCGTCGTGCCGCCCTTCACCGGGCCGGCTTCGCGCGTGACCTTGCCGCCGGCTTCGCGGATACGGTTGCACGCGTCGGCGGCGCTGTCCACTTCCAGCGCGATATGACCATATGCCGTGCCCATCTCGTACTTCTCAACGCCCCAGTTGTAGGTCAGCTCGAGCACGCTGGTCTCGCTCTCATCGCCGTAACCGACGAAGGCGAGCGTGTACTTGTACTCGGTGTTCTCGCTTTGACGCAGCACTTTCATGCCAAGAATGCGCGTATAGAAATCGATGGAACGTTGCAGATCGCCGACGCGCAGCATCGTGTGAAGGAGTCGCATGGTGGGGTTCCTGTTGTTTGATTGCGAAAAGACGACACGCCCGGTTCGTTTTTATCGATTGGTCGGGCCGCGCGGTTCTCGTCTCGAATTGTACCGGGCACCCGCGGCGCGCGCTGACGGGCGCTCAAAGCGCGGGCAGCAGATCCGGCGGATGATGCTTGAGCGTATGCCGGGCTTCGCGGAACTCGGGAAAGATGGATTCGACGGTCTGCCAGAAACGCGGACTGTGGTTCATCTCGCGCAGATGCGCAAGCTCGTGCGCGACCACATAGTCGATGATCGACATCGGAAAATGAATGAGCCGCCAGTTCAGGCGAATCTTGCCATCGCTCGAACAACTGCCCCAGCGCGTCGCCGCCGACGAAAGCGCATACGCCCGGTATTCCACGCCGAGCTTTCGTGCATAGACCGCGAGCTGCTCGCCGAAGATGCGCTTTGCTTCGCTTTGCAGCCAGCCTTGCACGCGGTCCTTGATCTGCTGCGCATCCGCGAGTGCGGGAAGCGGCACACGCAGCACGCCGGTCTCGTCATCGAACGAAAGCGATCCCGCGCCCGCGTTCAGCGCCACGCGTATGGTCTTGCCGAGATACGGAAACTGCGCGCCGTCTTTCCAGTCGATGCGCGGCAACGCGCGCTCTTCCACACGCGTCTGCCATTCGGTCAGCTTCTTGAAGATCCAGCTTTGCTTGCCGCCGATCGCGCTTTCGATATCGGCGATCGTCACCCAGCGCGGCGCGGTAATGGTGAGTCCGGTGCCATCGATGCAAAAGCCGATGGTGCGCCGCGCCGACCGCTTCAGCCGATAGTCGAGCGCGCGCGCACCCAGGACGATGCGGCGCTGACGCACGCCTTCCGGCAGTGGTGCGCTTGAAGGAGGAACTTCGCCGCGCAGAGGCGCGGGCGCCGTGGATGGCGCACAGAACTCGGGCGCATGCTCGAACGGTAGATCGAGTTGCAGGGTATCGAGCGCGACGGCGGGGCGCTGTCGCGAAGGTTGCTTCTGCATCGGCTCGGCTTTGCGCTCCCGGCGCAGGAATGACGAGAAGAACGAGAAAGGCACGCCGCGGCTCGATCGGATGCGAATGCGAACGACCGCGTCAGCGGCCAGCACCCGCCGCGCCAGGTTCACCCGGTCGCACGTCGGGCGTCGCATACGCGAGCGGATCGATGCGGCGCATTTCCATTTCGATCCAGCTCTCGACTCGCGTGTTCACTTCCTCGGGCGTGAGTCCGGCAGTGTCGATCGGCTGGCCAATCGACACCGTGACTATACCCGGATATTTGATGAACGAATTACGCGGCCAGAGCCGCCCCGCGTTATGCGCGATAGGCACGACCGGCGCGCCCGTCGCCACCGCGAAGCGCGCGCCGCCCGTCTTGTACTTGCCCTGCGTGCCGGTGCGTGTGCGCGTGCCTTCCGGAAACATGATGACCCACGCGCCTTCGTCCATGCGCGCACGGCCTTGCCGCGCGACGGAAACGAACGCATCGCGGCCTTGCTTGCGGTCGATATGCACCATCTTCAGGAGTCCGAGCGCCCAGCCGAAGAACGGCACATAGAGCAGCTCGCGCTTGAACACATAGCAGAGCGGACGCGGCATGAGCGCCGGAAACGCGAGCGTCTCCCAGGCCGATTGATGCTTCGACAACAGCACCGCCGGACCATGCGGCAGATTCTCCATGCCGACGATCTCGTAGCGAATGCCGACCAGATAGCGCAACACGACGATGGTCGACTTGCACCAGCCGGCCGCCATCCAGTAACGCTTGTCGGCCCGCATGAAGGGGAACGCGATGAAGCACGCGGTCGCGTACGGCACGGTGTACGCGACGAAGTAGAGCATCAACAGCAACGAACGGATGAAGCGCATGGAAGGTCAGTGATGCGGCGGCCGGTCAGTCACGATGCCGCGCGAGATAGTCGAGCGCAAAGGCGCGCAGATCCTTGTGAACGCTTAAGCCTTCGGGCAGATTGCCTTCCGCGAGCGTAATCGGTCCCTTGCCGGTCAGAACGAGATGCACGGGAAAGCCGAGCGCCGCGCCGGCTTGCAGGTCGCGCAGCGAGTCGCCGACGACCGGCGTGTCTTCCGGGTCGATCTCGAAGCGCTCGATGATCTGCTGCAACATGCCAGGCTTCGGCTTCCTGCAATCGCACTGGTCTTCGGCCGTATGCGGACAAAAGAAGATGGCGTCGATACGCCCGCCGACTGCCGCCGCCGCGCGATTCATCTTCTGATGCATGGCGTTGAGCGCGGCCATGTCGAACAGGCCGCGCCCGATCCCCGACTGATTCGATGCGATCGCCACGCGAAAACCGGCCTGATTCAGCCGCGCGATGGCTTCGAGACTGCCGGGAATAGCGACCCATTCGTCCGGCGACTTGATGAAGGCATCGGAGTCGACGTTGATGACGCCGTCGCGATCGAGAATGACCAGTTTGCGATTCATCGTCGTCATGCGGCCAGTTTGGAGATGTCCGCGACGCAGTTCATCTGCTGATGCAATGCGTTGAGGAGCGCGAGGCGGTTGTTACGCAACGCCGGGTCTTCCGCGTTCACCATCACGTCGTTGAAGAACGTGTCGACGGGAGCGCGAAGGGCGGCGAGCGCGGTCAGCGCTTCGGTGTAGTTGCGTGCGGCGAGCTGGCTCTGCACGCGCGGCGTGACACTTTCGATCTGCGCGTAAAGGTCTTTCTCCGCAGCCTCGACGAGCAGGTCGGGGTTGACCGCCGTCGGCACGCCTTGCTCGGACTTTCTGAGAATGTTCGAGATGCGCTTGTTGGCCGCCGCGAGCGATGCCGCCTCTGGCAACGAGGCGAATTCGCGCACGGCATCCAGACGCGCGACGATGTCGTCGAGACGCGTAGGATTCAGGCTCAGCACGGCGTCGATCTCGCTCGCGTTGAAGCCGCGTTCGCGCAGAAGACCACGCAGACGATCGAGGAAGAACGCGTAGATTGCTTCGGTCGAATCCGCGACTTGCGGCATGCCGGCGAATTGGCGTTGGGCCGCGTTGACGAGCTCGCGCAGGTCGATCGGCATCTTCTTTTCGAGCAGGATGCGCAGCACGCCGAGCGCATGACGGCGCAGCGCGAACGGATCTTTCTCGCCCGTCGGCGCAAGGCCGATGCCCCAGATGCCGACGATGGTTTCCAGCTTGTCCGCGAGCGCCACCGCGCAACCGACGCCGGTGGACGGCGTGTCGTCGCCCGAGAAACGCGGCTGATAGTGCTCCGAGCATGCGAGCGCCACTTCCTCCGGTTCGCCGTCGTGGCGTGCGTAGTACGTGCCCATCGTGCCCTGCAATTCGGGGAATTCGCCGACCATGTCGGTGAGCAAGTCCGCCTTCGCAAGACGCGCGGCGCGGCGCGTGAGCGCGGCATCGACACCGACGAGCGGCGCGATCTCGCCCGCGAGCGCTTCGAGACGCTCCACGCGCTGCAAGGCCGAGCCGAGCTTGTTGTGATAGACGACGTTCGCAAGTTGCGGCACGCGGTCTTCGAGGCGCTTCTTCTTGTCCTGCGTGAAGAAGAACTTGGCATCGGCGAGACGCGGACGCACCACGCGCTCGTTGCCTTCGATGATCTCGCCGGGCGTCTTCGTATCGATATTGGAGACGATCAGAAAGCGCGAGCGCAGCTTGCCGTCCTGGTCCGTGAGCGCGAAATATTTCTGGTTGGTCTGCATCGTGAGGATGAGACATTCCTGCGGCACTTGCAGGAACTCGTCGTCGAACCGGCACTGATACACGACCGGCCATTCGACCAGCGCGTTCACTTCGTCGAGCAGCGCTTCGGGCATCACGACGCGATCTTCACCCGCGAACGCCTGCAATTGCGTGCGAATGGATTCGCGGCGGTCGTCGAAATTGGCGACGACATGGCCCTTGGTGCGCAGCGTTTCGGCGTAGTCGTCCGCGCGAGCGATCGCAACGAAGCCTTCCGACATGAAGCGATGACCGATGGTCGTGTCGCCCGCATCGACGCCGAGCGCGCTGACCGGCACGATATCGCGGCCATGCAACGCGACCAGACGCTGCACCGGACGCACGAACTGCACGCTCGCGCCGTCCGGACGCTGATACGTCATGACCTTTGGAATCGGCAACTTGGCCAAGGTTTCGTCGAGCGCGGCTTGCAAGCCTTCGGTGAGCGTTGCGCCCGGCGCCGCGTAGCGCAGGAAGAACGCTTCGGCCTTGCCGTCCTGCGCGCGTTCGAGTTCGCCAATGGGGAAGCCGGGAAAGCCGAGCGCCGCGAGCTTCTTGGCGAGCGGCGGCGTGGGATTGCCGCTCGCGTCGAGCGCGACGGTCACGGGCAGCACCTTCTCGCGCACCTGCTTTTCCGGGGCGACGTTGCGCACGTTTTCGATCAGCACGGCGAGCCGGCGCGGCGTGGCGTATTTTTCGAACGATGCCGCGCCTTCGATCAGATCGCGCGCGGCCAGACGCTCGACGATGCCTTCGGCGAAAGCGGTGCCGAGACGCGCGAGCGCCTTCGGTGGCAGTTCTTCGGTCAACAGCTCGACGAGCAGAGAAGCGGAAGTGGATTGCGTCATTGTTCTGTCGTCTCTCGTCAAGCTTGTTCGGTGTTGCCGGGATTGCTTTCGACTTTCAACGCGGGCGCCCAGGCGGGACGCGCCGCTTCCTCGCTGTCGGTGATGAGCCCGGCTGCGGCGTGCACCGGATTGCCGAGCATCGGGAAGCCGAGCGCTTCGCGCGAATCGTAATACGCCTGCGCGACGAGTCGTGACAACGCGCGGATGCGGCCGATATACGCCGCGCGCTCCGTCACGGAAATGGCGCCGCGCGCGTCGAGCAGATTGAATGTGTGGCCGGCCTTGAGCACGAGTTCGTAGGCGGGCAGCGCGAGCTTCGCTTCGATCATCTTCTTCGCTTCGGCTTCATAGCTGTTGAAGAAGGTGAAAAGCAGATCGACGTTCGCGTGTTCGAAGTTATACGTGGACTGTTCGACTTCGTTCTGGTGATAGACGTCGCCATACGTAAGGCGCCGCAGTTCGCGGCCATTCGGGCCGTCTTCCTGCCATTCGGTCCAGATGAGGTCGTAGACGTTATCGACCTTTTGCAGATACATCGCGAGACGTTCCAGACCGTAAGTGATTTCGCCGAGCACCGGCTTGCAGTCGAGACCGCCTGCTTGCTGGAAGTACGTGAACTGCGTGACTTCCATGCCGTTCAGCCAGACTTCCCAGCCGAGACCCCAAGCACCGAGGGTGGGATTTTCCCAGTCGTCTTCGACGAAGCGCACGTCGTTTTGCTTCAGATCGAAGCCGAGCGCTTCGAGCGAGCCGAGGTAGAGATCGAGGATATTTTCCGGCGCGGGCTTGAGCACCACTTGATACTGATAGTAGTGCTGCAGGCGGTTCGGGTTCTCGCCATAGCGGCCGTCCTTGGGGCGGCGCGACGGCTGCACGTAGGCGGCACGCCACGGTTCCGGGCCGATGGCGCGCAAAAACGTATGAACGTGCGAGGTGCCGGCGCCGACTTCCATGTCGATCGGCTGAAGAAGCGCGCAGCCCTTGTCGTTCCAGTAGGACTGCAGCGTCAGGATGATTTGCTGAAAGGTGAGCATGATTGCCTTTGATGCGGACCGGACGCGGCCGTGGACGCAGACGTCATGGTGCTCGTGACGGCACGGACCCGAGGCTCGGCGGAATACCGAAACTCTCAATTCTAGCGTATGGCGGGGTGGGGGAGCTTGCGTATGGGTTGCCGAGCGCGGATAAGGTGTCGGACCGATCCCATGCGCGGTGAGCCTTCGCGTGACTCGGCAGCTTGGATCGATGCGGCGCGCGCACCGGCATGAGCGCACGCCGCAGTCGCATTTACGAGCGTTTTCTCCCCGGCGCAAACGCAAATGCCAACGCCAGCAACAACAGCGAAACGGCAATCACGGTGACGTTCCCGCTCGTCACATAAGGCGTGCGCCCCGACATTCCCTGCACTGTCGCCTCCAGCACGCCTGTCGTGAACGTCGGCAGACGCGAGACGATATCGCCGTTCGCCGCGATCACCGCGGTCATTCCCGTGTTGGTCGCGCGCAGCATTGGCCGGCCGCTTTCGATCGAACGCATGCGTGCGATCTGCAAGTGCTGGTCGAGCGCGATCGTATTGCCGAACCACGCGAGATTGGTCGAGTTCACCAGCACGCCCGCAGGCGCTTCCTGCTCGCGGATCGTATGCGCGATCTCTTCGCCGAAGATGTCCTCGTAACAGATATCGACGGCTACGGGCTGGTTATGCACGAAAAACGCCTTCTGCGCGATCGGCCCGCGCGCGAGATCGCCAAGCGGAATGCCCATCAGTTGCACGAACCAATGAAACCCGAGCGGCACGAACTCGCCGAACGGCACGAGATGATGCTTGTCGTAGCGATAGACATCGAGCGTTCCCGGCGTGATGCCAAAGAGACTGTTCGTGAAGTCGGTTACGCGGCCATCGGGCAGAACCGTTACGCCAATTGCACCGAACAGGATCGATGACTTCGTATTGTCGGCGAAGCCGCGAATCTTGACGGCGAAATCATGCGGCACCTGAACAGCCAGCACCGGCAGCGCGGTTTCGGGTGTCACGATGAGATCGGCGGGTTTCTCCGTGATGAGCCGCTCATAAAGCGCGAGCGATGCATCCACGCCCGCCTGTTCGAACTTCATCTCCTGTTTGACATTGCCTTGCAGGAGCCGCACGGTGAGCGGCGCGTTGGCGGGCGTCGTCCATTGCACGAGCGAGAGCAGCATGCCGGCGACGATCAGAGCGAGCGCAACCGCGCCCGGTACAAAACGCGCAGCGCGCGTTCGGCTGACTTGATAGATCGTTTGAACGATCAGCGCGGCGACGAGCGCCAGCACCCATGCGACGCCATATACACCGACGACCGAACCGAAGCCCGCGAGCGGTCCATCGACTTGCGCATAGCCGCTTGCGAGCCACGGAAAGCCCGTGAACACGAGCCCGCGCAACCACTCGCCGATAGCCCACGCGCTCGCGAAGGCGAACGCGCCGTGCCAGGTGGGCACGTAGCGCGACGCGGTTTCGATATCTTGCACGGTGGCCGCATCTTCATCGCCGAAACGCGCGCGCCCTGCGACGAGCGCCCAAAGCGCGCTCGATAACGCCGGATACATCGCGAGATACAGGCAAAAGAGCGCGACGGCGGCCGCCGCGAGCGGCGCGGCCATGCCGCCGTACACATGCATGCTGACATAGAGCCACCACACGCCCGTGACGAAATTGCCGAAACCGAAGGCCCAGCCGGTTGCCGCCGCGCTCTTCCAACTGGTCGTGCGTGAGAGCCACGCGAAGAACAGCGTGAAGAGCAGGAGCTCGATCCAGCCGCCATGCGGCGTCGGCGCGAACGAAAGCGTGTTGGCCGCGCCGAGCACGGCGGCCACGAGGTAATGCCAGAAGGGAAGAGCGCGGGGCGTATTGCCGGTTGCGGATTCAGATGCCGCGCGTCGGCGCGAGAGAAGACGGAACGATGAGTCGGTCATGGAATACGTTATTGACGGCGGAGCCGTGCGGGAGCGGAGGTGTGGTCGTGGTTTGCGATCGAGACTTTATCAATCGCGCACCCCTCAATCCCGCAGCTCATCCTCGTCATCGGCATCATGCCGGCGATGCTGCGCCACGCTCGGCACGCGCCTCACGAGCAGCACGTGAATCTGCCGCGCATCGCCACGCAGTATCTCGAACACGAAGTCGTCGATGCGCACCTTCTCGCCGCGATGCGGCACGCGCCCGAAACGATGCGTGACGAGCCCGCCGATGGTGTCCACTTCCTCGTCGGAGAAGTCGCTGCCGAATTGCTCGTTGAATTGTTCGATGCCCGTCAGCGCGCGCACCCGATACTTTCCGTCCGGCGACGCGATGATATTGCCCGCTTCCTCGTCGAAATCGTATTCGTCCTCGATATCGCCGACGATCTGCTCCAGCACGTCTTCGATGGTGATGAGGCCCGCGACGCCGCCGTATTCATCGACGACGATGGCAATGTGATTGCGGTTCACACGAAAGTCGTGCAGCAGCACGTTCAGACGTTTCGATTCCGGAATGAACACGGCGGGGCGCAGCATGCCGCGCACATCAAACTCTTCTTCCGCGTAATAACGTAGCAAATCCTTCGCGAGCAGGACGCCGATGATGTTGTCGCGATTGCCCTCGAACACCGGATAGCGCGAGTGTGCTTTTTCCAGCACGAACGGAATGAATTCCGCGGGCGTTTCGGCGATGTTGATGGCGTCCATCTGGGCGCGCGGCACCATGATGTCGCGCGCGCAGAGATCGGACACCTGAAAGACGCCTTCGATCATCGAAAGCGAATCGGCGTCGAGCAGGTTGCGTTCGTGCGCGTCCTGCAGCACTTCGAGAAGCTCGTCGCGCGACTCGGGTTCGTGCGAGATGAAGTCGGTCAGGCGTTCGAGCAACGAGCGCTTTTCCGGCGGTTTTTCGGAGTGTCGTCGACTGGGATAGGGTTCGTTCATAGCGGAGCGCCCGGGAATGCCCGGGCGCGTTTTAGCGGAAAGTTAAGCATACACCAAGGAAAATAGCGGCCGGGGTGAAGTGGCGCGCACGCTTCTCCTGCGAAGGAGATGCTAGCTGAGAATTATGCGAGATGTGTGTCTCGTGCGCGGATTGGCCATCCGGACGATCTTCGTACGATGCCCGAGCGCGCGCCTTCACTCCGCGTTTTGCCCCTTGCAGCGCCGCAACAGCGCTTCCAGCGCGCGGTCCGGCATGCCGCTTTCGCGCAGCGCCACGACCGTGCGGCTCACGTAATCGAGCGTCGTGCCATAACGGCCGCTCGCGCAGCCGAGCACGGTCCGAACGATCGGGTCCGCGAGCTTGCCCGTGTACGACACCACGTCGCGACGCATCACGAAGGCAAGCGCATCGACGCGCCGGCCGTCGATCAGCGTGCACGGCAGCCACGCGGGACGGTACGAGCCCATTGCCATTTCGCGTCGCCAGAGCACTTCGAGATGTTCGTGCGCCTCGGTTCCGGACAGGCGAAACGCCATGCCGGTGCACGAGCCGCCGCGATCGAGCGCGAGCACGAGGCCCGGCTGTTCCGGCGTGCCGCGATTCACACGCGACCACAAATAGAGCCCGCGATGATACCCATGCACCTTCCCGCGCACGGCTTCGAGCGTCGGCAAGCCGGGGTTCCAGATGAGCGATCCATAGCCGAAAAGCCAGATGTCGGATTTGCCGTCCCAATCGGCGAAAGTCACCGCGCGCGAGGCGGCGAGCTCCTCGTCGGTGAGAAGCGCGGAGTTGCCCAGCACCGGCGGATAGTCGGGGCACGGCGTGGCGGGTTCGTAAAAGGGCGTGGGTTCAGGCGTCTTGTCGTTCACGGCGCGTGGCAAGGCATCTCGATGAAGACCGGGGATCAGACGAGCGGCACGTAGGGATCGGTGAAACCCAGAGACTGCATGATATCCGTCTCGATCGATTCCATCTCTTCCGCCTCGCTTTCGACCTCGTGGTCATAGCCTTGCGCATGCAGCGTGCCATGCACGATGAGATGCGCGTAATGCGCGGCGAGCGGCTTGCCTTGCTCGGCGGCCTCGCGCTCGACGACCGGGCAGCAAAGAATGAGATCGCCGGCGACCGGATCTTCTTCCGACTCGGCATAGGCAAAGGTCAGCACATTGGTCGCGTAATCCTTTTGCCGATACGTCCGGTTCAGCATGCGGCCTTCTTCTTCATCGACGAAACGCACGGTCATTTCGGCGTCAGCGAAGAGCGAAGCCTTGATCCAGCGCGCAACCGTCGCACGCGGCAACAGCGCCTTGTGCGACGGATACGCTTTCGCGGCAGGAAACTGCAGCGTCAAAGTGAGGCGAGGCATGACTTCACTCGGACCTTTGCCGCGCTTCCGCGATTGCCGCATCTTTTTGCGATTGCGCGTCGTAAGCCTCGACGATACGCGCGACCAGCGGATGGCGCACCACGTCCGCCGACGTGAAGTGCGTGATCGCGATGCCGCGCACTTCCGCCAGCACATGCTGCGCTTCGATCAGGCCGCTCTTGTGTCCGCGCGGCAAATCGACTTGCGTGGTGTCGCCGGTTACGACCGCCTTCGAGCCGAAGCCGATACGCGTGAGGAACATCTTCATCTGTTCGGGCGTGGTGTTTTGCGCCTCGTCCAGAATGATGAACGCGTGGTTCAGCGTGCGCCCGCGCATGTAGGCGAGCGGCGCGATTTCGATCATCTGGCGCTCGAACATCTTGGCGGTCTTGTCGAAGCCGAGCAGGTCGTAGAGCGCGTCGTAGAGCGGACGCAGATACGGATCGACCTTTTGCGCGAGGTCGCCCGGCAGGAAGCCGAGCCGCTCGCCCGCTTCCACGGCGGGTCGCGTTAGCACGATGCGCTTGACCTGATCGCGTTCGAGCGCGTCCACCGCGCACGCAACCGCGAGATAAGTCTTGCCCGTGCCCGCCGGCCCGATGCCGAAGGTCACGTCGTGCGCGATGATCTGCTTCAGATAATCGCGTTGCGCGGGCGTGCGGCCACGCAAATCGGCGCGGCGCGTGTAGAGCTTGGGACCGTGGTCTTCTTCGTCGCCCAGGTCGATGGTGGCGCTGGGTTCGTCGAAGGGATGGTCCGGATCGCCGCGAAAACGCGGATCGATCGGCGCTTCTTCTTCCTTCGCCTTCGCGCGGCGCGTTGCGTGGCGCGCTTCGACCAGCGCGAGCTGGATATCGTCCACCGAGAGCGGATCGCGCGCGCGGTTGTAGAAGTTTTCGAGCGCGGTAAGCGCGACCTTTGCGCCACGGCCGCGAATGGCGATCTTGTGGCCGCGCCGCGAAAGCGTCACGTCGAGCGCCTGCTCGATTTGCCGCAGGTTCTCGTCGAGCGGACCGCAGAGGTTGGCGAGCCGCGCGTTGTCATCGCGCGGAGCGGTGAATTCCAGATGCTGCTGAGGAGCGTTCTTCAAGGCGAAGGGGGTGTCCTTAACTTAGTTGGCCAACTCGGGCGTCGCCGCCGTATCCGGCGCGAGCACCAGTGCGCCGCGCAACGAGTGCGGGTACGCGTGATTGATCTCGACGTCGATCATTTGGCCGATCAGGCGCTTGTGAGCCGAAAGCGGCGCCGGGAAATTGACCACGCGATTGTTCTGCGTGCGTCCGGCGAGCTCGCTCGGGTCCTTGCGCGACGGGCCTTCCACGAGAATACGCTGCACCGAGCCGAGCATGGAATTGCTGATCTTGACGACGTTTTCCTCGATAGTCGCCTGCAAATGTTGCAAGCGCTTGAGCTTGACTTCGCGCGGCGTGTCGTCGTGCAGATTCGCGGCGGGCGTGCCGGGACGCGGGCTGTAGATGAACGAGAAACTCGTGTCGTAGCTCATCTCGTGAATGAGCGCCATCATCTTGTTGAAATCGTCTTCGGTTTCGCCGGGGAAGCCGACGATGAAATCCGTCGACAGCGAAAGGTCCGGGCGAATGGCGCGCAGCTTGCGGATCACCGATTTGTACTCGAGCACGGTATAGCCGCGCTTCATCGCCATGAGAATGCGGTCGGAACCATGCTGCACCGGCAAATGCAAATGGCTCACGAGCTTCGGCACCTTGGCGTAGGTATCGATGAGGCGCTGCGTGAATTCCTTCGGATGCGACGTCGTATAGCGAATGCGCTCGATGCCCGGCACTTCCGCGACATACTCGATGAGCGTGGCGAAGTCGGCGATTTCCTGCGAACCGAGCGTCAGCGCGCCGCGATAAGCGTTCACGTTCTGGCCGAGCAGCGTGACTTCGCGCACGCCCTGGTCGGCCAGGCCGGCGATTTCGGTGAGCACGTCGTCGAGCGGGCGCGAGACTTCCTCGCCGCGCGTGTAGGGCACGACGCAATAGCTGCAATACTTGCTGCAGCCTTCCATGATCGATACGAACGCGCTCGGGCCTTCGACGCGCGCGGGCGGCAAGTGATCGAACTTTTCGATTTCCGGGAACGAAATGTCCACCTGCGCCCGGCCGGTCGAGCGGCGCTTGTCGATCATGGCGGGCAGGCGATGCAGCGTTTGCGGACCGAACACGAGATCCACGTAAGGTGCGCGCGAAACGATGGACGCGCCTTCCTGGCTCGCGACACAACCGCCTACGCCGATCAGCAGATTCGGGTTTGCTTCCTTCAATTCGCGCACGCGGCCGAGGTCGGAAAACACTTTTTCCTGGGCCTTCTCGCGCACCGAGCACGTGTTGAACAGGATGACGTCCGCATCTTCAGGCGTGTCGGTCTTGACGAGCCCTTCCGCCGCGCCGAGCACGTCGACCATCTTGTCGGAGTCGTACTCGTTCATCTGGCAGCCGAAGGTCTTTACATATACTTTCTTGGTCATGAATGGTCGCCGGTCGCAGTGGTTAACCTGGGGGCGCTAAAAGAGATTGAGAGGGTTTTGCGCGTGAGTGCCGCGCTTTTGCAGCAATCTGCACGGCTTCTACTTGTAATTAGGCCGATATTATAGCTCTGGCGACAAATCCTGACGAAGCCCGACGCGCTCGGGCGGATACGCCAGATCGCCAAGCAGTTCGCCCGTGGTCGTCTCGAAGCGTTCGATCAGAAAATCCAGCAGCACGCGCACGCGCGGCGCCATATATCGATTGGCGTGGAAGAGCGCGTGTACGGGCGCTTCGTGCGTGCACCAGTCGGGCAGAATCAACTGCAGCGCGCCCGAGCGCACGTCGGCGGCAATGTCCCAGATCGACTGATGCGCGATGCCATGTCCCGCTAGCGCCCACGCGCGCGCGATGGCGCCGTCGTTGGTTTCCCAGGCATCGGCGACGGGCAACGTGTAGGAATAGCGCTCCTCGCCGCGCACGAAAGCCAGTTCGTTGAGGGTTCCCGCAGCGGTGAAGATCACGACGAATTGGTGCCCGGTGAGTTGGGCGGGCGTTTGCGGCACGCCTTTGCGCGCGAGATAGTTCGGCGACGCGCACAGCACGCGCCGATTCGGCGCCAGCGAGCGTGCCGCGAGCCCGCTGTCCGGCGGCGCGCCGAAGCGAATCGCCAGATCGATTTCCTCCTGCAGCAGATTCGACACCGAGTCCGACAGCGTGAGCGCGAAGCTCACGTCCGGATGCAGGCGGCTGAAGTCGTCGAGCCAGCCGCGCAGCATGTGCCGGCCGAAATCCGACGTCGCGGAAATGCGGACTTTGCCGCGCACGCGATTTTGCCCGGCTTGCAGCGCCGCTTCGGCGTCGTCAATAGCCTGCAGCGCGATACGGCAATGCTGCAAGTACAGCCGCCCTTCGTCCGTCAGGCGCAATTGGCGCGTGGTGCGCTCGAAGAGCCGCGCGTGCAGCGCTTTTTCCAGCTTGATGAGCCGCGCGCTCGCCGCCGCTGGCGACAAGCCGAGTTTGCGTCCCGCCGCCGACAGGCTGCCGAGCGTGGCGGCTTCGGTGAAAAGGCGCATGTCGCCTAGCCGATCCATTGTCATCTTCAAATCCGGTTTGACAATGATTCAAAGGCTAGCCCAAATATCAACGGCGCGCCATGCGGTCACAATCCGTCCAACTCGTTTCAGGTTCAACGCCATGCAACTCGATCACGTGACTATCGTCGCGCCGGACTGCGATTCGATGATGCGTTTCTTCGTCGATGTCGCCGGGATGTCGGTGGGTCCGCGACCGCCATTCGGTGTGAGCGGCTACTGGCTGTATCTCGGCGCGCGGCCGGCCGTGCATCTGATCGCGACGGGCGATGCGTCGGTCGCCGCGCACCCCGATGCGACGCGCATCGACCATCTCGCGCTGCGTATCGACGACGAAGCCGAGTGGCGCACGCTCATCGACCGTCTCGAATGTCGCGGCTACGCCTATCGGATCGCGGAAGTGCCGCTTGCGCGCGAACGTCAGCTTTTCGTGCGGCTTGCGCCGGGCGTGGTTGTCGAGTTCGTGACCGCGCGCCATTGATCTATTTCGGAGCATGACCATGCCTTTACCTCTTCTCGCGCTGGCGATCAGCGCGTTCGCCATCGGCACGACCGAGTTCGTCATCATGGGCTTGCTGCCCAACGTCGCACGCGATCTTTCCGTGTCGATTCCATCGGCAGGGCTGCTCGTCACGGGCTATGCGCTCGGCGTGGCAGTCGGCGCGCCGCTGCTCGCCGTGCTTACGAGCAAAATGCCGCGCAAGCTCGCGCTGCAATTGCTGATGCTCGTGTTTATCGTCGGCAACGTGTTTTGCGCGCTCGCACCGAACTACGGTTTGCTGATGATCGCGCGCGTCGTGACCTCGTTCGCGCACGGTTCGTTCTTCGGCATCGGCGCGGTGGTCGCGGCGTCGCTCGTGCCCGCCGACAAGCGCGCGAGCGCCATTGCGCTCATGTTCACCGGCCTCACGCTCGCGAACGTGCTGGGCGTGCCGTTCGGGACGTTCGTCGGTCAGGAACTGGGCTGGCGCGCGACGTTCTGGATCGTCGCCGGTCTCGGCTTGCTGTCCGCGCTCGGCGTGACCGCGCTCGTGCCGAATCGTCACGATGCGGCACCAAGCGGACTCGGCCGCGAAGTACGCGTGTTGCGCGACCCGCAGGTCTGGCTCGCGCTGACGATGACCGTGCTCGGCTTCGGCGGCGTGTTCGTCGTGTTCACGTATATCGCGCCGATTCTCGAACAGGTCGGCGGCTTCTCGCCGCGCGGCGTGACGCTCGTGCTCGTGCTGTTCGGCATCGGGCTTACGGTCGGCAATACGATTGGCGGCAAGCTCGCGGACCGCGCGTTGATGCCTTCGCTGATGGGCATCTTGCTGGCGCTTGCCATCGTGATGGCCGTGTTCGCGAAGACGAGCCACAGTCAGGTCGGCACGATCGTGACGATCTTCGTCTGGGGCATCGCGGCGTTCGCGACGGTGCCGCCGTTGCAGACACGCGTGGTCGAGAAGGCGAAGGACGCGCCCAATCTTGCTTCGACGTTGAACATCGGCGCGTTCAATATCGGTAATGCGGGTGGCGCCTGGCTCGGCGGCGCGGTACTGACGCATGGTTATGGGCTCGATGTGTTGCCTTGGGCGGCGGCGATGGTCGCAGTGGCCGCTCTTGGGGTGACGTGGTTCGCGGCGCGCTTCGATGCGCCGCAGGTCAGGTCGGGGGTGAAAGCGGCGGATTCGAATGCTTAACCATCCGCCCACGCCTTCGCCGCCTTCACCGCCCGCTGCCATCCCGCGAGAGACGCCTCGACATCGGCGGCGGGCATCGTCGGTGTGAACTGCCGCTCGAGTTGCCACTGTGATTTCAGCTCGTCGATGTCCTTCCAATATCCAACCGCGAGCCCCGCGAGATAAGCCGCGCCAAGCGCGGTCGTCTCGGCGATGCGCGGTCGCACCGCATCCACACCCAGGATGTCCGCCTGAAACTGCATCAACAGATCGTTGGCGCAAGCACCGCCATCCACCCGCAATTGGGCGATGCGTATGCCCGAATCCGCTTCCATCGCGCGCAAGACATCGACCGATTGATAAGCGATCGAATCCAGCGCCGCCCGCGCGATATGGGCGGAAGTCGTCCCGCGCGTCACGCCGAACAGTGTGCCGCGAGCCCGCGCGTTCCAGTGCGGCGCGCCCAAGCCAGCGAAAGCGGGCACGAGATACACGCCATCGCTATGCGGCACGCCGCGCGCAAGGGCTTCGACGTCACTCGCGCGGCGAATCAGACCCAACCCGTCGCGCAGCCATTGCACGACCGCGCCTGCAATAAAAATACTGCCTTCGAGCGCGTAGTTCACCGTATCGCCGATTTGCCAGGCAATCGTCGTCACGAGATTGTTGCTCGACTCGATCGGCGTTTCGCCCGTGTTCATCACGAGGAAGCAGCCGGTGCCGTAAGTGTTCTTCACCATGCCGGTATCGATACACATCTGGCCGAACAACGCAGCATGCTGGTCGCCGGCAATGGACGCGAGTGGAAGATCGGCCGCGAACACGGTGCCCTCTGTCGTGCCATACACCTCGGATGAACTGCGTACTTCCGGCAGCATGCTGCGCGGTATCTCGAATGCTTCGAGCAGTTCGTCGTCCCAGCGGCGCGCGTGGATGTCGAACAGCATGGTGCGCGACGCATTGGTGATGTCGGTGACATGCAAACCGCGCCGCGTGAAATTCCACACGAGCCAGCTATCCACCGTGCCGAACGCGAGCCGTCCCTGCTTCGCCTTGTCGCGCGCGCCTGCGACGTTATCGAGAATCCAGCGGATCTTGCTCGCCGAGAAATACGCGTCGATGGGCAACCCCGTCTTCGCGCGCACCATGGTTTCGAGCCCGCGTGCCTTGAATTCGTCACACAGCGAGGCCGTGCGCCGGTCCTGCCAGACGATCGCGTTATAGATCGGCTTTCCCGTTTCCCGATCCCACACGATGGTCGTTTCGCGCTGATTCGTGATGCCCACCGCCGCAATCGACGACGCGCTCAAACCCGCCCGCGTCACGGCTTCGGCGGCGACGCCCGCCTGAGTCGACCAGATTTCCTGCGGATCGTGCTCGACCCAGCCCGCTTGCGGATAAATCTGCTGAAACTCCTTCTGCGCCACCGAAACGACATTGCCATTCCTGTCGAACAGCATGGCCCGCGAACTGGTCGTGCCCTGGTCGAGCGCGAGGACGTACTGATCCTGCATGGTCATCTCCCGAAAGTGCACGGATCGGCGTGCTTGTGAAATCGAGCGATGCCGTGCGAGGTCTGCATGCGCAATCTATCGGACGCGCGGCATGCGTACAACCTGGCCGGATGGCATAGGCCATTAGCACATAGCGCCGTAAGGAGCCGTTCGCGCCAAGGAAACCGTAAGAATGCCTATGCCATTTGGCCGAGTGGCGCGAACTCGCGGTTCATCCGATACTGGCAACTCGAAATCGGGCAACGGGTGAATGCAATGCGAATGCAGGTTCTGTCAGGCGTGCTGGGCGTGGCTGTTCTGGCCGGCTGTGTAGCGACGCCGAATATCGACGGATCGAGCGGTGCGCCGTCGTTCAGCGCATTGCAGGAGATGTGCGGGACCAAGCAGGCGGACTATGGCGGGGACGCGCCGTCCGTCTACACGGCGTTCTTCGACGCTTACGTGGCGCAACGGCGCGGCGGGTTATCGAAGGACCGCTACTGCGCGTTTCAGGGGACGATCGCCGCGCGCTACGGCGTATATCGCGCGAATCCGGGGCCGGAGGCGCAAAGTGCATGGGCCAGCTTCTTTCTGGATCAGCGGGCGCAGGCTTTGAGCTGGCGCGCGGCAGTCGACCCGACGCTGCGGGCAGGATAGGACGCGGCGCAGATAAGTCCGCGTCCGAAATCGCTTGGGAAGCGAAGGCTAGGAGAACCGCTTGAATGCCTTGATGGTGGAGTCGCCGGTTGCGGTAAGGCGCCATTGTTGTCGGCCCGAAGCCAGGTTCTCGAGTTGAACGAGTTGACGTTCGAGCAATGCATCGAGTTCATCGCGTTCCATGTCGACCTGATTGGGCTCTTCCTGAACCAGCAGCAGCGTGGCGAATTCGTGCGGACTCAGCATTCGTGTTCTCCATTAAGACCGAACGGCAAGGCGACCGGCTTTGTGAGCCGGGTCTCTTTGCTTCTAAGCGTTATTTGGAAGACTTCAATCTGCCGGGCAGTCGCGTTGTCGTGTGCTGCGTTTGCCGGGAATTCGGATTGTAGGCAAGCGTCTGAAGAGTGCCAAACTCCCGGTGAAAATTTTGGCTTTGACATTTCCTCGTCGCGCAAGCGGGTCCCAAGTCAGCCGAACTTGAAGAAATTACTTGAAGGTTTTGCCGCACTGCAAACACGCCAAAACAGGTTTATTCAGCGCCATGCCATTGACTCATCAATTGCGGCGACAAATGAATTTGCTTTGAATTAAGCAGACAATGCACCATTCGTTCTTTTGAACTGTCGGCTGATCGACGCGGCAAGCCGTTAGACCAGATCGGCTCGCTGTTAATCCGGACATCAATCACATGACTCGTTTCAACTGGCAGAACCCTTATCCGACTCCGCGCTTGCCGGTTTTCGCGCGCAATATCGTTTCGACGTCGCATCCGCTGGCCGCTCAAGCTGGCTTGCGCATGCTCTGGAAGGGCGGTAACGCCGTGGATGCGGCCATCGCCGCAGCGGCCGCTATCACGGTCGTCGAGCCGGTTTCATGCGGGCTCGGCGGCGACGCGTTCGCGCTGGTCTGGGACGGCAACCAATTGCATGGACTGAACGCTTCGGGCGTGGCGCCAGCAGCCTGGAACGTGGACTATTTCCGCACCAAATACGGCGAAGAGAACGGTCTTGCCCGTCAACCCAAACGCGGCTGGGACGCGGTGACGGTGCCCGGCGTCATCGCCGGATGGGAAGCGCTTCACGCGAAGTTTGGTTCGCTGCCCTTCGCCGATTTGATGCAACCTGCCATCGAAATCGCGGAGCGCGGACACGCGGTGGCCAGCATCGTCGCCTATAAATGGGCGGCCGCCGTGCCTGAACTGAAAGACCAGCCAGGCTTCGCGGATGTCTTCATGCCGCGTGGACACGCGCCCGAAGTCAGCGAACTCGTGCGTTTTCCCGGCCATGCGAACACGTTGCGACGGCTCGCGGAGCACGGCCCGCGCGCGTTTTACGAAGGCGAAAGCGCCGAGCGCATCGCTGCGTTCTCGCGGCAGGGCGGCGGCGCCATGACCATGGACGATCTCCGAAATTACCGCGCCGAGTGGGTCGAGCCGATTCAGAAGGATTATCGCGGCTACACCGTGCACGAGATTCCGCCGAACGGACAGGGAATCGCGGCGCTCATCGCGCTTGGCATCCTCAACAAGTTCGATGTCCGCGCGCTGACCGTCGACCGCATCGAGTCGCAGCATCTGCAGATCGAGGCGATGAAACTGGCGTTCGCGGATGTATATCGCTATGTCGCCGATCCGCGCTCGATGGAAGTCACGCCCGAGCAAATGCTCGACGACGCCTACCTCACGGAACGCGCCAAGCTGATCGATCCGAACAAGGCAAGGCATTTCGACTTCGGCATGCCGAAAGCGGGCGGCACCATCTACATGTCGGTCGCCGACGAGCGCGGCATGATGGTGAGCTTCATTCAATCGAACTACATGGGTTTTGGCTCGGGCGTGGTCGTGCCGGATACAGGCATCTCGCTGCAAAACCGCGGTTGCGGGTTCTCGATGGACCCGAAGTCAGCGAACGTGGTCGAGGGCGGCAAGCGGCCGTTCCACACGATCATTCCTGCGTTCCTCACGCAAGAAGTGGATGGCCAGCGCGAGGCCGTCATGAGCTTCGGTGTGATGGGCGGCGACATGCAGCCGCAAGGACATCTGCAGTCGATCGTGCGCATGCTCGACTACGGGCAACAGCCTCAGGCCGCCTGTGACGCGCCGCGCTGGAAGGTGAATCACGATTTCACGATCGATATCGAAGCGACACTCGACCTCGAAACGGCCCGCGCGCTCGAAGGGCTCGGCCACACCATCAAGTCGGTCGACGATCCGTACATGGATTTCGGCTCGGGACAATACATCTGGAAGCTGGATCGCCACGATCCAGAGCGTGGTTACGTTGCCGCAAGCGACAGTCGACGAGACGGGCTCGCGGCCGGCTTCTGAGCCTGCACGCGCCGGCAGCTGATCACGGCGGCAGGCGCGTCGTCGACGCCAAATCGCGCAACCTCCCTTGGCGGCACATTTCGTGCTCCTTCGTGCGCCAGCCGTTCTTGCGCATCGACTCGTAAGAATTTGACGTAGACGGAACTGCGCTGATGCGGCGCAAGTCTGTCCCCATGTCTGCAAATTCGTTGCAGGACGGCTAAGATGGAAAAACAAGCCGTTAAGACGCGAAGTTGAAGTCGCCCGAGCCGAATGGTTCGCGGCGTCGCCTGAACCTCGGCCCGCTCTTGTTGGCCGATGGCGCGTTCAGTCCATCCAGGGAGCGCGATACATGCACACCGATAGTACCCATGTGATGCCGTGGCGCATCGAAGACATCGATCTCAACCGGATCGATCGTCAGAAAGCGGCATCCAACGAACATCTTCTTTTGCTGTTGTGCGCATGCTCATTCATCGAGAGCGGCACGGATCTCTACACGAGCAATCTCAGCAAGTATTTTCACGACGACCCCGAGATTTCGGCGTGGCTGAACGACGAATGGGAGCCCGAAGAAATGCAGCACGGCCGGGCGCTCAAGACTTACATCAACCACATCTGGCCGGAATTCGACTGGGACCGGGCTTTCAAGAGCTTCTTCGACGAGTACTCGCTAACGTGTTCCTACGAAGCGTTCGAGAAAAAGCGTGCGCTCGAAATGGTGGCGCGGTGTGTTGTCGAAACGGGCACGGCCACGCTGTATCGCGCGATCAACGACTGCTCGGACGAGCCGGTGTTGAAGGAGATCACCGACAACATCCGCACCGACGAAGTGCGCCACTACAAGCACTTTTTCCGCTTCTTCAAGAAGTGGAACAAGATCGAAGGCAACGGGCGTCTCGCCGTGCTTGGCGCGTTGATCCGTCGCGTGATGGAACTGAAGAGCGAAGACTCGGAGATCGCGCTACGGCACGTGTTTGCGGTGCGTTATCCCGAGCGCGTCAAGGACTCGAGCTATAACCGCGAACTGTTCGCGCAGGTGAACGCGCTCGTGCGGCGCAATCTTTCGGCGGATCAGTGCATCAAGATGCTATTGAAGCCGCTCGATCTGCCCGCGCGCATTCAGCCGAGCGTTCACTATCCGCTTGCCAAGATCACGCAGTTGTTTTTCCGCTGATCAGGACGATGCCCGCTCAGGTTCATGCGGGCATTCGGTGGATCTGCCTTTCAAGTCATTTCCCCCATGACCGATGCCACGCCGCGTCAGGCCGAACTCTCGTCGCAAACGCCTTTCGATGAATGGCCGCCTGAACTCAGGACGCTCTTCGATGGCACGCTGACCGGCGCGCCCGTCGGCTTCACGGCGTCGCTATGTGCCGTCGACAGCGGCGGGCGCGTCCGCACCGCGCTCCTAAGTGCGGGCGAGCTGCTCGCGCCCGACGCGCGCACGCTCGTGTTCGCGTTGTGGCCCGGCTCGCGTACCGCGCAGGCGATCGCCGCGAGCGGGCGCGCGACCATCGCCTTCGTATTCGACGAAGCGTTCTTTCAGGTTCAACTGGATACGCGCCGCGTGGCGCTCGACGATGTCCCGCTCGCATGCTTTGTCGCCACGATCGAAAGCGGCGAAGCGCAACGTGTCGCCTATGCGCGTTTGAAGAGCGGGATTTCGTTCGAACTGACGGAGACCGAGAGCGTGCTCACGCGCTGGCGTGAGCAGCTTGACTGGCTGAAGCGGGCAGCGAGCGCTGCCGCCTGAAACACACCTTCGAATACTTAACGTCCGCGGCCGCCCGAGCGCATGCCGTCGCGCCGCGCGCCGCCGCTGTCGCTGCGCGCCTTGCCGCCGAGCAGCGCGCCGGGATTACCGGCCTTTGCGTTCGGATTCGCCGCGCGTGCCGCATCCGGACGGCGCGTTGCCGCGCCTGCATTGGCGTTGGGAGCGGCGGGCTTCGCGCCGGCAGGCTTGGGACCGCGTGCATCGCGGCCATCGCGTGAATTCGCCGCTTGCGATCCGCCGTTGCGATTACCGTTCGCCGGCTTGCCACTGCCGCGCGCTTCGCCAGATGCCGCGCCGCTTGCACGGCCGCCATCGCGTCGCGCTTCGCCGCCACCGCGCTTCGCTTCGCCTTCGCGTCGCGGGGCGCTGCTGCGCTTCGCTTCGCCGCCTTCACGCGGACCGCCGCGCCCTTGGCTGCGGCGCTGAATCGGTTCGGGACGCGCATCCGGGTCCGGCTCGAAGCCGGGAATCACTTCCTGCGGAATCGGGCGCTTGATCAGACGCTCGATGTCCTTCAGCAACTGAAGCTCGTCCACACAGACGAGCGATACCGCTTCGCCATCCGCGCCCGCGCGACCCGTGCGGCCGATACGGTGTACGTAATCTTCCGGCACGTTCGGCAAATCGAAGTTGACCACGTGCGGCAACTGATCGATATCGATACCGCGCGCCGCGATGTCGGTGGCGACGAGCACCTGCAAGGTCTGATCCTTGAACTCGGCCAGCGCACGCGTACGCGCCGACTGACTCTTGTTGCCGTGAATCGCAAGCGCGCTGATGCCGTCCTTGCCCAATTGCTCGGCAAGCCGGTTCGCGCCGTGCTTCGTGCGCGTGAACACGAGCACCTGGAACCAGTTGTTCGTGCGGATCAGATGCGTGAGCATCTCGCGCTTTCGGTCGCGATCCACCGGATAAATCTTTTGTTCGATACGCTCGGCCGTCGTATTGCGGCGCGCGACTTCGATCAGCGCGGGCGAATCGAGCAGGCTGTCGGCCAGCGCCTTGATTTCATCCGAGAAAGTAGCCGAGAACAGCAGGTTCTGACGCTTCGCGGGCAGGCGCGCGAGCACGCGCTTGATATCGTGAATGAATCCCATGTCGAGCATGCGATCGGCTTCGTCGAGCACGAGAATCTCGAGCTGCGACACGTCGATGGTCTTCTGCTGCATGTGATCGAGCAAACGTCCCGGCGTTGCCACGACGATATCGACGCCGCGCTTCAACGCGTCGATCTGCGGGTTGATGCCCACGCCGCCGAACATCACGGTCGACTTGAGCTTCAGATATTTGCCGTAGGCGCGCACGCTTTCCTCGACCTGCGCAGCGAGTTCGCGCGTCGGCGTGAGAATGAGCGCGCGGATCGGACGCTTCGTTCCGGCGGCAGCGGGCGCCAGTTGCGAAAGACGTTGCAGGATGGGCAGCGTGAAGCCGGCAGTCTTGCCCGTGCCGGTCTGCGCGCCCGCCAGGAGATCGCCGCCCTTCAGAACGGCGGGGATGGCCTGGAGCTGGATCGGGGTCGGAACGGTGTAGCCCAGTTCGTTGACAGCGCGTAGCAGAGGTTTGGACAGGCCGAGTGAATCAAAGGACATAAGGGATTTTCGAATTCGTTGTGTCGAACGGCGTGCATGCGAATGACGTTGCGGCGAACCGTGGTTCTGCCGGTTGCGCGCATGTGCGACGCTCGGAAAAAAATCGGGCGGCTTGCCATCGAGCGTTCATCGATTCATCGACGAGCGCGAAGCGTTGCCGCGGGGATTCGACGCGTTATCAAGACACGCCGGCTGGCCGTAAGTTGCATCGATGAAGCCGCGATGCCCGGGCTCACTCGCTGTTCGCCGCTTCACGCGACATAGCGCGCGACGCTCACGAACTGACAGAGACTGCCCGCCAGCACGAACAGATGCCAGATACCGTGGCCGTGCCGGATACGCTCGTCGTTGATGAAAAAGTAGATACCGGCGCTATAGATCACGCCGCCCGCCACCAGCCACGCGGTGCCCGCGGGCGGCAGCGCCGTCACGAGTGGACGGACGGCTACGAGCGCGAGCCAGCCCATCAACACGTACAGCACCATCGAAACGCTGCGGGTTCGGCGCCCGAGCGTGAGTTCCTGCGTAATGCCGAGAACCGCGAGGCCCCAGCTTACGCCGAATAGCGACCAGCCCCAGGGACCGCGCAATGTCACTAGTGTAAACGGTGTGTAGCTGCCTGCTATCAGCAAATAAATTGCCGAATGGTCGCACTTTTGCAGAATCGACTTCAGGCGAGGCGAGCGCACGCAGTGGTACAGCGTCGAAATCAGGTAGAGCGCGCAGAGCATGGCGCCATAGATGGCGAAGCTCACGACCTTATAGGCATCGCCGTCCAACGCACCCATTACGACGAGCGCCACCAGACCGGCGATCGACAAGACCGTGCCGATCAAATGGCTGATGCTGTTGAAACGCTCGCCTACGTACATGCCCGATCCATACCGAAAGACGCGCCGGTGACGCGCCACAAAAGACAAGGGGCGCGGCCTAAGTTGAAGGCTGCGCCCCAATGCGTATTGTACGCTGTCTTTCCCGAATGTCAGTCGAGCGGCGCCGAACGCAGATTACTCACCTGCTGCGGCGACACCGGCGTGCCGTGATTGCCCCACGACATACGGATGTACGTCACGACCGCGGCCACTTCCGTATCCGACAGCGACTGCGCGAACGGCGGCATGCCGTGCGGCATCGGGTTGCCACCCGTGCTCGGCGGATAACCCCCGTTGAGCGTCATGCGGATCGGGTTGACCGCCGACGGCATCTGAATGGACTGGTTATTCGCGAGCGGCGGATATGCCGGCGGCTTGCCAAGACCATTCTCCTGGTGACACTTCGCGCAGTTCTCGGTGTAGACCTTCTTGCCCATGGTCAGCAATTCGCCGCCGAACTTCTCGGAGGTTTCGAGCTGCAACGACTCCGGCGCTTCCTTCTTTTGCGGAATCGACTTGAGATACGTCGAGATCGCGTTGATGTCGCCGTCGGTCATGTACTGCAAGCTGTTGTGGACGACTTCAGCCATCGGGCCGAATACCGCGCCACGCTGCGACACGCCGGACTTCAGCAAGTCGTTGATGTCCTTGATGTCCCAGTCGCCGAGACCGGCTTCCTTGTTCGACGTCAACGACGGCGCATACCAGTTTTGCAGCGGAATCAGACCGCCGGCAAATGCCGCCGAGCTGACCGGACCGCCCATGGCGTTGATCGACGTATGGCACATGGCGCAATGGCCGAGGCCTTCGACCAGATACGCGCCGCGATTCCATTCGACCGATTTGGTCGGGTCCGGCTTGTACTCGCCTTCGCTGAAGAACAGGGTGCGCCAGCCGATCAGCAGATTGCGATTGTTGAACGGGAAGCGCAGTTCATGCGGACGGCTCGCTTCGTTGACCGGCGGGACGGAGCGCAGATACGCGTAGATCGCGTCCGAATCGGCGCGCGTGACCTTCGTGTAGCTCGTGAACGGGAAGCCTGGATAGAGCAGACTGCCGTCCTTCGAGCGGCCGGTGTGCATCGCGCGATAAAAGTCGTCCGACGTCCATTTGCCGATGCCGAATTGATCGTCCGGCGTGATGTTCGGCGTGAACATGGTGCCGAACGGCGTCGCCATGGGCAGGCCGCCCGCGAATTCCTTGCCGCCGCGCACCGTGTGGCACGCGATACAGTCGCCGGCGCGCGCGAGGTATTCGCCTTGTTTGATCAGCGCGGCTTTGTCGGTAGGCGTCGCCGCGACGGCGCCGCCCGAATGCAGGTTGTCGCCGCCCGACCAGAGGACGGCGGCGGCTGCGACGGCTGCCACCACGACAGCCGAGGAGAGTGCGAACAGGGACTTGCGTTTCATTATGTTGTCGCTCCAGACGCCTTATTGCGGTTCGCTGCCGCAGGTCAGCGGCATCTTCAACGAGCCAGCGGGCGCGGGCACCGGGTTGGCGGGTGCGGTTTGCGTAGAGAGCCAGGCAGCGACGGCGGTCACGTCGTCGTCAGTCAGGCGCGAGGCGATTTGCTGCATGCAGTCAGGCGCTTTCGCGTGGCGCGTGCCCGATTTCCATGCGCCGACTTGCGCGCTGATGTAATCCGAGTGCAACCCGACGAGGCCCGGAATGGCCGGCTGCATGCCGGTCAGACCCTTGCCGTGACAGGCCGCGCAGGCGGGAATGTTCTTCGATGCATCGCCGTTCAGCACGATTTGCTGGCCGCGTGCAAGCGTGGAAGCCGAAACATTCGTCTTGGCAGGCGGCGGATACGGCGGGCGCTGGCTCGAGAAGTATCCGGCGATCTGATGAAGGTAGTCGTCCGAGAGATACGTGACGAGGTAGTTCATAGGCGGATACTTGCGCCGGCCTTCGCGGAAATTCTGGAGCTGGTTGTACAGATAATCGGCAGGCTTGCCGGCAAGACGCGGGAAATAGTCATTGTCCGTGCCTTCGCCATGAACACCGTGACATGCCGTGCAGCCTTGCACGCGCGCTGCCATGGTGTCCGGGGCGATCGGCTGGTTCTGCGCCTGGGCTTGTGCCTGACCCGCGCCGAATACGCCGGCGCTGCTGACGACGGCCAAAGCGAGCAGCGGACGAAAAATGCGTCTTGAAAACACGCGACACTCCATGAAATTCGGGGACCTGCCGAGCTTCGTGCGGCTCGGTGCGAAGGTGGCGAACCACGGCCACGCGTTGGGTGGCGGAGGGTGGCGGGCCACGGCCATAGTGGCTCGACGAGCCTCTGATGCGACGCGGAATTCTATCATCGATGCATGATGATGACTATTTGACACAACTTTCCGCCCTCACTGAGGCGCAATCGCGACAATCTGCCGCGTCACAACCAAGAACTTTGACATAGCGCAACACACATGCAGGTCGACAAAGCATCGACTTTATTGTGCGAAAACGGGGTCGCTGCACTCTATTCTCACGGCAAGCTTAGGAAGCTCGATGCGCAGGTTCAAGACCTTTCAATGGTGCCGCGCAAGGTGCGTTCGTTTAGACTGCGCGGGCCGAGACTCGCAGGTTCTTCCATGATCTCCCCAGCCTTACA
Source organism: Caballeronia sp. GACF4 (assembly GCF_023631025.1). NCBI lineage: Bacteria > Pseudomonadati > Pseudomonadota > Betaproteobacteria > Burkholderiales > Burkholderiaceae > Caballeronia > Caballeronia sp. GACF4. Next base: position 410,557 of record NZ_JALQDW010000002.1, read on the forward strand.
TCCAACAATTGGCGTTCCCGAAGCGTCCACGGCGGCGCCATGAACGGCGATTTCGACTTCCTCTGGCTCGCGCAGGTCGTATTCGGAGCATTGAGCGATACCGCGTTTGCCTGTGCGCTTGGCGCGGCGCTCTTCGACGCGTGGCTCTGCGGCGAAAGAGCGCACGCGGTCGTTTCGCCTGCGCATCGGGGTTGGCGGCATGCAGCGCGTGCCGGAACCGTGGCCGCAATTACCTTCGTGGCTTGCAACTTCGTGTGCTTGTGGCTTCAGGCCGCGGCGATGAGCGGTTCGCCTGTCAGCGATGCGGGCGCGTCGCTGTGGCTCGTCGCGACTAGCACGCAAGCGGGCATCGGCTGGCTGGTGGCGTTGGCGGGCGGCCTGGTGATCGTGCTGGCCTGCGCGACGGGCAGACCGCAAGGCGCATCGAAGACAGGGTTCGCGATCTTCGGCGCGCTCGTGGCCGCTGCAGGGAAAGCGGCTATCGGCCATGCCGCCGATGCCGGTGCGTTTTCCCTCGCCGAAGCCGTGCAGACGCTGCATCTGCTTGCCACGGGCGTGTGGGGCGGGATCGTCATCGTGGGCGCGCTGGCGATGTTGCCGGCGCTCGGAACATCGGTGGCGCGTGCGTCGTTGATTCGCATCGTCGCGCGCATGTCGCGGGTGGCGATGCTCGCGGTGATCGTCATCATCGCGACGGGCGTGTTCAACGCGTGGCGCGGCACGGACGGATCGGCGGCGGTGCTCGTCGACAGCAACTGGGGGCACGCGCTGATCGTGAAAACGGGACTGGTTCTGGCGGCGCTCGCCTTGGGCGCGCTCAACCGCTGGTCGGTGTTGCCGCGCCTGCAGCGCACGGCATCGACGATGGATGCGCACACGGTCATCAACGTGATGCGCCTTGAAGCGGTGCTGATGCTTTGCGTGTTCGCCACGGCGTCGGTGTTGTCTCACGGCGTGCCAGGCGCGGCGCTCGCCGGCTGAACGCGTTTCGAACGCTTACTCGTATCCCAGCCGATGGCTGACGATCGGCGCGCAGAACAGCGCCACCGCGCAGCCGATCACTTTCCCCTGCAATTCGACATAAGCCGTGTGCGAGCTTGCAACGAGCAGCACTTCGAGCATTTGCGGCGCGCAGAAAATGCCCGCCACGCCAATGAACCAGTTGGTAACGACAGGAATGCGCCAGCCACGCTGCGCGCCAATTGCCGCCGCAACGACGCGCGCGACGCCGAAAACGACGAGCGCGCCGACGGCCATCTGCGCGCGGATATATTCATCGGGAAGGACTTGCCACATGGCTGTTCTCGTTCTTGGTGACTGTTCGCAGCTTACTTTGCAAGAATCTCGCCATATGTACGACAAAACGCAATCGGCGTCAAAAAAATCAGAAGGTGTGTTCCGGGCCGGGGAATGTGCCTTCACGCACTGCGCGCACGTAAGCGTCGACCGCCGCGAAAATGGTCGGCTGTCCCTGCATGAAATCTTTGACGAAACGCGGACGCTTGCCGTGGAAGATGCCGAGCATGTCGTGCAGCACCAACACCTGTCCCGAGCAGTCGATGCCCGCGCCAATGCCGATAGTCGGAATCGCCAGACTCTCGGTCACTTCGCGCGCGAGCAGCGTCGGCACGGCTTCGATCACGAGTAAGCGGGCGCCCGCCTGCTGGAGCGCCAGCGCGTCGCGGCGCATTTGCTCGGCGGCCGCTTCGGACTTGCCCTGCACCTTGAACCCGCCGAACGCGTGCACCGATTGCGGCGTGAGACCGACGTGTCCGCATACGGGAATCGAACGCTCGACGAGAAAGCGCACCGTGTCCGCAAGCCATTCGCCGCCTTCGAGCTTCACCATCTGCGCGCCGGCGCGCATCAGTTGCACGGCGTTGGCGTAGGTTTCCTCGCGCGATCCGATGGTGCCGAACGGCATATCCGCGACGATCAGCGCGCTCTTGCTGCCGCGCGCCACGCAAGCCGTGTGATACGCGATGTCCGCGAGCGTGACCGGCAGCGTCGTCGCATGGCCCTGAAGCACGTTGCCGAGCGAATCGCCGATCAGTATGACGTCGACGCCCGCGCGATCGAGCAGCGCGGCGAAGCTCGCGTCGTAGCACGTGAGCATCGCGATTTTTTCGCCGGCTTCACGCATGGCCTGGAGTTTCGGGACGGTGATCGCCGAACGGCTCGTTTCCTGCAAGTACGTCATGGTCGTTTCAAAACTCGATTAGGGGAAAACAGCAGCAAGCCTGGCGCTCAGACCGACACGCCTTTCACGAAAGATTCCTTGCGTCCGCGCATGGTCTCGATGCGCTCGACGAGCAACGCGAGATCTTCTTCCGATGTCAGCGGGTTCAGATGCTCCGCGTTCACCGTGAGCAGCGGCGTTGCATCGTAGTGATAGAAGAACTCGTTATACGTATCGCACAGTGCGCGCAGATACGAATCCGAAATCTGCAGTTCCATGGGGAGCGCGCGTTTTTGAATGCGCGAAAACAGCACTTCGGGACTCGCCTGCAGATACACGACGAAATCCGGCGCGGGCCCAGTGGTACCGATGCGTGAGGCCAGGTCCTTGTACAACTGGAACTCGTCGTCGGGCAGCGTGAGGCGTGCGAAAAGCTCGCTCTTCTGCGTGAGAAAGTCCGCGATCAACGGCGTGTGGCCGGTGAGCATTTCCGCGGCTTCACGCGTCTGCGTCACGCGCTGCAACGCGAAACTCAGTTGCGTCGCGAGCGCATGGCGCGTGGTGTCGCGATAAAAGCGTTCGAGAAACGGGTTGTCCTGCGGGCGCTCGAACAGCGTGCGCATGGACCAGCGTTCGGCGAGCAAGGTTGCAAGCGTGGTCTTGCCCACGCCGATAGGACCTTCGATCGCGATATAGCGGTGCGGCGGGCGCAGTTGCGGCGCGGTGACAGTGAGAGGCGGAGCGCTCATCGGCAATTGGGTTTGGTGGCGGCAGCGGGTGCCTCTGCTGCACTGGATGGAGCGGCGCGCGTGAGCACCTGACATTGGCAGGTCGCGACCTGCTCGATACGCTGATCGGCGACGCCCGCGAGAAATGCATTGGCGCGGCCGCGTTGCGGAATGACGAGTTCGGGTTCGAGTTCAAGCAGCGGCACGAGCACGAACGCGCGCTCCGTCATGCGCGGATGTGGCACGATCAGGTCCGCTTCGTCGATGCCCGACTGGCCATACAGCAGGATGTCGAGGTCGAGCGTGCGCGGCGCATTGCGATACGGCCGCTCGCGCCCGAATTGTTCCTCGATGTGGTGACACAAGCGCAAAAGCGCGCGCGCCGGCAACGATGTTTCGAGCTTCACGACGCAATTGAAATAGTCGTCGCCCGAAGAGTCGATCGGCGCGGTGCGGTAAAGGCTCGATTTGGCGAGCACGGTGATCGTGTGCTGCTGGGCGAGACACACGACTGCGTCTTTCAGGGTCTGGCGCGCATCGCCGAGATTCGCTCCCAGGCCCAGATAAGCAATCGTCATGGCAGAAGTCCTACGCCGTCGTTCGGCGAAAAGCGGGTAGATCCCGGCGATACGGCCCGGGGGCAAACCTGTATTCGCTACTGTAACGAAAAGCGGCGTTATTCGTTGTCGGCGCCTTCGACTGGGCCCGAGTCGCTCGCCGCGCCTGCTTCGTGTGCTTCGTGCTCCGCGGTCTCGCCGTTCTTGCGCTTTGCGTTGCTGCGCCGCCGGCGCTTCTTCGGACCGCGATCTTTCGTGCCGCCTTGCGAAAGCAATGCTTCGCGATCGGCGTGATCGGCTTCGATGAAATCGGTCCACCATTGACCGATTTCGGCATCCAGTTCGCCCGACTCGCAACGCAGCAGCAAGAAATCATAACCCGCTCTGAAGCGCGGATGTTCCAGCAGCTTCAAGGCGGTGCGGCCGCGCTTTTCGAGCCGATGCTGAAGCCCCCAGATCTCGCGCATATCCGACGAAAAACGCTTGTGAATGGCGAGCTTTTCGGTCTGCATGTCGAGCACGTCGTCCATTGCGCGATGCAGCGCCGGCACCGGATAGTCGCCGGCTGCGGTGAACTGTTGCCAGCGCGTCTGCACGTCGTGCCAAAGCAGCGTGGCGAAGAGAAAGCCCGGCGACACCGGCTTGCCCGCGCGCACGCGTTGGTCGGTGCTCGTCAACGCGAGCGTGACGAACTTCTCGCCATGCGGTTGCTCCAGCACGACATCGAGCAAAGGCAGGACGCCATGATGCAGCCCTTCCTTGCGCAGACGCGTGAGACACGCCAATGCGTGACCGGAAAGCAAGAGCTTAAGCATCTCGTCGAACAGACGCGCGGCGGGCACGTTGTCCATGAGATCGGCGAGTTCTTGAATGGGCGCGCGCGTGGCGTCGTCGATCTCGAAGCCGAGCTTGGCCGCGAAGCGCACGACGCGCAGCATCCGCACCGGGTCTTCGCGATAACGCGTGGCCGGGTCGCCGATCATGCGCAACAGGCGCGCGCGGATGTCGGCCATGCCGTCGTGATAATCCAGCACGGTTTGCGTGGCCGGATCGTAGTACATCGCGTTGATGGTGAAGTCGCGGCGCGTGGCGTCTTCGTGCTGCTCGCCCCACACGTTGTCGCGCAAGACGCGGCCGCTCGCGTCGACCGCGTGCGTGCGCGTGTCGAGTTCGCTGCGCTTGTAGCGGCGCGGCGCTTCGGCGGCGGGCGCGGTTTGCGCGGGCGGTGCATCCACGAGCGCGCGGAACGTGGAAGTCTCGATGATCTCCTGCCCGAACTGCACGTGCACGATCTGAAAGCGCCGCCCGATGATGCGCGCGCGCCTGAAAAGCCGTTGCACTTCGTCGGGCGTGGCGTCGGTCGCGACATCGAAGTCTTTGGGCGCGACGCCGAGCAGGAGATCGCGCACCGCGCCGCCGACGATGAACGCGCGATGCCCCGCCTGTTGCAGCCCGTCGGTCACGCGCACCGCGTTCTTCGAGATGAGCGAAGGATCGATGCCATGAACATCCGACGACAGGATGACCGGCACGCTCGGATCGCGCTTGGGCGGCGCGACGGTTTTCTTGCGCGTGCTCTTGCGAGCCGGTTTCGTTTCTGACGAAGCGCTGGCTTGAACGTCGCCATCGGTGGTATCGGCGCTTTCTTGTCCGAACAGCTTGCGGATGAGTTTTTTAATCACGTGTATCGAAGAGGTTCAGAATGCGCCAGCCTTTGGCTTGCGCATGCGCGCGCAGGGTGTCGTCGGGATTGGTTGCGACCGGGTCGGTCACGCGTTCGAGCAACGGGATGTCGTTGTGCGAATCGCTATAAAAATAGCTGTGTTTGAAGTCGGCGAGCGACTTGCCGAGCGTGCCGAGCCATTCCTCGACCCGCACGATCTTGCCTTCGCGATAACTCGGCGTGCCGGTCGGCCGGCCCGTGAGCGCCCCTTGCGGGTCGTTGTCGACGGTTTCGAATTCGCAAGCGATCAGCGTTTCGATGCCGAACGCTTCCGCGATAGGCGCGGTGATGAACGCGTTGGTCGCGGTGACGAGGCAGCAGAGATCGCCATTGTCCTGATGCTCGCGCACGAGCGTGACGGCAGCCGGGACGATGCGCGGATTGATCACCTCGCGCATGTACTGCGCGTGCCAGTCGTCTAGTTGCTCGCGCGAATGCTTGGCAAGCGGCCCCAGCATGGCGTGCAAATACGCGTTGATATCGAGCACGCCCGCCTGGTATTGGGCGTAGAAGGCATCGTTTTGCCGCGCGAAGCTGTCTGCATCGACGATACCGAGCTTGACCATGAAGCGGCCCCATTCGTGGTCGCTGTCGGTGGGAATGAGCGTGTGGTCGAGATCAAAGAGGGCTAGGTTCATGGGAGCGCATTTTACTTGAAGCGGGTCGGAGCGTTGTCTGTAGCGGCGTGCGCGTGAGGCTCGCCGAACAGGTCGATGGAATCGGGCGATGCGCTTTCCGTCTCGGACCCGGCCAGGTCCCACGAAGGCTGGCCGAAGCGCGCGAGCACGGTGCGCAAAAGCGGCATGGTCACGGCGCGCTTTTTTTCGAGCGAGAAGCGGTCGAGTTCGTCGAGCAGCGCCATGAGACTCGGCATGTCGCGCCGGAAATGCGTGAGCAGATAAGCGGGCACGCCTTCGGCCAGCACGATGCCGCGCTCGCGCGCCGCGTGCCGCAGCACCGACGCCTTGGCGTCATCCGCGAGCGGCAGCAGATGGAACACGAGGCCCCAGCCGAGCCGCGTGCGCAGGTCCTCGCGCACGGCGAGCTGCATTGGCGCGACATTGCCGGTCGCGACGAGCGCGCTGGCGGGATAAGCGCGCACTTCGTTGAAGAGATTGAACAGCGCGATTTGCTGCGCGGGCGAGAGGCCGTCGCAATCGTCGACGGCGTAGAGCGTCACGCGCGGATCGAAACCGAACGCGTTCAGCGCGCTTTGCGGGCTCAGAAAGCGCGCGCGGCCGTTCGCCTCGTACACGAGCGCGTGCAGCAGATGGCTGCGGCCGCTGCCGGCTTCGCCCCAGATATAGAACGTGCGATCCGCGACGGGTCCGGCCGCGAGCGCGCCTTCGAGCTCGCGCAGGCGCGTCACCAGTTCGTGGTTGCTCGCGGCGAAGAAGTTGTCGAAGGTGGCGGGCGGTGGTGTGCCCAGGTCGAGCGTCAGTTGGCGTTGCACGTGAGAAAGGAGTCGGTTCGGGCTGTTTGGGCGGATCGGTTGTGTCTTCGTCTTGTCTTCGTCGTGTCTTGAAAACAGGCGGTTCGGGTGCGCCGATGTTCGAAACGCCGCCGCTGGCCGCCTTTCGCGCGCGGCGCCGCTGCTTTCGCCGGACCGTATTCGATCTCGAAAAGAGCGCCGGCAGGCTTCGATGCACGCGCGGGAAAACCAGCCGGACGGCTGTCATCGGGTAAAATCGCATTTTACCGACCTTCTTGCGCTCCCCCCATGAATCAACCGAAATCCGCCCCTGATGCTCCCGGTTTGTCGTATCGCGATGCGGGCGTCGACATCGACGCAGGCGACGCGCTCGTCGACCGGATCAAGCCGTTCGCCAAGAAAACCTTGCGCGAAGGCGTGCTGGGCGGCATCGGCGGATTCGGCGCGCTGTTCGAAGTGCCCAAGAAGTACAAGGAACCGGTGCTCGTGTCGGGCACGGACGGCGTCGGCACCAAGCTGCGTCTCGCGTTCGAACTGAACCGGCACGACACGGTGGGCCAGGATCTCGTCGCCATGAGCGTGAACGACATCCTCGTGCAGGGCGCGGAACCGCTTTTTTTCCTCGATTATTTCGCCTGCGGCAAGCTGGACGTGGATACGGCGGCGGACGTGGTGAAGGGCATCGCACAGGGTTGCGAATATGCGGGCTGCGCGCTGATCGGCGGCGAGACAGCGGAAATGCCGGGCATGTACCCGGACGGCGAGTACGACCTCGCGGGCTTCGCAGTCGGCGCGGTGGAGAAGAGCAAGATTATCGACGGCAGCACGATCAAGCCGGGCGATGTCGTGCTGGGTCTGGCGTCGAGCGGTATCCATTCGAATGGGTATTCGCTGGTGCGCAAGATCATCGAGCGGGCGAATCCCGACTTGAACGCCGATTTCGACGGCCGTTCGCTCGCCGACGCGCTGATGGCGCCCACGCGCATCTACGTGAAGTCGCTGCTGTCGGCCATGCAGACCGTGACCGTGAAGGGCATGGCGCATATCACGGGCGGCGGTCTCGTCGAAAACATTCCGCGTGTGCTGCGCGAAGGGTTGACGGCTGAGCTGGATCATCGCGCTTGGCCTTTGCCGCCGCTGTTCGCATGGCTGCAGAAGCACGGCGGCGTCGCGGATGCGGAGATGCATCGCGTGTTCAACTGCGGCATCGGCATGGCGGTGATCGTCGCGGCGGAAGACGCGCAGGCAGCCACCGGCTTGCTGTCGGCAGCGGGTGAACAGGTTTGGCAGATTGGTGTGGTGCGGGAAAGCGCGGATGGGGAGGCGCAGACGGTGGTGGTTTGAATGCTTGCCGCGTTGTGATGTCGGTGTTGAAAACCCTCGCTGGTGGCGGGGGTTTTTGTTTTTCAACTACAGCAACGACATTACTCAGACGGCTGCGCGAGGACGCGTTCGAGTTTGGGCAGCGCGCTTTGCACCGTTTCCCAAACAATGTCCAGATTCGTATCGAAATAGCCGTGTGTCATGCGATTGCGCATGCCGCGTAGCTTTTCCACGGTACGGCAGCGTTGCTTTCCGCGAAGTCGGGAAACTCGGCCTCAATTTGAACCGCGGCTGCCCCTATTACGATGAGGTTCAGAATAACTGCCTGCTGAACCATCCGATTCGCGACGAAGTCTTCCTTGCTCAGCTTCTGAAGGTAGCCGCGTGCAGTTCGCGAAGCGTCCAGCAGATGGTCGATATAGTCGGTCAGGCGCAACTGGCGCTGTTTTGCATTCATACCGCGCGCGCCTCACTCAGAACAACGGATCGAAACTTCATTGGCAAGTCTTGCGGTGTCACGACGTCCACCGGCACGCCGAGCAGTTCTTCCAGTTCGACCTGAATTGCTCCAAGGTCGAAAAGCGTCGCTCCTTGTAGAGCATCAACCAAAATGTCGAGATCGCTGCCGTCGTCGTCTTCGCCGTGAAGAACCGAGCCGAAAACCCGCGGATTTGCCGCATGGTTGGCCGCGATGATGCGACGAACGTCGTTGCGATGCACTTCGAGCGCTGATGAAGGTTTGGTCATGGGACGGAACAATAAGAAGCCACGCATGAATGATAACGCGGCTTTGCCTTGAGGCATGAAGCGCAAGCGAGAACCGGTTTCGCCGCTTTTCTTGACGCCACCTCACCCCGCGACCGCCAACACCGTCGCCACCGCCCGCTCCGTTGCATCCCCCGCGCAACAATCCACCACCGCCCGCTCCGGTATCGAACGCAGCCACGTCAACTGCCGCTTGCACAACTGCCTCGTCGCGAAGACGCCCTTATCGCGCATTTCGTCATAGCGTGTCGCGCCGTCGAGATACTCCCATGCTTGCCGATAACCCACGCATCGCATCGACGGCATCGACAGATCGAGGTCGCCACGGGCGCGCAGCCGCTTCACTTCGTCGATGAAACCGTGCGCCAGCATCGTATCGAAGCGTTCCGCGATACGCGCATGCAGCACCGCGCGATCCGAAGGTTCAAGTGCAATCGGCACGAAGCGATACGGCGCATCGCCCGAAGACTCACGCGGCGCGGCAAGCAGCGCCGACATCGGCTGCCCGGTGAGCATGAACACTTCGAGCGCGCGTTGAATGCGCTGCGAGTCATTCGGCGCGAGACGCGCGGCGGTTTGCGGATCGATTAACGCAAGTCGCGCATGCAACGCCGGCCAGCTGTCGCGCGCGGCATCGGCATCCAGAAGAGCGCGCGTATCGGCATCGGCGGGAGGCAAGTCGTTCAAGCCCTGCGTGAGCGCCTTGAAGTACAGCATCGTGCCGCCGACCAGCAGCGGCACATGCCCGCGCGCGACGATCTCGCCGACGAGCCGCAGCGCATCGTCGCGAAACTGCGCGGCGGAATAGCTCTGTGAGGGATCGATGATATCGATCAGATGATGCGCGGCCAGCGCGCGTTCTTCCGCGTTCGGCTTGGCCGTGCCGATATCCATCTCGCGATAAACCAGCGCCGAATCCACACTGATAATCTCGACCGGCCGCGCCGAGCGCGCGGCGAACGCAAGCGCCGCCGCTGTCTTCCCCGATGCCGTCGGCCCCAATAAACACGCGATGGAACGAGCCGTCATTGTCCGCGCATGAAGAGGCGGTCGAGGTCCGCGAGCGTGAGTTGAAACCACGTCGGCCGGCCGTGATTGCATTGATCGGCGCGTTCGGTTGCTTCCATCTGGCGCAAAAGGCCATTCATTTCATCGAGCGTAAGGCGCCGGTTGGCGCGCACGGCGTGATGGCACGCGAGCGTTCCAAGCAACTCGTGCTGACGCTCGGTGAGCACGCGCGACCCGCCATACGCCTGCAAATCCGCCAGCACGGCGCGCGCAAGCGCTTGCAGATCGGCATCCTTGAGCAGCGCGGGAACTGCGCGAATGGCAATCGATGTCGGCGAGAGCACGGCCAGATCGAAGCCGAGCGCATCGAGCGTGGCGCGCTCCTCCTCGACGATGCCGATCTCGACCGCATCCGCCGTCATCGATACCGGAATGAGAAGCGGCTGCACGGCGATCGCACGATCCGCAAGCGCATTCTTGAACTGCTCGTAGAGAATGCGTTCGTGCGCGGCGTGCATGTCGACGATCACGAGTCCGCGCGCGTTTTGCGCAAGCACGTAGATGCCGTGAATCTGCCCGACGGCGAAGCCGAGCGGCTGGTCATCGGCGTGATCGAGCGGAGCGGGTCGCGGCGCATAAGCCGGCGCGCTTTCGCCGGCCCATGCCACCGAAGGCGACGCATCGGGCGTGGCGTTGTCTTTGCGGCCGAAGAGCGCGTCGTACAGCGCAAGCGGCTGCGCGACGGGCAAGGTGCCCTGCGTCATGCGCGACTGGCGCATCCATGACGTGCCGTTTTCGCCGCGCATCGGCGCCGTATCGCCGCTGCCCGTGGCGTAAGGCTTTGCGCTGAACGAAGCCGGTCCGGTCGGCGACAACTGCGCCGCATGCCCGCCCGACGTGGTTTCCGGCGACGCGCCCGCTTGCCGCGCAAGCGCGCGCTGCACGGCATGAAACACGTATTGGTGAATCGAGCGCGAATCGCGAAAGCGCACTTCGATCTTCGACGGATGCACGTTCACATCCACCGATTCGGGCGGCAAGTCGAGAAACAGCACATAGGCCGGATAGCGATTGCCATGCAGCACGTCTTCATAGGCCGCGCGCACCGCGTGCGTAAGCAGCTTGTCGCGCACGAAGCGGCCGTTGACGAAGAAATACTGTTGATCGGCGCGTCCGCGACTGGCGGTCGGCAGGCCCGCGCAACCGTAGACGGCGAGCGGCCCGGCGCGTTCATCGAGCGGCAGATGCGCGGTTTCGAACACCTCGCCGAGGATCTTCGCGACGCGCGTCCGCGGATCGCTCGCGTTCCAATGCTCGACGGCCTTGCCGTTGTGCATCACCGAAATGGCGACGTCCGGGCGCGCGAGCGCCATGCGCCGGATCACATCGAGGCAATGCCCGAGTTCGGTCTGTTCGCTCTTGAGGAACTTGCGCCGCGCGGGCGTGTTGAAGTACAGCTCGCGCACTTCCATGGTGGTGCCGACCGTGCCGGCTGCCGGGGAAATGGCGCCCGTTTGCGCGTCGATGCGCGTCGCGTGCGGACAACTCTCGGTGCGGCTCGTGATGAACAACTCCGCGACGGAAGCGATGGAGGCAATTGCCTCGCCGCGAAAGCCGAGCGTGGCGACGGCTTCCAGGTCCGCGAGCGAGCGGATTTTGCTGGTCGCGTGGCGTAAAAGCGCGAGCGGAAGTTCGTTGGGCGGAATGCCGCTGCCGTCATCGGCAATGACGATTCGCTTCACGCCGCCTTCATCGAGTGTGATGCGCAGGGTGCGCGCGCCTGCATCGAGCGCGTTTTCCAGCAGTTCCTTCACGACCGATGCCGGCCGTTCCACCACCTCGCCCGCCGCGATCTGGCTGATGAGCTGGTCGGGAAGCGGCGCGATGGCGCGCGAACCGCGCGCGGCGTCTGCGGTCAATGTGTAGGCGGAGGGATCGTTGAGTTCGGCCATCCCGAATTATAGCGATTCGCATCCGAGCGTCCCGATGCGCGATTTTGGCGGCAAAAGGGCGTCGAGACGGCGTCTGGATGAGCGCTTCCTAATTGAAGGCGCGTTTGCGTTCGGTATCATGGCGCGACCTTCCACGGTTCTTGACGGCGGGCAGATTCCTGTCGCGCCGGGCCATTTTTTTCGAGGAAAGCTTTTGGACACGCTGCTGCAATTTCTAGGGATGATCCTTCACATCGACAAGTCGCTCGGTGTCTTTATCCAGCACTACGGCGCTTGGGTCTATGCGGTGTTGTTCCTCATCGTGTTCTGCGAAACCGGGCTCGTCGTATTCCCGTTCCTGCCGGGCGATTCGCTGTTGTTCATCGGCGGCGCGTTTGCCGCGTCCCACGCGATGGACTTGAGCGCGCTCATCGTGCTGCTGCTCGTGGCGGCTGTTCTGGGGAACACGGTGAATTACTGGATCGGGCGCGCTATCGGCCCGAAGGTGTTCGACACCAACATTCCCGTGCTGGAGCGCTTTCTCGACCGCGCGGCGCTGCAGAAGACCCACAACTTTTATGAGCATCACGGCGGCAAGACTATCGTGATCGCGCGCTTCGTGCCGGTGGTACGGACCTTCGCGCCGTTCGTGGCGGGCGCTTCGTCGATGAATCACACGCGCTTTCAGTTCTTCAATATTCTGGGCGCGCTGGTTTGGGTCCTGTTGCTCGTGCTGCTCGGCTACTTCTTCGGCAACATTCCGTTCATTCGGCAGTATTTGAACGTGATCGTGCTGGTGGGAATCGGCGCGGCAGTGGTGCCGATCGCGCTGGGTGCGCTTTGGAAGCTGACGCGGCGGCGCTCGAAGGCGTAAGCCGTAACGGCCGATTGCTGCTTCGGGGCACTGAAATCGAGCGAGACGCGTGTCACTGCGCGCCTCGCTCGATGCGTTTTATCCGCGGCGAATCAGGCGGATAAGGAACAGCAGCACGACTGCGCCGATCACGGCCGTCACGAGCGAGCCGAAGATGCCGCCGCCGAACGAGATACCGAGCGTGCCGAACAGCCAGCCGCCGATCAGACCGCCGACCACGCCGACGATAATGTCGACGATCACGCCGAAGCCGCTGCCGTTCATGATGAGACCGGCGAGCCAGCCCGCGACGCCGCCGATGATCAGCCAGAGGATGATTCCGTGTTGCAAGAAATTCATGAGAAAAAACTCCGAGAGATTAGATGATTGCAGGACTGCAGGAAGCTCCTGCTTTCGAGCGCGGTGAATTTAGCCCAAAGAACGGCCACGCGGACCGGCCTGAGTGTCAAGTTTTGTCGATGCCACGGCTCGCGCCAGACACGGCAAGCGCGTCGAAGATAGTGTGTAATTTGATCAAAATTTAGAATGCCGAAACGCCCGGTGCACCGAATGGCCACGTGTGTCGTTTATGTCACGACGGCGGAATTGTTTCGGTAATGTTTTATGCTGGCGGATGTTGATCGTTTCACGTAATGCAACAGGAGCGGCGCGACGCATTGCTGTAATCGGCGCTGTGGGCTTTGAACACGCTGCAAGAGACTAGAACAAGAGAATGAGAACGTTGGTGTCGATGCAAATGGAAGGTTTCAAGCTATTCAGCCGCGCGGGCATCGCGGGGGCAGCGGTCGCGGCAATGCTCGCCGGATGTTCCTCCACACCGCGCACGCCCGCGCCTATCGTCGAGAGTTCGGCGTCGAGCGCGCCGCCTGTCGTTCAGACGACGTCGCCCGCCGTCATTCCCGCGCCGGTCGTGCCGCTCAACGCGCCGCCAGCGGAGCCGGGCTTCTATCGCGTGAAGCCGGGCGACACGCTTTACGGCATCGCGCGAAACTACAAGCAGAAGCCCGACGACCTCGCCAAATGGAACACGCTGCCCGAAAGCAAGCAGGTGAATATCGGGCAGCTGTTGCGCGTGGCGCCGCCGGGCGCAGCCGTGGCATCCGCGAGCACGGCGCAAAAGAAAGACATGCCGCCGCTCATTGCCACACCGCAGAAGTCATCGAGCGACAAGACCGAAAAGTCCGTCGCGCAAAAGCCCGCGCCCGAAGCCAGCGAAGAACATGTGAGCGCGGCCAGGGGCACGTTCGTGTGGCCCGCGAAGGGCGAGGTCGTGCGCAAGTTCGGCGCAAGCGGCAACAAGGGAATCGATATCTCCGGCAAGGTCGGGCAGCCCGTGAAGGCGGCAGCCGGCGGCAAGGTCGTGTATGCGGGCAGCGGCTTGCGCTCGTATGGGCGCATGATCATCGTGCGGCATGGCAACGATTTTCTGACCGCCTACGCCTATAACGACAAGCTGCTCGTGCACGAAGGCGATACGGTCAAGCAAGGTGCGACCATCGCCGACATGGGCACGGGACCGAGCGGCTCTCCGGAGCTGCATTTCGAAGTACGCAAGTCGGGCGCGGCGGTTGACCCGTTGCCCCTGCTTGGCGCAGGTGGTTGAAGAATGAAGGTTGAAACATGAAGGTCGAAGGAGAGTGATGGTGAAGAAAGTCATGGGCGCGGCATGTGTCGCGTTGTCATTGCTTGCTGGCTGCGATCAGCAGCAAAGCGAGGATGGGTTGAACAAGCTCAAGGCAATTTTCAATGCCGTGAAGCCCGACAATCTGCTGCTGAAGGATTTGCAGCCTGGCGTCACGACCGAGGCGCAGATTCGCAGTCAGATGGGCGACCCGGAAATCGAACGGACTTTCACCGACGGGTCCAAGCGGCTCGAATATCCGCGCGGCCCGGCGGGAACGAACACCTATTTCGTCGATCTCGACGCCGACGGACTCTTCGTGTCGGTGACGCAGGTTCTGACCGCGGCGAATATCGCGAAGGTAAGGCCCGGCATGACGCAGGATGAAGTGCGCCGGTTGCTTGGCAAGCCGACCACCGTCGCGGAGTATCGACTGAAGCAGGAACGCGTGTGGAGTTGGCACTGGCTCGAAGATGGCGTGAATCGCGACGCCATGTTCAACGCGCATTTCGACCCGAACGGCATCGTGGTGACGACTTCGCGCTCGGAGGCGGAGGGCGGCGGACGTCATTGAAAGGTGTAGAGGCAATGAACAATCAGAATAACGACAAGAGACGAAACGCCTTGATGAACGACGCCGCGCGCTATCGCGACCGTTATCTGCAAGACGCGAACGATGCGACGCTCACGATCTGGGCTTGCGACCGTGGTCATCACTGGGACGACGCGGTAGATGCGGCTCAGAATATTCGTTGCATGAACTGCGCGTCGCACCGGCGCGAGGTCGAGATGCAGCGCTTGCATGGCATCGCGCAGATGCGCGGCGGTGCGCTGTTATCGCCGGGCCGTGCCGACACCAAGGCGCCGCCTTCCTGGCGATGCGCGTGGGGACACGTCTGGGATGCGGATATCGAATCCGCGCAGCGTTCATGGTGTGCGGAGTGCGGCCGGACGGTGTTTTCGAAGTACCGCTGAGTCGCGCAAAAAAGAAAAGCCGGCGAGTGCCGGCTTTTGAGCTTCTTTGTCGGAGCGATGGCGTGGTTCGCCTGCTACTCGCCGGGCTGTTGGCAAAACCGTGCGCTCTTTATTCGTTACCTGCCTGGCGCGCCTGTGCCTTTACCCACAACTCGGTCGAATGCCGCCCATCTTTTTTGTGGTCCGTTTGCGCTTGAATCGACTTCCCCCGTGCGCAGACACAGTATCGAGGCAACGGTTTTGTATGAGTGTTCGTTCTCGAACACACGCAAGCAAGATACGTGGCGGATAAACCCTTAACCGTCCAATCGGCTTTTCGACTAAGCCAGTTCTTCGTGTTTGGCCTCCTGACGCAGGTTCGCCGCGACGAGCGATTGCGTGACCATGCGTGCTTCGGCTTGCGCGATGTGTTCGAGCGTCGCGTCTTCGAGCTGGTCGGCATAGATGGCGAGTGCATCGCACAGGTTGGCGTGCGCCGCGTCGTCGAGCGTCCACTCGCCCGTGCCGGTGTGCCGCTCGTCCAGTTCGACGAGCGCTTCGTAGGCTGCGGTGATGTCGTCGGCGTGATCCGTCACGTGACCGAGCTGGCCGAGTTCTTCCGCGATCAGCAGATGCCGGCACAGCGCCATGAAGAGCGGCTTCGAGCCGTGTCCGCGCCGGAGGGCGTCGAGTGCGGCATAGGCTTGAAGCAGCATGGCGTTGGTCATCGGTTCGCGGGCGGCGCGGCTATAGGTCAGCGCGCGCAACAGCGGCGACATGGCAGGACGGCCGGACTTCATATTCGTCGATTTTTTCTTCACGGAATTCTCCGGAACAGGTTCTTGCTCGCGCACCCGAACCGGCGGGCCGGGACGCTTCGTGCAATGAGCATGGAAACATCATCGCACTCGATAATTAGTGTTGTCTTAAGACGCGTCAGGCTTTGCAAAGGCGCGCCGTTCTCAAGCCGGGCTCAGCGATTCACCCGCCACGCGCACTCGCTCGCCGACCGCGACGCCGGGCGCGCTGTCGTAATTGAAGCTGCGCACGCTGCCATCGGTCATGCGGACTTGCACCTGATACGTCGTCGTCTTGTGGACGACATGTTCGATCTGATTGCCCGCGAGCCCGCCGCCAAGTGCGCCGATGATCGTCGCCGCCGTGCGTCCGCGACCGTTACCGATCTGCGTCCCCGCCAAACCGCCGACGACCGCGCCGCCTATTGCGCCGAGACCCGTGGTGGGCTGCGCGGTCTGCACCGCGTTCACCGCCATGACCTGGCCGGCATACGGATCGTACGCCGGTTGGGCTTCGACCGCTGCGGGCGCCGCGACCGCCACGCTATGTGCCGTCGTCGACGCCGGTTTCAAGTGATGCCCGCGAACCGCACGCGGCAATCGATCCGCGTCGCTTCCAGTCAAAGCCGGCGCGCCTGCGGGCGACGCCTTGGCGACTTGCGCGTCTACCAGCGGCGAAGCCGTCACGGCCGTCGCGGTGGCTTTCGATGACGGCAGAAGGCCGGTCATCGCGGCCACGCCCGTGCCGCAAGCGAGGATCACCGAGACGGCGGCGGCCGCCATGAGCGGATGAATACGCGAGGGCTTTTGATCGAACTGGGGTACGGCGTTCATGGCAGCGTCTCCGTTGAGTGCTTGCAAGGCATTGATGCCTGCCTGCTATAACGCCGCGTTTGCTGCCCGGTGGACGCGTTCGGTGTGACATTTGTAAGCAAACATCTCCGCTTGATTCGAACGAGGAGGCGTTTGAGAAGCGTCGCGTCACTTCGCGGCGGGCAAGTCACGCGTGTTGAGTGTCATGGCGACGAGCGCGTAACCAAGGAGATGCGGAAAGGCGCCGGTCATGCATGAAGACAAAAAAACGCTGGCATGCCGGGAAGCGCGCCGAAAGCAAAAAGCCGCTGATCCTTGCGGAACAGCGGCTTCTTTTGATGCTGGTGGCGAATCAGGGATTCGAACCCCGGACCTGCGGATTATGATTCCGTCGCTCTAACCGACTGAGCTAATTCGCCGAAAGAAGCGAGATTATGGCGATAGGTGAAACCGCTGTCAACCCCTGCCGCTCGTTTTATTCAAGCGGCAGGAAAGCGGCAGCAAAGCGCCATCGTCATCAATCTTCGTCGTAGACATTTGTTTTGCGCGTGTCCTTGACGAACAACATGCCGATCACGAACGTCGCCAGCGCAATCACAATCGGATACCACAAGCCCGAATAGATATCGCCTCTCGCGGCGACGATAGCGAAGGCCGTCGCCGGAAGAAATCCACCGAACCAGCCATTGCCGATGTGATACGGCAACGACATCGACGTGTAGCGAATCCGCGCCGGGAACATCTCGACCAGCATTGCCGCGATCGGGCCGTAGACCATCGTCACGAAGATCACGAGGATGGTCAGAACGACGATCGCCATTGGCCAGTTGATGAGCGCCGGATCGGCCTTCGCCGGGTAGCCCGCGCTCTTCAACGTGCCGGCAAGCGTCTTGTCGAAGGCCGCGCCTTGCGCCTTCGCGTCGGCCGCCTTGCCGTCGTAGGTGTTCACCACCGTTTCGCCCACCTTGATCTGCGCGAGCGTGCCCGCCGGTGCCGCGACGTTCTCGTAGTTGAGACCGGCCTTGGACAGCGCGCTCTTCGCGATATCGCACGACGACGTGAACTTCGACGTGCCCACCGGATTGAACTGGAACGAGCACTCGTCCGGATTGGAGATCACGACAATCGGCGACTTCTGCGTGGCGGCTTCGAGCGTCGGGTTGGTGTAGTGCGCGAGCGCCTTGAAGAGCGGGAAGAAGCTCAACGCGGCGATCAGGCAGCCCGCCATGATGATCGGCTTGCGGCCGATCCGGTCCGAAAGCGACCCGAAGAACACGAAGAACGGCGTGCCGATCAAAAGCGCCACCGCGACCATGATATTCGCGCTGGTGCCATCGACCTTGAGGGTTTGCGTGAGGAAGAAGAGCGAGTAGAACTGCCCCGTGTACCACACGACCGCCTGACCCGCCGTCAAACCGAACAGCGCCAGCAACACGATCTTCAGGTTCTTCCATTCGCCGAACGCTTCGGTCAGCGGCGCCTTCGAAGTCTTGCCTTCGGACTTGATGCGCTCGAACACCGGCGATTCATGCAGCTTCATGCGAATCCACACCGACACCGCGAGCAGCAGGATCGACACGAGGAACGGAATACGCCAGCCCCAGGCACCGAACTGTTCTTCGCCAACCATCGTGCGTACCGCCAGAATCACGATTAGCGAGATGAAAAGGCCAAGCGTCGCCGTGGTCTGGATCCACGCGGTCCATGCGCCGCGCTTGTTGGCCGGTGCGTGCTCCGCGACGTAGGTCGCCGCGCCGCCGTACTCGCCGCCGAGCGCGAGGCCCTGCAGCAAGCGCATCGCGATGAAAATGACCGGCGCCGCAATGCCTATGGTCGCGTAGCCGGGCAGGAAGCCGATCAGAAACGTCGACAGACCCATGATGACGATGGTCACGAGGAAAGTGTATTTGCGCCCGACCATATCGCCGAGCCGCCCGAACACGATCGCGCCGAACGGACGCACCGCGAAACCCGCCGCGAAGCCGAGCAGCGTGAAGATGAAGCCAGCGGTCGGATTGACGCCCGAGAAGAACGTCTTGCTGATGTAGATGGCAAGCGAGCCCGCCAGATAAAAGTCGTACCACTCGAACACCGTGCCGAGCGACGAAGCGAAGATGACCTTCCTTTCCTCGCTCGTCATCGGTGCGTGGGAAATGCGCCCCTCAACCGTAGCCATGAATCGTCTCCTGATTTGAATTCGCATACGTGTCGGAAACGCCCGAGGCGCTCCGGTGCAACGATTATTGGAACGAAAACTTACGGCGTTCTGACTCGCCCGGATGCGGGTCGAATTGGCGCATAAAGTACATCTTCGGCTAACCATCTTCTATTTTCTTTTTATCTCGCTCATTCTTGCGTCAATGCGCGTTTTATGTTGTTTGTCGAGATGTTAGGCGCTGAGCCGGCTCAGGGTTTGTCCCGCATAGGAAAAACCCGCTGTAAGCTCACGCGAACCAGCGTTCCAGCCAGTCGCGGCGCTTCCTGATACACATGATCTTCGATGGCGAGCGTGCCGCCGTGCATCGCCGTGATCTCCTTGACGATGGCGAGACCGAGGCCGCTGCCGTCGCCCTCGCGTCCGAGAATGCGATAGAAACGCTCGAGCACGCGCTCGCGTTCGGCGCTCGGAATGCCAAGTCCGGTGTCTTCCACTTCGAGATGAACGTGATCGAGATCGTGCTCGCCGGTCCGCACGCGCACGGTCACGCGTCCGTTCGGAGGCGTGTAGCGGATGGCGTTATCGATCAGATTCGACAGCAATTCACGCAGCATCACCGCGTTGCCCTCTACTTCGACGGGATACGCGGGCTCCTCGTAACCGATATCGATACCCTTCGCGAGCGCCGCCTGCACCCAGTCGCGCACGGCGAGCCGCGCGAGATCGGTCAGTTCGACGTGCGAGAAAATCTGCCCCGTCGCGCGATTTTCCGCGCGCGCCAACGCGAGCAATTGCGTGACGAGCCGTGCCGCGTGCTCGGAACTCATGGCGATCTGTTCGAGCGAGCGCTGCACTTCCGTCGATACCTCTTGGCGCAACGCAAACTCCGCCTGCATGCGCAGGCCGGCGAGCGGCGTTTTCATCTGATGCGCGGCGTCGGCGATAAAGCGCTTCTGAAACTCCATGTTCTGTTCGAGCCGCACGAGCAAATCGTTGAACGACGCCACGAGCGGCGCGATCTCGGGCGGCGCGCGGGCCGCTTCGAGCGGCGAGAGGTCGTCCGGACGCCGCGCGCGAATGTTCGACTGCAGCGCGTGCAGCGGCGCGAGCCCGCGCGAGAGGCCGAACCACACGAGCACGATGGCGAGCGGCAGGATCACGAACTGCGGAAGGATCACGCCTTTGATGATGTCGTTGGCGAGCTGGCTGCGTTTGTCCAGCGTCTCGGCGACCTGCACGAGCACCGGCTGCGTCTCGGCGGGATCGCGTCCCGGCGCGAGACCGGGCACATCGACCGTCGTATAGGCGACGCGAATGTCGTTGCCGCGCAGGGCGTCGTCGCGAAATTCGACGATGCCCGGCTGCGGACGATCGTCGTCATGCGGCAAGGGCATGTCACGGTCGCCGCCGACCAGTTCGCCGCGCGTGCCGAGCACTTGAAAGAACACGCTGTCGACGTTGTCGGCGCGCAGGAAATCGCGCGTGACATCGGGTAGACGCAGTTCGGCGACGCCGTTCACCGGCTGGATTTGGCGCGCGAGCATGTAGACGTCGGCTTCGAGCGCGCGGTCGAACGGACCGTTGGCAATCGACTTCGCGACCAGGTACGTCACCGCGATGCTCATCGGCCAGAGCAGCAGAAGCGGCGCAAGCATCCAGTCGAGAATCTCGCCGAAGAGCGAGCGCGGATGCGTTTCGTTGTCGGGTTCGAGTTCGTCGGGAGGCGCGAACGGGTTGGCGTAGCGCGCGTCGCGCTTGGCGTCGGTGTCGCTTTCGGTGGCGGCGTGGTCGTGTCCGTGCCCGGCTTCGCTTGGTTCGGTGGAAACGGGCGACGCCATGCGCGGCTACTTGTATTGAGGGCTGGCGGGCAGGGAATCGCTCGCCGCGGGTTGGGCAACGGCGCCGTTGTCGACGTTGGCGACGGCTTTTTCCAGCGTGTAGCCGAGCCCGCGCACCGTGATGATGCGCGCGCCGCTCGCTTCGATTTTTTTGCGCAAGCGGTGCACGTACACCTCGATTGCGTTGTTGCTTACTTCTTCACCCCACTCGCACAGATGATTCACGAGCTGTTCCTTCGACACGAGCCGCCCGATGCGCTGGAGCAGCACTTCGAGCACGCCGAGTTCGCGCGCGGACAGGTCTACGACTTGCTCGCCGATATGCGCGACGCGTCCGACCTGGTCGAACGCCAGCGAACCATGCTTCACGACAGTCGGACCGCCACCCGCGCCGCGTCGCGTCAACGCTCGAACGCGCGCTTCGAGCTCGTTGAGCGCGAAGGGCTTGGCCATATAGTCATCGGCGCCGAGGTCGAGTCCCTTCACGCGTTCGTCGACACTGTCGGCCGCCGTCAGGATCAAAACCGGCATCTGCGAATTGCGTGCGCGCAGGCGGCGCAGCACCTCCAGACCGGGCATGAGCGGCAGGCCGAGATCGAGAATCAGGAGGTCGAAAGTTTGCAGCGAAAGGGCGGTATCTGCCTCGACGCCATGCTTCACATGGTCGACGGCGTATCCCGATTGGCGGAGTGATCGAATGAGACCGTCCGCGAGTATGCTGTCGTCTTCGGCAATGAGGATTCGCATCGTGTTGTGCGCCTTCGTGCGCGGCAAAGCGCAGTCATTGCCGACACCGCATTTCGCCCGGCGCGGCGGTCTCCAGGTGTTTTGCGGTTTTTGCGCGGTGCGCGCGGCGTGGAAAAAAGACTGCGTCGCGCGATCGGGCTTGCAAAAACTACTGTTTTTTTATACAGTGTCTGCGGGAGTGCTACAGACGGGCTCGAGTTCGTTTCGAGCTTGCCGGCACCCGCCTCAGACGCCGTTCATCATAGCAAAGGACGATTCATGGAAGAAAGCAAGAAAGGCCCGGCTGGCATGACTGCGGAGAAGGGCAAGGCATTGGCCGCCGCGCTCGCGCAGATCGAAAAGCAATTCGGCAAAGGGTCGATCATGCGGCTCGGCGCAGGCGAGGTGGTGGAAGACATTCAGGTGGTCTCGACAGGGTCGCTCGGTCTGGATATCGCGCTTGGCGTCGGCGGCTTGCCGCGCGGCCGTGTCGTGGAAATCTACGGGCCCGAGTCGTCGGGCAAGACCACGCTCACGCTGCAGGTGATCGCCGAGATGCAAAAGGTCGGCGGCACGGCGGCGTTTATCGACGCAGAACACGCGCTCGACGTGCAATACGCGCAGAAGCTCGGCGTGAATGCGCAGGAACTGCTGATCTCGCAACCGGACACGGGCGAGCAGGCACTGGAAATCGCGGATGCGCTGGTGCGCTCCGGCTCCATCGACATGATCGTCATCGACTCCGTCGCGGCGCTCGTGCCGAAGGCGGAAATCGAAGGCGAAATGGGCGACTCGCTGCCTGGTTTGCAAGCGCGCCTGATGTCGCAAGCGCTGCGCAAGCTGACTGGCACCATCAAGCGTACGAACTGCCTCGTCATCTTCATCAACCAGATCCGCATGAAGATCGGCGTGATGTTCGGCAACCCGGAAACCACCACGGGCGGCAACGCGCTGAAGTTCTATTCGTCGGTGCGCCTGGACATTCGCCGTATTGGTTCCATCAAGAAGAACGACGAAGTCATCGGCAACGAAACGCGCGTGAAGGTCGTGAAGAACAAGGTCTCGCCGCCGTTCCGCGAAGCCATTTTCGACATCCTTTATGGCGAAGGCATTTCGCGTCAGGGCGAGATCATCGACCTGGGCGTGCAGGCCAAGCTGGTAGACAAGGCGGGCGCCTGGTACAGCTATAACGGCGAGCGTATTGGTCAGGGCAAGGACAACGCGCGCGAATTCCTGCGCGAGAACCCGGACATCGCCCGCGAGATCGAGAACAAGATCCGCGAATCGCTCGGCGTGGCGGCAATGGCTGACGCCGTGGCGCCGGGCGCCACGGTGGCGGACGAGTGAGTTGTCGCTTAATCGTTACGTGGTCGTCGTCTCGTTGTTTAGATACTCACTTGGTCACTGACGATGTTGAAGCGCCGGTTCGGATCGAAGGCTGGCAGAACGGACGGAAGGTTCGGGCGGTCTGCTGGTTCTGATGATCCGAATGGCGCGAGTGATCCTCAGTCGCGTGACACTCAGTCGCGCGATTCGACGAAGGCGTTGCGTGGTGGCTGGCGGCGAGAGTTGCCGGTGAATGCGCGTGATGCTGCTGAGTTGGACGCAAGGGCGGCCGATGTTGATGCTGCTGCTGTCCGGGAAAGTGAGACACCGTCGTCCGAAGATCGCCGGGCGCGTCTGGAGCAAGCCCGCGCGTTGCTGATGCAGGCAGCGTCCATTCGTGAGGGCAACGCACCGTCGA
Organism: Caballeronia sp. GACF4; assembly: GCF_023631025.1. Lineage (NCBI taxonomy): Bacteria > Pseudomonadati > Pseudomonadota > Betaproteobacteria > Burkholderiales > Burkholderiaceae > Caballeronia > Caballeronia sp. GACF4. The sequence continues at coordinate 433,728 of NZ_JALQDW010000002.1, forward strand.
GAAACGCAACCTCCAAGCCGGCAGTGGAAACGCCGACTCTGGCGACCAACCGTGCGCAGAACGCGTCACCCTTGGCAAGCCGGATTGCCAATCCAAACCAATCATCTGCAATCGACGCCTTCGAAGACGCCGATCCTTTCGAGCCCTTCGAGCAGTGCACGCCGGATGTAGGCGTCAACACAGCATCCGAATCGGTCTACAGCCGTTCAAGTCAACGCGCTCGCAAAACTTCCGCTGCCGAAGTCAAAGATTCCAAGCGTCCGCAACGTTCGCTTAAAGGACGCGCGCTTGCTTACCTGTCTCGTCGGGAATATAGCCGCGCGGAGTTATCGCGCAAGTTGCGACCCTACGTCGAAGAAGCCGATTCGCTCGAAACACTGCTCGATAGCCTCGAACGTGACGGCTGGCTCTCGAACGAGCGCTTTGTCGAAAGCGTCGTGCATCGAAGAGCGGCGCGCATGGGCGGCAGCCGGATCATCCACGAATTGAAGCGTCATGCAGTGGGAGAGACGCTCATCGGCGAAACTGCCGACAAACTCGCGCAGACCGAAACCGCGCGAGCGCAGTCCGTATGGGAGAGGAAGTACGGCGTCGTACCGGAAACGCCCGCGGAGCGTGCGAAGCAAGCGCGCTTTCTCGCGGCGCGCGGCTTCTCCATGAGCACGATCAGCAAGGTGTTGAAGGGAAGCGACGAAGACTGGACCGACGAAGTCATCGACGATTGATGGCGAACGCCGTCTAGTTTAGTGCGGGCGCATTCGAGCGCCATGTGATTGCCCGAGCGCCATGTGCATCTATTTCGTGCTTTCACGTGCTGGACTCATGGCGAAGCCGCATTCCATCACGACGTGGTTCAAAACCATTCACACGCGAAGCGTTAGGTTAATTATTCCATGCTCCACGCGCTTGCCTCATCATGCTGGCGGATTTCGACCGCTGAGTAATCTCAGGTTTCGCGCGCATGCAAAGAGTTCGGGCTCATGTTTCCACATCCGCGTGTTGAGCTTCTAGTCCACCAAAGTAAGAAGTGATTCCAAACGACCATGTGCATGCAAGCTCCGAGGCGGGAAGAAAATCCCGGACTGCGCCGAAGCGTTAATAAGCACAGGCTTCTCAAGCTTTCCCCGCGCACGTTTCTGGTGCCTGAGTCATCCCCGGCTTGAAATACCCAATATGCTAAAATTCCACGGTTTTCCTGTTCCGGCTTTGGTCCAGCATGCCTCTTTCCCCGCCCGTTTCCCGACAATTGCGCCATCGTCGCGCGATTCGGATTGAAGCGTTCGAGCGAGATGACGGCCTATGGGACATCGAAGCCGTTCTAACCGATGAGAAGACGCGCGACTTTCAACTCGTGACGGGCGTGCGGCCATACGGTCAGCCAATCCATGAACTCTGGCTACGCATTACCATCGACCGCGAACTTACTATCGTCGACGCAGAAGCGTCCTCGGAGTGGGCGCCTTATGCTGGTCTCTGCGCCGAGTCCAATCCCGCCTATCGCTCGCTCATCGGGCTCAATCTCCTCAAGAATTTTCGCCGCGAAGTCAATCAGCGTATTGGCGGCGCGGCTGCTTGCACGCATCTCACCGAGTTGTGCGCCGTCCTGCCGACCGTCGCCATTCAGGGATTCGCGGGTCAGGTCTGGAATACCGAATCGGGTAATCCGTTCGATTCGAAGGACGCAAAGGCAGCATCGGACACACCGCCGTTTCAACTCGGGCGCTGTCACGCATTGCGCTTCGACGGCCCCGCGGTCGAGGAGTACTATCCGCGCTGGTTCGAGCGCGCAGGCACAAACGACACCAAGCCGCGCGACACCTAGCGCGCACGCGGCGATCAGCATTCAAACAAGAATCGATGAAATCAGCGGTTCAGCAAATCGAAGTTCACTCCAACTCTCAGACTGAAGGAATCACGCATGAAGATTCACGAGTACCAGGGTAAGGAAATCCTGCGGAAATTCGGCGTCGCGGTCCCGCGCGGCAAACCCGTGTTCTCGGTGGATGATGCGGTCAAGGCCGCGGAAGAGCTGGGCGGCCCGGTATGGGTCGTCAAGGCGCAGATTCACGCTGGCGGCCGTGGTAAGGGCGGCGGCGTGAAGGTCGCGAAGTCGATCGATCAGGTCCGCGAATACGCGAACCAGATCCTCGGCATGCAGCTCGTCACGCACCAGACCGGTTCCGAGGGCCAGAAGGTGAACCGTCTTCTGATCGAAGAAGGCGCGGACATCAAGAAGGAACTTTACGTCGGCCTCGTGCTCGACCGCGTATCGCAGAAGGTCGTCGTGATGGCGTCGAGCGAAGGCGGCATGGACATCGAGGAAGTCGCGGAAAAGACGCCCGAGTTGCTGCACAAGCTGCCGGTCGATCCCGCCACGGGCTTGAAGGACGCCGAAGCGGACGACCTCGCCCGCAAGATCGGCATTCCAGACGCATCGTTGCCGCAAGCACGCACCATTCTGCAAGGTCTCTACAAGGCGTTCTACGAGACGGATGCATCGCTCGCGGAAATCAACCCGCTGATCCTGACCGGCGACGGCAAGGTCATCGCGCTCGACGCCAAATTCAACTTCGACGCGAACGCGCTCTTCCGTCACCCGGAAATCGTCGCGTATCGCGATCTCGACGAAGAAGATCCGGCTGAAGTCGAAGCGTCGAAGTTTGACCTCGCGTACATCTCGCTCGACGGCAACATCGGCTGTCTCGTGAACGGCGCGGGTCTGGCCATGGCCACGATGGACACCATCAAGCTGTTCGGCGGCGAGCCGGCCAACTTCCTGGACGTCGGCGGCGGCGCCACGACCGAGAAGGTAACCGAAGCCTTCAAGCTGATGCTCAAGAATCCGAACCTGAAGGCGATCCTCGTCAACATCTTCGGCGGCATCATGCGCTGCGACGTGATCGCGGAAGGCGTGATGGTCGCGTCGAAGGCCGTGGACCTGAAGGTGCCGCTCGTCGTGCGCATGAAGGGCACGAACGAAGACCTCGGCAAGAAGATGCTCGCGGACTCCGGTCTGCCTATCATCTCCGCCGACAGCATGGAAGAAGCCGCGCAGAAGGTCGTCGCGGCGGCCGAAGGCAAGTAAGCGCGCCCGCTTCCTAGTCTGACAAGAGCGTTCCACCAGACACGAATGGCGGCGCGGGCTTTCCATATGAGAAAGCGTCGCGACGCCAAACGAACAGAGGTCACTACATGTCGATTCTGATCAACAAAGACACGAAGGTCATCACGCAGGGCATCACCGGCAAGACCGGTCAGTTCCATACGCGCGCCTGCCGCGAATACGCGAACGGCCGCGAAGCGTACGTTGCGGGCGTGAACCCGAAGAAGGCCGGCGAAGATTTCGAAGGCATCCCCATCTACGCGAGCGTCAAGGAAGCGAAGGCCGAAACGGGCGCAACCGTATCGGTGATCTACGTTCCGCCCGCGGGCGCCGCCGCCGCGATCTGGGAAGCCGTCGAGGCCGATCTCGATCTCGCCATCTGCATCACGGAAGGCATTCCGGTTCGCGACATGCTGGAAATCAAGGACCGCATGCGCCGCGAAAATCGCAAGACGCTGCTGCTCGGACCGAACTGCCCCGGCACGATCACGCCGGACGAACTGAAGATCGGCATCATGCCGGGTCACATCCACCGCAAGGGTCGCATCGGCGTGGTATCGCGCTCGGGCACGCTGACGTATGAAGCAGTGGGTCAGTTGACGGCGCTGGGTCTTGGCCAGTCGTCGGCAGTCGGTATTGGCGGCGATCCGATCAACGGTCTCAAGCACATCGACGTGATGAAGATGTTCAACGACGATCCGGAAACGGACGCCGTCATCATGATCGGCGAGATCGGCGGTCCGGACGAAGCGAACGCCGCTTACTGGATCAAGGACAACATGAAGAAGCCGGTGGTTGGCTTCATCGCGGGCGTCACGGCGCCTCCGGGCAAGCGCATGGGTCACGCAGGCGCGCTGATCTCGGGCGGCGCGGACACGGCCGATGCCAAGCTCGAAATCATGGACGCGTGCGGCATCAAGGTCACGAAGAACCCGTCGGAAATGGGTCGTCTGTTGAAGTCGGTGATCTAAGTGGGTTTATCGGCAGAACGGCCTGGGGTTTGGTACTCTTACCGAATCCTTTCGTAACCGCCGAATAGAAAGCGAGGGAGCGTTGGCTTCCTCGCTTTTTTTATTACTACATGCTCGATTTTTTTGCGACGCTCCATTGGGGCGCGGTGCTTCAGATCATCGTCATCGACATTCTGCTCGGTGGCGACAACGCGGTCGTGATCGCGCTTGCCTGTCGCGGTTTGCCCGACGGCCAGCGCACGCGTGGCATCTTGCTGGGCACGCTCGGCGCCATCGTGCTGCGCGTCGTGCTGATCGCGTTCGCGGTGTTTCTGCTCGATATCCCGTTCCTCAAGTTCGTCGGCGGCATCCTGCTGCTGTGGATCGGCGTGAAGCTGATGCAGCCCGACCACGACGCGCACGAGATCAACGCGTCGGACAAGCTCTGGACAGCGGTCAAGACCATCGTCATCGCGGACGCCGTGATGAGCCTCGACAACGTCATCGCCATTGCGGGCGCGGCGGAGGCGGCGGACCCGCGGCATCGCTTCACGCTCGTCGTCTTCGGGCTGGTGGTGAGCATTCCGCTCATCGTGTGGGGCAGCACGCTGGTGCTGAAGCTGCTCGATCGCTTTCCGGTCATCGTGCTCTTCGGCGCGGCGTTGCTCGGGTGGATCGCGGGCGGCTTGATCATCGACGATCCCTTCATCGATCGATGGCCCGAGCTGAACACGGAGCTCGTCGGGTATATCGCGAGAGCGGTGGGCGCGATTTTCGTGGTCGCGGCGGGCGTGCTAATCAAGCGGCGCGCGCTCGCCAGTGGAAAACGGGCGCCGGGGTGAGGTTGTTCTATGCAGTGGGGTGATTGAGGCGCACTCCGCCGAATCGCGTTGACCGGAACGGCTCACACTGAGGCCTTTACCGAAAGACGCTCACCCCAGGCCCCCACGTTAGCCATTCGGCCGACTGTCACCGCTAAAGCTCCCTGAATAAGATCGAAGCGTCCAGATTGCATCATGCATCCGGGCGCTTTTTGTCCTTTTGGGAGTACCGATGACAACGATCACCTGCAACACGAATTCGCCGCGCGCCTGGCGCGCGATGCACGGCTGGCTGCGCTCTGCCGGCGACGCGGCGACGCGAGGCTTCACCCTGATCGAACTGATGATCGTGTTGGCGATCGTCGGCGTGGTGGCCGCGTATGCGATTCCCGCGTATCAGGATTATCTGGCGCGCAGCCGGGTGGGCGAGGGCTTGTCGCTCGCGGCATCGGCGCGGCTTGCCGTGGCCGAGAACGCGGCGAGCGCGGCCGATCTCGCAAGCGGATATGCCTCGCCGCCGGGCACGCGCAACGTCGACTCGATCCACATCGACAGCGACAACGGCCAGATCACGATTGCCTATTCGACGCGCGTCGCGCCAGCAGGATCGAACACGCTCGTGCTCGTGCCATCCACGCCCGACAACGCCGAGACTCCGACGGCCCGCGTGTCGCTTGCGCGCGGATCGGTGCAGGCAGGCACCTTGACGTGGGAATGCTTCGCGGGCGGCAAGGCGGCGTCGTCGTTGCCGGCGCCGGGCGCGGGACCGTCGCCCGCGGAGGCACCGAGCTTGCCCGCCAATCTCGCGCCGGCGGAATGCCGTGGCTGACGTGCATCGCTGACGACGGGCAGACGAGCGGTGCGTCGGCATCGCTCGTCTGCCATCGGCAAGAAGCGGTCAGGTGCGGGGATTTTTTGTTGGAAACGCGGGGATTTCGTCGCAAATCGGGCTGTGTACCGGACATGGGCAGCAAAGTTTTGTATAGTGCGCCGGTTGCCGACGTTCACAGCCCCTCATGCCTTCTCAATACGCGCGCTACCTTTGTTTTGCCGTTCTGTGCCTTGCGTTGACCTTGCCGTTTGGCGTCGTCAACCACACGTACCCGATTCCGACCTTCTACGCCGAATACAGCGCGCTGGCGCTTTACTTGGCGCTCGGGGCGACGGTCGCGCTGCTCGTGCGCGTGTCGGAGCCGCGCGTGTCGTTCGCCTCGCCGGTCGTTGCGCTCATGCCGCTTGCGTTCGGCGTGCTGCTCATCGCGCAGACGGTGTTGCTGCCGGTATCGCAGCCTTCGATGAACTGGCTCGGCGGCGCGTATCTGCTCGCCTCGTTCATCGCGGTGCATACCGGCTACGGGCTCGTGCGCGCGGGTTTGTCGGAGAAGGCGTTGCGCATCGGCGCGGCCGCGCTCATGGCGGGCGGTTCGTTCGCGGTCTTTTGCCAGATCGTGCAGTTGCTGCATCTGGAGGTGAAGTTCACGCCGTTTGTCGTCGCTTATAACGTGATGGCTGAGCGGCGGCCGTTCGGCAACATGGCGCAGGCGAATCACCTCGCAACGGTGATCGCCTTCGCGATGGCGGGCGCGCTGTACTTCGTGCAGACGCGGCGTTTGCCCGTTATCGTGTGGCTCGCGCTGACGGCGGTGTTTTCGCTAGGACATGCGCTGACCGTTTCGCGCGGACCCTGGTTGCAGATGGCGGTGATCGTCGTCGCCGGATTCTGGATGGCGTTCGTGCAGGGGCGGCCGGCAGCGGCGGAAGGTTTCGACGGACCCGGCCGCCGCGATCTTCGCGCGTGGCTCATGCCGGTGGTGCTCGCGCTCGTGTTCTTCGCGGTGAACGCGGCGGTGCGCTGGGCCAACGTGCGCTTCCACTTCGACCTCGCGCAATCGGCCGCCGAGCGCATGCAAGACGCCAATCAGATCGCGCCGCGCCTTGCGTTGTGGAAATACGGCTGGACGATGTTCCATACGCATCCCATCCTCGGCGTCGGCTGGGGCGAGTTTCCGCGCTATCAGTTCGACATGGTGCGCGAGCTGGGCGGCGTCGAGATCGCGAACAATGCGCATGACATCTTCATCGATTTGCTCGCGAAGACGGGCGCGCTGGGCCTCGGCATTCTGGTACTGGGGTTCGTCTTCTGGCTGATTCGCGTGCTGCGCGCGCCGCAGACGCCCGCGCGCATTTTCGGGCTTTCGCTGCTTGGCGTTCTGCTGATGCATGCGTTGGTTGAGTATCCGCAGCAATACATGTTCTTTTTGATGCCGGCGATGCTCGTGATCGGCTTGCTGGAGACGCGGCCGTTGCGGCTGGTGGCGAAGCCGTTGTCGTTCGGCGTGTACGTGGTGCTCGTGGTGGGCGGGCTGGCGGCGTTGTATCCGGTAATGCTCGACTATCATCGGGCCGAGGTGCTTTACTACGGATCGCGGCCGGCGGAGCAGTATCGGGACGATCCTTCGTTCCTCTTCACCGCGTGGGGCGAATACGGCGCGGCCACGCTCGTGCCGATCAACGCGCAGAACCTCGAAGAGAAGCTCGCGATGCATCGCAAGGCGATTGCGTTGCTGCCGGGCGAGACGGTGTTGCGGCGATATGCGGTGCTGCAGGCGCTTGCTGGTCAGCGCGACGAAGCGCTGGACACGATGGCGAAGCTCAAGATTTTCGCGACCCAACTGCATGACTGGCCGAAGCAACTGGCGTCGGTTTATCAGCTCATCGATGAGACGGGGAAGCCGCTGGCTTCTTTCAAGGCGGATCTGGTGAAGTTGTATGGAGAGCCGGGGGTTGGGGGCGCCACTGCCGATGATGACGACGATGACGAGTGAGGTCGGCGTCGGCTCCGGGCGCGAGGACTACGCCGCCACCCAATCCCCCGACTTCCCGCCATGCTTCTCCAGCACCTTCACATTGTTGATCGTCATGCCGCGATCCACCGCCTTGCACATGTCGTAGATCGTCAGCAAGCCGATCTGCACGGCGGTGAGCGCTTCCATTTCCACGCCGGTGCGCCCGACCGTTTCCACACGCACTTCGCAGTGCACGCCAGGTAGCGTTTCGTCGATGCTGAAATCCACCGCCACGCGCGTCAGCGCAAGTGGATGACACAGCGGAATCAGGTCGGCCGTGCGCTTCGCGCCATGAATAGCGGCGATGCGCGCGACGCCCAGCACGTCGCCTTTCTTCGCGCGGCCTTCGCGGATCAGCGCCAGCGTGCCATCGAGCATGGCGATGGAACCGCGCGCGACGGCGATGCGGCGTGTCTCGCCCTTGTCGCCGACATCGACCATGTGCGCCTCGCCGGCGGCATCGAAATGTGTGAGTCCGGACATAGCCTCTCCTTCGAACGGGCGCTCATCATACCAGCGCGATACGGCGTCTTCGGTCCGATTCAATCCACCGCCGAGCGCCGAACACTTGATACGATAAGCCCGTTTTCGTCATCAAGCTGACCGGCTCGCCGACGCCGGTTTCGCGCCATGAATCTGACACGTTCGAGCCGTGCGCTCATTTTCGTGCTGTGCCTGAGTCTCGCCATGCCGCCCGTTGCGTTGGCGCAGGTTGGTGCGTCCGTGGCTCGCGTGGATGATTCGGCGAAGGCGGGCGCAAGGGGCGCTGCAAACGCGACCGCCGCGAACGTGACCGCGACCGCCGCAAACGCGATTACCGCAAATGCGACCAACGCAAATGCGACCACCGCAAATGCGACCACCGCAAATGCGGCCACCGCAAACGCGATCGCCGCAAACGCGACCACCGCAAACGCGACCACCGCAATCGCGACCAACGCAAATGCGACCACCGCAAATGCGACCGCCGCAAACGCGACCAACGCAAACGCGACCAACGCAAACGCGACCACCGCAAACGCCGGCACCTCAAACGCGCCCACCGCAAACGCGCCCACCACAACCGCGCCCACCACAACCGCGCCCACCGCAAACGCGCCCACCGCCACCGCGCCCACCGCAACCGCGCCCACCACAACCGCGCCCACCACAACCGCAACCGCAACGGCAACTACGCCCAAGGCAACTGCGACCACCACCACCGTCCCCGCCTCACCCCCCGCCAACCTGGCCGACGGCGTCTTCGGCGTCTACGGCGGCGCCGAAAGCCGCTTCGCCAATCGGCCTGGCGAAATGAGCGGCCTGCGTGCGCCCTTGTCCTCGGTGCAGCTTCCCGATCTCGGCGATGGCTCCGACGGCACGCTTTCACCGCAAGCCGAACGCACGCTCGGCGAACGGATGATGCGCGAAGTCCGCGCCGACCCCGACTATCTCGACGACTGGCTGATGCGCGATTACCTCGATTCCATCGCCACCAAGCTCTCCGCCGCCGCCGCGACGCAGTACCTCGGTGGCTATCGGCCGGACTTCGACCTGTTCGCCGTGCGCGATCCGCAAATCAACGCGTTCTCGATGCCCGGCGGTTTCATCGGCGTGAACACGGGGCTGATTTCCGCGACGCAGACCGAGTCGGAACTGGCGTCGGTCATCGGTCATGAGATGGGGCACGTGCTGCAGCGGCACATCGCGCGCATGATCGGCGCGCAGAAAAAGAGCGGCTATGCCGCGCTCGCTGCCATGCTCGCCGGCTTGCTCGCTGGCGTGATGGCGCGCAGCGGCGATCTCGGCATGGGTATCGCAATGGGCGGGCAGGCGTTCGCCGTCGACAATCAGCTCAAATTTTCGCGCGCGGCGGAACACGAGGCGGACCGCGTCGGCTTTCAAATGCTCGCCGCCGCCGGCTACGATCCCTACGCGATGACCGCGTTTTTCGCGCGTCTGGACCGCCTGACGATGTCCGACAACGGCGTGCCGCCTTATGCGCGCACGCATCCGCTGACCGTCGAGCGCATCGCCGATATGGAGGATCGTGCGCGGCGCGTGCCGTATCGGCAGCCGCGTCAGTCGCCCGAATACGCGTTCGTGCGGGCGCGCGCGCGGGTGTTGCAGGTCAATTATGCGAGTGATTATCGCGAGGTCGCGAGCCGGCTGAAGACCGAGATCAGCGATCAGACCGCGCTCAATCCGGCGGCGAACTGGTATGGCGTCGCGCTCGCGCAGTCGCTGCTCGGCGATTACGACGCCGCCAACGATGCGCTCGCGAAGTCGCGCCGTCTGTTCGAAGGCGAGGAGGCGAATGCGGCGGTGGCATCGGCGCAGGCGCGGCAGGAGTTAAAGAGTATCGGCGGCGCGGATGCGGCTAGCGGCGCACGGGGTTTGAAGGCGCAGCGTGGGGCGGCATCGTCGGCGAAGGCGGCTGCTTCCGTCGATGCCGGGTTGAATCTCGCTGCCGACGGCGTGAGATCCGCACAGACGAGGCATTCGCCTGCCGTCACCGATGCAAGGACGAATGGCGTCGCGTTATCGGAAGGCATGTCTTCGCTGCTCGGCAGTAGTGCGCACGATGTGCTGAGCTTTTCGGGGAGCGGCAATCGCGCGAGTAATCCGAACAATCCGCTCAACGTCAAGAGCGCGGCCAACACAGACGGCGCGACGCTGGCGAACGGCGGGAACGGCGCAAACAACCCAAACAACCCAAACGCAAAAAGCCCGAAAACCGCAAACGTCTCAACCGCAGTGAAAAATTCGTCGATCCACCAAACCAATCCATCCGAGACGAATCGCGCGGGCGCTGCAACAACCACCGACGCGAACAGCAACTCCCGCCACACGACCGCATCCAACACCCCGACCTCGAAGAACACGATCCCGCTTCCGCCGGTCCATGTCACGAGCACCTCGATCCCGCGCCAGAGCCCACAACCCGCCGCGTCACCGCAGCCGCCAGCGCCCGCAACACCCCGCAGCACGCCTAGCCTCGACGTGCTAGCCGCCGATATCGCCCGCCGCGCCGGCCGTAACGACGACGCCATCCGCCTCGCGGAAATAGCGCAGAAGCGCTGGCCGGACTCGCACGCGGCGATCGATATCCATCTGCAAGCCTTGCTGTCGGCGCACCGCTACGCCGATGCTCAATCGCTCGCGCGCCAGGAAACGCGCGCCGACCCGTTACGCCCCGACTGGTGGCTTTATCTCGCGCAGGCGAGCGCGGGCCTCAACGACCCGCTGAGCCAGCATCAGGCGATGGCCGAGAAATTCGCGCTCGACGGCGCGTGGCCATCCGCGATTCGGCAGCTAAAGGAAGCGCGCGACCTGAAAACCGCGAGTTTCTACGATCTCTCGACGATCTCCGCGCGTCTGCGCGATTTCGAAACGCGCTACAAGGAGGAGCGCGAGGAGGAGAAAAACAGCTGAACGGCGGCGGGCTACGGGTAGCTCTAAGCGAGCGCCCGACCTTGGCCACGACCGTACACGATCCGTGCGCCGATAACCTCTAACCCTGCACGCCAATAGCCCGCGCAGCCGGACTTGCGACAAAGCCAAAACGCGCTTGGACATCCGTCCGTCTGATCGTCTGCAGGGGAAGATCAATGCCGCCGCGCCAATGAAACACGCCACCGTGCTCGGGCAAAGCAGCCTCATCCAGCGAAGCATGATCCGCCAGCACCTCCAGATCATGATCGTGCAAGGCGGCCACGCGAGCCGGCGAGGAAGCATCGGCGAACAACACACCGCCTTCATCGTCGATCCACGCCTGTTCCGGCTCGAACGCCGCGCCCGCCTGATCGGTCAGCTGCAACGAACCATCCGCCGATACATCGAGCCGCACGATCCACGGCGTATAAGCCAACTCCACATACACGCGCTGCGGACCGTTCTGGAAGAACCACTGACCCTCGTCGTCGCGCTCGTAATTGCGGTTGATGAAGCCGATCAGCGCCTCATGCCGGATGGGACTGCCGAGTTCGCCCGCGGCTTGCGCGGCATCGTCGCGCATGCGCCACTGGCCGCGTCGGTCGAGCAGAAGCCAGCCCGTGCAATGCGGCACGTTCGGCCATTTGGCAAGCGCCTGCCTGACGATGTCATCCATGAGCGACGAAGTTCTCCAAATAGCCGAACACACGCTGCGACAACCAGTCGATCCGCCCTGGAAACGGCCCCGTCATGAAGCCGACATGTCCGCCGTGGTTCGGCTGATCGAGCGTGACGCGCGACGACACTTCCGCCTGCGACGGCAACGCGAACTCGGGCAAGAACGGATCGTTACGCGCGTTGAGGATAAGCGCTGGCGCCGCGATGCGGTTCAGATGTGCGCGCGTGGTCGCGGTCGACCAATAGTGGTTGGTATCGCGAAAGCCGTGCAGCGGCGCGGTCACGACGTTGTCGAACTCGTACAGCGTGCGCGCGGCGAGTACGGCGTCGCGGTCGTAAAGGCCGGGAAACTGTCCGAGCTTCGCAAGCGCCTTGCGCTTGAGCGACTTCAAAAAGCTGCGTGTGTAGATCATGCCGAAGCCTTGCGAGATCGCTGCGCCGCCCGCGTGAACATCGAGCGGAGCGGAGATGGCGGCCGCCGCGCTGATGATCGACGAAGCCTCGGCGCCGCGGTCGCACAGCCAGTGCAGCAGCACATTGCCGCCCAGCGAGACGCCCGCCGCCACGATCGGCCCCGCGTGATTGGCGCGCAGGCGTCGCAGAATCCAGTCGACTTCGGCGCTGTCGGCGAGATGGTAAAACCGCGGCAGCAGATTGAGCGCTCCGCTACACGTGCGAAAGTGCGGCACGACGCCGTGCCAGCCGCGCGCTTGAGCGGCGGCCATCATCGTGCGGGCGTAGTGGGAGTCCGAACTGCCTTCGAGGCCGTGAAACAGCACGAAGAGCGGGGCGTCGGCGGGTGCTTCGTCGGCTACCCAGTCGAGATCGATGAAGTCGCCATCCGGCGTGGTCCAGCGTTCGCGCCGGTATTGCACCGCCGGCTTGCGCGCGAAGAGCGCCGGCACGATGGTCTGCGCGTGGCTCGTCGGCAGCCAGCGCGGCGCGTTGTAGAGCCAGTCCGCAACCGGCGCGCCGAGCGTTCGCCCGGCTGCCTGCACGCTTTCCTTAAGCGCCGCTGCGGGCCCCGTATCCACGAATGACGAATCGTGTTTCAACAAAGGATCGCGCTTCATGGCCACTCCCCGACATACGTCTTCTTAGTGCTGCTCTGCAACCGGGCCGCGTTTTTTAGTGCAGCGGCCCCTGACCGTGGCGCATCTTGACCGCGAACTGGCCGGCTGTTTCCATTGGCATCTCGCTCGCGTGAATGTGCGCGATTTTCCATTCGCCGCGTTCGTGGACCATCACGTAAGTCGTGAACACCATGCGCGGCGCCACCGTTCCCGCTGGCTGATGCGCCTCCGCGATCGCATACACGACGGTGCCGAGACTGTCGTACACGCGGATATCGAGCGGCTCGATGGTCACCGCCTGCGCTTCGAACTGCTTGCCGATCCCGGCGCGGATGCTCGGCAGACCATGCAGATGCGTGCCGTCCGCGCAGATGCACGTGGCGAATTCCTCGTCGATCCACAACGACATCACGCTGTCGATGCTGGCGTCCGCGACAGCCTGGTAATAAGCGTTGAGGGTGTCGGCTGCGGCTTCGAAGAGGCGGGCGAAACGTGGCATGGCTCGTGGGTCTCAGGCTTTCGTTACGGCGCGCGCCCGTAGTGCCGGACTAGCGCCGCATCGGTCATTGGTCAAAGCATGCCCCCGTTCGGAGGCATTCGCGTGTGAGCGCCCGCACACTTGGGTCGATGCCGTCGGAGAACCGCTAGCGGATGTCGCAGCGGATCAATCTTCGAGATATCAACGATGCGCGAGCAGCATGCCGCGCAAGTCGCCGAAAACCTGTTCGGCGGAAAGTTCGCGAAGGCAGTTCAGATGGCCGAGCGGACACTCGCGGGCAAAGCACGGACTGCATTCAAGATGCAGCCATTGTACCTTTGCGAGATCGGACAAGGGCGGCGTGTGGCGCGGGTCGGTCGAGCCGTACACCGCGACGAGCGGCCGTCGCATGGCCGCCGCGACGTGCATGAGGCCGGAATCGTTGGTGACCACCGCGCTCGCTCGCGCGATCAACGCGCATGCTTCGCCGAGCGATGTCTGGCCGCACAGGTTGCGCACATTCGGTGCGCGGGCGGCGATGGCATCGGCGACGGCGGAATCTTTATTCGATCCCAGCGCGATGATCCGCGCATACGGAAACGACTGCGCGACGAACTGCGCCAGCGACGCAAAATGCTCCGGCGGCCAGCGCTTGGCGGGACCATACTCCGCGCCGGGGCAAAACACGACGAGCGGCGTACGCGTATCGAGATTGAAGCGCGCCGACACACGCGCGGACTCGTTCGGATCGTTTTCCAGGCGCGGCACGGGCAGCGTTGGCGCGGGATTTTCGATGCCTTCGGGCTGCGGTTGCGCAAACTTGTCGACGAACGGCAGCTTCGCGCCCGGCGCATAAGCGAGCGCGGCGTAGTGCACGGTCATCGGCGGACGCTCGGTCTTCGGCGGATTGGCATGCCGCACGTTGAGCAGACCGTAACGGCTTTCGCCCTTGTAACCGATGCGCAGCCGGATGCCCGCCATCCAGGGCAGCAGCGCGGATTTCGCGGAGTTGGGCAGCACGTAGGCGGCGTCGTAGCCGACATCGCGCAGGTCGCTCGCCAGTTGCCAGCGGCGCAGCAGTTGCAGCTTGCCGTGAGCGAGGTCGGTGGCGTAGACGTCGTGAATTTCCGGCATGCGTTCGAGCACGGGCGCGACCCACGAGGGCGCGACGGCATCGATCACGATGCGCGGATGCAGCTTTCTCAACAGCGTGAAAAGCGGCTGCGCCATGAGTGCGTCACCGATCCAGTTCGGTGCTATTACCAGCGCGCGGCGCATCAGTCGTTTTCCGATCTCAAAATATACGCGGCTCGCGGCTTATGGCGAGTCGTCGGTTGATGTGGGTGAGAGGCTTGAGCGCGCAATGTGTGATTGCGATTCGCGCATTGGACGAAGGCCGAAGCGGGCACGAGGCGTGGCTTCGGCCTTCCGTAAGAGGGCGGCTGCTCAATGCCCCTTGATGACTTCGCCGTCTTTCAGCTTGTAGCGCGTGCCGCAATACGGGCAACGCGCTTCGCCGTGCGTGATGTCGATAAACACGCGCGGATGCGTGCTCCAGCGCTGCATCTTCGGATTCGGACAGAACGCGGGCAGGTCCTTGGCCGACAGTTCAACCAGCGGCATTTCCTTCAGGTCGCTCATTGCAATCTCTTTTGAATGACTTGTGTTGCGTGCGGGGACACGGCGGGACGCTCGAAACCTCGCCCGCCGCAGCTTGCATTAAACCTTGGCGAGCCAGCTTGCGTACTTCTCGTTCTTGCCGCCGACCACGTCGAAGAATGCGCTTTGCAGCTTCTCCGTGACGGGACCGCGCGCGCCCGAGCCAATGGTGCGGTTGTCGAGTTCGCGAATGGGCGTGACTTCGGCGGCGGTGCCGGTGAAGAACGCTTCGTCGCAGGTGTAGACCTCGTCGCGCGTAATGCGCTTTTCGATCACCGGAATGCCGAAGTCGCGCGCCAGCGTGATGACCGTGTCGCGCGTGATGCCGTCGAGGCACGAAGCCAGGTCCGGCGTGTACAGCTTGCCGTTGTTGACGAGGAAGAAGTTCTCGCCGGAGCCTTCGGAGACATAGCCGTCCACGTCGAGCAGAAGGGCTTCGTCGTAGCCGTCGGTGATGGCTTCCTGATTCGCGAGGATGGAGTTCACGTACCAGCCGGAGGCCTTGGCGCGCACCATCGACACGTTGACGTGATGGCGCGTGAACGACGAGGTCTTGACGCGAATACCGTTCGCGATGCCGTCTTCGCCCAAATACGCGCCCCACGGCCACGCAGCAATGGCCACGTGAATGGTGTTGCCCTTGGCCGATACGCCGAGCTTTTCCGAGCCGACCCAGATGATCGGGCGGATATAGCAGGATTCGAGCTTGTTCTCGCGCACGACTTCGAGCTGCGCGGCTTCGATGGTGGCCTGGTCGAACGGCACTTCCATCTGAAAGATCTTGGCCGAATTGAAGAGACGCTTGGTGTGTTCCTTCAGGCGGAAAATGGCCGTGCCTTGTGACGTCTTGTATGCGCGCACGCCTTCGAACACGCCCATGCCGTAGTGCAAGGTATGGGTCAGAACGTGGATATTGGCGTCACGCCAGTCGACCAGCTTGCCATCCATCCAGATCTTGCCGTCGCGGTCGGCCATTGACATACGGTTCTCCTAGCTGTCTCGTTCAGTGAATGCGGGGCTTGGCGCCTTAGTTCGGCATGAGTGCGGCGCGGGCCGAAAGGCGGCGAAAGACCGTTATTTTAGCTTGATTTCGCGACGGAACCGATCTCGAAGCGGCTTTCACGACGCTATAATTTCCCTTTCGCCGCCAAGTTGCCGGCAAAGTTTCCTTTCGTCGCGGTATTGCGCGCGGTATTACGCGCGGGATCGGAACCAGCGTGGAGCCAGCGCCCGGCGCATCGGTTGGAAGCGGCCAAATACGCGTCATCATGGATTGGCCGCTAAAAGCATCCGGTGCTATCGGTTAAAATGCTGGTCTTTCCTGTTGCATCAAGCGAGGTCGAGAGTGTGTCCGGCAGTCACCGCGCAACGGTTCCCAAGCTCACCGCCTCAACGGAGCGCGCCCGGCATGTGCTTGTACTTGAGCGCCGCCGCCTGTCTGTTCCTTCGATCTCCTGCTTTCCCGGTTCCTCGTATTGCCTGTTTTGCCCGCGCGTTCGGCCCGCTCGCGCGGCCTTCGCCTCCGGCATGATCCGCGTGTCGTTGCCACGGCTAAAAGAAGTCCTCGAAGTCACGCGGCCACCCCACGAACCGGCCGGCACAAGCCGGTCTTCCTCGCCCGAACCGCTTTTCTACCTACGTTGACTCCCATGACGAAAGTATTGCGTTTCACCGACCTCATCTCCGAAGGCAAAGTCTCCGGCAAGCGTGTGTTCATCCGCGCGGATCTGAACGTGCCGCAAGACGATGCCGGCAACATCACCGAAGACACGCGCGTGCGCGCCTCGGTGCCGGCCATCGAGGCCGCGCTCGATGCAGGCGCTGCCGTAATGGTCACGTCCCATCTGGGCCGCCCGACCGAAGGCCAGTTCAAGCCGGAAGACTCGCTCGCGCCCGTCGCGAAGCGTCTGTCCGAATTGCTCGGCCGCGACGTGCCGCTCGTCGCGAACTGGGTCGATGGCGTCGAGGTTCAGCCGGGCAACGTCGTGCTGCTCGAAAATTGCCGCTGCAACAAGGGCGAGAAGAAGAACGACGACGGCCTCGCGCAACAACTCGCGAAACTCTGCGACATCTATGTGAACGACGCCTTCGGCACCGCGCATCGCGCGGAAGCAACCACGCACGGCATCGCGAAGTACGCGCCGGTCGCGTGCGCGGGCCCGCTGCTCGCCGCCGAACTCGATGCGCTCGGCAAGGCGCTCGGCAACCCGAAGCGTCCGCTCGTCGCCATCGTCGCCGGGTCGAAGGTTTCGACCAAGCTGACCATTCTGAAGTCGCTGGCGGAGAAGGTGGATCAACTGATCGTCGGCGGCGGTATCGCCAACACGTTCATGCTGGCCTCGGGCCTGAAAATTGGCAAGTCGCTCGCCGAAGCCGATCTCGTCGACGAAGCGAAGGAAATCATCGATCAGGCGCGCACGCGCGGCGCATCGGTGCCTATTCCGAGCGATGTCGTCACCGCGAAGGAATTCGCCGCGACCGCGAAAGCCGAAACCAAGCCCGTCGCGGATGTGTCCGACGACGACCTGATCCTCGACATTGGTCCGGACACCGCGAAGGCGCTCGCCGCGCAACTGGAAACGGCGGGCACGATCGTGTGGAACGGCCCCGTCGGCGTATTCGAGTTCGACCAGTTCGGCAACGGCACGAAGACGCTGGCGCAGGCCATTGCGAGTTCGTCGGCATTCTCCATCGCGGGCGGCGGCGACACGCTCGCGGCCATCGCGAAGTACAACATTCACGACAAGGTGAGCTACATCTCGACCGGCGGCGGCGCGTTCCTCGAATTCCTGGAAGGCAAGACGCTGCCCGCGGTCGAAGTGCTCGAGTCGCGGGCTTAAGGTCTTGACGACCCGAGGAAATCCGGCGAAGGCAGGCAAGAAGGGCGCGCAGGAAGCCGGCGGCGCGCAAAAAGACGGAATCAGAAACGTAGTGGCGGGCGGGGCATCGGGCGACGAGCTCGACGCCGCCGCGCTCGCGGCGCGGGCCATTGCCGAAGCGGCTCAGAACACCGAGCCGTCGTCCGGCGAAGCCCGCGCGCAGAATCAGCAACCGAGGCAGAACGAAGACGCGGCATCGCCGGCACCAACGGCGGCGCCCGTCATCATCGGCGGCTTGCCCGCTCATGCAATCAAGCAAATCGATAAAGCGACGCCGGCACGATCCGGCGCGCGCGCGCAACCGGTGAGCAACACCTCACCGTCGGCGCAACGTGCTCGCAGCGTCACGGGCGGTCCTACAGAGACGAGGAATTCCATGCATCGCGCTACCAAAATTGTTGCCACCATCGGTCCGGCATCGAGCAGTCCCGAGATCCTGCTGCAGATGATGCAAGCGGGGCTCGACGTCGTTCGCTTCAACTTTTCGCACGGCACTGCCGACGATCATCGCCAGCGCGCCGAATGGGTGCGCGAGGCCGCGCGCCAGACGGGCCGCGAAGTCGCCATCATGGCCGACCTGCAAGGCCCGAAAATTCGCGTCGGCAAGTTCGAGAACAACAAGACGATGCTCGTCGCGGGCAACAGTTTCGTGCTCGACGCCAATTGCGAACTCGGCAACAACGAGCGCTGCGGACTCGACTACAAAGACCTGCCGCGCGATCTGCGCGCCGGCGACGTGCTCCTGCTGAACGACGGCCTGATTGTCCTCGACGTCACGCGCGTGATCGGCGAAGAGATTCACACGGTCGTAAAGGTCGGCGGCGAGTTGTCGAACAACAAGGGCATCAACCGGCAGGGCGGCGGACTCACGGCGCCGGCGCTGACCGAGAAGGACATGGAGGACATCAAGACGGCGATGTCGCTTGGCGCGGATTTCGTCGCGGTGTCGTTCCCGAAAAACGCGACGGACATGGAAATGGCGCGTCAACTCGCGAACATCGCGGGCGCGCCTTACGGCATCAAGCCGAAGATGATCGCGAAGATCGAGCGCGCCGAAGCCATTCCGGCGCTGCAAGGCATTCTCGATGCGTCGGACGGCATCATGGTCGCGCGCGGCGATCTCGCGGTGGAGGTGGGCAACGCGGCCGTGCCCGCGCTGCAAAAGCGCATGATCCGCATGGGGCGCGAGTCGAACAAGCTCGTCATCACCGCCACGCAGATGATGGAATCCATGATCCACGCGCCCGTGCCGACCCGCGCGGAAGTGTCGGACGTGGCCAACGCCGTGCTCGACGGCACCGACGCCGTGATGCTTTCCGCCGAAACCGCGGCGGGCAAGTATCCGGTGACGACCATCGAGACGATGGCCGCCATTTGCGTCGAAGCCGAGAAGTCGGAAGAGTCGCAACTAGACCGCGATTTCCTCGACCGCACGTTCACGCGCATCGACCAGTCCATCGCCATGGGCGCGCTGTTCACGGCGTTCCATCTCGGCGCGAAGGCGGTCGTGGCGCTGACCGAATCCGGTTCGACCGCGCTGTGGATGTCGCGTCACTGGACGCATGTGCCGATCTTCGCGCTAACGCCACGCGTGGCGAGCGAGCGCACGATGTCGCTGTATCGCAATGTCACGCCGTTGCATCTCGATACCAACATGGACCGCGACGACGCGCTCAATCAGGCGCTGGAAGTGGTCGTGTCGAAGGGATACGCGGCGCGCGGCGACATGGTCGTGCTCACCGTCGGTGAGCCGATGGGCGCGGCGGGCGGCACCAACACGCTGAAGATCGTGCGCGTCGGCGATCATTTCTGAGCGCGCGTAGAGCGAAAAAACGCTTTCGGATGAGCGCGAATTCAGCCTGATCCGAGCCAGGCGTTATTTGTAAAGTAAAATCAACGGGTTCCGGCGACGGGACCCGTTCCCATTTCTTTTCGCTGCTCATGGCAACCTGAGCGGCGGTCAACATTTCTCCGTACCTCTTCGGACCATGACGATGTCCACGCTATACGAATCCACGATCAAATCGCTGCCGCTGCTCGGCCGCGGCAAGGTTCGCGACAACTATGCCGTCGGTCAGGACAAGCTCCTGATCGTTACGACCGACCGCCTCTCCGCATTCGACGTCGTCATGGGCGAGCCGATTCCGAACAAGGGCCGAGTGCTCAATCAGATGGCCGACTTCTGGTTCGAGAAGCTCGGTCATATCGTGCCGAATCACAATACGGGTATCGATCCGGCGAGCGTCGTCGCGCCGGACGAGGTGGCGCAGGTGACCGGCCGCGCGGTCGTGGTGAAGCGTCTCGAACCGATTTTGGTGGAAGCGGTCGTGCGCGGCTATCTCGCGGGCAGCGGCTGGAAGGACTATCAAGCGACGGGCGCGGTCTGCGGCGTGGAATTGCCGCCCGGCCTGCAAAACGCGCAGAAGTTGCCCGAGCCCATTTTCACGCCCGCCGCGAAGGCCGAAATGGGCCATCACGACGAGAACATCACGTACGACGACATGGAACGGCGCATCGGCACCGAACTGTCGGCCACCATCCGCCGCATTTCCATTCAGTTGTACAAGGAAGCCGCCGAGTATGCGGCGACGCGCGGCATCATCATCGCGGATACCAAGTTCGAGTTCGGCCTCGACAACAAGGGCGAGCTGTTTCTGATGGACGAAGTGCTCACCGCCGACTCCTCGCGCTTCTGGCCGGCCGACGGCTATCAGGTCGGCACGAACCCCCCGTCGTTCGACAAGCAGTTCGTGCGCGACTGGCTCGAAACGCAGCCGTGGAAGAAGGAACCGCCCGCGCCGAAGCTGCCCGACGAAGTCGTCGCCAAGACCGCCGAGAAGTATCAGGAAGCGTTGCAGCGCCTGACCGGGCAGACGCTCGCGTAACACCCGTATCGCGCGCGGTCATTTGGAAGAGATGACGGCGCGCCCGAACCAACGCCCAAGGAAAGCAGCTAAATGAGCGAAGTACAGACCGGAGCGCATTCGCACGATGCGCCGCTCGTCGGCGTGTTGATGGGTTCCAGCTCCGACTGGGACGTCATGAAGCACGCCGTCGCGATCTTGCAGGAATTCGGCGTGCCTTATGAAGCGAAGGTGGTGTCCGCGCATCGCATGCCGGACGAGATGTTCGGTTATGCCGAAAGCGCGCGCGCGCGCGGCGTGCAGGCGATCATCGCGGGCGCGGGCGGCGCGGCGCATCTGCCGGGCATGCTGGCCGCCAAGACCACGGTGCCGGTGCTCGGCGTGCCGGTGGCGAGCAAGTATCTGAAGGGCGTGGATTCGCTGCATTCCATCGTGCAGATGCCCAAGGGCGTGCCGGTCGCGACCTTCGCCATCGGCGAGGCGGGCGCGGCGAACGCGGCGCTCTTCGCGGTGTCCATTCTGAGCGTGACCAATGCGCGTTACGCCGAAGCGCTGGCCGCGTTCCGTGTGAAGCAGAACCAGGCCGCGCGCGATATGGCGCTGCCTCCGCTCTGAAGCGTTGAAACGTCGAAGCATTGAAGTGCGATGCTGCGCGCCCCTTTGCGCGGCGTCTGGAAATCAAACCAGCAAATCAGTCCCGGCAAGCCCCAGCCCACGATGAACCCAAACAAATCCCCGAACTCACCCATCCTGCCCGGCGCGTGGCTCGGCATGGTCGGCGGCGGCCAGCTCGGCCGCATGTTCTGCTTTGCCGCGCAGTCGATGGGCTACCGCGTCGCCGTGCTCGATCCTGACCAGACAAGTCCGGCGGGCGCGGTCGCTGATCGTCACATCCGCGCCGGTTACGAAGACAAAGCCGCGCTCACCGAACTCGGCCGCTTGTGCGCGGCGGTTTCCACCGAGTTCGAGAACGTGCCGTCGGCAAGTCTCGAATTCCTCGCTTCGTGCACGTTCGTGAGCCCGGCGGCGAGTTGCGTGGCAATTGCGCAGGATCGCGTTGCGGAGAAGCGGTTTATCGCCGAGGCGGGCGTGCCGGTCGCGCCGCACGTGGTGATCGAATCGCCGGAAGCGCTCGCGGCGTTGTCGGACGAGAAGATCGCGGCAGTGCTGCCCGGCATTCTCAAGACCGCGCGCCTTGGCTATGACGGCAAGGGACAGGTGAGCGTGCGCAACGTGCAGGAAGTGCGGAACGCGTATGGCTCGCTTTCGGGCGTGCCGTGCGTGCTCGAAAAACGCATGCCGTTGAAGTACGAAGTGTCCGTGCTGATCGCGCGCGGCGGCGACGGCAAGTCGGCCGTGTTCCCGCTTGCGCAGAATTCGCATGTCGGCGGCATTCTGGCAAAGACCGTCGTGCCCGCGCCCGATGCGCCCGCCGCGCTCGTCGCGCAGGCGCAGGATTCGGCGTTGACCATCGCGGCAAAGCTGGGCTATGTCGGCGTGTTGTGCGTCGAATTCTTCGTGCTGGAAGACGGAACGCTCATCGCCAATGAAATGGCGCCGCGTCCGCACAATTCCGGCCATTACACGGTCGATGCCTGCGCCACGAGCCAGTTCGAACAGCAAGTCCGCGCGATGACCGGCATGCCGCTCGGCGATACGCGCCAGCATTCGCCCGCCGCAATGCTGAATCTGCTCGGCGATATCTGGTTCAACGGCGACAAGCAACGTGCTCCCGCCTGGACCGACGTCGTGGCAATGCCGGCTGCGCGCCTGCATCTGTACGGCAAGGAAGAAGCGCGCCATGGCCGCAAGATGGGCCACATCAACTTCACGGCGGCGACGCTGGAAGAGGCGCGCACGGCGGCGCGCGACTGTGCGCGCATGTTGCATATCGCGCTCGATTGAAAGACTTGAAGCAGTAAGGCAATGACCATCATCCATCCGAGCGCCGCGCAGATCGACGAAGCAGCGGCCCTGCTCGACGCAGGCGAACTTGTCGCGTTTCCGACTGAAACGGTCTACGGCCTCGGCGGCGATGCCGAGAATCCCGAAGCCATCGCGCGCATCTATGCCGCGAAGGGCAGGCCGGCGAATCATCCGGTGATCGTGCATCTCGCGCCCGAAGCCGATCCAGGCTATTGGGTAAGCGCGTTGCCGTTAGACGCACAAAGGCTCATCGACGCCTTCTGGCCCGGACCCTTGACGCTCATCCTCGAGCGCGCGGAGCGTATTCCGGCGGCGGTGAGCGGCGGGCAGGATTCGGTGGGCATTCGTTGCCCGTCGCATCCGGTGGCGCAGCGGCTGTTGTCGGCGTTTCACGCTTTACGCAGCGGAACGGGCAAGCAAGGCGGCGTGGCGGGGCCTTCGGCGAATCGCTTTGGACACGTAAGTCCGACGAGCGCACAACATGTTCGCGATGAATTCGGCGCGAGCGTTCATGTGCTCGATGGCGGGACGGCGCAAGTGGGAATCGAATCGACGATTCTGGATTTATCGCGCGGCTTTCCCGCTTTGTTGCGGCCGGGACACGTGAGTCCGCGGCAGATCGCGGATGTGATCGGCGTCGCGCCGAGATTGCCGGATGGAACGGATGCCACCGCGCCGCGCGCCTCGGGCACGCTGAAGGCGCATTACGCGCCGAGGACGCCGCTCGCGTTGCTGCCTTTCGCGGCGATCGAACCGATCCTCGTTGCGGCCCGTGCCAATGCGCGCGACAAGAAGATCGCGCTGGTGGCGCGTGCGTCGAGCGCAGGCGATTGGGCGCGCGATTCCGGCGTGCACTTCGTGGCTGCACCTGAAGACCCGCAGAGTTACGCGCGGGAGTTGTATGGCTTGCTGCGGGCGCTGGATCGGGCGAATGTCGAACGGATTCTCATCGAGAAGCTGCCGGAATCGGTCGAGTGGATCGCGGTGAATGATCGGCTGGGAAGAGCGGCGGCGGCGTTCGAAGGGGAAGGCGCTTAGCTCGCTCATGTGCGCTTCGACAGCGACGCGAAGGATTGCCCACGGCAAAAAGAAACCGCCCGAAAGACCATCTCCGGGCGGCTCGCCGACTTCCAATAAACCGGACTACTTACCCAACCCCGCCGCCGCGACCTTTTGCTCCGCCGTCTGCGCATACAGCGCATGCAGATGCGTCGTCGGGTGCACGGTGTCCGCGTACATATAAAGTTGATCCGCGTTGGCCACCGTGTAGTTCTGCGGCGAGCAGAAAAGCGAGGTGGCGAATGCTTGCGGATTCGGCTCGCCGAAAGCCGCTGCTGCCGCGGCCATCGCCTGCAGATTGCACGCCGTGCCGGTATTCGACACTGTGAATCCGAACTGCCCGAAGTTGGCCGTGATATTGGCGAGCGCCGGCACGATATCCAGATAAATCACCTTCGACATCAGGCCCGATTGCGTCAACGCGGCGGCAAGCGCCTGATTGAAGCCTAGCGATGCCTGCGTCAGCAGCGCCTTGACGGCCGCGTTGCTCATCATGCCCTGCGGCGTGGTGCCGATATCCGGCACGTTCGACACCAGCACATGCGTTGCGCCATGCTGCAGCACCGAGCCGATGACGCCCGCCAGATCGATCGCCGATTGCACGATCGCGGTGGTCGCCTGCGCTGGCGTCATCTGTCCTGCCTGCACGGCCGTGAGGTTGTACAGAATATCGTTCGCGCCGCCATTGACGATGACGAGCTGATTCGAATTGAAGCTTCCGTGCGACGCCAGATAGTTCGTCACCTGTTGCGCCACCGGCACCGTCAGCGCCCCCGTGTAATTGGCCGGATCGGTCGTCGCATGACTCACGCCAATAGGATTGGTCACGCGCGATCCGCCCTGCGCGTAGCCGAGCCCCGATTGCGCCTGGGGCGGCGTGCCGAAGCCACCGGTCATCGCGGGCGTGAGCGTGTCGCCGTAGTATTGCGCGACATCCTGAACCCACACCTGACCGGGATTCGTCGTGAAGCGGCCGCCGCCGAAGTTGGCCGCCGCCACCGGCGCGTAGGTGCCGACGTCGGAGAGGCTATCGCCGAAAGAGACGACTTGCAGTTTGACACCGCCCGGCGGCAACGAATTGTTGTTGTCGTCGCCACCGCCGCCGCACGCGGCAATCAGGGCGAAAGCGGCGCTCGCCGTGGCAATTCGGGCGTAGCGCACCAGGGCGGCGCGCGTCGAGAGTTGCTTCTTCATGGACCTCGTCTCCAATTTTCGGTGTTATGTGTTTGAATCCGCAGCGCGTGTGCCTTGTGTTGGCCCGCGTGTCTGTCTGCGTTTCGTCCGGCGTGCGCCTCGATACGCGCGTGCGCTCGAACGAATTGTGCATCACGAAGGTGGTCGAGTCATCCTTCCGTCATGCGTGCCCGACAGCGTACACGGCGCGCGTGCAGGCGCGGGCGGTCTTCGTAGAAGAAATCTTCGGTCCGCCTTGCCGGGCGCGGGTTTGGCTCAATTGCGTCGCGCCTGCCTCCTATGCTTGGCGCAACGCGCGTTCAGTCTTCGATGCCCGGCTTGCGCGCGCCTTCGTACACCCATTCGAGGAGCGCGTCGTGCGCGGCGCGTGCTGCCTCGGCGCGCGGATCGTTGATGAAGCTCACCACGACATAACTCTCGCCATTGGCCGCGCCGACGTAGCCCGCGATCGCCCGGACATCGCGCAAGGTGCCGGTCTTGATGTGCGCATTGCCGAACGCGCCCGCGTTGGTCAGGCGGTTGCGCATGGTGCCGTCCACGCCGGCAATGGGCAGCGATTCGACGAACACTTGCGCGACCGGACTCGCGTTCGCCGCTTGCAGAAGGTCGGCGAGCGAGAGCGCGGAGATGGTTTCGTCGCGCGAGAGTCCGGAGCCGTTGTCGAGCACGAGACCGGCCATTGGCAGGGCGCTTTTCTTGAGAAACGTCTGGATGGCCTGCGAGGATTTGGCGGTCGTCGCGGGCGGTTTTAGTTGCGCCGCGCCGATGGTCAGAAACAGATTTCGCGCCATCACGTTGTTACTGAACTTGTTGATGTCGCGCACGATATCCGACAGCACCGGGCTGCGATGCGTGCCGACGAGCCGCGCCGACGAAGGCGTCGGGCCTTCGCGCGTGGCGCCCTGAAACGTGCCGCCCGCCTGCTTCCACAGCGCGAGGAAGCCGCCTGCGAAGAACGTCGAATGGTCGAGCGCGGCGACGTTGATGGTGCGCGAGCCGCAGCGCAACGGATAGTCGCCGATGAACGACGCCTGCACGAAGCCGCCCTGCGTCTGCGCCACGCTCGGCGATGCGGACGGCAACGTGCCCGCGCACGCGCCGCGCGTCACGCGCAATTCGTTGTCGATCTGCAGTTGCGCCAGTTGCGGCAATACGTCGATGGATACCTGCCCGTCCGGATTCGGCGTGAGCGTGAAGGTAAGCGACTTGAACGCGTAGAGCAGCGGATCGGGACCGACGTTGTAGGGCGCGGCATCGTCGTTATCGAACGCGGGCAGATCGCGCGTGGAGGCGTCGAAATAGCGCTTGTCGAGCACGAGCGCGCCATCGATTCCCGTGATGCCGTTCTTGCGTATCTGATCGACGAGATCGATCAGTTCTTCCGGCACGAGCTTCGGGTCACCCGTGCCCTGAATGTAGAGATTGCCGTGCAGCACGCCTTGTGCGTCGACATCGCCATCGGCGTAGGCGGTGGTTTTCCAGCGATAGTCGGGGCCGAGCAGCGAGAGGCCCGAGTAAGTCGTGACGAGCTTCATCGTCGATGCGGGGAGCATCGGCCGGTCCGCGTTGATCGTGACGAGCGGCACGGGCGCGCCGATACGTTGCACGACTACGCTCATCGACGAAAGCGGGATGTGCGCGTGAGCGAGCGCCGCCATGACCGGTGCGGGCAGTGGCCCGGCGGGCACGCGTTCTCGTGCGGCGAGGGCTTTCTCGGCTCTGGACGCCTTGCCTGCGCGTTTTGCCTTCGCGCCGCCATGCGCCGCGCGCTCGGGCGCCTGCGCTTGCGATTCGGACTTCGAGCCGCCACGCGCTTGTGCTTCGGGCATGTGAGCGATGGCGGCAAAGCCGATTGCGGCGGCGAGTGCAAACGACGAACAGCGAGAAACGAGCGAGACAAGCGGCATGGGCGTGCTTTTGATGTTGTTAGGCGAAGCCCACACGGGCGAAAAGCTCATTGTAGACAAGCTGGCTTGCGAAAATCGTACGAATAGGGGTTTGTCGGCTGGCCAAGGGCGGCGAGCAAGCGCGCCCCTCGTCACATCGCGTGATCAAGCGTCATAGATTCCAGCACCCTGCAAGATTCATCACATCCACCATTAAGCCTTGCTTAAGCCTGCCCGCGCCCGGCAAAGCTAGAATGGCTACGACTTTCAAAGCCGGTCTCCCCAACCAAGAAGACGAGATGCCATGCGAATCCTGCTAGTCGAAGATGACCGGATGATCGCCGAAGGTGTGCGCAAGGCGCTGCGCGCGGACGGCTTCGCGGTCGACTGGGTGCAGGACGGCGAGGCCGCGCTGACGGCCGTCGGCGGCGAGCCCTACGACCTGATGCTGCTAGACCTCGGCTTGCCCAAGCGCGATGGCATCGACGTTCTCAGGACGCTGCGCGCGCGTGCGAACGCATTGCCGGTGCTGATCGTGACGGCGCGGGACGCCATCGCCGATCGCGTGAAAGGACTCGATGCCGGCGCCGACGATTACCTCGTTAAGCCCTTCGATCTCGACGAACTCGGCGCACGCATGCGGGCGCTCATCCGTCGTCATGCGGGACGCGGCGAATCGCTCGTGCGTCATGGTCAACTCACGCTCGACCCGGTCGGTCATCAGGTGACGCTCGCGGGCGCGCCTGTCGCGCTCTCGGCGCGCGAATTCGCGTTGCTCGAAGCGTTGATGGCGCGTCCGGGCGCCGTGCTCTCGAAGAGTCAGCTCGAAGAGAAAATCTACGGCTGGGGTGAGGAAATCGGCAGCAATACGGTCGAGGTCTACATCCACTCGCTGCGCAAGAAGCTCGGCGCGGACCTCATTCGCAACGTGCGCGGCTTGGGTTACATGGTCGCGAAGGACGCCTGATGCGGTCCATCCGCCGGCAATTGCTCATCTGGCTGCTCGCGCTCGTGATTGTCGGCGTGGGCTTTGCCGGATGGCTCATCTACCGGCAGGCGCTCGCCGAAGCCAACGAACTCTTCGATTATCAATTGCAGCAGATCGCGGCGGCGCTGCCTTCGGAGCCGTTTTCGTCGGTGCTCACGTCGCGCAGCGAAAGCGACGAGGGCGTCGTCATCCAGATCTGGAATCGCAACGGCGTGCTGATGTACTACTCGCATCCGCGCGTGCCGCTCGCGCCGCACGCCGAACTCGGCTTCTCGACGGAAATGACGGCGCGCGGCGAGTGGCGCGTGTATAGCGCGATCGTCGGCGACAACGTCGTGCAACTCGCGCAGCCGCTTTCGATACGCAACCGCGTCGCGGCGGGCGTCGCGTGGCGCACGTTGTGGCCGCTGGTCCTGTTGCTGCCGCTGCTCGGGCTTGCGATCTGGGTGATCGTCGGACGCGGGCTTGCGCCCTTGCAGCGTGTGACGAGCGCGCTCGATACACGGCATCCCGAAGCACTCGATCCGCTTCCCAATCAACGCTTGCCGCAGGAAGTGCAGCCGGTCGTGCGGGCGCTGAACGCGCTGCTGGCGCGTTTGTCGACGGCGCTCGATACGCAAAAAGCCTTCGTCGCCGATGCCGCGCACGAGTTGCGCACGCCGCTTGCCGCCGTGCAGATTCAGGCGCAGCTCGTGGCGCGCGCGCAGGACGACGCATCGCGGCGCGAGGCGTTGCTCGATTTGCACGAAGGCATCGCGCGCGCCACGCGGCTCGCGGAGCAGTTGCTTGCGCTCGCGCGCTCGGAGCCGGACGGCAAGGGCGTGGCGACGAAAGTCGATCTGGCCGCGTTGCTCGAAACGTGCGTGCGCGGTTACGTGCTCGTGGCGCAGGAGCGCGGCGTGGACCTCGGCATCGAGGCAAGCGAGCCCGCCACCGTGACGGGCGACGCGGATTCATTGCGCGTGATGTTCAACAATCTCATCGATAACGCGACGAAATACACGCCGCGCGGCGGCCGCGTGGATGTCTGCTTAAAAATAAAAGATGGACATCCAGTCGTCGAAATCGCGGATTCCGGGCCGGGCATTCCAGAGAACGAACGAGAAAGAGTATTCGACCGGTTTTATCGCGTGGGCGAAAGCGTGGACCGCGCGCGTACGGATGTGGCGGGCAGCGGGCTTGGGCTTGCCATCGTGCGGCGGATTGCGGATCAGCATGGGGCGGCTGTTCACCTTGGAGCGTCCGTCGCAGGCGGACTTCGAGTCGTGGTCACGTTTTGAGTTTCACGCGCTGGTCCCTATCGGATCGTCATGCGCTGATGGGCGCATAGGGCGTTGGGCTGCGCTGGCAGGCCAAACAGCGTCCGCCTTTAGGCGCCGTCGTTGTTTAAAAAGAATTCCAAATTCCGATTCTTCTCCGGTTTGTTCAAACGCGATCGCCGGAATGAAGAACAACCAAGTTAGCGATTTGAAGGAAAGCTGTAATGCGGTAACACAGGATCTTTTCAAATCCACACAATTAATTACTCGTTTCAGACCTGATTTTCTATCGGTTAGACGTAAGTCTATTGACATCGGCAGACATTAGGAGCGCGCTTATGTCTCCTGACAACAAATTGCCGTAAATTTCGTCTCACTGCAGGCGAGCTAGTTTCGATTGATCGACGTGCTTCAAGGCAGTTAAATCAACGAGATCCTTTAATGCTCGCACCCGTCAACGTGGGCTGCGCCCATTCGGTGACATTGCTCTCTTTGATTCGTTTTTTATTCGCGATCCTTTTGCTTTAAACGGATTTCTCGTGCGAAGCAGTGTTTTATCGCATTCGATTTTTACTTTTAGGTTTATTCATGAACAAAGCTCTTCGTCCCTCGAAACTGCAATCGCGCCTGATCAAAAAAGTAATGCCCGCCGCTCTCGCTGCAGGCGCTGTTGCAATTGCATTGCCGATGACGGCGTCAGCTGTTACTGCGCCGTTGATCGTCAACGATTCGGACTTTGGCTCGCCTGATCCGGGCCAGTGTCAGTTTCTGTCGGGTCAAGCCCTAACAACCGTTGGCATGGAAAATTGCGGCACATCTGCCACTGCCGGTTACAACACAGTTACCCAAACGGGCTCAGTTTCGATCGCGAATGCTTCGATGTCTGTCGGGGGTTACCAGTTTATCAATGGCGCCGATTCTAATAACAACGCGCTGACCGTTTCGAAAACGGGCGCTAATATTCAACTCAACAATGGCAAGGTAACCAATCTTGCAGCTGGCACGGCGAATACGGATTCGGTGAATTTTGGGCAGTTGAAGAACACCGCACAAAGCACGGCAAAGGCGATTGGCGGCGGTTCCGCGCTGAATAGCGACGGCACGATTTCGGCTCCCAGCTTCGCGCTGACGAACGCAAACTCGATCAATGGTACGTCTGGCGCCGCTACCGACGTCGGCACGGCTTTCGGTACGGTCGATGCAGCGTTGGGCAAGCTCAACTCGAACGTGACGCAAAACACAGCCGACATCGCGAACCTCAACACCGGACTCACAAACGGCACACTCGGCTTGGTTCAGCAAGACCCGACGACACGCACTATCACCGTGGCAAAGTCCACGGACGGTACCGTTGTCGATATGACGGGCTCGCAGGGCGCTCGCACGGTCACGGGCGTTGCTCCTGGCGCCATTTCCGCATCGAGTCTAGATGCAATTAACGGCTCGCAGCTCTACGCTACGAACCAGAACGTGGCACAAAACACGTCCAACATTGCGCAGAACACGTCCGACATCGCGGCGCTGAACACGAACGTTGCTCAAAACACGTCTGATATCTCGTCGCTGAAAACCAACGTTGCGCAGAACTCGTCGGATATCGCGCAGAATACGAGCGACATCAGCAACATCAATCAACAGATCGCCAGCGGCAACGTCGGTCTGGTGCGTCAAGACGCAACGACGCAAAACATCACCGTTGCGAAGGACACGGGCGGCACGGTCGTCGACATGACGGGCACCGATGGCACGCGTACGGTGACCGGCGTATCCGCTGGCGCCTTGAGCGCCGACAGTACCGACGCAGTCAACGGCTCGCAGCTTTATCAAACGAACCAGAACGTTTCGAGTCTGGCGCAGCAATTGAGCAACGTCGAAGGCGCTGCTTCAACGGTCGCTTCGCAAAAGACCGACACCCCCGCTGTTGCGTCCGGCACCGACTCGACCGCTCTCGGAAATGGCTCGAAGGCTACGGGTAACAACTCCGTCGCGCTGGGTAGCGGTTCTGTCGCGGACGAAGACAACACCGTCTCGATCGGCTCGAAGGGCAACGAACGTCGCCTGACGAACGTCGCGCCGGGCATCAACGGTACCGACGGTGTCAACATGAACCAGTTGAACGCAGTTCAAAGCAACGTCGATACGGTAGCTCGTCAGGCATTTTCCGGCGTCGCCGCCGCGATGGCGATGCCGAACCTGACGCCGAGTCAGCCGGGCAAGACCGTGGTCGCAGCCGGTGTCGCGAACTACAAGGGCTACACGGCCATGGGCATTGGCGGCACCTACCGTTCGCGTGACAGCCGCTGGCTCGTCAACGCTGCAGCCTCGATCACGCCGCACGGCGACGCAGGCGTGCGCGGTCAAGTCGGCTACGAGTTCTAAGCGCGCGGTTCGCGAGCGAGACCAAACCAGAAGCACGAAGCATCGATAAGGCAGTAAGCAGGGCGGCTATCCGAAAGGGTAGCCGCCCTTTTTGCATTTTTACGCACCTTAAGAAAGCTTTAAGCGACACCCCGTAATCTTCGTTCATCCAATGGCGCCTTCTCAAGCGCAACCCGTCAGGAGCACACACGATGAAAGCGAAGATTCTCACACGCAGCGCCGTCGCAGCAGCGGTCGCCGTTGCCTTGTCGGCGGGCTACGTGGCCGGCCATAACAACGTGCCTGCGCCGCAGGTCATCGCGCCCGCGCAAGCCGCGCTGATGCCTGCCGAAGCCGCGGCGAAGACCGGCGTTCCCGATTTCTCCGGCCTCGTCGAAACCTATGGTCCGGCCGTGGTGAATATCAGCGCGAAGCATGTCGTGAAGCAAACATCCGCCCGACGCGGCAACGCGAATCAAGTGCCGATGGACCCCGACGATCCGTTCTATCAGTTCTTCAAGCGCTTTTATGGCGGCGTGCCCGGCATGGGCGGCGGCGATGGCGCGGGTCCCGGCGCGGACCGTCCGAGCGAAGGGCTGGGTTCGGGTTTCATCGTCAGCAACGACGGCTACATTCTCACCAACGCGCACGTGGTCGATGGCGCGAATGTCGTCACCGTCAAGCTCACGGACAAGCGCGAATATCGGGCGAAGGTGGTTGGCGCGGACAAGCAATCGGACGTCGCGGTGCTGAAGATCGACGCGAAAGATTTGCCCACGGTGAAAATAGGCGATCCCAACGGCAGCAAGGTCGGGCAGTGGGTGGTTGCCATCGGTTCGCCGTATGGCTTCGACAACACGGTGACCTCCGGCATCATCAGCGCGAAGTCGCGCGCGCTGCCCAACGAGAATTACACGCCGTTCATCCAGACCGATGTACCGGTGAATCCGGGCAATTCGGGCGGGCCGCTCTTCAATCTGCAAGGCGAAGTCATCGGCATCAACTCGATGATCTATTCGCAGACGGGCGGTTTCCAGGGGCTTTCGTTCGCCATCCCGATCAACGAGGCGATCAAGGTAAAGGACGCGCTCATCAAAACGGGTCACGTCGATCGCGGCCGGCTCGGCGTAACGGTGCAAGGGCTGAATCAGACGCTCGCCAATTCGTTCGGCATGAAGTCGCCGCAAGGTGCGCTCGTGAGTTCGGTCGAGCCGGGCGGACCGGCAGCGAAGGCTGGCTTGCAACCTGGCGACGTGATTCTTTCGCTGAACGGCACGCAGGTGACGGATTCGACCTCGTTGCCGTCGCAAGTCGCGGGTCTTTCGCCGGGCACATCGGCGAAGGTGCAGGTGTGGCGCGACAAGAGCGCGAAGGATCTGACCGTGACGATCGGCGCGCTGAAGGACGCCAAGACCGCAAGCGCTGACGTGAAGGGCGACGACGATGGCGGCGCCGCCGCACAGGACGCGCGCCTCGGCGTCGCGGTGCGCCCGCTCACGCCGGAAGAGAAGCAGGAAAGCTCGGTGTCGCGCGGTTTGCTCGTGCAGCAATCGAACGGTGCGGCGGCGAATGCGGGTATTCAGGCAGGCGACGTGATTCTCGCGGTCAATGGCCAGCCCGTCACGACGGCGCAGCAGTTGAAGACGATGATCTCGCACGCGGGCGACAGCATCGCGCTGCTGATCCAGCGGGACAATGCGCAGATTTTCGTGCCGGTCGATCTTGGCTGATGGTGTACGTCGATGCGCGTCATGCGGTTCGGAGTGGCGTGTTCGCGTCGCTCCGAAACGCGCTTGCGCATGCGGCATGAATGGCGCTTAGCGTCGCTGAGTCGTCCGGCGTGCTTTTCCGAACACGCAATGGATAGCACGTTCTGCAATGGCTTTCGGATCACTCCACCAAGCGCGTCCCACCGCACGATCAACAACCCCCCGCCCGAACGCGCAGGCACAAAGCATGCTCCACACCCCACTCGGTGCCCCATCGCGTGGAAAAGACGCATCGGGCGTGGCGTCGTCGGTGTGTTCGCATGCCGCGGCATCGAATAAAGGAGCCAACATAATGATGAGCAAGACCACGGGAAAACTGGCGACCGCGTTGCTGGCGACGGCGCTTTCGGCTGGAATGGCAGGCGGCGCATGGGCGCAAGCATCGAGCGCCGGCACGAGCGATACGTCGAGCGCGGGCAACGAAAACGGCGGCGGACTGCCGCAGATCGAACAGCAAGGCGATGTGTCCTACACGTCGGGCGGCGTCGGCCTCGACGAATCGCACGCCTTGCAGCGCGAACAAGCGCATTGGCCGCTATCGCTGCGTTTTACGGGTCCAACCGCGGATTACTTGTCGGGCGTGCACGTGCGGATCGTCGGCGGCAAAGGCGGCGAAGTGCTGAGCACCGATTCCATGGGACCTTACATGCTTGTCAAGCTGCCGGCGGGCAGCTACACGGTCTACGCCAAGTACAAGGATCAGGAGAAGAAGCAGTCGGTCAATGTCTCCGGACCGGGCAAGGCGAAGGCGGCGTTTCACTGGAGCATCCAGTAACGATAACTCCCGCCGGTCCGGGCGAAATCCCGTCCACCCGGCGACCAGAGTTTGTCTCATAATGAAGCCACGGGCAGCACGCTCGTGGCTTTTTTTGGTGACGAGGCGTCCAACGCGCCTCGCAAATTCGGCAGAGGCCGGAGGGCCCACGATGAGCACGGATCTGAACGACGGGCATGAAGCGGCGCATCGGATCGAGATCGCGCCGAACGGACGGCGCTGCCGCGTGATTCACCAGGGCGTCACTTACGCCGACACGCACGAAGCCGTGACGCTTTCCGAAACGGGCGCCGACGACGTGCACTATTTCCCGCGCGCCGACGTCAACATGGCGCGCCTGCAACGCTCCATCCATACATCGGACTGTCCGTTCAAGGGGCAGGCCACGCACTACCATCTGATGACCGAGGAAGGTCCGGTCGAAAACGCCGCCTGGAGTTACGAGGCGCCGCTCGAAAGCGCGCGGCAGATCGGCGGATACCTCGCGTTTTATCCATCGCGCGTCGATCGTATCGACGTGACTTCCTAGGCAGGGCGTCGAATAAAAGCGCCGAACTCGAGGCGCGCGAGCCGAAACGCAATAGCCAGATCGCGGTCCTTGCCCGGAGAAGCGGATGGAAGTCACCGAAGCGTTGCGCGTTCCGCTCGATCCGGCGCATGTGAAGGCGGCGTTGAGCGATCTCACGCTGTTGCGCGCGAGTCTCGATAATTGCGAGTCCTTTACGCTCACGCCGAGCGGCGAGTACGTGTTGACGCTCGTCATGCCGATCGGCGCCTTGCGCGCGCGTTACGAAATTCGCGCGCACATTGCTCGTCGCAGGCGTCTGGCGCAGGCCGACGAAAGCCAAGAAATCGACGACGACACCAGCACGCTCAGTTTCAAGGCCCGCGGCGAAGGCGTGGGTTCGTTGCGCGGTCAGATAGCCGTCGCGGTGAACGCGGAGGACGGTGGCGCGGACACGTGGATCGAATATACGGTCTGGGCGACGGTTTCGGGGCCGCTCGCCGCATTGCCGCCACGGCAGATCGAAAACGCGCTGCACGAAGCAGCCGACGACTTTTTCGCCGAATTCTGCGAAGTCGTGCGGGCGAAATACGGTTTGCCATCGGCGCGTGCGGAACAGGGAGCCGTGCCGCGCCGGCATCTCTTCTTGCGACCGGGTTCGATGTCGGCGGCGTTCTCGCGTCGCGGCGGCGCGACCGCTCGCGCGATGGGCGGAACCTCCAGCGATGGCGCCGCGACCAATGTGCTGCGTCATCGTCTGGCCGCGCATGGCCTCGTGCGCCGTAGTCGCGATGGCGCGGGCGCACCGCGCGTGTTCGGTCTGCCCGCCTGGGCGTGGCTCGCGATGCTAGTTTGCGTCGGACTCTTTGTGTTCTTCGCAGAGTACGTTGGCCTGCAATGAGGCGGGCATCGAACGCTCGGGGTATCCGGCGTTCTTGAGCAAGGCCGGACTGCACCGCAAGGCGTCGAAGCAGGCATCGATAACGGCTTCGGAGTCGTGTTCCGGATCGACGCTTCCAGGCAGCATCAGCGAATCGTGCAGGATGCCGGTGAAAAGCCCGTGCAACAGCGTGGTGGCGCGTCGCGTGTCGAGCGCCGCCGGCAGTTGCTTCTTTTCGATGGCATTACGCAGCGCACGCTCGATGCGCTCCATGCCGTCGCGCATGTTGTTCTGATGGCGCTCGCGCACCGGTCCCATTTCCTCGACGAACTCGCACTTCAAAAACAGAATGTCGAAGACGCGGCGGCGCTGTTCATCGGCCGTGATGCTGCGCATGCACCAGATGAAGATTTCGCGGATGCGCGCAAGCGGGTCGGGCTCCTTGCCGTCGAGCGTTGCTTCCACGAGTTCGTCGAGCGGAAGAAGACTTCGGTCGAACATGGCGTTGAAGAGGTCGCCCTTGTTGGCGAAATGCCAGTAAATCGCGCCGCGCGTGACGCCCGCGGCGTGCGCGATATCCGCGAGCGTCGTTCGCGACACACCTTTCTCGTAAAAGACGCGCTCCGCCGCGTCGAGGATGCGGTTGCGTGTTTCCTGTGCTTCTTCCTTGGTTCGTCTGACCATATTCTGCGGCCGTTGGCCGTCTGCTCCTGCCTTGCTGTTCGACCGGGCGAAGGCCGGTTGTCGAAGGTTCGTCGAACGTAATCGATTCCGTCGAGGCGATTTCGCTACGCCTTGCCGACGGATCGCTGTCTCAGTTTTTTACATTCATTCGTGAATGTATATACAATACCACCCGTCGACCGATAGCCCAAGCTGGAGAGGGCGAGTACTATCCGACCAAGCTTTCATTTCGATTGCCCGTTCTGGCCGTCCTCTTGGCCATCGGCGGCGCTTGCATAGCGCCGCGCACGGGCAGGAATACAGGCAAGCGAGCCGGCCACTGGCCGGTCGTTGCGCTCACTGGTCTCACTGCTTGGTTATTGGTCAGCGTCTTGCGACGCTTGTGCGCGGCATCGCCCGGGGAAGGCCGTCGCGCACCCAACTTCACTCTCAGTCTTAGACAGAGGTCGCTCCATGCGCGTCGAACGGGTTCCATTCCGCTTAATCACCGCCGCGACGGCTGCCGTTTTCCTGGCTGCCTGCGGACAAAAACAGTCAGCACCTCCGCCGCAAACGCCCGAAGTGGGCATCGTCACCGTGCAGCCGACCAGCGTGCCGGTCATCGCCGAATTGCCGGGCCGCACGAACGCGTTCCTGGTCGCGCAAGTGCGCGCGCGGGTGGATGGAATCGTCCTGCGCCGTGAGTTCGTCGAAGGCGCGGAAGTCAAGCAAGGTCAGCGTCTGTACAAGATCGACCCGGCGCCGTATATCGCCGCACTGAACAACGCCAAGGCGACGCTCGCCAAGGCGCAGGCGAACGTCGCGTCGCAGAACGCCTTGACCGGGCGCTACAAGGTGCTGGTCGCGGCCAATGCGGTGAGCAAGCAGGACTACGACAACGCCGTGGCCGCGCAAGGCCAGGCCGTCGCCGATGTCGCCGCGGGCAAGGCCGCCGTCGATACCGCGCAGATCAACCTCGGCTACACCGACGTGGTCTCGCCGATCACCGGCCGCACGGGTCTGTCGCAAGTCACGCCGGGCGCGTATGTACAGGCGAGCGCGGCGACGCTGCTCACCACCGTGCAGCAGCTCGACCCGATCTACGTCGATCTGACGCAATCGAGCGTCGACGGCCTCAAGCTGCGTCGTCAGATTCAGGACGGGCGTTTGCAGACTCAGGGCATCCACGCGGCGAAGGTGTCGCTGGTGCTGGAAGACGGCCGCGTCTATCCGGAGCAGGGCAAGCTGCAATTCTCCGATGTGAGCGTCGACCAAAGCACGGGTTCGGTCACCGTGCGCGCGATCTTCGACAACAAGGATCGCGTGCTGCTGCCGGGCATGTTCGTGCGGGCGCGTATCGAGGAAGGCACGAACGACAAGGCGCTCGTCGTGCCGCAAATCGGCATCACGCATGACCAGAAGGGCCAGCCGACTGCGCTCGTCGTCAACAAGGACGACAAGGTCGAACTGCGTCAGCTCGTCACCGGTGGCACGTTCGGCAACAACTGGGTGGTCGACAGTGGCTTGAATCCGGGCGACCGCGTGATCGTGAACGGCGTGGAAAAGGCGAAGCCCGGTATGCAAGTGAAGCCGGTCGCGGCGCAACTGCCCGCACAGCCGGCCTCGGGCGCGGCGGCCGGTCAGGCGCCGGCGGCATCCGGCGCGGGCGCGACACCCGACAACGCCAACAGCGCGAGCGGCGCCACGGGCCCGAGCGCAGCCGCGCCGGGCGCAGCTTCGGGCAACGCATCCGGCGCGCAAGCGGCGCCGGCATCGGCCGCATCGGGCGCGTAATAACAGGGAGCCTGTTTCATGGCAAAGTTTTTTATCGATCGCCCGATTTTTGCGTGGGTGATCGCGATTATCTTGATGCTGGCGGGCATGGCGTCGATCTTCACGCTGCCTATCGCGCAGTATCCGACGATCGCGCCGCCTGCCATCCAGATCAGCGCGACGTATCCGGGCGCATCCGCGAGCACGGTCGAAAACACGGTGACGCAGGTGATCGAGCAGCAGATGAGCGGCCTCGATCACTTGTTGTATCTGTCCTCGACCAGTGACGACTCGGGTACGGCCACCATCACGCTGACGTTCGCGGCGGGCACGAATCCGGACATCGCGCAGGTGCAGGTGCAGAACAAGCTGCAGCTTGCGACGCCATTGCTGCCGCAGGTCGTGCAGCAGCTCGGTACGAAGGTCACGAAGTCGAGCAGCAGCTTCTTGCTGGTGCTTGCGTTCGTGTCGCAGGACGGAAGCATGAACAAGTACGACCTCGCGAATTACGTGGCGTCGAAAATTCAGGACCCGCTTTCGCGTATCGATGGTGTGGGTACGGTCACGCTGTTCGGCTCGCAGTACGCCATGCGTATCTGGCTCGATGCGACCAAGCTCACCAACTACAGTCTGACGCCGGTCGACGTGCAGACCGCCATCACCGCGCAGAACGTGCAGGTGGCGGCGGGCTCGCTCGGCGGCACTCCGGCTGTTCCGGGGCAGATGTTGCAGGCGACCATCACGCAAGCGACGCTTCTGCAAACACCCGAGCAGTTCGGCAACATTCTGCTGAAGGTGAATCAGGATGGCTCGCAGGTGCGCCTGAAGGACGTGGCGCGTATCGATCTGGGTGGCGAAAACTATAACTTCGACACCAAGTACAACGGTGCGCCGACGGCCGGTTTCGGTATCCAGCTCGCAACGGGCGCGAACGCGCTCAACACCGCGAAGCTCGTGCGCCAGAAGGTCGACGAACTGTCGAAGTACTTCCCGAACGGGCTGGTCGTGAAGTATCCGTACGACACCACGCCGTTCGTGCGGCTTTCGATCGAGGAAGTGGTCAAGACCCTGATCGAAGGTATCGTGCTGGTGTTCCTCGTGATGTATCTGTTCCTGCAGAACTTGCGGGCAACGCTCATCCCGACGATCGCCGTGCCGGTCGTCTTGCTCGGCACGTTCGCGATCATGTCGGCGGTCGGGTTCTCCATCAACGTGCTGTCGATGTTCGGCCTTGTGCTTGCCATCGGCTTGCTGGTGGACGATGCCATCGTGGTGGTGGAAAACGTCGAGCGGGTGATGTCCGAGGAGCACTTGTCTCCACGGGACGCAACCCGCAAGGCGATGGACCAGATCACGGGCGCGCTGGTGGGCGTGGCGCTCGTGCTGTCGGCGGTGTTCGTGCCGGTGGCGTTTTCGGGCGGTTCGGTCGGCGCCATTTACCGGCAGTTCTCGCTCACCATCGTGGCGGCCATGGTGCTGTCCGTGATGGTCGCGCTGGTGCTCACGCCGGCGCTGTGCGCGACCATTCTGAAGCCGCATCCGGAAGGGCATCAGCCCGAGAAGAAGGGTTTCTTCGGCTGGTTCAACCGCAACTTCAACAAGAGCCAGGACAAGTACCACAAGGGCGTGCAGCACGTGATCCGGCGCTCGGGGCGCTGGCTCATCATCTATCTGGTCGTGATCGTGGCAGTGGGCATGCTGTTCCTGCGCCTGCCAAAGTCGTTCCTTCCCGATGAAGACCAGGGCACGATGTTCGTGCTCGTGCAGGCGCCGTCCGGCTCGACGCAGGAATACACGGCCGGTGTGCTCGCCGACGTGCAGAACTATCTGCTGAACGACGAGAAGGCGATCGTCGAATCCGTCTTCACGGTGAACGGCTTTTCGTTCGCGGGTCGCGGCCAGAACTCCGGTCTCGTGTTCGTGCGGATGAAGGACTACGCGCAGCGTCAGGCGAGCAACGACAAGGTGCAGGCGCTGGTCGGCCGGATGTTCATGCACTTCGCGCCCTACAAGAACGCGATGATTTTCCCGGTCAATCCACCGTCGATTCCGGAACTCGGCACCGCGTCGGGCTTCGACTTCGAGCTGGAGGATCGCGCCGGCGTGGGGCACGCGAAGCTGATGGAAGCGCGCAACATGCTGCTCGGCATGGCGTCGAAAGACCCGGTGCTCGCGCAGGTGCGTCCGAACGGCCTGAACGACACGCCGCAGTTCAAGGTGAACATCGACCGCGAGAAGGCGAATGCGCTCGGCGTCTCCATCTCCGATATCGACCAGACTTTCTCGATCGCGTGGGCGTCGCAGTACGTGAACAACTTCCTCGACGTGGATAACCGGATCAAGAAGGTGTACGTGCAGTCCGAGCCGCGCTTCCGTATGTCGCCGGAAGACATCGGCAAGTGGTACGTGCGTAACACCTCGGGCACGATGGTGCCGTTCTCGGCCTTTGCGACCACCGACTGGATCTACGGTTCGCCGAAGCTCGAGCGCTACAACGGTATCTCGGCGGTGGAAATCCAGGGTGCGGCCGCGCCTGGCAAGTCGACCGGTCAGGCCATGACGGCCATCGAAGCCATCGCGGCGAAGTTGCCGGCGGGTATTGGCTACGAATGGACGGGGCTGTCGTATCAGGAACGTCAGTCGGGTTCGCAGGCGCCTATTCTGTACGGCATCTCGATTCTCGTCGTGTTCCTGTGTCTCGCGGCGCTGTACGAAAGCTGGTCGATTCCGTTCTCGGTCATCATGGTCGTGCCGCTCGGCGTGCTCGGCGCGCTGCTCGCGGCGACGCTGCGCGGTCTGGAAAACGACGTGTTCTTCCAGGTCGGCCTGTTGACTACGGTGGGTTTGTCCGCGAAGAACGCCATTCTGATCGTCGAGTTTGCGCGTGAGTTGCGCATGCAGGGCATGTCGACGGTGGAAGCCGCGATGGAAGCGGCGCGTCTGCGGCTGCGTCCGATTCTGATGACGTCGCTCGCGTTCATTCTCGGCGTGATGCCGCTTGCCATCAGTAACGGCGCGGGTTCGGCGAGCCAGCACGCAATCGGCACCGGCGTGATCGGCGGGATGCTGACCGCGACCTTCCTTGCGATCTTCATGATCCCGATGTTCTTCGTCGTGATCAGCAAGTTCAGCAAGAGCAAGGACATGCCGGCACCGGGTTCGTCCGGCGGCGATATCGAAGGTCCGCATGGCGGCGCGCCCGCGGGCTCTGGCAAGGAAGGACATTGAAATGCTAAAACTTTCGTTGATCGCAGCCGCCGTGGCTTTCGTGGCCATGGGCTGCACCTTCGAGCCGAAGTACGACCGGCCGGCCGCGCCCGTCACGCAGACGTTCCCGGAAGGCGGCGTGTACGCCACGCAGCCGACTGCCGAAG
Organism: Caballeronia sp. GACF4; assembly: GCF_023631025.1. NCBI lineage: Bacteria > Pseudomonadati > Pseudomonadota > Betaproteobacteria > Burkholderiales > Burkholderiaceae > Caballeronia > Caballeronia sp. GACF4. The sequence goes on from NZ_JALQDW010000002.1 coordinate 474,902, forward strand.
GCGCGGCAGACAAGAGCCGCAGCGCGAGCGGGCAGACCGCGCCGGATATCGGCTGGCGCGACTTCTTCGCCGATGCGCGTCTGCAGCGTATTGTCGAACTCGCGCTCAAGAACAACCGCGATCTGCGCGTGTCGATGCTCAACGTCGATGCGGCGCGCGCGCAGTATCAGATCACGCGCGCGGGCCTCTTTCCGACGCTCGATGCGGTTGGCTCGCAAAGCAAGCAGCGCACGCCGCGCAACCTGTCGTTCTTCGATCAGACCATCTCGAACACGTATTCGGTGGGCGTGAATGCGTCGTGGGAAATCGACTTCTTCGGGCGGATTCGCAGCCTGAAGGATCAGGCGCTCGCGCAGTATTTCTCGCTCGCGGAAACGCGCAAGGCGGCGGAAATCTCGCTGGTGTCTTCGGTGGCGGACCAGTATCTGACCATGCTCGCCTACGACGATCTGCTCACCGTCACGCAGAACACGCTGAAGACGGCGCAGGAGTCGTATCGCATCACCAAGCTGCAGTTCGACAACGGTACGGGTTCGGAACTCGATCTGCGTCAGGCCGAGGGCGTGGTGCAACAGGCGCAGGCGAATCTGCAGTCGCAGGCGCGTCTGCGTGCGCAAGCGGAAAACGGTCTCGTGCTTCTCGTGGGCGAACCGTTGCCGGACGATCTGCCGGGCGGCATGCCGCTGGATGCGCAGGACTTGCTCGCCGACATTCCGGCGGGTCTGCCTTCCGACCTCCTCACGCGCCGTCCCGATATCGCGGCGGCCGAGCAGAGCTTGCTTGCGGCCAATGCGAACATCGGCGCGGCGCGGGCCGCGTTCTTTCCGCGCATTTCGTTGACGGGCAGTTTCGGTACGCTCTCGCCCACGCTTGGCGGATTGTTCAAGCCGGGTTCGGCGGCGTGGTCGTTCGCACCGCAGATCAGCGTGCCAATCTTCGAGGGCGGCACGAACGTCGCCAATCTGGATCTGGCAAACGTGCAGAAGCGCATCGAGATTGCCAACTACGAGAAGGCCATTCAGACGGCATTCCGCGAAGTGGCCGATGGTCTCGCCGCGCGCGGCACGTACGACGAGCAGATTCGCTCCCTGCAACGCTTCGTGAGTTCGCAGAGCCGGCGGCTGGAGTTGTCGGACCTGCGCTATCGCAATGGCGTGGACAGCTATCTCGCTGTTCTGACCGCGCAGACCTCGTTGTATGACGCGCAGCAGACGCTCATCAGCGCGCGTTTGAACCGCCTGACCAACCTCGTCGATCTGTACCAGTATCTCGGCGGCGGATGGATCGAGCATTCCGGCGATGCCCCGCGTCCGGCCGACACTCCCACGGATTTCGGCTCGGCTACTCCGCCGAAGGCAGCATCCGACGCGGCGAGTTGAGGTTCGCAAGTTGCGCTCGGTAGTCACTTTCGCAAGCTGTCCGTGATGGTTGATAGTGGGATGATGCAGTGAAGAGCCCGACCTCGTGTCGGGCTTTTTTTCGTCCATGGTCCACGTCGCGGCGTGACACTGAATGTACCGGGAAAACGCGTCGCGCGATGACAGGTCGTGCCAAATTTCAGCAAATTATTACCTTTGTTTAGCGTTACTGATCGACGCGCTAACTATAATCGGCATCCTCCAACGTGCCTGCGTGCTGAAGGCATGTCAGCTTTCCTGTGCAACTGCGTGCGTATCGGCATTAATCGACACGCAAATCAGTTGCGATTGCATGTGAATCGGCTGCGAATGGCTGCAAATGGGCTGCAATCGACGAAGCGCTTCCTGGCCACAGGCTTCATTCAATGGGGAAGATTAGGTATCCCGAAAAGACGATTGGCATCGACGTTCTTTCCGTCCGTCCTCGACCGAGGACGTGCGTATCTATTCATCTATTTATCCCGGTAACCACAGAGGTCGTCGCTCCATGCGTTTCGAACGGATTCCATACCGCCTCATCTGCGCTTTGTCGGTCGTCACGCTAGCGGCCGCATGCGGTGAAAACCATCCGGACATGCCGGCGCATGCGCCCGAAGTCGGCGTCGTCATGCTTGCGCCGGTCGCGGTGCCCGTCGCGAGCGAACTGCCGGGCCGCACCAGCGCTTTCATCGATGCACAAGTGCGTGCGCGCGTCGATGGCATCGTGCTGCGCCGTGAATTCACCGAAGGCAGTCTAGTCAAGGCCGGTCAGCGGCTCTACAAGATCGACCCGGCGCCGTACATCGCCAAGCTGGACAGCGCGAAAGCGTCGCTTGCGAAGGCCGAGGCGAATCTTGCATCGACCAATGCGCAAGCCGAGCGCTACAAGGTACTGGTCGCCGCGAACGCGGTAAGCAAGCAGGACTATGACAACGCTGTCGCGTCGGCCGGTCAGGCCGCCGCCGACGTGGCACAGGCTCGCGCCTCCGTGCAGACCGCGCGAATCGACCTCGGCTATACCGATGTCACCTCGCCCGTGACCGGCCAGATCGGCATCTCGCAGGTCACGCCGGGCGCCTACGTGCAAGCGGCGCAAGCCACGCTCATGGCAACCGTGCAGCAGCTCGACCAGGTGTATGTCGATCTCACGCAATCCAGCCTCGACGGGCTCAAGCTGCGCCGCCAGATTCAGGAAGGGCGTCTTACCGCGTCGGGTCCGAACGCCGCGAAGGTTTCGCTGATTCTCGAAGACGGCCGCGTCTATCCCGAACAAGGCCGCCTGCAGTTTTCCGATGTAACCGTGGACCCGTCCACCGGCTCGGTAACCGTGCGCGCCGTGTTCGAGAACAAGGATCGCGTGTTGTTGCCCGGCATGTTCGTGCGAGCGCGTATCGAAGAGGGCGTGAATCCGCAGGCGCTGGTCGTGCCTGTCACGGGCGTCACGCATGACCAGAAGGGCACGCCAATCGCACTGATCGTCGATACCGACGGCAAGGTCGCGCTACGCGAGCTCGTGACCTCCGGCATGGTCGGGCAGAACTGGGTCGTCGACAGCGGCGTGAAGGCGGGCGACCGGGTGATCGTCGAGGGTATCGAGAAGGTGCGTCCCGGCATGCCGGTGAAAGCGGTGACGGTTCAGTCGCCCGGGCCTTCCACGCAGCCTTCTTCCGACAATCAGGCCGCCGCTCCCGCGAAGGCTGCTTCAGCCGTTGCTGGCGCGTAGGGACGGAGGATACGCCACATGGCCAAGTTTTTTATCGATCGCCCGATTTTCGCGTGGGTGCTTGCCATCATCCTGATGCTCGCGGGCCTCGCGTCGATCTCGACGCTGCCGGTCGCGCAATATCCGACGGTCGCGCCACCCAGCATCCAGATTACGGCGACGTATCCCGGTGCATCGGCGCAGACGGTCGAGAACACAGTCACGCAGGTGGTCGAGCAGCAGATGAACGGGCTCGACCATCTGCTCTACATTTCGTCCACCTCCGATGACTTCGGCACGGCCACCATCACGCTGACCTTCGCGGCGGGCACCAACCCCGACATCGCGCAGGTGCAGGTGCAAAACAAGCTGCAACTGGCGACACCGAACTTGCCGCAGATCGTGCAGCAACTCGGGTTGTCGGTTTCGAAGTCGAGCAACAGCTTCCTGCTCGTGCTCGCGTTCGTCTCCGAAGACGGCAGCATGAGCCGCAACGATCTCTCCAACTACGTCGCGTCGCATTTGCAGGACCCCATCAGCCGAGTCAACGGCGTGGGCACGGTGAGCCTGTTCGGCACGCAGTACGCCATGCGCGTCTGGCTAGATCCAAACAAACTCAGCAACTTCCAGCTCACACCGGTCGACGTGCAGAACGCGCTCAAGGCGCAGAACGTGCAAGTCTCGGGCGGCCAGCTAGGCGGCACGCCTGCGGTGCCCGGCCAATCAATGCAGGCCACGATCACCGAAGCTACTTTGCTGCGCACGCCCGACCAGTTCGGCAACGTGCTTCTGAAGGTGAATCAGGACGGCTCGCAGGTGCGGGTGAAGGACGTGGCGAAGGTGGGTCTCGGCGGCGAGAACTACAACTTCGAGACGCAGTACAACGGTTCTCCGGCGGCGGGCTTCGGTATCAATCTGGCGACTGGCGCGAACGCGCTGGCGACGGCGGACGCGGTGCGCGCGAAGGTACAGGAGCTGTCGAAGTACTTCCCGCCCGGTCTCGTCGTAAAGTATCCGTACGACACGACGCCGTTCGTGCGCCAGTCGATCTCCGACGTGGTGAAGACGCTCATCGAGGCCATCGTGCTGGTGTTCCTCGTGATGTATCTGTTCTTGCAGAACATCCGCGCCACGCTCATTCCGACCATCGCGGTGCCGGTGGTGCTGCTCGGCACTTTCGGCGTGATGGCGGCGGTGGGTTTTTCCATCAACACGCTATCGATGTTCGGCATCGTGCTCGCCATCGGCTTGCTGGTGGACGACGCGATCGTGGTCGTCGAAAACGTCGAGCGCGTGATGAGCGAGGAAGGGCTTTCGCCGAAGGAAGCCACGCGCAAGGCCATGGGCCAGATCACCGGCGCGCTGGTGGGCGTGGCGCTCGTGCTGTCGGCGGTGTTCGTGCCGGTGGCGTTCTCGGGCGGCTCGGTCGGGGCGATCTATCGCCAGTTCTCGCTGACCATCGTCTCGGCAATGGTGCTCTCCGTGCTGACCGCGATGATCCTCACGCCGGCCTTGTGCGCGACCATCCTGAAGCCCTTGCCGCAAGGTCACGAGGAAAAGACCACGGGTTTCTTCGGCTGGTTCAATCGGACCTTTAACAAGGGCCGCGACAAGTATCAGGTCGGCGTTGCGCGTGTGATTCGTCGCTCGGGGCGCTTCCTCGTGTTATACCTCGCGGTCATCGCGGTGGTTGGCCTCTTGTTCACCAAGCTGCCGAAAGCGTTCCTGCCCGACGAAGATCAGGGCACGATGTTCGTGCTCGTGTCCACGCCCGCCGGTTCCACGCAGGAAATGACCCAGCGCGCGCTGAACGACGTGGCCAACTATCTTTTGAAGAAAGAAAGCGGGATCGTCGAGTCCGTCTTCACGGTCAACGGCTACAGCTTCGCGGGCCGTGGCCAGAACTCCGGCCTCGTGTTCGTGCGCATGAAGGACTTCGCCAAGCGCCAGAGCGCGGACGAAAAAGTGCAGGCGCTCGTCGGCCGAACTTTCGGACAGTTCGCGGGCTATCGCAATGCGCTCGTATTTCCGGTGAATCCGCCGTCGATTCCCGAACTCGGCACCGCGTCGGGCTTCGACTTCGAACTGGAGGATCGTGGCGGCGTGGGCCACGAAAAGCTGATGGAAGCGCGCGGCATGCTGCTCGGTCTGGCCGCGAAAGATCCGTCGCTTGCGCAGGTGCGCCCGAACGGCTTGAACGATACGCCGCAGTTCAAGGTCGACATCGACCGCGAGAAGGCGCTTGCGCAAGGCGTGTCGGCGTCCGATATCGACCAGACGTTTTCGATCGCCTGGGCGTCTTCGTTCGTCAACAACTTCCTTGATGTCGACAGCCGGATCAAGAAGGTGTATCTGCAGGGCGACGCGCCGTTCCGCATGTCACCCGACAACATCAATAGCTGGTACGTGCGCAACAACGCCGGTTCGATGGTGCCGTTTTCGTCGTTCGCGACCGGCCGATGGAGTTTCGGCTCGCCAAAGCTCGAACGCTACAACGGCAATTCGTCAGTCGAAATCCAGGGCATGGCCGCGCCGGGCCGCTCCACGGGCCAAGCCATGCAGGCCATCGAAGCCATCGCCGCGAAGTTGCCGGCAGGCATTGGCTACGAATGGACGGGTTTGTCGTTCCAGCAAATTCAATCCGGTTCGCAGGCGCCGGTTCTGTACGGCATTTCGATCCTCGTGGTGTTCCTGTGTCTCGCGGCGCTCTATGAAAGCTGGTCGATCCCGTTCTCCGTGATCATGGTCGTGCCGCTCGGCGTGGTCGGCGCGTTGCTTGCCGTCACCTTGCGTGGACTCGAAAACGACGTGTACTTCCAGGTCGGTCTTCTGACCACGGTGGGCCTGTCGGCGAAGAACGCCATTCTGATCGTCGAGTTCGCGCGCGACTTGCAGATCTCCGAAAAGATCGGACCGATCGAGGCCGCGCTCGAAGCCGCGCGTCTGCGTCTGCGTCCCATCCTGATGACCTCGCTCGCCTTCATTCTCGGTACCTTGCCGCTCGCAATCAGCAATGGCGCGGGCTCGGCGAGTCAGCACGCCATTGGCACCGGTGTGATCGGCGGCATGGTGACCGCGACGTTCCTCGCCATCTTCATGGTCCCGATGTTCTTCGTCGTCGTGCGCGCGCGCTTCGGCGGCGACAAGGAAGACGCGGACGCCGCGATCGCGCATTACGAACGGCAACGTGCCAATGCCTCGCACGGCGAGGGAAAGGGCAACAGCAACAGCAACGGCAACGGCACGGGCAAGCAGGGACATTGAGATGCGTAGATTTTCTTTGATTGCAGCAGCCGTGTCCGTGATCGCGACCGGCTGTACGATGGCGCCGAAATACGAGCGCCCCTTGCCGCCAGTCGCAGCGAGCTTTCCGACAGGCGGTGTGTACGAGACGCAACCGCCGGGGGCGCACAATGCAAACGGCGTGTCCGCGGCCGACACTGGCTGGCGCAATTTCTTCGTCGATGCGCGTTTGCAGCAGCTTATCGATATCGCATTGAAGAACAATCGCGATCTGCGCGTCGCCGTGCTCAACGTGCAGGCGGCGCAAGCGCAGTACCGTGTCGTGCGTTCGGAACTGTTTCCGACTATCGGCGCGCAAGCGGGCCAGTCGAAGCAGCGCACGCCGAAAGATCTGTCGTTTCTCGATCAGACGATCTCGAATCAGTATTCGGTCGGGTTGAACGGCGCATGGGAGATCGATCTGTTCGGCCGCGTGCAGAGTCTCAGGAATCAGGCGCTCGCGAAGTATCTTGCAACGGCGTACGCACGCAAGGCAGCGGAGTTATCGCTCGTGTCCCAGGTGGCGACACAGTATCTGCAAGTGCTGGAGGCTGACGACCTGCTTCAAGTCACGCAACAGACGCTCAAGACCGCGCGCGATTCATACGGTATCAACAAGCTCAAGTTCGATAACGGTACGGCATCGGAACTGGAACTGAGTCAGTCGCAGACCGTGGTCGAAAGCGCGGCGGCCAATTTCCAGGCGCAGGAGCGCGCACGCGCGCAAGCCGTCAATGCGCTCGTGCTGTTGCTCGGCGAGCCGATGCCCGCCGATATGACGGGCGGCATGCCGCTCGACGATCAGCACCTGTTGACCGATATTCCGGCGGGTGTGCCGTCGGATCTGCTGACGCGCCGTCCGGACATCATGGAGGCCGAGCAGAATTTATTGGCGGCGAACGCGAACATCGGCGCGGCGCGCGCGGCGTTCTTCCCGAGCATTTCGCTCACCGGCAGTTTCGGCACGCTGAGTCCGTCGCTCGGCGGGTTGTTCAAGCCGGGTTCGGCAGCATGGAGTTTCGCGCCGACCATCACGCTGCCGATCTTCGAAGGCGGTCAGAACATGGCCAATCTCGATCTGGCGAACGTGCAGAAGAAGATCGAGATTGCGCAGTACGAGAGGGCCATTCAGTCGGCCTTCCGCGAAGTCGCCGATGGGCTCGCGGCCCGCGGCACTTACGATCAGCAAATCGCGGCGCTCACGCGCGAAGTGAGCGCACAGCAGCGGCGTCTCGATCTTTCGACATTGCGCTACAAGCAGGGCGTCGATAGCTATCTCGGCGTGCTCGAAGCGCAGCAGGATCTGTATTCGACACAGCAGATGCTGATCACGGCGCGCACTGAGCGTTTGTCTAATCTGGTGAGCTTGTATCAGGCGCTCGGCGGCGGATGGATCGAGCATACGGGAGACATGCCGCGCGAGGCAGATGCGCCGGTTGCGGCATCGGCGGGTTGAGATCGTGCGAAACAGCGCCTGCTGTTCTTGCGCGACGTAAAAAAAGCGCCGCGGCTTACACCGCGGCGCTCAACGCAAGCACTACAGGAATCTGCTCTTACTGCGCTTCACGCGCATGAGCCGCGCCGTCGAACTCGTGTGCGGCCTCGCGAATCTCGCGGCGCGCATCGCGCTCCTTGCGCACGCCGTTGAACACGATATTCAGAATCACCGCCGACACCGAAGCCAGCAAGATGCCGCTGTGAAGAATCGGCTCCAGCGCATGCGGCAGTTGCGTGAAGAACTTCGGTGCGACCACCGGCACCATGCCCATACCCACGCTCACCGCGACGATGAACAGGTTGTGATGGTTCGTCGAGAAGTCCACGCGCGACAGCGTCTTGATGCCGTTCGCCGCGACCATGCCGAACATCACGATGCCCGCGCCGCCAAGCACGAACGGCGGCACCGATGCAACGACCTGCGCCATCTTCGGAAAGAGGCCGAGCACGACGAGAATCACGCCACCGGTCGCGCAGACGAAGCGGCTCTTCACGCCCGTCACTCCGATCAGCCCGACGTTTTGCGAGAACGACGTATGCGGGAACGAGTTGAAGACGCCGCCGATCAGCGTGCCGAGGCCATCGACACGCAGGCCGCGCACGAGCGCTTTCTGATCCACCGGACGATCGACGAGATCGCCGACCGCGAGAAACATGCCGGTCGATTCGATGAAGGTCACGAACATGACGATGACCATGGTCGCCACCGACAGCGCGTCGAAGTGCGGCAAGCCGAAGTGGAACGGCAGCACGACGCCGACCCACGGGGCGTGCTCGACGCCGTCCATGTTGACGCGGCCGAGCATAGCGGCGATCACGAAGCCCGCGACAATGCCGAGCAGCACCGAAATATTGGCGATGAAGCCGCGCGCGAACTTGTTGATGAGCAAAATCAGCGAAAGCACGACGAGCGACAGCAGCAGATAAACGGGATTGCCGTAGTCGGGATTGCCCACACCGCCCGCCGCCCAGTTGATGCCCACGCCCATAAGGGACAAGCCGATCACCGCGATCACCGTGCCGACCACGACGGGCGGGAAGAAACGCAGGAGCTTGCCGATCATCGGCGCGAGCACGATGCCGATCACGCCGGCCGCGATGGTCGAGCCGAACACATCGAGAATGCCGAGCGAAGGATTGGTGCCGATGGCGACCATCGGGCCGACGGCGGCGAAAGTACAACCCATGATGACCGGCAAGCGGATGCCAAAGATCCAGAGACCGAGCGTCTGGATCAGCGTGGCGACGCCGCATGAAAACAGATCGGCGCTGATGAGGAACGCGATCTGATCCTTGGACAGATTCATCGCGGCGCCGAGAATCAGCGGCACCGCAACCGCGCCCGCGTACATCACGAGAACGTGCTGGATGCCAAGTGTCAGTAACTGTCCTGTCGGCAAACGCTCGTCCACCGGATGCACCTTGTTCGAAGCCATGTCTCTCTCCTTGTATGCCTTGGCATTTGTGTGGCCTCCACGGTAAGTGCATCAAAATGCGCGAACAAGACCACGGGACGCTATACGCCGCGTTCGCACGCCGATATATATTTAGCGCGCCCGGATCATTTGCGTTTCGCGGAAGTCCTTGCTACAAGGGGTTTGGCGGTTATCGAAGCAGAACCGTCGTGTGACGAAAGGCCGCCATCTTCGTGTGCTCGTTATGATGTTCATGGCGGCGCGCGTATAGTCCGTTTTTCATGCTCGTCGCGTATTGGCGGGGTTAACCCGCGATTTACGCGTTTTCCCTTACTCCTTCCGAAGCACGAAATCCCATGCGTTTCTTAGGCATCGATCTCGGTACGGGTTCGCTGAAACTGGCCATCATCGATGAACGCGGCCACGAGGTCGCCATGACGAGCCGTGCTTATTCGGTCACGAGCGCGCATCCCGGCTGGGCCGAAACTTCCGTCGATACTTGGTACGCCGCGCTCGCCGATGCCGCCGCGCATCTTCCCGTCGACGAACGTCAGGCGGTGCGCGCGATCGGCTTCTCCGGTCAAATGCATGGCGTCGTTCCCGCCGATGCCAACGGCCGCGCGTTGCGCCCCGCGATGCTCTGGCCGGACACGCGCGCGAGCCATCTGCTCGATGCGTGGCCCGAGCCGCAGCAAAACCCCGTCGCGCCGGGCATGGCCGGTCCGCTGTTGCGCTGGCTCGTCGCGCATGAAAGCACGCTTGTCACGCAGATGCGCTGGGCATTGCAGCCGAAGGACTGGCTGCGCGCGCGTCTGGGCGGCGCGTTCGTGACGGATGCATCGGATGCATGCGCCACGGCGCTCGCCGCGCCATCGGGCGAATGGGACGATGCGCTCATCGACAAGCTGGGTTTGCAGCGCGCGTGGTTCGCACCGCTCGCGGCATCGCATGCAACGGCGGGCACGTTGTCGGCGGCAGCGGCGGCGGAACTGGGCCTGCGCGCGGGCATTCCGCTCGCCGTCGGCGCGGGCGATACGCCATGCGCCGCGCTCGGCAGCGGCCTCACCGCCGACGGCGACGCGCTTCTCACCACGGGCACCGGCGGCCAGATCATCGTGATGTGCGACGCCGCGCCCGCACCCGTGCACGGACTGCATACGTATCGCGCGGCGAGCGGCGCGTGGTATCGCATGGCGGCCATGCAGAACGTGGGCGTCGCGCTCGAAGCGGTGCGCGGCTGGCTTGGTTATGCATCGTGGCCGGCCGCTTACGACGACGCTTTCGCCGCCGACCCGAGCGCCTCCGTCACATTCCTGCCGTACCTGAGCGGCGAGCGCTCGCCGTGGATGAACCCGGCAGCGCGCGGCGGCTGGCTCGGCCTTGGTCTCAACGATTCGCGCGGCACGTTGATGCGCGCCGCCTTCGAAGGCGTGACGTTCGCATTGCGTGCGGGACTCGATGCCATCAGACAGCACGGCACGCCGCTGACTTCGTTGCGGCTTGCGGGCGGCGGTTCCATCGATGCACGCTGGCGTCAGTTGCTCGCGGATTCCCTGCAAGCCGAACTCCATGCCGTCGATTGCCCGAACGCGGCAACGCGCGGTGCGGCGATGCTCGGCGGCATCGCGGCGGGGCACTTTCGTATCGACGAGATTCACGCGCTTGCGCCATCCGCGACACGGGTCGCGATTCCGCAAACGAACCCCGCACTCGATACGCGGTATGCGCGCTTCATCGATCTGTACCAGCGCGCGCATGACTGGTTTTGAGCGTGGGCGCTCGGGGCATCGGCTACGCAAAGTGCCATGTCTAGAGCGAACCCACGCCGACCCCGCGCCGCGTTTTTCTTTTACCGCTTAAACTTTGCGCTCGACCGAAGTTCGCGCCGTCCGGTTCATGAAGAACCGCTTCATATGAGCTGCCCCTGACCACATCGAAATCAGCCATGTCCGCATCCGCACCGTCGCAACCCGCTTTCCGCTCGCGCGAATTCCTGCTCGATCACGCGCTGCACACGATGATCTTCTATCACCCGCACTGTCTCGATCCGAACGGCGGGTTCTATCACTACTACACGAACAACGGCACGATCTACGACCGCAAGTCGCGGCATCTCGTGTCGAGCACGCGCTTCGTCTTCAACTACGCGATGGCGCACAAGCACTTCGGCCTCGACGAATACCGCGGCGGCGTGAAGCACGGCATCGACTATCTGCGCGAGTTTCACTACAACCCGCAAACGGGCGGCTACGCGTGGACGCTCTCCGGCCGCGACGTCACCGATGCGACGAATCATTGTTATGGCCTTGCGTTCGTCGTGCTTGCGTATGCGAAGGCGATCGAAGCGGGTTTCGACGAAGCACGCGCCTATCTCGACGAAACCTGGCAACTGATGGAGACGCACTTTTGGGACGCCGCCCACGGCTTGTACAAGGACGAAGCGAGCGCCGACTGGAAGGTGTCGGACTATCGCGGCCAGAACGCCAACATGCACACGTGCGAAGCGTTTCTCGCCGCCTTCGAGGCGACCGGCGAAGCGCGCTATCTCGACCGCGCGGCGCTCCTCGCCGACAACATGGTGAACCGTCAGGCAGCGCTTGCGGGCGGGCTCGTGTGGGAGCACTACAAGCCGGACTGGTCTGTCGACTGGGATTACAACAAGGGCGATCGCAGCAACATCTTCAGGCCTTGGGGTTTTCAGCCGGGACATCAGACCGAATGGGCGAAGCTGCTGATGATTCTCGACCGGCATCGTCCGGAAGCGTGGCATGTCGCGCGTGCGCGTGAGCTTTTCGATCGCGCGATGGAACTGTCATGGGACGACGAGCACGGCGGCATGGTCTACGGCTTCGATCCCGACGGCAAGTTCTACGACGAGGACAAGTACTTCTGGGTGCAGGCGGAATCGTTCGCGGCCGCGGCCTTGCTCGCGGATCGCGCCGAACGCGATAGCGACAGCGCCGCCGCGACGCGCTACTGGAACGATTACGACCGTTTGTGGACCTATAGCTGGGCGCATTTCGTCGATCACAAGTACGGCGCGTGGTATCGCATCCTCACGCGCGATAACCGCCAGTACAACGACGAGAAAAGCCCCGCCGGCAAGACCGACTATCACACGATGGGCGCATGCTACGAAGCGCTGAACGTGATCCGCTAATTCCTATCAAACGACATCAGGAGCCTTGAACGATGAAGACCAAAGCAGCAATCGCATGGGAAGCAGGCAAGCCGCTCACCATCGAGGAAGTCGATCTCGAAGGCCCGCGCGCGGGCGAAGTGCTGATCGAAGTGAAAGCGACGGGCATTTGCCACACCGACTACTACACGCTCTCGGGCGCCGACCCCGAAGGCCTGTTCCCCGCGATTCTCGGCCACGAAGGCGCAGGCGTGATCGTGGATGTCGGGCCGGGCGTCGGCACGCTGAAGAAGGGCGACCACGTCATTCCGCTCTATACGCCGGAATGCCGTCAGTGCAAATTCTGCCTCTCGCGCAAGACCAATCTCTGTCAGGCAATTCGCGCGACGCAGGGCAAGGGCTTGATGCCCGATGCGACCTCGCGCTTTTCCATCGACGGCAAGCCGCTCTTTCACTACATGGGCACGTCGACGTTTTCGAACTACATCGTGGTGCCGGAGATCGCCGTCGCAAAGGTTCGTGAGGACGCGCCTTTCGACAAGATTTGCTACATCGGCTGCGGCGTGACGACCGGCGTGGGCGCGGTCGTGTATTCGGCGAAGGTCGAAGCGGGCGCGAACGTCGTCGTGTTCGGGCTGGGCGGCATCGGCCTGAACGTGATCCAGGGCGCGAAGATGGTGGGCGCGGACAAGATTATCGGTGTCGATATCAATCCGGGGCGCGTGGAGCTTGCGAAGAAGTTCGGCATGACCCACTTCATCAACCCGAACGAAGTGGAGAACGTGGTCGACCATATCGTGCAACTCACCGATGGCGGCGCGGACTATTCCTTCGAATGCGTGGGCAATGTGAAGCTGATGCGTCAGGCGCTCGAATGCACGCACAAGGGCTGGGGACAGTCGTTCATCATCGGCGTGGCGGCGGCGGGACAGGAGATCAGCACGCGGCCGTTCCAGCTCGTGACCGGGCGCGAATGGAAGGGCTCGGCATTCGGCGGCGCGCGTGGACGCACGGATGTGCCGAAGATCGTCGATTGGTACATGGAAGGCAAGATCAATATCGACGATCTGATTACGCACCATTTGCCGCTTGAACGTATTAACGAAGGCTTCGACCTGATGAAGAAGGGCGAATCCATTCGTTCCGTCGTGATCTATTGATAGAGGATGCAGCCATGCTCGAACTCGTCGAAGAACACCGTTGTTTCGATGGCGTGCAGCATATTTACCGGCATCAGTCGGACGTGATTGGCCTGCCGATGCGCTTTTCGGTTTTTTTGCCCGCGCAGGCTGCCCATTCGCGCGTGCCGGCGTTGTTTTATCTTGCCGGCCTGACTTGTACCGAAGAGACGTTTCCCATCAAGGGCGGTGCGCAACGTTACGCGGCCGAGCATGGCATTGCATTGATTTCGCCGGATACGAGCCCGCGAGGAGCGGGTATTCCGGGCGAATCCGATGCGTGGGATTTTGGCGTTGGCGCGGGTTTTTATGTCGATGCGACGGTGGCGCCTTGGGCCGAGCGGTATCGGATGTATTCGTATGTGACGCAGGAGTTGCGTGAACTGGTTTTGCGAGAGCTGCCGTTGCGCGAGGACCGGATTGGCATCTTCGGGCATTCGATGGGTGGGCATGGTGCGCTCGTGCTCGCGTTGCGTAATCCTGATCTTTATCGCTCGGTGTCGGCGTTTGCGCCAATTGCCGCGCCGTCTTTGTGTCCCTGGGGCGTTAAGGCTTTCTCCGGATATCTTGGTGATAATCGCGAAGCGTGGAAGCTATACGATGCCAGCGAACTCGTTATCGGCGATGCGGCTTCGCGTTTCGATGGCGGGATTTTGATCGATCAAGGACTTGCTGATCAGTTTCTCGACGGGCAGCTTTTTCCGGATGTTTTCGAGCGGAATGCTCGGGAGGCGGGGCATCGAGGGGTCGTCTTGCGTAAGCACGATGGGTACGATCATGGGTACTTTTTTATTTCCACGTTCGTGGGGGAGCATGTTGCGCATCATGCGCGGGCTTTGTGTAAGTGATTTTTTTGGGTTTCGGCTGGCTTTGGTTTTGGTATTTGGTTGGAGCGCTTTTTTCTTCGGGGAAGTTGCTCTGGTTTCTTGCGGTTCTTTGCAGTAGCCGCCTGCCCGGCGGAGGGGTTACTTTCTTTGCTGCTGCAAAGAAAGTAACCAAAGAAAGCAGCTTTGGAACCGGCTTCTGAAGCACAACTGGTTCCTCGCTATTTCCCACAAACCCTTTGAGCACTTCCCATTGCTCGCGCTTGTGGTTAACCAATTATTAGGTATGCGGCGTTTTTGACTGCGCTGGGACCTCTTTTGCGGTCTGATGTTCTTTCGCGCTTCTGAATAGTTGAGCCGTTGTCTTGCGTTTCTGTTCAGTAACCGCCTGCCCGGCGGAGGGGTTACTTTCTTTGCTGCTGCAAAGAAAGTACTCTTTCAGGGCAGTTCAGGACAGATTAGCCTAGTGCCTCCCGAGCCTTATGAATAAAGGGCTTGGTACAATTCGAGTGTACTTTCTGACCTATCTTGACCTGTCTAAAACCTGTTCTGACCTGCCGCAAAGTGTTGGATGGGAAGCTGCCCTCGGAGGACTCTAGCATGCGAGCCATCAATCAACTGACCGACGCAAAGATTCGCGCCTGCACAAAGTCGGGAAACCTGAGCGATGGCGGCGGCCTGCTCGTGCAGGTTACGAAGACAGGCGGCAGGAGCTTTACCTATCGCTATCAATTGAACAAGGTTCGCCGCGACATGGGCCTCGGCCCTTACCCCCTCGTGACACTCGCCGCAGCACGTCAGCGCCGTAACGAACTCGCTCGTCTCGTGAAGCAGGGTATCGACCCGATCGCGCATGCCCGTGACACCCGCATACAGGCCGCACAGGCCAGCGCCAAGCGGGTTACCTTCGCCGCCGCCTGTGAAGCCTTCATGGCCGTGCGCAGCAAGACGCTTAAAACCGACAAGCAGATCAAAAGCTGGAACCGCACGTTCGCTGTCGCTGACAAACTGCTCAACGGTCTGTACATGCACGAGGTCAGCCGGGCGAGTATCGTGACCTGCCTCGAACCCGACCGGATCGAAAAGAACCCGACTGCGACTGAGAATATGCTGCGCCTGCATGCCCTGTTCAAGTGGTCGATCGTACGCTACGAACTCGCCGCGGCGAACCCGGCCTCGATCGATGAACTACTGCAACTGCTGCCGAAGGTCATGAAGGAAGATGGCGAGGACGAGGACCACGAGCGGCGCCGCGCTGCGCTGCCGTGGGCCGATATGCCTGCATGCATGACAAAGGTCCGGGCAGACAAGACAATGGAAGCCCGCGCGATGGAATTCATCGTTTTGACCGGCGCACGCCTTGAAGAGGCTTCGCAACTGACTTGGGATGAGCTTGACCTGTCGGCAAAGAAATGGACCGTGCACAAGTCACGCATGAAAGCAGGCAAGACACAAACTGTGCCGCTGTCGGCTCAGGCTGTTACGCTGCTGGAGAGCCTGCCGAGCTACAACGACGGCAAGCCGAACCCTGAGGGCCTTGTATTCACAGCTCAGCGCGGTGGCAAGCTCTATGGTGCTTCCCTGCTAAAGCTACTATGTTGCATCGGCTATGGTGTCAAGGACATTACGACACACGGCATGCGCACGTCGCTGCGCACGTACCTCGGTGAAGTTCTGAAGGTCCGTGAGGAGGTCGCCGAAGCCGTGATCGCACATGACACGCGCAGCCGAATCCGCGAAACCTATGAACGGACCCGCTTCTATGACGAGCGCATCGAACTGATGACGAAGTGGGCGGACCTCACTGACGAGCGTATCGAGAAAGTCCGTAAGTTGAGCGCAGCGTAAAGGCGGCAGGATAGCTCCGTCACGCGTGAGGCATTTTTTCAGCCCAACGTGGATTTTTTGGGAGCCCGATCGCGGACACATTGAAATCGTCCAACTTCTCATTGATCGCGACGACAGTTGCCCGAACGCCACATTCGCTGCGACGGATAGTCTTTCGCATGATTGAACATCGGCTGCGAACGTTGGTCGATGCGGCTCAGGCGCGACCCTCGTCAAGGCTCGGATCACTATTTAGAATGCAGCTTCTGCAAAAGCCGCAATCCGAAATGAACCTAACGCAAGAAGAGCACCGCCGCTGGGTATCCAGATTCTTCAACTCGAAGGTCAAAGAGTTTGATTTTTGCTTGCGTACAGTCATCGACTGCTGCGATCAATCAATGCGGAGGTTCCGCAATAGGCAGCAGGGCGACGAACAAACGGAAGGTAAGATCGTCTACGCGTTCTCAGCGTTCACTAACACCGTGCAAACTCTTAAGGATGCCGGATCGACATTTCTTGATCCGAAGATCGGATGGAGAGATATCGAGCGCCTGCGTCATGGAAAATTCATTTGGCTTAGTAGGAATGCAGCTACTCACGATGGTAACCCTGTGATAAGCGCATGGTCAGACGGGCGCTACTTCGTGCCAAACGACATCAACCGATTTAGTCAAGCCGGTGATCTGATTGAGATTCCGGCACCAACCGTAGACGCAAGCCAATTTTGTCTTGAGTTTGCACAAGATTTCAGCGCCCTTCTTTCAACTCGTCTTACCTCCCTTGGTTCGGTAGAAGGTCCGAAGCAGAACATCGCCGACATCCAAAAATTTCTGCATTCGCCTGTGGTGCCGGACTTTGTCCGGGAGCTTTTCGATCAGCAAGAGTTTGAAATCGAGCGTGCAATTGCACAAATGAAATCTGATCCGGTGGGGGACGCTATAAAGTCACTGCGCGCTGTCGAGACGTTCTGCGAAGCTCGCCTTAACACCTGACATCGCGGATACCTCCGTCAGGAATACGTCAAGAGGGGCGCTTGGACGCTTGAATATTGGCTAGTCGCTTCGGGCAGCAGCGCCATTCCACGAAAATTTGCGAGGAACGTTTTTTTATTTGGTAATGGCCTGCATGCGCTGCTGCTTCTCAGCAGTCGCCTGAGCAGCTTTCCTAATGACGTAAGTACGCAGGTCAGCAGTCAGAAAATAAAGGCTCCTGCCGAGCGAGAACGTTGCTGGAAAGTCGGGATCGTGCTTTTCCAGCCATTCAATCACGGAGACCGACTTGCCGAGCAGCTTCGCTGCGCCCCGGCGATCGACCCGCTCGATGTCGGCATCAGTCAGCGGCGGCAGCACGGCGGCGCGCGGCAACAGGCCATCAGACGGCGCGCAGACGTAGTGGTCGGCAGCGGGTCACCAGGCACGCGCTGCTTGCGCGGGCGGCCGGGTCCACGCTTTTTCGTAGCGTCGATTGTTACGTCACTCACGTCTTTCCCCTGGTTCACGCTGCCGGATTATGACGCAGTGCGAATCAGATAAAGGATCGCCCACGACGTCGCCGTGATTGCGACCAAGAGCAGCACGAACACAAGCATGATCAGCAGGGCGCTCATGATACGCGACGCGATCGGCATATGCGACTTCGACTGCCCGATCAGTGGCGGCGGCAGATCATTCATCATCGCCGTTCTCGCCTTCGTCTACAGCAGTGCTCGTATCAAGCGTGCCCTTTACGGCGTGCTTGAGCACGGTCATGATCTTCGCGGCCTCGTCCTCGTTCGGATGCACTTGCAGGCGCGCCGTGACAGGTCCCGCCTTCACACGGCAAAATGCGCAGCTTATTGAACTTGCCATCGGTGAGCAGTAGTTCGTTTTTCTTCGTGCCGAGGTGCAGCGCGAGCGACACCGGTTTGACGCTGCCATTCCACGACAGCGGACCGAGCTGCGGGAATCGCAGGTGCGGCATGTGCTGTGTGTCCTTGCCGAGCAGGTCCGGGTCGTCACTGCTCGCGAACAATGCAGGCCGCAGACTGCCGCTGAGCTTGTCAAGGCTCGTGTTCGGCAGATCCGTTTCGATCTTTAAATCCATCGCGAGCACTTCGTCGTCACCGTGAAGCTCGGACCTGACGTTGACGTGCCGTGATGCGTAGCTCGTGCTGTGTGAAGTCGATCATAGTCTCGTTCTCCCTTCGTGACATGCGATGACGAGTTGTCGCAGCGCGAACTGCATCGACTCTTACTGTAGCTGATCCAAGGCAAACCGGAACTCGCCCACGCTTCCATTCAGCGTCTCGTCGATGGCCGTAAGGATCACGGCAGCCCCCGCGTAAAACGCGCGCTCGGTGCCGGCGCGGCGTGCGTCCGCTTTCTCGACAGGGATATGCGCTTGTGCGTAGCATTCAAACGCGCCTGCCAGCGTCAGCAGCGGCTTGTCAGGGTCACACTCCAAAGCTGTGACAGTTTCCATTGTCATGATGACTCTCTCGGCGCTTGGTCCGTCACCACGATCGAGCCGCTGCGTCGCGGCTTGATACAGGCCAGTGACTTCCCGCCGCTGGCCTTCATCGACCACCCGTGTGATCAGGTTCGCAGCGGCGGCAAGCGCGTCGCGATCACCACGGCGCTCGGCGGCATCCAATGACGACGCGACTTCGGCAAAAGTGACGGCGAAGGTTTGGGCCTGTGTCTGCGCAGGTTTCGGATCGTCGGGCGGCGGCGCGGCGGCTTTCTTCGTCTTGTTCTTCTCTGCTGTGAGTTTCGCGTCGTAGTGACGGCGGGCCTGCTCTTTGTCGTTCTCGCTGCTCAGGCGCTTCGCAAGCTCGCCGGCCGCTTTCAGGGCATCGGCATTCGCTGCGTCGTCGATCGCCTTGATAACCTCGGCAAACGTGGCTTGCCGATCACAGCAATGTTTTGCAGCGACTGCACCGGCTTCAGACCGAGTTCATTACCCCATTGCATCGCGACCGCGCAGGCCTCGGGCTTGCCCCGGTGGTCTTTTGGCGCAAGGCCACTGTTGGCGACATAGGTGGCGAACTCGATCAGCTCGCCATAGGTACGCGGTGACAGGTCACGGCTTTCCGGTTCATGATCGTGCACGACTAAGTCATTCGTCCTTGCTGGCTCCTTTGCCCTTGGTGAATCGGAAGTCGATGTACTCGGTCGGCCCGACCTCATGGCCCTTGCGATGCACGATCTTGCGGCGGTACTCGCCCCCGTACCGAGCTTGCAGATCGCCGCATCCGCGTCGCCCATCAACTCAATCAGGTATGCTTTGCAGCCATCGGCGATCCCTTCGTAGCGCTTCACTTTCGCTTTGGATCGTTGAGCGTGAAGTGCCAATGCATGTCGTCATCAGCGAGCGTGGTGGTGTTGCCGCCTGAGCCGGGATAGAGCTTGTTAAGCAGATCGATGGTGCTCGGATTGTCGTAATCGAACTCGGGCGGATGTTCCTGCTCAACGCACCGCCAGAACTCGTGCTCATGTTCGATCAGCAGGTTGATAATCTCGGTGTTGCGCGTGATGGGATAACGACGCAGTTCATTGCCACCGACACATGCGATCAGGTCCCACGCCGGAATAGTTCGTCAACACACAGGCCTGCATCTGGTCGATAACGATGCGCAACACAGATGCGGTCACGGCGGGCAAGGTGGTGCAGTTCTTATCGGCCCGCAACGGGGTTGAAATATTCAACTGGACCTCACCCCGGCAAGAGGTCACGCAGAACGTCATCTGTCCATCGTGGAATGTGGCTTACGGTGGAGAAACACGAGCGCACCGAACAAGTGCCCGCAGGCGTAACGGTCCGATCCAAACCGATTCCGGTGACCCGAGACGCATCGGACGGTATTACGCAGAAGAACGTCCAATGCCTGTATCGCACGACGCAGCCGGTGGACTTGCACCCCGTGCGTCTGGAGCAGGCGGGACCGGGCGTGCGTCACGATGGCCGCTCGATCATCCGGCTTGCCTTCAGACTCGATGCCGCCGCCAAGCGCAACGAAACCGACCTCTCGCGCCTGCGCCTGCACCTGAGCGCCGATCAGCCCGTCGCGTTCGCCATGCACCTCGCGCTCACGCGACACGTGCATGCGATCGACTGGCGTATGCCTGAAGTGCGCGATGGCGAAGCTCTACCGCTCGATGGCGTGACGATCGAACCGGCTGGCTTCTCGCCCGAAGAACGCCTTTGGCCCAAGTCCGACGCGGCGTTCGCGGGCTATCAACTGCTGCTCGAATACTTCACGTTCCGCGAAAAATTCCTGTTCGTCGATATCTGCGGTCTCGACGTGAACGAGCTGCCGGAACGCTCCACGCATTTCGAACTGGAAATCGTGCTGAAAGAAACCTATCCGCACGACATGCGCTTCAACAAAGACAACGTGCGGCTGTTCTGCACGCCGGTCATCAATCTGTTCGAACTGGACGCCGAACCGCTCGTGATCGACCATCATGAAACGGAATACCGCGTAATTCCGGCGAGCCATCAGGGCGAGCACATCGAAACCTATTCCGTCGATGGCGTGGTCGGCTTCGATCACGTCACAGCGCAAAGTTTCGAATACGTGCCGTTCTCGACCTTCCGTCATCGCGGCGGCATGATGCGGCACGAGTCGCCCGAGCGCTATTTCCATACGCGCGTGCGCCCCGGCATGGACGGCCTGCATGAGACGTGGCTGATCTTCGGCGGCAACGCATGGGAGTCGATGGAGGACTTGCCGGAAGAAAGCGTGTCACTGCGCGTGACCGGCACGAATGGCCTGTTGCCGCGCAAGGGCCTGCGTGAAGCACGCATCGACGAAATGGTAGGCGGCGCAGCGGAGCTTGTCGGCGTGAGAAACCTCGTCGCGCCGACGATGCCGCTGTACCCGCCGACCGGCGATCGCTTCCAATGGCGCGTGCTGTCACACCTCGCGCCCAACTTCCTGTCGATGATGAATGCCGAAGTGTTGCGCGGTGCGCTGGCGCTTTACGACTGGACCAATGACGAACTCAATCGCAGGCGGCTGGCGGGCATTCTGTGGGTATCGGAGACGCTGCTCGAAGAGGTGTCGGGCGGGGCCGTAGAGCGTGGCGTGTTGATCGAAGTGACGATCGATTCGCAGGCGTTCTCGGGTGACGGCGATGTGATGTTGTTCGGCGAACTGCTGCATCGGTTCTTCGAGCTTTACGCGGAGATCAACCTGTTCACGAAGCTCGAGGTCATCAGTCTGCCGACGCAGAAGCGCGTCGAATGGCCGCGCAGCAAGACGTGGCGCTCGCCACTATAAAACCGCGCGATCTGCCCGATATGCAACAGTCGATCGAACCGCTTATCGCGGCTTTGCTCGCACATGCGCGGGCGATGAGCTTCATGCAACTGTGCCGATTGCTTCAAGCAAGCCACCCCGAGATGGCAAACGGCTTTGGCTCTTGCGAGCGAGACACGCACGAGCATGAGCCGGTGCGCTTTGGCTCGCATCCCCGCATGGGTTTCCCTGCGGGCGAGATCGCGCGTGTCGAACTCGATGACTCTAGCGATGGCCCGTACGCTGTTCCATTGCCGCCCGTCGTTCGCACGACTTTCATGGGTCTGTACGGTGTCGATGCCGCGATGCCGAGCCATTACCTCGACGATATCGCGCAACGCGAAGAAGGACACGAAGCGGTCGAAGCGTTCCTCGATCAGTTCCATCACCGATTCGTGACGCTGCTGTATCGCACATGGAAGAAGTATCGCTATACCGAAACCTTCCGTTACGGCGGAGCCGATACCCATTCGCAAAACCTGCTCTGTCTTGCCGGTTTCGGTTGGGGCAACAAGCCCGCGCGCGCCGGTGAGCGACGGTGTTGGACGGGATGTTGGATGGAAAAAGCCGGATTTCCCTTGTAAATCCCTATCCATGAGGGGTTCAGCCTCAAACCCGTCTTTGCTTTGCAAAGAAAGTAACCCCCCGCCGGGGAGGCGACTACTAAACCAAAACGCAAGATAGCGGCCCAACTTCTCAACCGCGCCGAATAAAGAATGCAACCCGCTAAGCGGTTCGGAAGCTGCTTTCTTTGGTAACTTTTTGCAGCCGCAAAGAAAGCTACTCCGGCAGGAGACGGCTACTAAACCAAAACGCAAGACAACGACAAAACTCCAACCCACCGCGCCCGCAAAAGCAGCAAAAAACCTTCTCAACCCTTCCTCAACAAACTAACCCCATAAACCAAAGCCGCGAGCATCGTAATCCAGAAACTGGTAGGCCAATCCGTGTAATAGGCAAGCGTCAACCCCACCCAAGCCTGCGCGAGCGCAAAAAGACCAGCCAACACCAACCCCGACGACAACCGCGTCGTCAAATTCTGCGCAGCGGCAGCCGGCCCGACCATCAACGCAAAAACGAGCAACACTCCGACGATCTGCGTACAAGCCGCCACGGCCAACGCGGTAATCGCAAGAAACAACGTCGACACGAGCCGCAGCGAAACCCCTTTCGCCTCCGCCAGCTCCGGCTGCAGCGAAGCAAACAAAAGCGGCCGCATGATCACCGCCAACGCGCCCAGACTCACGACCGCAAGCCCCGCCAGCACGATCAACACGCTGTGACTCACGCCCAGCACATTGCCGAACAAGAGAGCCGTAGCCTGCGTCGCATAAGCCGTGAAGAAGTGCAGAAACAACAAACCGAAGCCAAGCGATAGCGACAAAATCACGCCAATCGCCACGTCACGTCCCGCGAGCTTCTCGCCGAGCGCGCCCATGCCGACGCCCGCCGCAAGTGTGACGCCAATCATCCCCCAAAGCGGCGGCAGGCCGATCAACACGGCGCCCGTTGCGCCCGTGAAGCCGACATGCGACAACGCGTGACCCGCGAACGTCTGCCCGCGCAGCACCAGAAAATAGCCGACGATCCCCGACAGCACCGCGACGATCCCCGACGCCGCGAATGCGTTGACCATGAAGTCGTATTCAAACATTGTGCGTATGCTTTCCCTTCGTGTCGTGACCGTGCGCATGCGCGTGGCCATGACCGTGATCGTGCTCATGCTCGTGCCCATGAGCATGTTCGTCGCCTTCTTCGTGCGCGTGATCGAGCTTGTCGATCTCCACATCGCCCGACATCACGAAGATGCGGCCGTTCACGCGCATCACGTCGATCGGCGAGCCATACAGCTTCGACAACACCGGCTTCGAGATGACTTCATCGACCGTGCCGAGCGCCGCGCGTCCATTGCCGAGATACAGCACGCGGTCGAGCGAGTTGAGCAGCGGATTGAGTTCATGCGCCGAGAACAGCACGGTGATGTTCAACTCGCGCTGCACACGCCGCACGAGTTCAACCACGCTCGTCTGATGCCGCGGGTCCAGACTGATGAGAGGTTCATCGAGCAAGAGAAGGCGCGGATCGCCGAGCAGACATTGCGCAAGCAGCAAGCGCTGCCGCTCGCCTCCCGACAACTCGGACAGCGGCCGCCCGGCGAGCTGCACCGCGCCGACGAGATCGAGCACGCGCTCGACATCCGCGCGAATGCGGGCATTGCGATGCGGCACGCCCCAGTGATGTCCGTCCGCCGCCATCGCGACGAAATCGCGGCCCAACACTCGCCGGCCCGCAAGCCCGCTGCGAATCTGCGGCATATAGCCAATGGTCGGATTGCCGCGCACCACCGCCGCGCCGTTCACGCGAATCGATCCGCCGGCGAGCGGCACGAGGCCGAGCAGCGCGCGCATGAGCGTGGTCTTGCCCGCGCCGTTCGGCCCGAGCACGCCGATGAATTCGCCCGTGTGGACGGTAAAGCTCGCGTCGTCGAGGATCGTGCGGCCGCCGAGTTCCAGCGTCACGCGATCGACTTCGAGCGCGGGTCCCGAGTGAACGCTCATCTTTGCCATCCTTGCAAGGCGCCCGATAACGAATCGAGCTGACTCAGCATCCATTGCTGATAGGTCTTGTTGGCAGGCAACGTCTCCGTCACGCTGACGCTAGGCAAATGCGCGTCCTTCGCCACGTTGAGCAGGCGTTTCGTGAGCGCGCCCGTCGCCTGGCTGTTGTAGATGAGCACGTGCACGCGCCGCTCGCTCAGGTCTTTTTCGAAAGCGGCGATATCGGCGGGACTCGGCTCGGTCTCGTTCATCTCGGCCATCTGGAAGCGCTGATTGCGCATCTCGAAGCCGATGGCATCGGCCATATAGCCGAACACCGGCTCGGTGGCCGTCACCGGCACGCCTTTGAAGTGTGCGCGCAATTGCGCGACGCTGGCATCGATCGGCTTGAGCGAATTCAGGAAGGTCGCGAGGCGCGCGTCGTAATCGCTCTTGTGGGACGGGTCCGCGCTTACGAGATACTGGCTCACCGCTTTAGCGACGGCGGGCATGGTCGCCGGGTCGTACCAGAGATGCGGATTGTCGCCGGACTTCTTGCCGACGAGCTGCGCCGCAACGATTATCGTGCGCGTGTCGTTCTTTCTCGATGCCGCGAGCAGTTTGTCCATCCATGGATCGTAGTCCGCGCCGTTGTAGACGACCAGCGCCGCGTGCTGAAGCGCACGCGCGGTCTTCGGGCTGGCTTCGAAGAGATGCGGATCTTCATCCGGATTGCTGAGGATACTCGTCACCTGCACGTGATCGCCGCCGAGCTGGCGGATCACATCGCCATAGAAGTTTTCAGCCGCCACGACGGGCACGCGCGTGGCTTGCGCGAACGCTCCCTGGCAAAAGCCGAATGCGGCGACGAGGCAAGTGAGGACATGCGCGAGTTTCATCGGGTTCCTTGAGTGTTGAAGGGCGTGCTGGCGCGGTGCGGCAAGGGCAAGGTTCGTGGCTCGAACGACGTGCGCTCAGGCGTGGCGGTGCTTCTTCTGGCAATCGCTGCACAGTCCGCTCAATTCGACGACCTGATGCCGTACTTCGAAGCCATGCGCGGGCGGCGTGGCCGAAAGCGACGAAGCCAGATCGCGGCCCTGTATTTCGAGCGTGTTGCCGCAGTCGTCGCAGATAAGGAACTGGCTTTCGTGCGGCTTGCCGGCATCGCAGCAGGCGACGAACGCGTTCTTCGATTCGATGCGATGCACGAAGCCGTTCTCGACCAGGAAGTCGAGCGCGCGATAAACAGTGGTGGGCGGCACGCGCGCGCCGCGCTTCGGCTCCATCGCGTCGATGAGGTCGTAGGCGCCGATCGGCTTGTGCGCCTTCAGCACGAGTTCGTACACGTGTCGGCGCAAGGGTGTGAGCGCGACGCCGCGCTCGCTCGCCAGCGCTTCCGCGCGAGCAAGCATGGTTTCGACGGATGCGGTCATGTTGAGGCTCGGTGTCCGGGTTTGATGCATGACACGGCGTTCATGTCGAATGCCGAATCGGAGAATTCCGAGATGATATAACGTATCAGCGTCGAGTGCACCTTTAGGAACGACCGTTGCTCGGAGCAGCGACTGGCGCGGCTTTCCGCCGCGGACGCAATTGCGCGTCGCACCATCGAAACTGGTTTTCCCGCCTTGACACTTCTGCACACAACGCCGATCATTCGACCACGCAAAGAGCAATTGATCGAAGCCAGAGCGTTCGCTCACTTCGAACCAAACAAAAATCTCGGAGATGTCGGTGAGATTGAGCGACAAGGTGGCGATCATCACGGTTGCCACGAGTGGTATTGGCGAAGCGGTGGCGCGGTCTTTTCTTGAAGAAGGCGCGAAGCTCGTGGTCGATGACGAGAGTGAACTCCGTCGGCGCTCCGAAGACGCTGGCGAACGCGTGCATGTGTTCGAGCGCATCGTCGCCAAGACCGTCGAGCGTTCCGGCGGTATCGACATTCCCTTCAGTCACGCGGCGCTCATCGACATGCACCCAATCCTCGGAAAATCGCGGGAAATCCACGGCCATGTCTTCGCGGTCAACGACATCATGGCCCGCGAGCTCAGCGTCGAAAAGCGGCAAGCGGACGAGTTGACGGCCCTTGCAGCGCGAGGCGCACCGTCTATAGTGAAACGGCACGATAAGCACGCAAGGGTAGGGCGCAAGACCAAAGAAGGCAGCGAAAGGTAAGAGGCGATACCGCAGCGAAGATTCAAAAGAAAACCCGAAGCAAAACCGGAATCCACGCGATATCCATCGCGCATCCCTGAGGCAGCAGGCAGCGGCACACCGGCGCTTGCGAGACAGGCACCGACGGCATCGAAGACATCGCCGCACGGCCTGTTTCCCGCATGGCGCCCATGCCAACAAAAAAGGAGACGCACCACAATGAAACGCATCCACACTATCGTTCGGGCAGAGCCGCGTGCACAGCTTGCCGTGACCGGCGTCGTCGCATCGCTCATCGCGGCAAGCGCGGCCTTCGTGCCGCCTGCGCAAGCAGCGACCACCATCACGGTGGCCACGCTCAACAACCCGGACATGATCGAGCTGAAGAAGCTCTCGCCCGCGTTCGAGAAGGC
Source organism: Caballeronia sp. GACF4 (assembly GCF_023631025.1). Taxonomy (NCBI): domain Bacteria; kingdom Pseudomonadati; phylum Pseudomonadota; class Betaproteobacteria; order Burkholderiales; family Burkholderiaceae; genus Caballeronia; species Caballeronia sp. GACF4. Next base: position 501,548 of record NZ_JALQDW010000002.1, read on the forward strand.
CAATCCGGACATCCAGCTGAAGTGGGTGATTCTCGAAGAAAACGTGCTGCGTCAGCGCGCCACCACCGACATCACGACCAACAGCGGCCAGTTCGACGTGCTCACCATCGGCACGTACGAAGCGCCGCAGTGGGGCAAGCGTGGCTGGCTCACGCCGATGGCCAATCTGCCCGCGAACTACGACCTCGACGACGTGGTGAAAACCGCCCGCGACGGTCTCTCGTACAACGGCCAGCTCTATGCGCTGCCGTTCTACGTCGAAAGCTCGATGACCTATTACCGTAAGGATCTGTTCGACGCGGCCGGCCTCAAGATGCCCGATCAGCCGACCTACGATCAGATCAAGCAATTCGCCGACAAGCTGACCGACAAGGCCAAGGGCCAATACGGCATCTGCCTGCGCGGCAAGGCAGGCTGGGGCGAGAACATGGCCTTCGTTTCGACGGTGGTGAACACCTTCGGCGGCCGCTGGTTCGACGAACAATGGAAGGCGCAGCTCGATTCGCCCGAATGGCACAAGGCCGTGTCGTTCTATGCGGACTTGCTCAAGGCCGACGGCCCTCCGGGAGCAAGCTCCAACGGCTTCAACGAAAACCTCACGCTGATGTCCTCGGGCAAGTGCGCAATGTGGATCGACGCGACGGTTGCCGCCGGCATGCTCTACAACAAGGCGCAGTCGCAGGTCTCGGACAAGATCGGCTTTGCCGCCGCGCCGATCGCCGTGACGCCGAAGGGCTCGCACTGGCTGTGGTCGTGGTCGCTCGCGATCCCGAAGACGTCGAAGCAGCAGGACGCCGCGAAGAAGTTCGCCGCGTGGGCCACGTCGAAGGAATATATAGAAATGGTCGGCAAGGACGAGGGCTGGGCCTCGGTGCCGCCGGGCACGCGCAAGTCCACCTACGCGCGCCCCGAGTACAAACAGGCCGCGCCGTTCGGCGACTTCGTGCTGGCGGCGATCGAAAGCGCCAATCCGAACGATGCGTCGCTCAAGAAGGTGCCGTATAGCGGCATCCAGTTCGTGGGCATCCCCGAGTTCCAGTCGTTCGGCACGGTAGTCGGTCAGTCGATCGCCGGCGTTGTCGCGAATCAGGGCAGCGTCGATAGCGCGCTCAAGGCCGCCAACGCGGCAGCCGATCGCGCAGTGAAACAGGCGGGCTATCAGAAGTAAGTCACGTAGTTCGCAGGCCGCGCGTCTTCGCCCTCCGAAGATGCGCGGCCGGTCAATCATCGAGAGGTGTCACGATGAGTCAACTGAATCCCCCTATCTCCGACCACTACCAGGAGTCCGCGGCCGAGCGCGACAAGAAGCGCGCGAAGTCGGTGCGCTGGCTGATCACGCCCTCGACCGGTCTCCTGTTCTTGTGGATGGCGATCCCGCTCGCGATGACGATCTGGTTTTCGTTCTCGCGCTACAACCTGCTCAATCCCGATGTTAAGGGTTTCGCGGGCTTCGATAACTACGAGTTCCTCGCCACCGACCCGGCGTTCGGCCCGTCCATTGGCCATACGCTGACCCTGATCGGCTCGACGCTCGGCATCACGGTGATCGGCGGCGTGCTGCTCGCCGTGCTGTTCGACCGCAAATTCATCGGGCAGGGCATTGCGCGGCTTCTGGTGATTGCGCCGTTCTTTGTCATGCCGACGGTGTCCGCGCTGATCTGGAAGAACATGATCCTGCACCCGGTGTATGGCCTGGTCGCCTCGCTGATGCGTTCCATGGGCATGCAGCCGATCGACTGGTTCGCCGACTACCCGCTCTTCGCGGTCATCATGATCGTGTCGTGGCAATGGCTGCCGTTCGCGTTCCTGATTCTCTTCACGGCGATCCAGTCGCTCGATCAGGAGCAGAAGGAAGCGGCGCGCATCGACGGCGCGGGTCCGTTCGCCATGTTCTTCTTCATCACGCTGCCGCACTTGCGTCGCGCAATCGCCGTCGTCGTGATGATGGAAACCATCTTCCTGCTGTCGATCTTCGCTGAAATCTATACGACCACCGGCGGCGGTCCGGGCACCGCGACCACCAACCTGTCGTATCTCATCTATGCGCTCGGTTTGCAGCAGTTCGATGTCGGTCTCGCATCGGCGGGCGGCATCCTCGCGGTAATCCTCGCGAACGTGGTTGCGTTCTTCCTCGTGAGAATGCTTGCGAAGAACCTCAAAGGGGAATACGAGTCATGAGCACTCAACCGGTTTCCACCAGGCCGCCCGTGCCCGTGTTCGAACATGTGAAGCGCATCGTGCCCGGCATCGTGGCGTGGATCGTTTCGATCCTGTTGTTCTTCCCGATCTTCTGGATGACGATCACCGCGTTCAAGACCGAGCAGCAGGCATACTCGTCGTCGCTTTTCTTCACGCCAACGCTCGACAGCTTCCGCGAGGTCTTTGCGCGCAGCAACTACTGGGGCTTCGCGCTCAACTCGGTGCTGATCTCGCTGGGCGTCACGGTGATCTGCCTGTTGCTCGCCGTGCCCTGCGCCTACGCGATGGCCTTCTTCCCCACGAAGAAGACGCAGAAAGTGCTGCTGTGGATGCTCTCCACGAAGATGATGCCGTCGGTCGGCGTGCTGGTGCCGATCTATCTGTTGTGGAAGAACACGGGCCTGCTCGATACGGTGTCGGGTCTCATCATCGTGTACACGCTGATCAATTTGCCGATTGCCGTGTGGATGGCGTTCACTTATTTCAACGAAGTGCCGCGCGACATTCTCGAAGCGGGACGCATAGACGGCGCGACGACGTGGCAGGAGATCGTCTATCTGCTCATGCCGATGTCGCTGCCGGGACTGGCATCGACCGGTCTCCTGCTCGTGATCCTCTCTTGGAACGAGGCGTTCTGGAGCATCAACCTGTCGAGCTCGAACGCGGCGCCGCTTACCGTGTTCATCGCGTCGTATTCGAGTCCGGAAGGCTTGTTCTGGGCCAAGCTTTCGGCGGCGTCGCTGCTTGCCGTCGCGCCGATTCTCATCGTCGGCTGGCTCTCGCAGAAGCAACTGGTGCGCGGCCTGACCTTCGGCGCGGTGAAGTGAGGCGTACCCAGTGAACCTGAAACCTTCCAGAGAAGCCGCGCTCGCAGATCGACTGATGATCTGCGACTGCGACGGCGTGCTCATCGACAGCGAAGCCGTGGCGGCGCGCATGCTCGTCACGGAATTGCAGACGCTGTGGCCAGGCGTCGATATCGAACCCGTGGTGATGCCGCTGCTCGGCTTGCGCATCGAAGCCGTGCTCGCGAGCGCGGCGGACACCGTGAACCGCACGCTCACGCAGGATCAAATCATGTCGATCCGCCGCGCGGTCGAAGCGGCGGCGGTAGAAGCGCCGCCGGTCGCGGGCATCGCCGAGGCGCTTGCCGCCGTGCCGCTCACCAAGGCATGCGCGAGCAACAGCTTCGCGGCTTACGTGGATACCGTCCTGAATCGCACGGGCCTCGTGCAGTTTTTCGGCGACAGGCGCTTCACGGCGGACATGGTGGCGAACCCGAAGCCTGCGCCCGACGTGTATTTAGCGGCGGCGCGCGCGTTGAAGGTCGACCCGTTGCGCTGCCTCGTGGTGGAAGACAGCGTGACCGGCGTGACGGCGGCGCGCGCGGCGGGCATGCAGGTGCTAGGGTTCATCGGCGGAGGACATGCGACGGAAGGACAGATCGGCGCGTTGAAGCGCGCGGGCGCGGAAGTCGTCTTCGACGACATGGCGCGCTTGCCCGCACTCGTCGAACAATGGCTGCAGCATGCGACCTTCGAGACGCCTTGAAAAGAGGCTCGGCTAAGCGTCGCAAACAAAGAAACATGGAGACGGATCATGGCTAGTCTGACACTGCGTAACATCAACAAGCGATATGAAGACACCGAGGTGATGAAGAGTGTCAACCTCGATATCAACGACGGCGAGTTCGTCGTGTTCGTCGGACCGTCGGGCTGTGGCAAGTCCACGCTGATGCGCATGATCGCGGGGCTGGAGGAGATCAGCGGCGGCGATCTGTCGATCGACGGCGTGCGCGTGAACGAGTTGCCGCCCGCGAAGCGCGGCATTGCGATGGTGTTTCAGTCGTACGCGCTCTATCCGCACATGACGCTCTACGACAACATGGCGTTCGGACTCAAGCTCGCGGGCGAGAAGAAGCCCGCGATCGATGCGGCCGTGAAGAACGCCGCGAAGATTTTGCATATCGATCACTTGCTGGACCGCAAGCCGAAGCAGTTGTCGGGCGGGCAGCGCCAGCGCGTGGCGATTGGCCGCGCGATCACGCGCAAGCCGAAAGTGTTTCTCTTCGACGAACCGCTTTCCAATCTCGACGCCGCGTTGCGCGTGAAGATGCGCCTGGAATTCGCGCGCCTGCACGACGATCTCAAGACGACGATGATCTACGTGACCCACGATCAGGTCGAAGCAATGACGCTGGCGGACAAGATCGTGGTGCTCTCGGCGGGCAATATCGAGCAGGTCGGCACGCCCAACACGTTGTATCACGCGCCGGCCAACAAGTTCGTGGCGGGTTTTATCGGCTCGCCGAAGATGAACTTTCTCTCGGGCACGGTCGAGCGCATTCAGGACGATGGCGTGCTCGTGAAGTATTCCACCGGCGAGACGCAACTGGCCGGCGTGCTGCCAGGCAATGCCAAGCCCGGCGATGCGGTGACTATCGGCATTCGTCCGGAAGCGTTACAGCCGAACGTTTCGGAATACGGCGTGTCCGCTTCGACGATGACCGTGGAAACGTTAGGCGACGCGGCTTATCTGTACGCGGAGACATCGGTGGCGCCGGACGGCTTGATCTCGCGGATTCCGCCCTTGGAGAAGCACACGCGGGGCGAGAAGCTGAAGGTGGGCGCGTCGCCGGAACACTGCCATTTGTTCAACGCCGACGGCATCGCGTTCAGGCGGCACGTGGTGGAAGCTTATCTCGTGGAGCATCCGGAATTGGCTGTGCCGAGCGTGGCGCGGGCTTGATCTCCGCAGTGGCGCCGGTGTCTCGCGTGGACGCCGGCGTCATGGGACGAGCGATTCAAGCCGCCAGCGCCGCGCGCGCGCAAAGCTCATCCGTCACCAATCCCGACAACCACTTTCCCTTCAACGCCGCGACCAGCGCCGCGCGCTTGCGCTCGCCGCCGGCAAAGCCGATGGTCGGCCGTTTCGGCGGCGAATCGATCCGGAGGCTCGTCGCGCGCGCGCCTGTTTTCGAATCGACGCGCGCTCCGTTCGCATCGATCGGCAGGCCGAGCAGTTCCGCCACCGCGCCCGCTTTCATCAACTCGTGGACTTCGGCGTTCGAGATGAACCCGTCCTCGTGCAGCGGACAATTGATGCCCACATTGCCGATGCCGACGAAAGCCACGTCCGCTTTCTGCGCGAGCGCATCCACGATCCGATAAAGACGGTGATTGCACCATTGCGCGCGCTCGGCTTCGCTATCGGCCATGAGCGGCGCGGGCAGCATGAAGTGCTTGCCGCCGGTCTTTTCGGAGAGCTGCTGCGCGACGTCGTAGCGATTGGACGAACCATCGTGCGCAATCGCGCCGACGAGCGACACCAGCCGATGCTGCGGCCGCTCCAGTTGCCCGATCTGCGCGACCACCGCCTTGAGCGTGCGCCCGCTGCTGATGGAGACGACGAGCGGTTTCTCATCGACGAGATAGCGTTCCATCACCTGCGCGCCTGCTACCGCGAGCTTGCGGTCTACTTGCTCGTTGCTGTCGCCGTCAATGGGCACCACTTCGCACATCGCGAGTCCGTAGCGGTCGCTGAGTTGCTTCGCAAGCGAAAGGCAATCGGCGATCTGATGATCGACTCGCACGCGAATCAGGTTCTTTTCGACCGCGAAGGCGACGAGCCGCTGCGCGACAGGTCGCGAGATTTGCAGTTTTTCGGCGATCTCATTCTGAGTATTGCCCGCGACGTAGTAGAGCCACGCGGCGCGCGTCGCCAGATCGAGTTTTTCGTTGGGCTTGGGCACGGTCGTTGAATTGAGTCTGCTTCAGTTGTAGTTCTTTTTATAGCGCGCGGCGCGGTTTATCGTCGGAAACCATCGCCGAATATTTACCCGCACGACCGAAACGCTGCGTTCAGGCCAAGCAAGGCGGCCAATGAATGCCGTTTGGAAAACGAAACAGCCGGCTGCCCGCTTAACGGCAACAGCCGGCTTTCGAACGTCTCTCGGCGTCAGGCTAGTCGCGGACGCGCCGGATCGAACAACGGCCGCACGTGCTGATACAGCTCGCGATAGCCCTTGAGCCGCTGGCGCAACGCCGCGTGGCGCTCGGCATTCGGCGTGAACTCCTGTTTGATGGCAGGTTTAGTCAGCACCGTCGCCGGATCGCCGCCCGCCGCGAGCCAGCCGAGCCGCGCCGCGCCGAGCGCCGCGCCCGTCTCGCCGCCGCCGTGCGTGCGCGTGGGCGTATCGAGCGCATCGGCGAACATTTGGCCCCAGTACGCACTGCGCGCGCCGCCGCCAAGCAGCGACAAGGCATGCGCTTCCGTGCCCGCGGATTGCAAGGCGTCGAGACCATCGGTCAGGGCGAGCGTCACGCCTTCCAGCACCGAATAGCCGAGCAAGGCGCGATCGGTGGCGTGCGTCATGCCGAAGAACACGCCCTGCGCGTAAGGGTCGTTGTGCGGCGTGCGCTCGCCGCTCAGATACGGCAGGAACAAAGGCGCGGTCGATAAGGCATCGGCGGGCAGCGCCTCGATTTCCGCAAGCAGCGTGGGCTCGTCGGTGGACGTGAGCTTGCATACCCAGCGCAGGCAACTCGCCGCCGACAACACCACGCTCATCTGATGCCAGCGGTCCGGAATGGCGTGACAAAACGCATGCACCGCCGATGCCGGATTGGGCCTGAAGCGATCGCCCACCACGCACAACACGCCCGACGTGCCGAGCGAGAGGAAGCCATCGCCGGGTTCGGTTGCGCCGATTCCCACCGCGCTCGCCGCATTGTCGCCGCCGCCTGCCGCAACGATGACGCCATCGGGCAAGCCGAGTTCACGCGCGAGTTCCGGACGCAAGGTGCCCGAAGGCTCGCTGCCTTCGGCGAGCTTCGGCATCTGCTGCCGCGTCATGCTGCACGCGGCGAGCAGTTCGTCCGACCAGTCGCGTCGCGCGACATCGAGCCAAAGCGTGCCGGCGGCATCGGATGGATCGGACACCTTCGTGCCCGTGAGATGCATGCGCAGATAATCCTTCGGCAACAGCACGCAAGCCGTCTGCCGGAAGATTTCCGGCTCGTTGTGCGCGACCCAGAGCAGCTTGGGCGCGGTGAAACCGGGCATCGCCAGATTACCGGCGATCTCGTGCAGATTCGGCGCGCGCTCGTAAAGCTCGGCGCACTCCTTGTCGCTGCGCATGTCGTTCCAGAGGATGGCCGGGCGCAACACGCGATCGCTCGAATCGAGCAGCACCGCGCCATGCATCTGCCCGGACAGGCCGATGCCGCGCACTTGCGCGAACTCTTTCGGAAACTTGTCGCGCAAGGCGAAGAGGGCGGCGCGCGTGCCTGCCCACCAGTCGAGCGGATTTTGTTCGGACCAGCGCGGTTTCGGGCGCGACACCGTAAAAGGCGTGCCCGCCGTGCCGATTACACTGCCGTCGCTTGCGAGCAGCAGCACTTTCACTTCGGAGGTGCCGAGGTCGATACCTAAATACATGAACGGACCTTTGTCGAAGCCAGGCGCGAAGCCCGGCAGAAAACCGGAGGCGCTAATGTAACGCCGTGCGCCTCAATGCGCCATGAGCACAACACCCAAGCGAGCCAATCAAGGCCGGTTCTTGAGCCACGCATCGACGCGCCCGATTGCCGCGCGCAGCACGCGCTCCAGGCTCTCGGTCTGCGCCATGCTGCCCCAGAGCAGCTTGTCGCCGGCGAAGGCCTTGATCGGATCGTCGGCCGTGAAATAGCCATGCGCGACGGCGGGGTCCATCACGCCATCCTGATAGGTATAAGGCAGCTTGCCTTCGTGCCAGCGTTCGAGGAAGCGAAAGAAGAGCGCGGGCAGAATCGCGGTCGAGTCGGGATCGACGTCGCGCTCGAAACATTCCGCGAGCGTCGGCGCGATAAAGCCCGGCAGCTTCGAGAAGCCATCGGCGGCGACGCGCTGATTCGTGTCCTTGATATACGGATTGCTGAAGCGGTCGAGCACGACATCGCGATACTTCGCCAGATCGATCGGGCTAGGCGTGAGGCACGGGATGACGTCGTCGGTGACATAGGCTTCGGCGAGAGCGCGAATCTCCAGGTCCTGCGTGCCTTCGTGAATGTACTGCAGGCCGACGAGCGTTCCCGCCCACGCAATGCAGCTATGACTCGCGTTGAGAATGCGGATCTTCGCCTCTTCGTACGGCAGCACGGACTCGACCATCTCCGCGCCCACCTTCTCCCAAGCGGGCCTTCCCGCGATGAAGTGATCCTCGATCACCCACTGGATGAACTTCTCGCCCATGATCGGCGCGCGGTCGTCGAAACCCGTCGCGGCTTTCACGCGCTCCGCGACATCGGGTGTCGGACGCGGCGTGATGCGGTCGACCATCGCGTTCGGGCACGAGGTGTTGGCGATCATCCAGTCGCGCAATTTCGTTTCGCCGCGCAGTTCGAGGAATTCGAGCATGCCCGCCTTGAAGCGGTCGCCGTTGCTGCGCAGGTTGTCGCAGTTCTGCAGCGACAGCTTGCCCGCGTCGTTCTTCATGCGGGCGTCGAGAATGGCGGCAATGGCACCGTAGATGGTGGTCTTCGCGCCTTTCAGGTCGGCGGCGAGATCGACGTTGCCGGTTTCGAGCTTGTCGTGTTCGTCGAGGTAATAGCCGCCTTCGGTGACGGTGAACGATACGATCTTGCATTCGGGCGCGCTGCCCGCCGCGATGAGCCCGTCGAGATCGGCGGTCCAGGGAATCACGCGGCGGATGGAGCGCACCGTTTCGTAGTCGCGCTCGCCTTGCGGCGTGACGGTTTCGAGCGTGTATTCGCCGTTTTGCGCGGCGAGCGCATCGAGCACGGCGTTCATGTCGCCGCGAATGTTGCCCACGGCGAGCGACCAGCTCGCATCGCCCGATTCGATCAGCCGGCTCAAGTACCACGCCTGATGCGCGCGATGAAAAGACCCCGCGCCGATGTGCAGGATCACATTGTTTTCGCTCGTCATGTCTCGCTTCCTTTGATTGGATGTGCGCCCGTTCTTCGCGGACGACCGTTTGCGTTTGCGACGCCTTGCGCTCACAATTTACGCAGCCGTGGTGAGCATTTGCTCTTTGGTTGATCGAATGATCGTATTGGGCATCGCGAAAGTCAAGGCACGGTGCCGCATGCGGCCGCGCGCGGCAGCGGCGCTTAAGCGCCGGACGTAGCCCAGCGCGCCGTTACAGGACGAATCGGGAATAACCCGGATAGTCAGCATGGCCGGCGTTGAACGAAGGTCTGCATCAACCATAGGCAATGACGCGGCAAACCACACAGAAAGATACGAGTCGGAGACAAAGCATGGATTACGTGATCGGCATAGACATCGGCACGCAGAGCACGAAGGCGCTCCTGGTCGATACGACTGGCGCAATCGTCGCGCAACATTCGAGCGCCTATCATCCGGATACACCGAAGCCGCTCTGGGCCGAACAATGGCCGTCCGTCTGGTTCGATGCCGTGACCGAAGCCTTGAGCGGCTGCGTTGCGAAAGCGCGCGCGAAGGGCGTCGCGGCCGATCAAATCAAGTCGGTCTGCGTGAGCAGTCTCTACGGCGGCTCGGGCATTCCCGTCGACGACGACATGGAAGCGCTTTACCCGTGCCTCATCTGGATGGATCGCCGCGCGACCGCGCAAGTCGAATGGGTGCGGCAGAACGTGGATATGGCGCGCATCGAGGCGATCACCGGCAACGGCGTCGACAGCTACTACGGCTTCACGAAAATTCTGTGGATGCGCGAGCAGCAGCCGGAAGTCTGGAAGAAGACGCGCTATTTCCTGCCGCCGAACGCGTTTATCATCCAGCGCCTCACGGGCGAACTCGCGATCGATCACAGCTCGGCGGGCAACATCGGCGGCGTGTACGACATCGGCCGCCGCGCGTGGTCGGAAGAAGCGCTCGGCATGCTCGGCATTCCCGTGTCGATGATGCCCGCGCGGCTCGTCGAGTCGTCGGAGATCGTGGGCGGGCTGTTGCCGCAGTGGGCGGACAAGCTCGGGCTTGCGGCGGGCACGCCGATCGTCGCGGGCGGCGTCGATGCGGCCGTCGCCACTTTCGCGGCGGGCGTGACGCGCGCGGGTCACCATGTCGCGATGATCGGCACGAGCATGTGCTGGGGCTACATCAACCAGAGCGTCGATGCGCGACACGGTCTCGTCTCCATGCCGCACGTCTACAACGGCAAGCGCGATCTCTACGTGTTCGGTGGCGCCAGCACGGCCGGCGCGTGCGTCGCGTGGTATCGCGATCAGTTCTGTCAGGCCGAGATCGCGGCAGCCAAGCAAATACCCGATGGCGATCCGCATCGGCTGCTCGAAGATGCGGCGGCCAAGGTCGCGGCGGGTTCGGACGGCGTCGTGTTCCTGCCTTATCTGATGGGCGAGCGCAGCCCCGTCTGGGATGCCCACGCGAGCGGCACGTTCGTGGGCTTGAATCTCTTTCACACGCGCGCGACGCTCTATCGCGCGGTGCTCGAAGGCGTCGCGTTTGCGTTGAAGCACAACATGGAAGCAGGGCGGCGCGGCGCGCAATCGCTGGATGACAAGCTGATCGTGGTCGGCGGCGCGGCGCATTCTGACCTGTGGATGCAGATCATCGCGGATGTAACGGGTTATCCCGTGCAATCCATCGAACAGGAAGTCGAAGCGGCGATGGGCGCGGCCTTGCTCGCGGCGCTCGGTGCCAATCTCATCTCACGCGAAACGGCGGAAGGCGGCTGGGTCACGCTCGTGGATCGCGCAGAGCCGGACGAAGCACGGCAACGCGTTTATAGAGACCGCTTCGGCGTCTATCTCGATCTGTATCCGGCGCTGAAGCCGCTGATGCATCGCCTGCGCAGCGACAGCTAACGCAATTCTCCGGGATGCGCGTCGAACACCGGCCCTTGCACGAAGTGCACGTCGTATTGTTCGAGCGCATTGAACTGCGCGGCATCGGCGACATTGCTGAAGATGAGCGGAATGCGCAGCCTATGCGCATACGCCACCAGATGCTTGACCACGGAATCGCGCAAGGCGGCGCGCGCATCCATCTTGATGAAGTCGAGCCGCGCCATGTCCGATACCGCCATGATCTGCCCGGCATTGGGCAGATTGCCCGCTACCTTGAAACCGTAGCGCTGATAGCTTTTGATGAGGTAGCCGAGAAACGTCTTGTGCGCGACGGCCGCCGCCGGCAATTCGATCACGATGCGTCCGGGATTCACGCCGAACTCCAGCAACACCGACGAAAAGTGCAGACCGTGGTCGTACTTCACGCTCTTCAATAACCGCTCATGCACGCGCAAAAACAGCAGACCGGGCTTTTGCGCGCCGAAGAAATTGAACGCATGCAGCGCGCGCGATAACCGGTCGAGCGCGACGAGTTCGCGGTCGTTGTCCAGTTGGCCAAAGGGATCGTGCGGAGTATCGCCTTCGATCAGCGTCTGCGCCTGCACGCCGAGTTCGTCGCCGAAACGCTCGGCGCTCTCGGGCGACGCGCTCAACATTTGCGGAAAGCTATGCGTGCCGACATCGAAGATCGGCTCATACGCGCTTGCAATACGCAACTCGCCATAGTTCGCCACCGCTTGTCCCGCGTGCTCGCCTTCGCCCAGCACGATATGCGCGCCGAGAAACGGATGCGCCTTGGCGCGGTTGACGAGTTCTGTCACGGACGGGGTGATCATGGCGCGTTCGGCGTTGAGGCTTCCAAGGCGGGACGAATTCCGTCGATGGTACCAGCGCATGGCGCCGTGGCTTGCGCCAAATTCACATATTCATATGCGGGTGGGATAAGCCACGCTCAGGGTTTACGACAAATTTCACTAAACGTAATTGGTTTTACCATTCGTAAATACCACGCGATGGCACTCATCGAGGATCACGACCATGCCGACGTTCGACACGCATACCGACGCCAGCGCGCACTATCAGTCGGGTTTCGCCAACGACTTCGCGACCGAAGCGTTGCCGGGCGCGCTGCCCATCGGCCGCAACTCGCCGCAGCGCGCGGCCTACAGTCTTTATGCGGAGCAGCTTTCCGGCACGGCTTTTACCGCGCCGCGCGCGCATAACCGGCGCTCGTGGCTGTACCGCATCCGGCCGGCGGCAGTGCATCGGCCGTTCGTGCAATTGACTGGCGATGCCTCGCGCGCGCGGCTCGTCGCCAATTTCGCCGATGTGCCGCCCACGCCGCCGAACCAGTTGCGTTGGGACCCGCTGCCGATGCCCGCCGCGCCGACCGATTTCGTCGACGGCTGGGTGACGATGGCCGGCAACGGCGCCGGCGAATCCATGAGCGGCTGCGCGATTCATCTGTACGCGGCGAACCGTTCGATGCACGAGCGCTTCTTCTACAGCGCGGACGGCGAATTGCTGATCGTGCCGCAAGCAGGGCGGCTCGCGATCTGGACTGAACTCGGCAAGCTCGATATCGCGCCGTTCGAGATCGCGGTGATTCCGCGCGGCGTGCGCTTTGCCGTGGCGCTGCCGGATGGCGAAGCGCGCGGCTATATCTGCGAGAACTTCGGCGCGTTGCTGCAGTTGCCCGATCTCGGGCCTATCGGTTCGAACGGGCTCGCCAATCCGCGTGATTTCCTCACGCCGCACGCGGCTTATGAGGACCGCGAAGGCGCGTTCGAACTCATCGCCAAGATGAATGGCGTGCTGTGGCGCGCGGATATCGGCCATTCGCCGCTCGACGTGGTCGCATGGCACGGCAATTACGCGCCGTACAAATACGACCTGCGCCACTTCAACGCCATCGGTTCGATCAGCTTCGATCATCCCGATCCGTCCATCTTTCTCGTGCTGCAATCGCCGAGCGATACGCCGGGCGTCGATAGCATCGACTTCGTGATTTTTCCGCCGCGCTGGCTCGCCGCCGAGGACACGTTCCGGCCGCCCTGGTTCCATCGCAATGTGGCGAGCGAATTCATGGGCCTCGTGCATGGTGTCTACGACGCGAAGGCCGAGGGCTTCCTGCCGGGCGGCGCGAGTCTGCACAACTGCATGTCGGGACACGGGCCGGACGCGGATACCTTCGAAAAGGCATCGAGAAGCGATACCTCGAAGCCCGCGAAGGTCGGCGACACACTCGCCTTCATGTTCGAGACGCGCACGCTCATCAAGCCGACGCAGTTCGCGCTCGAAACCGCGCAATTGCAGGCGCATTACTACGAGTGCTGGCAGGGGCTCACGAAACACTTCAACCCGGAGCAACGATGAACGACGCGCTTCCCGCGACGCGTGCGCCGCAACTCAGAAGCTGGCTCGACTCCGCCAATGATCCGGCGAGCGACTTTCCGATCCAGAACCTGCCGTTTGGAATCTTCAGCGACCCGGTGAATCCGCGGCCGCGCGCGGGTGTGGCTATCGGCGACTGGATCGTGGACCTGGCGGCGCTCGAAGAAGCGCGTCTCGTCGATGGTCACGGCACCTTCAACGCGCCGCGTCTGAACGACTTCATCGCGCTCGGACGCGATACGTGGCGCGCGGTGCGCAGCGCGCTCGGCGGCCTGCTGCAAGAGGGCGCATCCACGCTGCGCGACGACTCCGCATTGCGCCGCCGCACGCTCGTTCCGCGCGCCGATGCAACGCTCCATCTGCCCGTCGAAATTCCCGGCTACACGGACTTCTATTCCTCGAAGGAACACGCGACCAACGTCGGCTCGATGTTCCGCGATCCGAAGAATGCGCTGCTGCCGAACTGGTCCGAGATGCCGATCGGCTATAACGGACGCGCGTCGTCGGTGGTGGTGAGCGGCACGCCGGTGCGCCGCCCGAACGGCCAGTTGAAAGCGCCCAACGAAGAGCGGCCGGTGTTCGGCGCATGCCGCAAGCTGGATATCGAGCTGGAGACGGGTTTCATCATCGGGCGCGGTAATGCGCTCGGCGAACCGATTGCCTGCGCGGATGCGGAGTCGCATATCTTCGGCATGGTGCTGCTCAACGACTGGAGCGCGCGCGACATCCAGCAATGGGAATACGTGCCTCTCGGACCGTTCAACGCGAAAGGGTTCGCGACCACCATTTCGCCGTGGATCGTCACGCTCGACGCGCTCGAACCCTTCCGCACCGCGACGCCCGTGCAGGAGCCGCAACCGCTCGCGTATCTGCGGCATGAGGGCGAGCACGCGTTCGACATCGACCTGGAAGTGACGCTGAGGCCGGAGGGTGTGAGCCGCGCCACGACCATCTCGCGCACCAATTTCAGGCTGATGTACTGGTCGATGGCGCAGCAGCTTACGCATCACACGGCATCGGGCTGCAATACGCGCGTGGGCGATCTCATGGGCTCCGGCACCATCAGTGGCGCGACGCCGCAATCGTGCGGCAGTTTGCTCGAAAGCACGTGGAACGGACAACGGCCGTTGAGCCTCGTCGAAGGCGGCGAGCGCGCGTTCCTTCAGGACGGCGATGAAGTCACCTTGCGCGGATGGTGTCAGGGCGAGGGTTATCGCATTGGTTTCGGCGAGTGCGCGGGGCGCATCCTCGCGGCGCGCAAATAATTTCAAGGATTGAACATGGCGAATGCGGTCGATGTGGAGAGCGCGCTTGGCCACGCGCACCGGCCCGGCTTTCAGGCGATGCTGCTCGTGTTGTGCGGACTATGCCTCGTGATCGATGGCTTCGACGCGCAAGCGATGGGTTACGTTGCGCCGGCCGTCATCGCGGACTGGCACGTGTCGAAGGCGGCGCTCGGGCCGGTTTTCAGCGCGAGTCTTTTCGGCATGCTGCTTGGCGCGCTCGGCTTGTCGGTGCTGGCGGATCGCATCGGGCGCAGGCCGGTGTTGATCGGCTCGACGTTTTTCTTCGCGTTCTCGATGATCGCAACCGCGTTCACCGACAGCTTGCCGGTGCTCGCGGCCTTGCGTTTCGTGACGGGTCTTGGCCTCGGCTGCATCATGCCGAACGCAATGGCGCTCGTCGGCGAGTTCTCGACGGCCGAGCATCGCGTCAAGCGGATGATGCTCGTCTCGTGCGGCTTCACGCTCGGCGCGGCGCTGGGCGGCTTCGTGAGCGCGGCGCTGATCCCTGCTTTCGGCTGGCGTTCGGTGTTCTGGGTCGGCGGCCTGGTGCCTTTGTTGCTCGCGGTATGGATGGTCATCGCGCTGCCTGAATCGCTGCAATTTCTCGTGTTGAAGGGCCGCGAGGCGCGCGCCCGCGACTGGCTCGCGAAGTTCGATCCGTCGCTTGCCATCGATGCCTCGACGCGGCTCGTCGTCCGCGAAAAAGCGAGTTCGGGCGCGCCGGTCGCCGAACTGTTCCGCGCGGGCCGCGGGCCGGTCACGCTGATCTTGTGGGCGATCAGCTTCATGAATCTCATCGATCTGTACTTCCTGTCGAACTGGCTGCCGACCGTGATGCGCGATGCGGGATACTCGCCGGGCATGGCCGTGCTGGTCGGCACGCTGTTGCAGACGGGCGGCGTGGTAGGCACGCTCATGCTCGGCTGGTTCATCGAACGATTCGGCTTCGTGCGTGTGTTGCTGGCCTGCTTTCTCGTGGGCGCGGTGAGCGTGGGGATGATCGGCGGCGTGGCGCACGTGCAGTTCTGGCTATTCGTCGCGGTGTTTGCGGGCGGGTTCTGCATCGTCGGTGGACAGCCTGCGGTGAATGCGCTCGCGGGGCATTTTTATCCGACCTCGCTGCGGTCCACGGGCATCGGCTGGAGTCTGGGCATCGGACGCGTGGGGTCGGTGATCGGGCCGCTCGTCGGCGGACAGATGATCGCGCTCGGATGGAGCAATGCGTCGCTCTTTCATGCGGCGGCGTTGCCGGTGTTTTGCTCGGCGTTGCTGGTCGGCGTGCTGGCTTTCGTGCGGCGGGAGCGAAGTGGGGCGGCGCAGACGGCCTGATGTGATGGAAGCTTGATTCCTCAAGCGAAGCCGGCGCCGGCGCATTATGCCGCGTCATGCCGCCGCGCGGCCTTCGGTCGGCACGATCCAGATGTGCAACGAAGCCCGCGCGTAACGGCGTGTGCGCCATGCCTGCGAGGGCGACGCATCCGGTGGCGCGCTCGCAACCGGATCCGACAGAAAGACGGCGCGTTGGACGTTCAGGAAACGCAATCAGCGTCATCTGTCGAAGCGCGCTTCTCCCAAGCCGCCGCGCCCAGAAACGCCGCCGCCGCGACCACCAGCACGCCAATCAGCGCATCCGGACTCACGCGATCCATCAATGTCCCCGCGATGATCGGCCCGCCGAAACTCGCCACGCTCCACGAAGCGCCGACGATAGCCGTCGCCGACACCAGCGCCGTGCCGCGAAAGCGCTCGCCGCACGCAACGATAGACAGCGTATAGACGCTGCCCGCCGCCGCGCCGGTCACGAACAGGAGCGGCCAGCACAACCACGGATACTCGACCGCCCACGGCAGCAGCGGCAGCAGCAGCGTGACCACCACGCCCGCGCCGACATGCACCTTCGTGCGCCCGATACGGTCCGCCAGCCAGCCGATGGGAAACTGCATAAAGGTATCGCCGAACAGGATGGCGGAGGCGAACAGCACGCCCACGTCCGCGCCGACGCCGTGCGAGATCGCGAAGAGCGGCATCAGCGAAAGCGCGAGCGTGTCGAAGAGCGCGAAGAAACCCGTGCCGATCACGAGCGCGGGCATGCGCGGCAACACATGCCGCCAGTCGCCAGCGGTAGCGTGTTCGTCGTGCGATGCAAGCGTGTGCGGCGTGCCGCGAATCGAGGCGAGCGCGGGCAGCGCCAGCAGAAAGATCGCGCCGCAGACGGCGAAGCGCGCCGAAGTCCAGCCGCCGATGGCGCTGACGAGCACCGGCCCCGTCATCTGAAACAGAGTGAAGTTGGTCGCGTAAATGGCGACGACGCGCCCGCGCGTGGAGTCGTCGGCGAGCTGCGTGACCCATGCTTCGCCAATGGTGAATAGCAGCATCAGCGCCGCGCCGCATAGAAAGCGCAGCACGGCCCATAGCCACAAATTCACGGTGAACTGCATCGCGATGGTCGCGAACGCTGCGACGATCACCGCCCCGACAATCGTCCCGCGTGCGCCCAGCCGACTCGCAACGCGGCTTGCGCAAGGCGCGACGGCCAGTCCGCCGCCTGCCTGCATCGCCGTCATCAGGCCGACGATGCCCGTGCCGAACCCGGCTTGCGTGAGTGCAAGCGCGGTGAGCGGAATGGTTGCGCCTAGCCCGAGGCCGACCACCGCGACACTCAGTATGAGCGCGAGAAAGTCGCGAGAAAGAATGCCCTTCATATACCGCCGTGCCGCTCGCTTCGCCGAGAACCCGTGAGGATCGGCAGCAGCCTCAAGCGGCCTGCCCGAACGCAACGCGCCGCGCACGCTTGTCGAGCGTCGCGGAAAGCAGCGTGAGCGCAAAGGCGCAGCACGCCATCAGCACGCCGACCCACGGCAGCGAAGTCAGCGGCGCGCCTGCGCTGATGACGCAGCCGCCCAGCCACGCGCCCGTGGCGTTGCCCAGATTGAACGCGCCCTGGTTGAGCGTGGAGGCGAGATTGGGCGCATCGCTCGCGCGGTTCACTATCAGGATCTGCAGAGGCGGCACGATCGCGAACGCGAGCACGCCCCACAGGAAGATGGTGATCATCGCCGAGACCGGTTCGTGCATGGCGCCCGCGAAAATCGTGAGGATCACGACGATCGACAAGAGGAACGTCAGCAGCGAGCGCAACAGCTTCCAGTCGGCGAGCTTGCCGCCAAGCGTGCTGCCGACCGTGAGGCCGAGGCCGAACAACAGCAGCACGTAAGTCACGGCGTGCGGCGTGAAACCGGTGACATCCTCGAGAATCGGCGTGATGTAGGTAAAGACCGAGAACAGGCTCGCCGAAGCCAGCACGCTGATGCCGAGCACCATCAGCACCTGCGGGTTCTTGAGCACGTCGAATTCGCGCAGGATGCTGGTCTCGCGCATCTCGATGTGCTTCGGCAGGCAAACCGCGAGCGCGCCCGCCGCGGCGAGGCCGATCAAGGTCACGACCCAGAAGGTCGCGCGCCAGCCGGCCGCTTGGCCGAGCGCGGTGCCGAGCGGCACGCCGAGCACGTTGGCGAGCGTGAGGCCGGTGAACATCAGCGCGATGGCCTGCGCGCGGCGGTTCGGCGCGACCAGATCGGCCGCGACCACCGAGCCGATGCCAAAGAAAGCGCCATGACAGAACGCGGTGACGATACGCGCGCCCATCAGCACCCAGTAATTCGGCGCGAGCGCGCAAAGCGTATTGCCGACGATAAACACGCCGATCAGCCCCATGAGCGCCTTCTTGCGCGGCATCTTCGCCGTGACGACGGCAAGAATCGGCGCGCCGATGGTCACGCCGAGCGCATAGCCCGAAACGAGCATGCCTGCCGCCGGAATCGATACCGCGAGATCGCGCGCGACGTTGGGCAGCAGGCCCATGATGACGAATTCTGTCGTGCCGATGCCGAACGCGGCGATGGCGAGAGCGAGAAGGGGCAGAGGCATGGCGGAGGGTGCGAGTGCGGTGTGTCGCGCGGCGCGCGTCGTCGGAATGAGCGGCGCGAATGTCGGCGAGTGAAGGCTCGGATTCTACCGAAAGGTCATTTTTGATGCTGGTGGAAACCCTTAGTCTGCTCGGCCCGGACAATGCACTCCCGCGAACGGATATTTTGACGAATGCCGCCTCGTCGACGGAGTTTTACCCGCGCGGCCGCTAGTTGACGTCAGATGTTTCTAGTAAGGTTCTGACAGGACGCCATTGCTTGCGCGAGCGAAGTTCTGGGCGAGTGTTGGAAAAACGCAGCATCCACTGATTGACATGTCCCAACTCAAAAGTTTTTTCGGCGCCGCCTTTGCTGCCGCGCTGCTCGTCTCGGTTCACGCGCAGGCGCAAAGCAGCGCCACCGGACCCATTGCCACGTCGGCGGGCGCGCTCAATTTTCTGCGCGACGAATCGGGCTTCGCCGCCGTGCTCGGCACCGATACCTTCGACCGCTTCGACGCCAAGCGCGTCGTGCATTTCGACCAGACGGGCGCATCCGACACGCTCACGCGCTCGCTCGTGCAGACCGACGTCGGTCCCGTGCTTTACGACTTTCGTCACAAGCCGCCGCTCGTGCAGCGCATCGGCAAGAGGCTCGTCGTCAAACGCGTGTTCTGGCAAGGCGAGGAAGTCGTCATGCAGACGTCGTCCGGCTGGTACGGCTATCAGCGCGGGACATTGACCAAGCTGCAATCGTCGACGTCGACATATCACTGACTCAGTTGCGCACGTTGAAGACGCGTTCGCCCGCCACGACATAAACCGCTTCGCCGCGCACGTCGCCGTTGACCTCGAAACCGCCAGTGAACGCGCCGAACGCGGGCAGCACGCCCGAGCGTTGGCCGAAGCGAAAGCACGGCAGCCGCACGCTGTCGGCACGCGTCGCGAGCCGGTACACAGGGTGTTCATGTCCGGCGAGCGCGTAGGCATCGTCCACGGTTTGCGGATGATGACAAAGCGCCCACGGTCCCAGCCGATACGGCTCCTTCACGAGTTCCACGCCGAACGCTTCGGGCAGCGCGCCCGCGTGCTTGTCGTGATTGCCTTCGACCAGCACGAGCCGCATTTGCCGATGCCGCATGCGCCACGCATGTAGCGCCGTAAGCGTTTCATCGGCATGCGACTCGCGCGCATGGAGCAGATCGCCGAGAAACACGATCGCTTCAGGTTTATGCGTGGCGACGAGCGTATCGAGCCGCATCAGGCTTTCCGCCGTCGTGCCGACTGGCACTGGAATGCCGCGCGCGCGAAACACGGCGTCCTTGCCGAAGTGGGCGTCGGCGATGAAGAGCGTCATTAGAATGGGATCGAAGGCCGCGCGCTCCGCCGAAAGCAGGAGCGCGTGACCGTTCACGTCGACCGTCAGTGCTTCAATTGCCATTTGCATCCTATGCTTGCGCTGCTTTTTCCAGATCGGCAAGCATACGCTCCACGCGGTCCGACAGCTTTTCGGTACTCACCTTTTCACGCAGACGCGCGATGATCAGCGGAAACGCAAAGGGCGTCGGCTTCTTCGGATGCGTGAGCGCGAGACGGCTTTCGCTCATGCGTTGCAGCGCGGCGCGGATGCGGCCGAGTTCGAGTTCCTGCAACATGACTTCCTGATCGGCCTGCGTGAGCAGCAGATTGCCGCTGTCGTGCTTGCGGAACACTTCGTAGAAAAGCCCGCTCGACGCCTGCAATTGCCGCGCGCTTTTCTGCTGCCCCGGATGCCCTTGATAAATCAGCCCCGACACGCGCGCAATTTCCCGGAAGCGCCGCGCCGACAATTCAGAGGCATTGAGGCTCGCGAGAATGTCGTGCTCGAGATTTTCCGCCGAGAAAAGCCCTTCCTCGATGAGCGTCTCCCAGTCGAACGGCCGCGCCGACAGCAGTTCGAAGCCGTAATCGTTCATCGAAATGGAAAAGGTGCTGGGCTGATCGCGCGCGACGCGCCAGCCGATGAGCGAGCCCAACCCGATGTGCGCCATGCGCCCGGCGAATGGATAACAAAAGAAGTGATGTCCTTCGCGCGACCGCACGCTTTCGACGACCAGCACGCCCGGTCCCGGCAGCGCGGACCATTTCGCCTGCAAGTCGAGCAGCGGTTGCACGGCGCGCATTTCGGGTTCGTCGTAGATGCCGTCGTTGGCGCGCGCGAGCATGACGAGCGCGGCTTCCGAGAGCTCGGACGAGAGCGGCATCTTGCTGCCGGCCCATTGCGGCATCGCGCCGCGCGAGGAGGTCGCGCGTTTCACGTAGGCGGTCATGTCGCGCACGCGCACGAGTTCGAGCGCGCGGCCGCCGAAGGTGAAGACATCGCCCGGTTTCAGGCGCGAGATGAACGATTCTTCCATCGCGCCGATCCGTCCGCCCGTCATGTAGGCCACGCTGATGGTCGCATTGGCGACGATGGTCCCGACATTATTTCGATGCCTGCGCACGAGGTCCTCGCGCGGCACGCGATACACGCCGTCGTCGCCATGAACGACGCGGTGATAATCCGGATACGCCGAAAGCGAAGTGCCGCCGCGTTCGACGAAGGCGAGCGCCCAGTCGAATTCGGCCTGCGTGAGATCGCGATACGCATACGCCGTGCGTACTTCGTCGAACATGTCGGCGGGCGTGAAGCCGCCGCCTATCGCCACGGTCACGAGATGCTGCACGAGGACATCGAGCGGCTTGAGCGGCATGTCTCGTCCTTCGATACGCCGCTCGCCGATGGCCCAGCGCGCCGCAGCCGCCTCCACGAGTTCGAGCGCATGCGTCGGCACGATGGTCACGCGCGACACACGCCCCGGCGCGTGTCCCGAACGTCCGGCGCGCTGCATGAGACGCGCGACGCCTTTGGGCGAGCCGATCTGAAACACGCGAGCCACCGGCAGAAAATCGACGCCGAGATCGAGACTCGACGTGCAGACGACGGCTTTCAGCTGCCCGTTCTTCAGACCGAGTTCGACCCAGTCGCGCACTTCCTTGTCGAGCGAACCGTGATGCAGCGCGATGAGCCCGGCCCACTCCGGCTTCAACTCCAGAAGCGCGCGATACCAGATCTCGGATTGCGAGCGGGTATTGGTGAAGACGAGCGAGCTTTGCGCGTGCTCGATTTCATCGGCGACGGGTCCGACCTGGCGCACGCCGAGATGGCCGCCCCACGGAAAGCGCTCGATGGTCTCGGGAATCAGCGTGTCGACGACGAGCGTTTTCGGCTGCGCGCCGCGCACGATGACGCGTGGCGTGCGCACGGGATGCAGCAGCGCGTCGTGCGCGAGCGCGAGATTGCCGAGCGTGGCGGAGAGACCCCAGATTTGCACCTCGGGACGCCAGCGCGCGAGGCGGGCGAACGCGAGTTGCGTCTGCGTACCGCGTTTGTTGCCGAGCAGTTCATGCCATTCGTCGACCACGACGAGCCGCACGTGCGCGAGTTCTTCGCGCGCGTTGGCGCGCGTGAGCATGAGCGTGAGGCTTTCCGGCGTGGTGACGAGCGCGGAAGGCATGCGGCGGTTCTGACGCGAGCGTTCCGTGGATGACGTATCGCCCGTGCGCAAGCCGACGGTCCACGGCACCGAGAGCGCCGTCACCGCCGTTTGCAAGGCGCGGGCGGAATCGGCGGCGAGGGCGCGCATCGGCGTGATCCACAGCACGGTGAGCGGCGCGGGGAGGGGCGTTTTGTCGGTGATGGCGGCAACGCGGTCGGCGGTCTTTGCAGTGGATTGCGCGCTGTCCTCCGGGTCCGCAACAGCAAGCGCGCGGCTTTGCTCGTCGAGCCGGGAATTGCCAGCGGTCTTGCCTTTACGCTTCGCGCCCGCTTTGGGCTTCGGCGGTCCCGCGTACGCCGCAAGCGCCCCGAGCCACACGGCCCATGTTTTGCCCGCGCCCGTGGTCGCATGCAATAAGCCGCTCGCGCCTCGTTCGATCTCACGCCAGACTTCCCGCTGAAACTCGAACGGCTGCCAGCCGCGCGAATCGAACCAGCGCGTGATGCGTTCGTCCATCGGCTTCGCGGCTTCCTGCGCGTCGTATTCAAATGGCGCGGGTTTGAATAGCTCGGCGGCGGCATCGAGCTTGGCCTGCGCCGCCTGCGTGCGCGGCACGCGACGCGGACGCGGCGCACGGCGCCTGGATCGCGCCGACGTGTCGGGCGTGTCGGGCGTATCGATACCGTCCGCATCGTCGAGTTCACTCATGCCGATGCTCCGCGCGAGCTTCTCATGCCACCGCCTCGTTCAAAAACCCCTTGAGCATGTCGAGCGTATCGGCGTCCTCGATAGTCTTGTCGGTCCGCCAGCGCAGCATGCGCGGAAAGCGCACCGCGATGCCCGATTTGTGGCGTGGACTCGCCTGAATGCCCTCGAAGCCGATCTCGAACACGAGCGTCGGCGTGACGCTGCGCACCGGACCGAATTTTTCGATGGTCGTCTTGCGCACGATTGCATCGACCTTGCGCATTTCCTCGTCGGTCAAGCCGGAATAGGCCTTGGCGAACGGCACCAGCGTGCGCACGCCGTCCGCTTCGTCCCAGACCGCGAAGGTGAAATCCGTGTAGAGGCTCGCGCGCCGGCCATGGCCGCGCTGGGCGTAGAGCAGGACGGCGTCGATGGCGTAGGGATCGATCTTCCACTTCCACCAGGTGCCCGACGCCTTGGTGCGGCCGACGCCATACATCGACATGCGCTCTTTCAGCATGAGCCCTTCGACACCGCGCGCGCGGCTTTCGCCGCGCAAGCCGGCGAGCGTCTCCCAATTGGGCGCCACCACGAGCGGCGACACGCGCAAGACATCCACCGCGAGCGATGCCGCCAGCGCATCCAGCTTCGCACGACGCGTTTCCAAAGGCTCGGTGCGCAGGTCGCGGCCATCGGCTTCGAGCAGATCGTAGGCGAGCATCGCGGCGGGAGAATCGGCGAGCACTTTCTTCGTCAGCGACTTGCGCGTGATGCGCGGCTGCAGACGCGCGAACGGCAGCGGTGCGTCCGCGCCCGGTTCCCACGCGAGAATCTCGCCGTCGATCACGGTGCCGTCGGGCAGTGCGGCGCCAAGCGCGGCAAGCTCCGGAAAGCGCTCCGTGACGAGATCCTCGCCGCGCGACCAGATCCACACGCGGCCCGCGCGCTTGACGATCTGCGCGCGAATGCCGTCCCACTTCCATTCGGCGATCCAGTCCGATGGCGCGCCGAGCGTCGCCGGATCGATTTGCAACGGATGCGCGAGAAAGAAGGGAAACGGCAGGCCGATATCGCTTTCGTGCGGGGTATCGACGTCATCGCCTTCGGCTGTCGGCGCGATCAGCCGAAGATAACGCGCCGCGCTCGGGCTTTGGCGCGAATCGGTCCAGCCGACCATGCGTTGCGCGATGCGCTTGTGATCGACGCCCGCCACTTGCGCGAGCGCGCGCACGACGAGTTGCCGCGCGACGCCCACACGAAAACCGCCGCCGATCAGCTTGGTGAGCAGGAAGCGCTCGCCCCAGTTGAGTTCGTCCCAGTAACCGAGCAGCCGCTCGCGCAACTCCGCCGGCGACACGCCACGCAAGGTCAGCACGCGCTCCTCGATCCATTGAGCAAGCCCGAGTTCCGATTCGCGCGAGGCGGGCGGGAGCACGTGCGCAATCGTCTCCGCGAGATCGCCGACGGCCTGATACGACTCCTCGAAGAGCCAATCCGGCAGACCCGCGCGTTCGCGGGCGAGTTCGGTCAAGAGGCGCGTCGGCACCGACTGGCGCGGTTTGCCGCCTGCAAGGAAGTACGACGCCCACGCCGCGTCTTCGGCCGCGGCGCCCGAGAAGTAGGCGATCAGCGCTTCGAGCTTCTCGTTCGTCGATGTGGTGGCGTCGAGCGCCGTATAGAGCGTCGCGAAGCGTTTCATTGCGGCGCGGTCTCGGCTGACGCGTCGGTCGCGGCTGGCGCAGAGACTTCGGCGGGCGCATCGGCGGCATCGGCTTCGATGGCGTCGTCGCCGTATTCGGTCGTGAACGCGCCTGCTTCGAGACCTTGCTCGGTGAGCCAGCGCACCATCGGCTCGATCTGTCCGTGCGTGACGATCACGCGTTCCGCGCCCGTCGCGCCTATCGCGAGTTGCAGGCCCGGCCAGTCCGCATGGTCGGACAACACGAAGCCGCGGTCCACGCCCTTGCGCCGCCGCGTGCCGCGCAGACGCATCCAGCCGGACGCGAAGGCATCGCTGTAATCGCCGAAGCGGCGCATCCACGTGCTGCCTTGCGCGGATGGCGGCGCGACGATCAGCGCGCCCTTGAACTTGGCCTTGTCGCGCGCGGCGATTTCACTGACGAGGCGCGTCGGCGGCAGGTCGACACCCGCATCGCGATAGGCGCGATTCAGCGGCTCGACCGCGCCATGACAGAAGATCGGCCCGATACTCCTGTCGATGCCCGCGAGCACATGCTGCGCCTTGCCGAACGAATAGCAGAAGAGCACGGAAGCGCGGCCTTCGGCGGCGTTATGCCGCCACCATGCATCGACGCCATCGAACACGGCCTTGGACGGTTCCCATCGATAGATCGGCAAGCCGAAGGTCGATTCCGTGATGAAGGTATCGCAGCGCACGGGCTCGAAGGGCGCGCACGTGGGATCGGGCTCGACCTTGTAGTCGCCGGATGCGACCCACACGCGGCCGCCGTGCTCCACGCGCACTTGCGCCGAGCCGAGCACATGTCCGGCGGGATGCAGCGAGACCGTCACGCCGTTCACGTCGACGCTCTCGCCATAAGGCAGACCTTGAACGTCGATGCCCGGAAGGCGCGACTGCAACACGCCCAGCCCTGCTTCGGCGGTGAGATAGCGCGCGTGTCCGAAGCGTGCGTGGTCCGCATGCGCATGTGTGATCACGGCGCGTTCGACCGGTCGCCACGGGTCGATATAGAAGCGGCCCGGCGGGCAAAACAGCCCTTCGGGCCGCGCGACGATCAGGTCGTAAGAGGTGTCCACGAGACGTTGAGGCATGCAGCTTGCCAATAGTGTTCGATTCCGACCACAAAAGCACGCCACGTGCCCGTCATGGTGCTTTCACGATTAACCGCTAGGGTGTAAAAGTTTAAACTGACTCATCTATCGCCGCTTCATCTCGCGATACGCGCGCACGGGGCGCGCGCCGCTCGTCTTTTTGGTGCCGAACATGGATACGATCGTAGCGCCGACCGCCGCAGAAGCGGTCTGGATCGTCAGGCTGCAAGGCCATCCTCAGTACGACTTCGTGCGCCTGAAACGGGTCTTCAACGACCCGGGTTCCCGCCATCAGGTCGTACTCGTCGATGTCAGGAAACTGCTCGAATGCGCCAATCGCGACGACACCGACTACGTGCTCAAGGCCGTCACCGACTGGCACGCGGGCAAGGTACGCGGTATCCGCGAGTTTCTCGACCCGGACAATCCGCGTGTGCCGGAGATGCCTTACGTGACCATCAGCGTGCGCCGCTCGTCGGGTTTTCTCGGCTTGCTGGGCGTGCATCGTGAGGGTGTGATCGCGTTTCGCAACGGGCAGCATCGCGCGCGCTATCTGGCTCATGCGGGCGCGCTTTGCATGCCGGTGGAAGTGCACGAGCGCGAAGCGGCCATGCTGCTTGCCATGTGCGCCGCGCCCGGCGAAGCGAGCGCGGAATACGGCGATATGTGATTGCGCCGGTCAGGCGGCGGGGGCATCGACCAGATTACGTGGCGTGCCGTTCGCCCATGCGATGAGGTTGCCGAGCGTGGTCGATGCAATCTCGATCAACGCCTCGCGCGTAAAAAACGCCTGATGCGCGGTAATGATGACGTTCGGAAACGTGAGGAGACGCGCGAGCACGTCGTCCTGAAGCAAGTGGTCCGAATGGTCTTCGAAGAAAAGACCGCCTTCTTCCTCGTAGACATCCAGTCCGAGATGCGCTAACTGGCCGCTCTTCAGCGCGCCGATCAACGCATTGCTTTCCACGAGCCCGCCGCGTCCGGTATTGATGAGCATGGCGCCGCGCTTCATGCTTGCGAGCGCGCGTTCGTCGATCATGTGATAGGTCGCGGGCAGGAGCGGACAGTGCAGCGAGACGACATCGGAGTTCGCGAGCAGTTCGTCCAGAGCGACATAGCGCGCGCCGCGTTCGAGCAGGTCCGTGGCTGGCGGTCCTGGATCGTAGGCGAGCACCTGCATGCCGAAGCCCGCCATGATCTTGCCGAACGTGCGCCCGATGATACCCGTGCCGACCACGCCGACGGTCTTGCCATACAGATCGAAGCCGAGCAGGCCCTTGAGCGAGAAATCGCCTTCGCGCGTGCGCGCCACCGCGCGATGCAGCCGGCGATTGAGCGTGAGGATCATGCCGGCCGCGTGTTCCGCCACCGCATGCGGCGAATACGCGGGAACGCGCGTGACGGCGATGCCAAGGCGCTTGGCCGCATGCAGATCGACATGATTGAAGCCCGCCGAGCGCAATGCGACCAGACGCGTGCCGCCTGCGTGGAGCTTTTCGAGTACGGCGGCGTCGACGAGATCGTTGACGAATGGGCAGACGGCCGTGAAACCTTGCGCAAGGATGGCCGTCTGCGCGTCGAGATGAGCTTCGCGAAAATCGAGCTCGACGCCGAACGATTCGTTAGCCTGACAAAACGTATCGGCGTCGTACTGACGGCTGCTAAAGAGAATGAGGCGATGGGAATGGGCGCTCGACATGTTTCGTCACAGGCAAGAATCGACGCGTACCGGCCTGTGAGATAAGCCGCACGCCTTTGGGGTTAGTGGTGGGTCGCCGAGGTGACGGCAGGCGTCACGCCTGCGCCCGGTGCGGGTTTGAAGGCGGGGGGCGTCGGCCGATAGATTTCATCTGGCTTGGACGATGCCGAGGTCACTTCCTGAGTGAGCCTTTCAAGCGCGTAGTCGATGAAAAAGCGCGTCTTGGCAGGCAGATATTGACGTCCCGGATAGACGATCGACACTTTCATCTCCGGGTCGTCGATGGTGTACTCGGGCAAGAGCCGCACGAGCGTGCCGTCTGCGATATCCCGGTTGACGATGCCTTCGGGCAGGATCGAAAAGCCCATGTCACGCATCGTCGCAAGGCGCACCATCAGCGCACTGTTGACCGAGTAGACGGGAGCGAGGGCAACTTGGTCCGCTGCTCCATGGCGGTGCCGGAAATGCCAGGAAGAGCTTCGTATCTCGCTGGGTAGCCCAACGGACGGCATGGACTGTAGATCGGTTGGCGTGGCGGGCGTGCCGTGTTCAGCGAGATACGCGGGCGTGGCAACGGGCACGAGCGCGTTATTGCCGACGGGACGTTCGACGAGCGCGGTGCTCGACACCATGAACGCGGTGACGATTCCCACGTCATAGCCGTCTTCGACGAGATCGACGTGACGTTCGGCGAGCGTCAGGCGCACATTGACTTTCGGATAAAGCTTTCTGAATCCGTCGATTAACGGAGTAAGGGTTAGGAGTGAAAGCGCGCTCGATGCCACCACGCGCAAAGTGCCGCTAGGTTCGCCTTCGGTATGGGTAACTGCCGACTCAAGATGATCCAGTTCTTCCAGCAGAGCCCGACAGCCTTCGAGATAGCGTGTGCCGGCTTCCGTGAGAGAAAGATTTCGCGTGGTCCGGTTAATCAAACGCGTTCGCAAATGCGCTTCGAGCATGGCAATTGCCCGTGTCACCAAGGCATTTGAGACGTCTAGTTGCTGGGCGGCTCGTCTGAAGCTTTCGGTATCGGCTACCCGAACGAAAACTCGCATTGCATGGATCTGATTCATTGTGCAGCCCTCAGGTTGTACAGCGATGGAGTGAGTTAGGCGCATCCAAAGATACGGCCGTTCACTTTTGTTGACCCTCGTTTTGTTCTTTAAACGGATAATATTGACAGGACGAAAGAAATGCAATATTTAATTTTTTAAGGTAAATAGAGTAATTGCGCACGTGACGGGTTTTATTTCGGTTTTTCGTAGACGCACGGACTTGATGGTTGATTTTTATACGAATCTGCTCCTGAAGGTGCGATATCGCACGGAACCGCGCTTATGCTTGCCGGCAAAGCCATAACGAAGTCGTATGAAGTATTGTGTGGATACTAAAAAGCAGCATTTTAATTAACCGTGAGATTAGTAGTGGGTTTATGTTAAGAAACGTATCTCCGCTTTGCTGAATTGGATAAAATCCAATCGGGATTTTCCCGGCTTGAGAGCTAATAAATAAACCCGAGGTTCTGTCGACAATCAACCGGATCTACACCAACCATGCTGTGGACTCTGTTAAAGGCGCAACCGGAAATAGCCCTCTTCGCGAGTCTCGCGATCGGTTTTTTTATTGGGTCTTTCAAACTCGGGCCGATTCAGCTGGGCGGCGTTTGCGGCACGCTTATCGTCGCGCTGATTCTCGGGCAAAGCGGCGCGCGAATTTCCCCCGATCTGAAAAATATCGCTTTCGCGCTTTTTATCTTTGCGCTCGGATTCACGGGCGGCCCGCAGTTTTTCGCGAATGTCGGACGCGGCTGGCGCTACGGCATCCTCTCACTCGTGGAAGTCGTGGTGGTGGTGGCGCTCGTGCTCCTGAGCGTGCGCCTGCTCAGGCTCGATCCAGGCACGGCGGCGGGACTTCTGGCCGGCGGCGCCACCGAATCGGCCGTGATCGGCACGGCGTCCGAGGCCATCGGGCGGCTTGGGCTTCCGGCCGCGGAAATCGCGCGCTTGCAGGCGAATATCGTGACCGCGTACAGCGTGAGCTACCTGTTCGGGCTTGTCACGATCGTGCTCTTTTCGAGCCAGTTCGCGCCGCTCATCCTGCGCGTTAATCTGCGCGATGAAGCCGAGCGCGTGTGGCGCAAGCTCGGTGGCGACGGCGCGCTGTCCGAAGGGCAGACGCTTGCCGCGCCGCCTCTCGCCGGACGCGAACTAAAAGTGACGGCGGGCGCGGGCCAGTCCATCGGCGATCTTGAAAAGCGCTTCGGCAACAACATCAGCGTGCAGCGCGTGTTGCGCGACCGCTCGGTCATCAAGGCGCAGCCGTCGGTCATCTTGAAGGCGAACGACCGCGTGATGGTCGGCGGCCGCCGCGAGGCGATCGTCGAGGCACTGCCCGCCATCGGCGAGGAAGTGTTCGGCGGCGGCGTCTCGGATGTCTACGTCGAGAAAGTCGATGTCATGCTCACAGCGCGCGCGCTGCACGGCCTCACGCTTGCCCAGGCGCGCGCCCGCGCCGCGCCGGGCGAAGGGCGCGGCGTCTTCGTCGCGGCCGTGACGCGACTGGACAGCACCATTCCCGCGTTGCCCGGCACGCAACTGCATCGCGGCGATGTGCTGACGCTCGTCGGCAACAAGGAAGATGTCGCGCGCGGCGCGTCGAAGCTCGGCTACATCATCCGCGCGACCCAAAAAACCGACTTCGTGTATCTCGGGCTCGGCGTGATCGCGGGCATCGCGATCGGGCGGTTTTCTGCGCGTGTCGGCGGCATCGACATCACGCTCGGCACGGGCGGCGGTTGTCTTCTCGCGGGTCTTCTGTTCGGCTGGATTCGTTCGCGCTATCCGGTGATCGGCTCGTTGCCATCCGCTGCCGCGCAGATTCTCAAGGACTTCGGGCTGTGCACCTTCATCGCGGCGGTGGGCTTGTCGGCGGGCGCGGACGCGCTGCGGCTGATTCGCGAATTCGGTATCGCGCTGCCGCTTGCGGGCATCGTCATCACGCTGGGGCCCGCGCTCGCGTCGCTTTTTATCGGCAGGATGCTGCTCAAGCTCGAAGTGCCGATGCTGCTCGGCGCGATCGCCGGCCAGCAGTGCAGCACGCCCGCCATCAGCGCGCTCGTCGGCGTGACGGGCAACGCGACGCCCGTGATCGGCTACACCATCACCTATGCGATCTCGAACGTGCTGCTGCCGCTGCTCGGGCCGCTCGTCGTCGGGCTGGCAAGCAAGCTCGGCTGAAGGGGACATCGACATGGAATGGCTGCACCTCGTCTTTCAGAAGTCGCCCGAAACGGCGCTCTTTCTTTCGCTCGCGGCGGGTTATCTCATCGGCCAGGTCAACTTCGGCAAGTTCCAGCTGGGCGGCGTGGGCGGCTCGCTGCTCGCGGCGGTGGCGATCAGCCAGATCGGCGTGCAGATCGACAATGGCGTGAAGGCGGTGATGTTCGCCGTGTTCATCTATGCGGTCGGCTACGACTCCGGGCCGCAGTTCTTCAATTCGCTCAATCGCAAGACGCTGCGCGAAATCGCGATGGCCGTGTTTCTGGCCGTCTCCGCGCTCGTCACGGTGATCGTCTGCGCGAAGGTCTTCGGATTGAACAAGGGACTCGCGGCCGGACTCGCGGGCGGGGCGCTGACGCAATCGGCGATCATCGGCACGGCGGGCGACGCCATCGCGCGGCTCGGCTTGCCGGCCGCCGAAGCGAAGGCGCTCCAGTCCGATGTCGCCATTGCCTATGCCGTGACTTACGTCTTCGGCTCGCTCGGCGCGATCATCGTCTGCGTGAACATTCTGCCGAAGTTCATGGGACAGAGCCTGAAGGAAGCATCCGTCGATGCCGAGCGGCAGCTTGCGGGCGGCGGCGCATCCGGGCCCGCGGCGGGCCAGGTTTCCGCGTTGCCCGCGCTCGTCGGGCGGGCGTTTCGCGTGACGGCGGCAAGCGGCGCGGCGGGCCGCACGGTGGCCGACCTCGAAATGGCCGAAGCGGACATGATCACCATCGAGCGCATCCGGCGCGGCGGCAAGGCGCTCGAAGCGCGTCCCGACGTCATGCTCGCGGCAGGCGATATCGTGCTCGTCGTCGGACGGCGCGAAGTAATGGTGAGCGCGGCGGCGCAACTCGGCGAGGAAGTCGCGGACACCGACGGCATCAGCGTCGTCATGCAGAAGCGTCAGGGCGTATTCACCAAGCGCGGCATGAACCACACGACGATCGCCGCGCTGCGCGCGACCGTGGATCGCGACATGCGGCACGGCGTCTATATCCAGGAGATTTCGCGCGCCGGTTCGCCTATGCCCGTGTTGCCGGAGACGCGCCTCGAACATGGCGATGTGATCACCGTCTACGGTTCGCCGCAAGACACGAAGCGCGCCGTCGATGCCGCCGGTTACGAGCTTCCCTTTACCGACAAGACCGACTTCATCTACATGGGCGTGGGTATCGTGCTGGGACTGCTGATCGGGCTGATCGTGGTGCGCGTGGGTGGCATACCGATCACGCTCGGCTCGGGCGGCGGCTGTCTGCTCACGGGCCTTCTGTTCGGCTGGATGCGCGGCAAGCATCCGATGTATGGCGTCATGCCGCCCGCCGCATCGCAATTGCTGAAGGACTTCGGGCTGGCCGCGTTCGTCGCGGTGGTCGGCCTGAACTCGGGCTTGCAGGCGGTCGTGACGGTGAAGCAAAGCGGCGTGACCATCTTTCTGCTCGGCGTATTCGTCACGCTGTTTCCGCTTCTTCTCACGATGCTGTTCGGCCGATATGTCCTCCGTTACGACAACGCGGCGGTTTTCGCGGGCGCGCTGTCGGGGTCGCGCAGTGCGAATCCGGCGTTCGGCGGCGTGCTCGACAAGGCGGAAAGCCCGGTGCCGACGGCTGCGTTCGCCGTCACCTACGCGCTTGCGAACGTGCTCCTGACCTTGCTCGGGCCGCTCGTCGTCGGACTGGTCTAGCGAAGACCTGGAGTGCTCCTTGCGACATAATCGGCCTTCAGCACAAGGAGGCTTTCCATGGCGAACACACTGCCAACCGTCACGTTGCCGAACGGCGAAACCATTCCAAAGCTCGGCCAGGGAACCTGGGAGATGGGCGAACGCCCGAACACCCGCAAGACCGAGATCGCCGCATTGCGCGAGGGCGTGGAACTCGGCATGACGCTCATCGATACCGCCGAAATGTACGGCGATGGCGAAAGCGAAAAGCTGATCGCCGAAGCGCTCGGCGACCGGCGCGAGGACTTGTTCATCGTCAGCAAGGTGTATCCGCATAACGGCAATGAACGCGGCGTGCAGAGCGCGTGCGAGCGCAGCCTGAAGCGGCTGGCGACGGACCGCATCGATCTTTACTTGCTGCACTGGCGCGGCGGCGAGGATCTGGAAGGCGTGATCGCGGGCTTCGAAAAGCTCAGGCGCGATGGCAAGATTCGCCACTGGGGCGTGAGCAACTTCGACACCGACGACATGGAAGAACTTTTTTCGCTCGATCACGGCGATGCCTGCGCAACCGATCAGATTCTCTATAACGTCGCGCGTCGTGGACCCGAATTCGACCTGCTGCCGTGGTTGCGCGAGCGCCGCATTCCGGCGATGGCGTATAGCCCCGTCGATCACGCGCGTCTACCGAAGGGCGGGGCGCTGGAGAAGATCGCGGCGGCGCGCGGTGTTTCGGCGTTTCAGGTCGCGCTCGCGTGGGTGCTGCAACAGCCGCAAGTCTTCGCGATTCCTAAAGCCGCGGATATTGCGCATATCCGCGAGAATCGCGCGGCGCTCGACCTTGCGTTGTCGGCGGATGAACTGGCGGATATCGATCAGCAGTTCAAGCCGCCAAAAGCGAAGCGCGGGTTGGAGATGCTTTGAGCGGGCTCAAGTGCAAAGCACGTGCAAGTCACGTGCAAGCGTGATGCAAATGCACCGACCCCAGCACCGCCACTTCAGCCGGCGTGCGCTTGAGATCAGCTTCGTTCACCTGTTTCGCATCGGTGAGGAAGTCATCGACGATCGATGACACCGACGTATCCGTCAGGCACAGCGACACGCGCTTGGTGTCGCCATCCTGCAGCGACGCGCGTTGCGACAGGAACAGCACGCCGTACTGATAACCCCGCACGATGCCGCGCACGGCGCCCACGCACTGACCTTGCGCGGTGTTGTCGCCCTTCTGGGCGCATTGCTGCGCGAGCGAATAAGCAGTGAAGCTCTGGTCGATGGCGGCAGGCGCCGCCGTCTGCGCGTGAGCGGCGGCCGAACCGAAGGCACAAGCTGCGGCGAGAGCGAGCGAGAGAGTGGGTTTCATCGATTGAATCCTCGTTGTTTTGAGAGTGAACCGATGAGAGGCGCAAACACGCACTTTGGTTCCGGGCGCGCGGCGCTTAAGTCACCTTTTCGGGACTTTGCAGCGCGCGCAGCTCCTCGACCGGAATATGACAGTGAATGGCATGACCGTGCCCCGCATCGCGGCAAGGCGGAACCTCGCGTTCGCAGATGTCGCCGATCTTGCGCTGACAGCGCGTGTGGAACACGCATCCCGAAGGCGGATTCGCCGCGCTAGGCAACTCGCCCGACAAGCGAATGCGCTCGCTTTGCACGGGCGCGCTTTCGAGCGCGGGCACCGACGAGAGCAATGCTTCGGTGTACGGATGCTGCGGCCCCGTGAAGACATCCGCCGCGCGGCCGATCTCCATGATGCGCCCGAGATACAGCACCGCAATCCGATCCGACAAATAGCGCACGACGTGCAGATCGTGCGAGATAAACACGTAGCTCACACGCCGTTCGCGCTGCAAGTCCGCCAGCAGATTGAGGATGGCGGCCTGCACGGAGACATCGAGCGCGGAAGTCGGCTCGTCGCAGACGACGACGCGCGGATCGCCCGCAAAAGCACGCGCGATCGCCACGCGTTGCTTCAACCCGCCGGACAACTGGCGCGTGCGCGAGCCGAGATAGCGCTCCGGCAGACGCACGGCTTCGGTCAGCGATTGCAGGCGCTTTTCCTTCGCTTCGCCACGCAGCGACGCGAGTTTCGACAGCGAACGCGCAATCAGCCGGCGCACCGAATGCGCGCGATTGAGCGCCGAATCCGGGTTCTGAAACACGATCTGCAGCGACTTCACCTGCTCGTCGCTGCGCCGCGTGACGCGTTCGGGCAGATGCTGGCCGTCGAGTTCGAGCGTCGCGCCCTTGTCCGGCGAGACGAGGCCCAGCAGCAGCTTGGCGAGCGTGGTTTTGCCGCTGCCCGATTCGCCGACCAGTCCGAGTGTTTCGCCTTGCACGAGGTCGAGCGAGACATCGTGAACGGCGCGCACTTCTTCATCGCCGACATGGAAGGTTTTGGACAGGTTGCGTGCGGTGAGCGCGAGCGTCGGTTGCGCTCGATGATCGAGTGGAGGCGCGGCGGGCGTTTCGTCGGTCGAACGCGGCAGCATTTCCGCGCGTTCGTGATAGTGACAGCGCGCCATCTGATCGCCGTGCGCCGCACTCATCCGATACGGCGGCGGCGCTTCCTTCAGACACCGTTCGTCGGCGAGCTTGCAGCGCGCGGCGAAGATGCACCCTTGCGTCACCGATCCCGGCAGCGGCAACGAACCGGGAATGGTGTCGAGCCGGCCATTTTCCTTGCTGCGGCCACTCGTCGGCAGACAGCGCAACAGGCCCACGGTGTATGGATGGCGCGGCTTTGCGAAGACATCGGCGGTTGCGCCTTCCTCGACGAGCTTGCCCGCATACAGCACGCCGACGCGCTCGCACATGCGCCCAATCACCGCGAGATTGTGGCTGATGAACAGCACGGCGGTGCCGAGTTCCTCACGCAATTGCGCAATGAGATCGAGCACTTCGGCTTCGACGGTGGCATCGAGACCGGTGGTGGGTTCATCGAGAATCAGCAGTTCGGGATTGCAGGCAAGCGCCATGGCGATCACCACGCGCTGCTGCATGCCGCCCGACAGTTGATGCGGGTAGCTTTCCATCACCCGTTCGGGCGATGCAATACGCACACGTCGCAGCATCTCCACCGTGCGCTCGAGCGCGTCGCTTTCAGAAGCGCCCGAAGCCTCGAAGGCTTCGGACACTTGCCGCGCGACGGTCAGCGACGGATTCAACGCGCGCCCCGGGTCCTGATAGACCATGGAGACGGCATCGGCGCGCATTTCGCGCAGGGCGTCGGCGGACAGCGCGGAGACATCGCGCCCGGCTATCGAGATGCGGCCTGACTTTACGCGGCCGTTCTTCGGCAAGTAGCGCAGCACCGCGAGCGCCGCCGTCGACTTGCCGCAGCCGGATTCGCCGACGAGTCCGTACGCTTCGCCACGCCGCACGCGCAAGGAGACGTCCTGCAGCACTTCGCGCTCGCGTCCGCGCGAACGGTAGGCCACCGTCAGTCCGACGATGGTGAGCGCGTCGGTCGCTTCGCCCTTGGCGGCGCCGAACGTGGGAAATGCCGATGGCGGCGGTCCGTTCATCGGTCGAGCACTCCTTGCACGGCATCCGCGACGAGGTTGACAGCGACGACGAGCGAGGCAATGGCGGCGGCATCGAACACGACCGTCCACCACGCGCCGCCCGCCATCAGCGTATAGCTTTCGGACAACGCGAGTCCCCAGTCGGCGGACGGCGGCTGAATGCCGAATCCCAGGAACGATAGCGTCGCGACCGCGAAGATCGCGTAGCCGAGCCGCACGGTGGCTTCGACGATGATCGGCGGCAGCACGTTCGGCAGAATCTCCGCGAACATGATGTAAAGCGCGTTCTCGCCGCGCAACTGCGCCGCCATCACGTAGTCGAGATGGCGTTCGCCCAGCACGGCGGCGCGTACCGTGCGCGCGGTGATCGGCGCGAAGGTCAGGCCGATCACGATAATCACCGTCGTATTGCTCGCGCCCACGGCGGCCAGCGCCAGCAGCGCGACGATGACGAGCGGCAGCGCGAGAAGAGCGTCGATCGCGCGGCCGACGACGGCATCAACCCAGCCGTCGAAGTAGCCGACCACGAGGCCGATGGCCGTGCCCGCCGCCGTGCCGATGAGTGTCGCCAGCGGCGCGATGGTGAGAATGTCGCGCGACCCGACGATCACGCGCGCGAACACGTCGCGGCCGAGCTGATCGGTGCCGAACCAGTGATCGCCGGAAGGCGGCGCGAGCGAGTTCAAGGGATCGGAAGCGTAGGGATCGATCGGCACGGCATGCTGACCGAACAAGGCGCACAGCACCCAGAAGAGCAGGATCGACACGCCGACGACGAAGGTCGCCGAGCGCAACAGCGCGAAAAGCGCCTCGAAGCGCTTCGGTTTGACGGGAGCGAGGGCTTGCGTGCTCATCGCCCATCTCCCGACGAATCCGCCGTGCGCAGACGCGGATTCAGCACGACGTAAAGCGCATCCGCGATCAGATTCGCCGCCGTGTAGATCACGCCGATGCTGAGTACGCCTGCTTCGAGCATCGGGAAGTCCTTGGCCTTCGCCGCGTTGTAGATCAGCGAGCCGATGCCCTGATAGTGGAAGAGCGTCTCCACGACGACCAGCCCGCCGATCATGTAGCCGAGCTGCGTCGCGGCAACCGTCACGGTTGGCAGAAGCGCATTGCGCAGCACGTGCCGCCAGATCACGATACGGCGCGGCAAGCCCTTGAGGATTGCGGTGCGCGTGTAGTCGGCATCGAGCGCTTCGACGGTGCCCGCGCGCGCCATCCGCGCGATATAGCCGAAGAACACGAAGACGAGCGGCAGCACCGGCAAAATCAGATGCTGCAATTGCGTGAGAATGCCGGCATCGGCGCTGACGCTTGCTTCTATCGGCAGCCATTGCAGCCACACGCCGAAGATGAGGATCAGCACGATGGACGAGACGAATTCCGGCACGACCGTCAACGTGAGTCCGCCAATGCTGATGATCCGGTCGATCCAGCGCCCCGCGTGCAGCGCCGCATACACGCCGCCTGCAATGCCGAGCGGCACCACGACGATGAACGCCAGCGCGCCGAGCTTCGCCGAATTCCACAGCGCCTCGCCGATAAACGGTGCAACCGGCGCGCGAAACGCATACGACTCGCCCATGTCGCCGCGCAGGAAATGCGTGATCCACGCCGAATATTGCGTGAGAAGCGGCCGGTCCACGCCGAGCTGATGATTCAGCGCGGCGACAGCGCGCGCATCCGCGAGCGGGCCGAGAATGGCGCGGCCGACATCGCCCGGCAGCAACTGGCCGCCGGCGAAGATGATCATCGACAAGAGCCAGAGTGTGACGAGCGCGAGCAGCACGCGCACGCCGACGAAGCGCAACACGCGGCGTGCTTTCGCGCCGCCGTTGCGCGCCGGCCCGATGCGGGTCGAGGGCGTGATCGTGCTCATCCTCGCGAACCTCCTTTAAGCCGCCGACACCGTCGCCCGGTCGAACCACATCTGCGAAATCGCATTGAAGCGCACGCCCGAAACATTGGCGCGCGTGACGATCAGCTGGTCGTAGAAGTACGGGATGATCACGGGCGTTTCATCGAGCAACAGACGCTGAATGTCGCCCGACACTTTCTTCTGCGATGCCACGTCGAGCGAGGCCACGAACTGCGCGACGAGTTTGTCGTAAGCGGGATTCTTGAAGTGCGCCGCGTTCCAGGTGCCGTCGCTCGTGAGCGGCGCGTTGAGGAACACGTTCGGCACGCCGCGATGCCCGTAGTCCGTGATGCCGAGCGGCGAATCCAGCCAGTCCGACTTGCCGAACGTGCCCGAGCCGTAATACAGATCCTGACTTTCGACCTTCAGCGTGATGCGGATGCCCACGGCCTTGGCCGCGTTCTGCACGACGACCGCGAGGTCAGGAATTTCCATGTACTTTTCGGTCGTGAGCGTGATGTCGAAGCCGTTCGCCACGCCTGCCTCGCCGAGCAGTTGCTTGGCCTTCGCAACATCGAGATGGCGCTGCGGCACGGAAAGATCGCTCGACGGAAACACGGGCGCAAACGGGCTGTCGTTGCCGACCGTCGCGCGGCCCTTGAACAACCCTTTCACGATGACTTCGCGATTGATCGCCAGTGCCAGCGCCTGGCGCACGCGCTTGTCCTTGAACGGGCCGGTGTCGCAGCGCATGTGAATCTGCCGATGCGAGCTCGACTTCGCGCCCAGCACCTTGAACTGCGAGTTGCTCAGGATCGAGACGCCGCCTTGCACGGTGAAGTCGCCCATGACGTCGGCCTGGCGGCCTTGCATGGCGAGAAGCTGCGCCTGATGGTCCGCATAGAACGAGAAGTTCACGCGGTCCGGCAGCGCTTTCGCGCCCCAGTAGTCGAGATTGCGCACGAACGACGCGCCCACTTTCGGCGTGTACTTTTCGAGCTTGAACGCGCCCGTGCCCATGAAGGTCTTCTCGTACGAACCCGTGAAATTCGCCGGGAGAATGACGGCGTTGTAGTTGTCGGACGAAACGTAGTAGGGGAAATTGCCGTTGGGCGCGTCCAGATGAAACTCGACGGTGTGATCGTCGATGGCCTTTGCGGAATCCTTCGACAGCACGCCTTTCAGAACCGAGAGCGCGGCCGAACCGGCGTTCGGATCGGCCAGGCGGTTGAAGGTCGCGGCCACGTCCTTGGCGGTCATGGTCTGGCCGTCGTGGAACTTCACGTTCTGGCGCAGTTTGAAAGTCCAGACATCGCCCTTCGCATTCGACGACCACGACAGCGCGAGCGCGGGATTGAGCGCGAGCTTTTCGCTGTCGTCGTCGATCAGGAATTCGCCTGTCTGATTGATGAGCGCGAGACCCGAGGCATCGGTGACGGTGAGCGGATCGACGGCGCCCGCGGGCGTCAGATGCGCCACGCGAATCGTGCCGCCCGGCTTGGCCGCGGCCTGAGCGCGAGCGTTCGTCGCGCCGAGTCCAAGCAAGCCGCCAGCCGAAAGCGCGATACCCAGCACGCTCGCATGACGCAATAACTCGCGGCGCGTAAGCCGGCCTGCCTTGAATTCGTCGATCGCATGATTACCCAGGTCGCCCGCATGAGTGCGCGCTGCGTCGAGGTGATGTGCGTCGGTCGAGGATTTCTTCATCGGTGGTCGTTCCGTATGCGGGTTGTCGTTATGCGTTCGGCCACGCGAAAAGCGTTGCCGCGTCGTTTCGAGGAAGCAAGGAACGGGCCGCATGCCAAGGCGTGCGGCCGGTATGTCAATGATCGTGCGGATGCTTGTGGATCGGGTCGACCCAGAAGACTTCCTCGGGCGCTTCCACGGCATCGATATTCAGGTTCACGACGACGGCTTCGTTGTCGCTGCGCACGAGCACGCATTCGAGCGGATCGTCGGTGCTCGCGTTGATTTCCTGATGCGGCACGTAAGGCGGCACGAAGATGAAGTCGCCCGGACCGGCTTCGGCGGTGAATTCGAGGTGTTCGCCCCAGCGCATGCGCGCCTGTCCGCGCACGACGTAGATCACGCTTTCGAGCGCGCCATGATGATGCGCGCCGGTCTTGGCATTCGGATGGATCGTGACCGTGCCCGCCCAGATTTTCTGCGCACCGACGCGCGCTGCATTGATCGCGGCCGCGCGGTTCATGCCCGGCGTCTGCGCGGTGTTGGTGTCGAGCTGGTCGCCCTTGATGACCTTGACGCCGTGCTCGCGCCAATCGGTGTGATGTGCGTCGCTCATAGTGGTCGTGATGGTCGTGGTGATCGCGTCGGGTTTGTCGTTTTGGTCTGCGGATAAAAAAAGTCCGTTGCCGCCACCAACAACGCGCGAGCAACGGACTTCCGATATTACACGTCTTAAGCAGCGATCATTTTCCTTTGGAATTGATGATCGCTTCGGACACGTTGGACGGCGTCTCGGTGTAGTGCTTGAACTCCATCGTGTAGGTCGCGCGGCCTTGCGTGAGCGAACGCAGCGAAGTGGAGTAGCCGAACATCTCGGCCAGCGGCACCTCGGCGCGCACGATCTTGCCGCCGCCGCCCGCGATATCGTCCATGCCCTGCACGATGCCGCGACGGCTCGACAGATCGCCCATCACGTTGCCCATGAACTCCTCGGGCGTTTCCACTTCGACGGCCATGGTCGGTTCGAGCAGCACCGGCCGCGCGCGGCGCATCGCTTCCTTGAACGCGATGGAGCCTGCCATGCGGAAGGCGTTTTCGTTCGAATCGACATCGTGATAGGAACCGAAGGTCAGCGTTACTTTGGTGTCGACGACCGGATAGCCCGCCAGCACGCCTGCCTTGAGCGTTTCCTGAATGCCCTTGTCGACCGCCGGGATGTATTCGCGCGGAATCACGCCGCCCTTGATGGCATCGACGAATTCGTAGCCCTTGCCAGGGTCCGGTTCGAGCGTGATGACCGCATGGCCGTATTGGCCGCGCCCGCCCGACTGCTTGACGAACTTGCCTTCCACGTCCGTGACCTTGTTGCGCACCGTCTCGCGATACGCCACTTGCGGCTTGCCGACCGTCGCTTCGACGCCGAACTCGCGCTTCATCCGGTCGACGAGAATTTCAAGGTGCAGTTCGCCCATGCCGGAGATGATGGTCTGACCGGATTCCTCGTCGCTCGTGACGCGGAACGACGGATCTTCCTGCGCAAGCCGGTTCAGCGCGATACCCATCTTTTCCTGGTCGGCCTTCGTCTTCGGCTCGACGGCCTGCGAGATCACCGGTTCCGGGAAGATCATCCGTTCGAGGATGATGACGTGGTTCGGATCGCACAGCGTGTCGCCCGTGGTCGCTTCCTTGAGACCGACCGCCGCCGCGATGTCGCCCGCGCGCACTTCCTTGATTTCCTTGCGCTCGTTGGCGTGCATCTGCAGGATACGGCCAAGGCGTTCCTTCTTTTCCTTCACCGGGTTGTAGACCGTATCGCCGGAATTCACGACGCCCGAATACGTACGGAAGAAGATCAACTGGCCGACGAACGGGTCCGTCATGATCTTGAAGGCGAGGGCGGCGAACGGCTCGTCATCGCTCGGATGTCGTTCCGCTTCCTGGTCGTCTTCCGTGTGGCCAAGGATGGCGGGCACGTCCACCGGCGACGGCAGATAGTCGATCACCGCGTCGAGCATGGCCTGCACGCCTTTATTCTTGAACGCGCTGCCGCAAAGCATCGGCACGATTTCGTTGGCGATGGTGCGTTGTCTGAGCGCCGCCTTGATTTCTTCCTCGGTCAGGCTTTCGTGGTTCTCGAGGTACTTTTCGAGCAGTTCCTCGTTGGCTTCGGCGGCGGCCTCGACCATCTTGCCGTGCCATTCGTGCGCGAGTTCCTTGAGGTTGTCGGGAATCTCCGCATAGGTGAACTTGATGCCCTGGCTGTCGTCGTCCCAGAGAATGGCCTTCATCTTCACGAGATCGACCACGCCCTGAAAGTGATCTTCCGCGCCGATAGGAATTTGAATCGGCACGGCCACGCCCTTCAGACGCTCGCCGATTTGCCGCTGCACGCGGAAAAAATCCGCGCCGACGCGGTCCATCTTGTTGACGAACGCAATGCGCGGCACCTTGTACTTGTTCGCCTGACGCCACACGGTTTCAGACTGCGGCTGCACGCCGCCGACCGAGTCGTAGACCATGCACGCGCCATCGAGCACGCGCATCGAGCGTTCGACTTCGATGGTG
Source organism: Caballeronia sp. GACF4 (assembly GCF_023631025.1). Taxonomy (NCBI): domain Bacteria; kingdom Pseudomonadati; phylum Pseudomonadota; class Betaproteobacteria; order Burkholderiales; family Burkholderiaceae; genus Caballeronia; species Caballeronia sp. GACF4. The sequence goes on from NZ_JALQDW010000002.1 coordinate 543,382, forward strand.
AAGTCGACGTGTCCCGGCGTATCGATGATATTGATACGGTGTTCAGGATAATTGCCCGCCATGCCTTTCCAGAAGGCCGTGGTTGCAGCCGACGTGATCGTGATGCCGCGCTCCTGCTCCTGTTCCATCCAGTCCATCGTGGCCGCGCCGTCGTGCACCTCGCCGATCTTGTGCGTCACGCCGGTGTAGAAAAGAATGCGCTCGGTGGTGGTGGTCTTGCCGGCGTCGATGTGAGCGCTGATGCCGATATTTCGGTAGCGCTCGATGGGAGTCTTGCGGGGCACGTGAACCTCCTTTGGAGTAGTAAGCCCTGGCGGCATGCGCATATTCCGTGCACGCCGCCGCACGATTGCCGTCCGGGCTCGCAACGGCATCGCGATAATCTTTTCAGGATAGCGCGTTGGCAAGGTCTTTGCAGGAAACTCGTTGGAACGCTCCTGCGGCAATCGAAAAGGCTCGGAGACGGCCATATGCGGCCGGTATGGACGAAAAAAAGGCGCGTTCACGTGACGCGCCTCTTTATCTTTCCAGCGATTGCCGCGATTACTGTGCGGCCGGCAAGCCCGAAATCTTCGTTCCCGGCTTGATGCCTTTGGCCGTGAACCAGCCCTTGCTCATTTCGAGGGCATAAACGCCGTTGTTGCGCGGGCAATGGTTGTTCTCGGTTTCGGCTTGCATCTCGTCGATGTCGGTGACGGTGCCATCCGCGCGAATGAACGCGATCGACAGCGGGATCAGCGTGTTCTTCATCCAGAAGCAGTGGACCGCGTTTTCCTGAAACACGAAGAGCATGCCTTCGTTCGATGCAAGCTGCGTGCGATACATGAGGCCTTGCTCGCGATCGGCATCGTTGGCGGCGACAGCGGCATCGATCACGAACATGCCGGCGGTGAGTCTTGCGCGGGGGAAATCGGAAGGTTGCTTGGCACCGGGCGGCATGGTCTGCGCTTGTGCAAGCGGCATTGCCGCAAACGGCAACAACAACGCAATAGTTAATGCTCGCACGGCGGCAAGCGCGCGGCTCGCAATGCGCGAACGCCAATTTGAATGATTCGGACCGAATGAAGACTTCAAGGCATGAAACAACGGAATCACGACGATGCTCCTTATCAAGAATCGATGCGCCGAGAATCCGGCAGGCTCACGGCAAACTCGCGAATGTTACTCGAAGCGCGTGCCATGAGGCGAGTCGATAAAACAAAAGGGCAGATGCCGTGTTGGCCATCTGCCCTTCAACGCCGTAAAGACGGCGATATTGCTCGTTATTGATTTTGCAGGTAATGCAACATCGAACTTCGCTATACCGCCTCTTACAACGAACTTACTGAGCTGCCGAAGCGGCTTCCGGTGCCGAAGCGGCAGCCTTCTTGTGCGCGTGCTTCTTCGAGCTCTTGTGCGACTTGTGAGCCTTCTTTGCCGGTGCCGACGAAGCAGCAGCCGGAGCAGCAGCTTCCGGTGCCGATGCTTGTGCGAATGCAGCCGTTGCGAACAGGCCAGCGACGAGAGCAGCGATCAGTTTGTTCATTTGTGAATCCTCTAGCTTGAGTTGATTAACCAAACGACCCGGTCATGGAGTCATGTCGGTAAACGAGCCATCCACCTTTCGGTTGACAGTCGTATCGATGATTTGGTCTTCGATACAGCTGTGAGCGCTTTGACCTTTCAAATACCCTGGAGCACACAGCATATTCAATTGGTTTATCGCTCATGCCGGATAGCTTTGTTCGGCATCTGCGGTCCTTAACGCATCGCGTGAAGACTCGGTTGACGTCGTTTGAAAGAGATTTGCAAACGCGCGGCAAAAAGTTTCTCGGCGCTTTGCACGCGTGCTTACACGACACGCCATTTAAACGCACGACGTGACGCTTATCGTCGATAAAGCTTTAAGCGCGTCGCCACGGCGCACGCGCATTCACCTCGATGCATTCGCCCGGCGCGAGTCCGAGCGCGAAGATATCGAGTGCGCCGACAGCCACGCGCACGAGCCGCAACGTCGGATAGCCCACGGCTGCGGTCATGCGCCTGACCTGCCGGTTCTTGCCCTCGGTGATGGCGAGCTCGATCCACGTCGTGGGGATTGCCGCGCGATAGCGGATCGGCGGATTGCGCGGCCAGAGCGCGTCGCTATCTTCTTGGGCGACGAAGGCGCATTGGCACGGACGCGTCACGTAGTCGCCCAGATCGACGCCTTTCGCGAGATGCGCGAGCGCGGCATCGTCAGGGGCGCCTTCCACTTGCGCCCAATAACGCTTGACGAGCTTGTGACGCGGCTCCGCAATACGCGCCTGCAATGCGCCATCGTCGGTGAGTAAAAGCAGGCCTTCGCTGTCGGCGTCGAGCCGGCCCGCCGGGTACACGCCCGGCGTCTTTACCCAGTCGCCGAGCGAGGGACGCGTTTCGTGCGCGGAAAACTGGCAGATGGTGCCGAAGGGTTTATTGAGCGCGATGAGCGGCATCGGAGGAAGGCGCGGCGGAATTCGAAGCGGCATCTTAATGCATAATGAGCCGCCCCCAATCCTGACGCGAGCCGACGCAAGCGCGACGCCAGGCCTCGAACGGCGACCGGCTGTACTCGCGCGTGGTTAGAATGCTGTTCTGGCCATGCTCGCGGGCGCCGTCGACGTTCATGGTCCGCGAATCGTCCGCACTATCGCGCCAGCTTCCATTCGAGCCCGGCCTTCTTTGGAGTCGACCATGCCGTATCAGCACATCCAGGTTCCGGCGGACGGTGAAAAGATCACCGTCAACGCGGATTACTCGCTCAACGTCCCGGATCAGCCGATCATCCCGTATATCGAGGGTGACGGTACGGGCGTCGACATCACGCCGGTCATGATCAAAGTGGTCGATGCGGCGGTCGAGCGGGCCTACGGTGGCAAGCGCAAGATTCAATGGATGGAGATCTTCGCGGGCGAGAAGGCGACGCGCGTCTACGGCCCCGATGTCTGGCTGCCGGACGAAACGCTCGACGTGGTGAAGGAATACCTCGTGTCCATCAAGGGACCGCTCACGACGCCGGTGGGCGGCGGCATTCGCTCGCTCAACGTCGCGCTGCGCCAGCAGCTGGACCTCTACGTTTGTCTGCGGCCGGTGCGCTACTTCAAAGGCGTGCCTTCGCCCGTGCGCGAGCCGGAAAAGGTCGACATGGTGATCTTTCGCGAGAACTCGGAAGACATCTATGCGGGCGTTGAGTGGCCCGCCGAATCGCCGGAAGCGAAGAAGGTCATCCAATTTCTGCGCGAGGAAATGGGCGTGAAGAAAATCCGCTTTCCGGACTCGTCGGGGCTCGGCATCAAGCCGGTGTCGCGCGAGGGCACCGAGCGGCTCGTGCGCAAGGCAATTCAATACGCCATCGACAACGAGCGCCGCTCGGTTTCTCTCGTGCACAAGGGCAACATCATGAAGTTCACCGAGGGCGCGTTCCGCGATTACGGCTATGCGCTCGCGCAGAAGGAGTTCGGCGCGGAACTTATCGACGGCGGCCCTTGGATGAAGGTGAAAAATCCGAAGACGGGTGGCGATATCGTCGTCAAGGACGTGATCGCGGATGCGTTCCTTCAGCAGATTCTTTTGCGCCCCGCCGAATACGACGTGATCGCCACGCTGAACTTGAACGGCGATTACATTTCCGATGCGCTCGCAGCACAAGTTGGCGGGATCGGCATTGCGCCGGGCGCCAATATGTCGGACTCGGTTGCAATGTTCGAAGCCACTCACGGCACCGCGCCGAAGTACGCCGGCAAGGATTATGTGAATCCGGGATCGGAAATTTTGTCTGCCGAGATGATGCTGCGTCATCTCGGCTGGACCGAGGCGGCGGATCGAATCATCGATTCAATGGAACAATCCATTCTGTCCAAACGCGTTACTTACGACTTCGCGCGTCTCATGGAAGGCGCGACGCAAGTTTCATGTTCGGGTTTCGGCGAAGTAATGATCGAGAATATGTGACAGCGCGGCCGCAACGAATCACCGGCATTTGCATTAAAACCCCAAGGGCTTAAAGTCTTTGGGGTTTTGTCTTTGGTAAAACGCGTAGAAACAGGCAATAAAAAAACCCGGCCTGGGCCGGGTTTCAAAGGCTTTGCGCTTCTTACGGTCAGTCCGCGTCTCAGACAGTGTCCTGGATGTTGGAAGCCTGCTTGCCCTTCGGTCCCTGGACGATCTCGAAGGAGACCTTCTGGCCTTCCTTGAGCGTCTTGAAACCGTTCATTTGAATCGCCGAGAAATGTGCAAACAGATCCTCGCCGCCTTCATCGGGCGTGATGAATCCGTAACCTTTCGCGTCGTTAAACCATTTGACCGTACCAGTAGACATTCGTACATCCCCTCTAACTCTCGTCGCAACCAGAGCACGCTCGAAAAGCTCGTCGGCCACCCCACTTTGTGAACCGCGTCCTCCTCACTAGCTCACCTCGGCTCTTTTTCTATTTCCGGAGGCCCCCGGAAAAAAGTGCCAGTTTGATTGTTGAATCTCTTAAATCGGGTGTCAAGGAAATTTTGAGATGGCCGTTAAGCTCGTTGTGTATGTCGCATTCGTAGGGTAATTCCTGCATTGCGTGTGCGCAGCCGCCCAAGCAAGCCATCTTGAAAAGTCGCATAATCGTCTCACTTGTGTGGTAACCCGGCGGCCCCCGGCACCCGGCGTGCAGTTTGTTTTTTTTGAAGCTGTGCGATACTGGTTTCAACGAGGTGCAAGCGGGCCGCGCTGACGTGATAAGCAGCGGCAGGATTGAATGGACGTTCCATCTGCGAGCGTTGCAGCCAGCAGTAACATCGACCGGGTGACCGGCGCTGGTGCGACGATTGCGGTGGAATCGGTGTTGTTTAGAATGGGTGTATGGCGACAAATCCCAACAAGCAGGACGGCACGGTACTTGAGCGGCAGGAGCAGAAGCTCAAGCAGCCGGCGATGTACAAGGTAGTGCTGCTGAACGACGACTTCACGCCGATGGAATTCGTCGTGATGATCGTGCAGGAATACTTCAATAAGGATCGTGAGACTGCGACGCAGATCATGCTGAAGGTTCATCGCGAAGGCAGGGGAGTTTGTGGGGTCTACACGCGAGACATTGCGTCGACCAAAGTTGAGCAAGTCGTTAGCCATGCACGGCAGGCGGGTCATCCGCTGCAGTGCGTGATGGAGGAAGCATGATTGCCCAGGAACTGGAAGTCAGTCTGCACATGGCGTTTATGGAAGCACGTCAGGCGCGGCATGAGTTCATTACGGTCGAGCATCTCTTGCTCGCCCTTTTGGACAATCCGACCGCGGCTGAGGTGTTGCGTGCCTGCGCAGCCAACATTGAAGATTTGCGTCAGAACCTGCGCAATTTCATTCATGACAACACGCCGACCGTGCCCGGCACGGACGACGTCGATACTCAGCCGACGCTTGGTTTCCAGCGCGTGATTCAACGCGCGATCATGCATGTGCAATCGACCTCGAACGGCAAGAAGGAAGTGACCGGCGCGAATGTGCTCGTCGCGATCTTCGGCGAGAAGGATTCGCATGCGGTCTACTACCTGCAACAGCAGGGCGTGACGCGTCTCGATGTCGTGAATTTCATTTCGCACGGTATTGCCAAGAGCAGTAGCGGCGATGCAGCCAAGGCGAGCAGCGAGGCGAATCCGGAGTCGGAAGACGCCGCGGCGCAGAAAGAAACGCCGCTCGCACAATTCACGCAAAACCTCAACCAAAGCGCGAAGGACGGCAAGATCGATCCGCTGATCGGCCGCGAGTCCGAAGTCGAGCGCGTGGTGCAGGTGCTGTGCCGTCGCCGCAAGAACAATCCGCTGCTGGTCGGCGAAGCTGGCGTGGGTAAGACCGCGATTGCGGAAGGCCTCGCCTGGCGCATTACGCGCGGCGAAGTGCCGGACATTCTGGCCGACGCTCAGGTCTACTCGCTCGATATGGGCGCGTTGCTAGCGGGCACGAAGTATCGCGGCGATTTCGAGCAGCGTCTCAAGACGGTATTGAAGGAACTGAAAGAGCGTCCGCACGCCATTCTGTTCATCGACGAAATTCACACGCTGATCGGCGCTGGCGCGGCTTCGGGCGGTACGCTCGACGCGTCGAACCTGCTGAAGCCGGCGTTGTCGTCGGGACAGTTGAAGTGCATTGGCGCGACCACGTTCACCGAATATCGCGGCATCTTCGAGAAGGACGCGGCGCTTTCGCGGCGTTTCCAGAAGGTCGATGTCACCGAGCCTTCGGTCGAGCAGACAGTTGCGATTCTGCGCGGTTTGAAGTCGCGTTTCGAAGAGCACCACGGCGTGAAGTATTCGTCGGGCGCGCTGTCGGCGGCGGCTGAACTGTCGGCGCGCTTCATCACGGATCGTCATCTGCCGGACAAGGCGATCGACGTGATCGACGAAGCGGGCGCGGCCCAGCGCATTTTGCCGAAGTCGAAGCAGAAGAAGACTATTGGAAAGAGCGAGATCGAAGAGATCATCTCGAAGATCGCGCGCGTCCCGCCGCAAAGCGTGTCGCAGGACGATCGCAGCAAGCTTCAGACGCTCGATCGCGACCTGAAGGCGGTCGTGTTCGGTCAGGATCCGGCTATCGACGCGCTGTCGGCGTCGATCAAGATGGCGCGTGCGGGTCTTGGCAAGATGGACAAGCCGATCGGCGCGTTCCTGTTTTCCGGCCCGACCGGTGTCGGCAAGACCGAAGTCGCGAAACAACTGGCGTTCACGCTGGGCATCGAGTTGTTGCGCTTCGACATGTCGGAATACATGGAGCGTCACGCGGTGAGCCGGTTGATCGGCGCGCCGCCGGGCTATGTCGGCTTCGACCAGGGCGGTTTGCTGACCGAGGCCGTCACGAAGAAGCCGCATTGCGTGCTGCTGCTGGACGAAATCGAGAAGGCGCATCCGGACATCTACAACGTGCTGCTGCAGGTGATGGACCACGGCACCTTGACCGACAACAATGGCCGCAAGGCGGACTTCCGCAACGTCATCATCATCATGACGACGAACGCGGGCGCCGAGGCCATGGGCAAGGCGGTGATCGGTTTCACCGCGAAGCGCGAGTCGGGCGACGAAATGGCCGACATCAAGCGGATGTTTACGCCTGAGTTCCGGAACCGGCTGGATCAGATCATCAGCTTCCGTTCGCTGGACGAGGAAATCATCCTGCGCGTGGTCGACAAGTTCCTCATGCAACTGGAAGATCAGCTGCACGAGAAGAAGGTCGACGCGGTCTTTACCGACGCCCTGCGCAAGCATTTGGCGAAGCACGGTTTCGATCCGCTGATGGGCGCGCGACCGATGCAGCGTCTGATTCAGGACACCATTCGCCGCGCACTCGCCGACGAGTTGTTGTTCGGCAAGCTGCTCAACGGTGGTCGCGTGACGGTGGACGTCGATGCGGAAGACAAGGTGCAACTGACCTTCGACGAAAACACGGCTCCGCCGCGTAATCCGAATCCGGAAGCGATCGAGGTAGATTGAGTTTTTTGCGGTTGAAGACAAAAACGGCGCGGATTGCATCCGCGCCTTTTTTTTTACGCGTCTCGCCCAGATTCCTAGTGATTGAGCGAGATCGGGTTATCCATGTAGACATTCAGCTTCTGTCTGGTCCACGGTTCCGGGTTGCCTATGGTCGTGACGATGCCCGTCGTCGCGCCGCCGCCGAGCAACAAGGTGAAAATGCCACGCAGTGGAAAGTCGCCGTAGAGGGGGTTGGTGATATCGAACGGCTCGGAGCGCGTGAACATGTCCGCGACCGTGTTGCCCATGTATTGCGTGAACGCGTCCGGGAAAGGCAGCGCAAGCACGGTTGCATTGACGTGGCTTGCATCCGAGCCGATTGCCGGATCGCCGAGAATGCAGCTTCCGCCCGTGCCCCAGTGCTGTGAATCGAACGGGTCCGCGACCGGGTCGTCAATGGTCGGGATGTGGCTGGCCGGAATTTGCCACGGCATCACGGGCAACTTGAGCGCACGACTGACGGCCTTGCAAAAGTCGAAAAAGCGATCCCATTCGCGTGGGCCGTAGCAATAGCCATTTTCGTAGGCGCGCTGAGTGAAGTCGTCGGCTTCATACCGGTCGATAGCCAGAAAGTCGGGCTTGTACGGCTCGTCGTAGACGCCAAGGCTCTGGACATAGCTCGCGGTCTGCTGCGCCATTTGCGCGGGATCGACGTCAGCCTCGTAGATCCATTCCGAGTAGCCCACACCCCAAAGGTTGATCTGCCAGCCGAAAGTCACCTTGGGCGCGATGGTGCGCGTCAGCCAGTTCACGGCCAGCACATAGCCTTTGATGTCCTCCGTGACGTTTGCGGGAATCGTGGCGGTGACCTGCCAGTGATCGAGCGCGGTCTGCAGCGGCGCGCGTACCGGCATCGCGTAAGTTGGAGCATATTTACCCTGCTCGCATGAGCCGAGGAAGTCAGGATTCACGATGAATCCCGCCGGCACCGGATGCGCGCTGTCGATCGCCTCGTTCGCGATATTGAGCGCCAGAATGTAGTTCGCGAAGCTGTGTGCGTGAGCGTCCGCGTTCGCCAACTGGTCCGGCGTGTCGCCGAGCGACAGGTTGCAGGTGTAGGACACCATTACGGGCAGCACCGGCTGCACATTGCCCAGGTCGTCCTCGACTGAACGGGCAAGCGAGATCGTCGCGCGGGTCTGAGGGTCGTCCGTCAGATACGTGCTGGCGTCGCCAGCGCCGTCCGTTCCGGCATAACAGAAGATCGAAGTTGCGCGCGCGGCGACGAAATCCGCTTCATTGCTCGGCACGAGATCGGTACAGCCGCCGAACGACAGATAGTTCGGAAAGCCGGGCACGGTGAGATTGGCGGAGGTCGTAATGCTCACATCGAGATGCGCGCTCTCGTCGGTCGTCACGTTGAGCGAGGACGGTGCCTCGACGACATAGACCACGCCCGCGAGAAGGAAATCGCCCGCCGTCGTGCTATAGCTGCCTGGCTGTATCGGAACGGCGAATGCCGTCTGTTGCGACTTGGCGGATACGTTCTGCACATAGGTCATGGAACCGCCCGTCAGACGCAATTCGATCGCATGATCGACCGCATCCTGAGCCGTGATATTGATCGGCAGCTCGACATAGCCCGTGGTGGGGACGTTCGAGGTGGTCATCATCGAATCACTGATCGTCAAAGTTTGCAGTGCATTCGTCAGCGTGACGAGCGGCACCGAGAACGAGTATTCGACATTATTGAGCGCGACGTTTTGAATCGAGACTTGTGCGCTGCCCGAGGGTGGCAGCTTGCGTAGCGAAACGACGCTGTTCGTCCGGGTGTCGAATAATGCGAGCGTCGCGCCGGTCTCGATGTCGTTCACCGTCACATGAAGCGTTTCGGTCGAAAGGCCGGTAAGCGCGCCAAACGAGAGATCGAGCGAACAGTAATATTCGACCGGACCAAAGCTCGCTTTAAGCGACGAGGTTTGACCCGCCACGATCTTGACGGTCGACTGGTCCACGAGCAACGGAGCGAGGACCGTCTCATCGCCCGTGACAACAGGGTTGGCTATCACGCTATACGTGCCTTGTTCCAGTTCGGACGTACACGTCTGGTCATAGCAAAGGACGACGGTGACGGCCGCGTCCCCCTGAGTCAGCGTGAGTGTGGGAAGCACACCGGACAGAGCGGGATCGGGCGCGGCCGGACACGTGATTGACAGGGTTCCTTCGATATCGGGCGACTGGTCCGCCGCGAAGGTGAACGAATTGAGCCACGTGTCGGGGCTGGCTACCAGATTCCCATTGATGCCGATGGTGATCTGATCCGCCGGCTGCATCGTGTAGGACGTGGTGTAGTCGATCGTCACGGTGGCGTCGAAAGTGCCGTCGCCCAGCTGCGAAACGTCGGCGGTAATGTCTCCGATCACGTACACGGCATACGCTGGCGTGATTGCCGTAGCGTCGATATTGGCTGGGGAGTGAAAGTTGAACGCAAGATAGTTGTCGACCGTGACCGCGCTGTCGTCTTCATAGCGCAGGTTGGAGACGATGATCGTGCCGTACCATTCATTGGCGCCCGCACCGACGACTGCATCATATTTGATCTGCATGTTCTTGCTCCATCCGTTATTTCGGCTGGAATCATTATCAATTCGATATACGAAATAATAACGAGCCGATTTGTGAACTTACTTTATTTAAGTATGTACAACGAACTAATTGCAATGTGTCTTGTTTGGCTCCTAGAACAATCAAGATATTGAGAATCTCGATAGCCGCTGCCAGCTTATCGAGGCGTGGTGCCGAACACCTTTAAATCAGTTCGACACCCGATTTATAGGTGGCGGAAATAAATGCCAGAATGGGAGAAATCCGAGATTTGCGCACCGTATCGGGGCGCGCCGGTGATGGCGCTCGAATAGAAAACGACTGATCGGGCCGTTGCAGCCCGACCTATGCGGCTTAGTGCTTGCCCGTGCTACCGAAACCACCCGTGCCACGCGCGCTGGCATCGAAATCGTCGACGATATTGAACTGTGCCTGCACCACCGGCACGATCACCAATTGCGCAAGACGCTCCATCGGATTCAACGTAAATGCAGTGTCCCCGCGATTCCACGTCGATATCATCAGTTGCCCTTGATAATCCGAATCGATCAGACCGACCAGATTGCCAAGCACGATGCCATGCTTATGACCGAGTCCTGATCGCGGCAGAATTAGCGCCGCATAACCGGGGTCCGCGAGATGAATGGCGAGGCCAGTGGGCACGAGCACGGTTTGATGCGGCTCGATGACCATCGGCTCGTCCAGACACGCGCGCAGGTCGAGGCCCGCGCTGCCAGGCGTGGCATACGCGGGCAGGAAATCGCGCATGCGCGCATCGAGAATCTTGACGTCGAGTTTCATACGTTCTTTTGAGCGTGGCGGCCGAGTTCGAATGCCTCGGCGAGAAGTTGATAGGACCGCGTGCGCGCAGCATAGCTGCCGGCGACTGTAAGGACGATGAGTTCATCGGCGTCGAATTGCTCTTGCAGCGCATGCAGCTTTTCCGTCACGCGCTCTGGCGTGCCGATGATACTGCGCGCTTTCTCATGCGCGATCACTGCGAGCTCGCGTTCGCCGTAGACCTGCGAGATGCCCTGCGCAATCGACGGAATAGGCTGATTCAAACCATAAGCCATTTGCACGCGCCGCAGATCCACCGCGCGTTCGAGCGCATCGGCTTCCTTGTCGGTATCGGCGCAAATCACGAAAACGGCTGCGGCGAGATAAGGCTTCTCCTCGTGGCCGGCCGTGAAACGCTCACGATAAGCCTCCGCCACGCGATGCCCATACTGCGCGTTGATGAAGTGCGCAAACGCAAAGCGAATGCCGAGTTGCGCGGCGAGCAAGCCGCCGAAATCACTGGAGCCGAGCATCCACAGTTGCGGACGCGTTTCGATCTGCGGCTGAAGCAGCACGCCTTTCGCGAGTGAATCGTCGGGCAGTTCGCCTTTGAAAAGCGCGACGAGTTCGGCCACTTGTTGCGGGAAAATGTCGCCGCGATTGTATGAACCCGCGGCCACCGCCTGCGCCGTGCGCATGTCGCCGCCCGGCGCGCGCCCGACACCCAAGTCCACGCGATTCGGAAACAGCGCTTCGAGCATCAGGAACTGTTCGGCCACCTTGAACGAACTGTAGTAGGGCAGCATGACACCGCCCGAGCCAATGCGGATACGCTTCGTGAGACTTCCGATACGCGCGAGCATCACTTCCGGACACGGGTTCGACACACCGTACAAACCGTGATGCTCCGCGCACCAGTAGCGCGTGTAGCCGAGGTCGTCCGCGAGTTGAGCGAGATCGAGCGTGGCCGCGATGGCATCCGCGGTCGAGTGACCGTGGATCACAGGCGTCTGGTCTAAAACCGAGAGCTTTGTCATGGGCTTAGGAGAGGATCGAGCCGCCGCCGCGTGGCGCGCGTTTCGCTATTTCGCCGATCAGCGTACGAGCAAGCGTCGCTTTGTCGGCGCGCGGCAAGGGTGTCGCGCCGGATGCTTCGAAGAGCACGACTTCGTTGTCGTCGCGGCCGAACGTGAGCGGACCGAGATTGCCGATCAGAAGCGGCACGTTTTTGCGCTTGCGCTTCTCTTCGCCGTGAACGTCAAGATCGCCGCTTTCCGCCGCGAAGCCGACGCAATAGGGCGGGTTCGGCTGCTTGGCCACCAACGCAAGAATGTCCGGATTCTCGACGAACTCGAATGATGGCAACGGCTGACCCGCGACCTTCTTGATCTTGTGCTCGCTGACATGATCCACACGCCAGTCCGCGACCGCCGCCACCGCGATGAAAATGTCCGCATCGGGCGTGGCCTGCATGACGGCGTCATGCATCTGCATGGCCGTCTGCACGTCTTGCCGAAACACGCCCCAGGGCGTTGGCAGCGAAACGGGCCCCGCCACCAGATGCACGTCCGCGCCGGCTTGCGCCGCCGCACGCGCGAGCGCGAAGCCCATCTTTCCTGATGAACGGTTCGTGACGCCGCGCACGGGATCGAGCGGCTCGAAAGTCGGGCCGGCCGTGATGAGGACGCGCTGGCCGCGCAGAATCTTCGGCTGGAAGAAGGCGCAGATGGCTTCGAACGTGGCTTCGGGTTCGAGCATGCGTCCGTCGCCGACCTCGCCGCACGCTTGCGAGCCCGAATCCGGTCCTAGCACCTCGATGCCATCCCCGCGAATGTGCGCGACGTTGCGCTGCGTGGCCGGGTTTTGCCACATCTGCTTGTTCATGGCGGGCACGACGAGCAGCGGACAATCGCGTGCAATGCACAAGGTCGAGAGCAGGTCGTCGCACATGCCGTGCGCGAGTTTCGCGAGAAAGTCGGTGGATGCGGGCGCGATGACGATGGCATCCGCCTCGCGCGAAAGATCGATATGCGGCATGTTGTTCGGCATGCGCGCGTCCCATTGCGAGGTGTAGACGGGACGGCCCGACAACGCCTGCATGGTGACTGGCGTGATGAACTGCGTGGCCGCTTCCGTCATCACGATTTGCACGGTCGCGCCCGCCTTGATCAAGAGGCGCGTGAGTTCCGCGATCTTGTAGCAGGCGATACCGCCGGTGAGGCCAAGCACCAAATGCTTACCCGTGAGTTCGCTAGTCAACTTGCCTCCATCGATGCGAGACGCGCGGCTCTCTGTAAAGCCGCGCCGGAAACATCAGCGCGAACCGCGCACGCGCCGCAGTTCGTCGAACACGAGCAGGACCGCGCCGACCGTAATCGCGCTGTCGGCAAGGTTGAACGCGGGCCAGTGCCACGCGCGCACGTGAAAGTCCAGAAAGTCGATCACGTGACCATAAGCGATACGATCGATCACGTTGCCGATCGCGCCGCCCATGATGAGCGCGAGCGCCGTGCAGAAGAGCCGTTGCGCGGCGTGCTTCTTGAGCAGATAGCCAATCACGACAGCAGCCACCACGCCCAGCGCCGTGAACGCCCAGCGCTGCCAGCCGCCCGCCGCCGCGAGAAAGCTGAACGCGGCGCCGCGGTTATAGACGAGGAACAGGTTGAAGAAGGGCGTGAGCGCGTGCGGTTCGCCGTAAGCGAAAATCTTCTGCACCGCGATCTTGGTCAACTGATCGAACAGAATGACGATCAGCGCGACGCCGAGCCACGGCGCAAGCGAGCCACTACCGGAAGTTTGTTTCGACATCGTTCGAACCATTATGCCGCGCCCCGCGTTTCGCCAGCGCCGAAAAGGTTGGAGAAGCAGCGGCCGCACAGTCCCGGATGATCCGCGTGCGAGCCGACATCCGCGCAGTAGTGCCAGCAGCGCTCGCACTTGAGATAGCTCGATGCGCTCACGTCCACGCCTTCTTCCGCTTCGCTCGCCACGCGCTCGAGCGCCGCCGATGACGTGATCAGCACGAAGCGCAACGCATCGCCGAGACTGGCGAGCGCGTCATAACGCGCGCCGCTTGCGCGCACGAGCACCTCGGCTTGCAGCGACGAGCCGATCAGATTGGCCGTCCGCGCTTCTTCCAGCGCCTTCGTCACGTCGCCGCGCGCGTTGCGGATGAGCGTCCACGTATCGAGCAATTCGCCCGCGTTCGCCACTTCCGGATACGCGTGATAGACCTCGGTGAAGATGGTTTCCTGACCGGGCTTGAGCACCTTGTACGCCTCTTCCGCCGTGAACGACAAATACGGCGCGATGAGCCGCAGCAAGCCATGCGCGATGTGATAAAGCGCCGTCTGCGCGCTGCGGCGCTCGCGTGAATCGGGCTTCGTCGTGTAAAGACGATCCTTCAGCACGTCGAGATAGAAGCCGCCCAGGTCTTCCGAGCAGAACGTGGCGATCTTGGCGACGACCGGGTGGAACTCATATTTTTCGTAATGCGCGAGCGCGTCGTCCTGCAGATTGCGCGACAGCGCGATCGCGTAACGATCGATTTCGAGCCAGTCTTCGACCGGCAACGCGTTCTTCTCGAAGTCGAAGTCGGACAGATTGGCGAGCAAGAAGCGCAGCGTGTTGCGGATACGCCGATACGTCTCCGTCACGCGCTTCAGGATTTCCTCGGAGATCGCGAGCTCGCCGGAATAGTCCGTCGATGCGATCCACAAGCGAATGATTTCCGCGCCCAGACGGTTCGCCACCTCGTGCGGATCGACGCCATTGCCGAGCGACTTCGACATCTTGCGGCCTTCGCCATCGACCGTGAAGCCGTGCGTGAGAAGCGCGTCGTAGGGCGGGCGGCCGTCGAGCATGGATGCCGTCAACAGCGACGAATGGAACCAGCCGCGATGCTGGTCCGAACCTTCGAGATACAGGTCCGCCGGGAATTGCAGCGAGTCTTTGTGCGAGCCGCGCAGTACGTGCCAATGCGTGGTGCCGGAGTCGAACCAGACGTCGAGCGTGTCGCGGTTCTTTTCGTACATGTTGGCGTCGTCGCCGATCAGCGCGCGCGGGTCCAGCGCCTGCCACGTTTCTATCCCGCCTTGCTCGACGCGCTTCGCGACTTCCTCGAGCAATTCGAGCGTGCGCGGATGCAGTTCGCCCGTTTCCTTGTGCACGAAAAACGCCATGGGCACGCCCCACTGACGCTGACGCGAAAGCGTCCAGTCCGGGCGATTCGCGATCATGCTGTAAAGGCGCTGCTTGCCCCACGACGGATAGAACGCCGTGTTCTCGACGCCTTCCAGCGCGGTCTCGCGCAGCGTCTTGCCGCCGTCCTTCGGCGTCACGTCCATGCCTGCGAACCATTGCGAGGTCGCGCGATAGATGATCGGCGTCTTGTGGCGCCAGCAATGCATGTAGCTGTGCGTGTACTTCTCGGTCTTGAGCAGCGAGCCTGCGCCTTCGAGCGCCTCGATGATCCGCGGATTCGCGTCCCAGATCGACAGTCCGCCGAAAAGCGGCAGCGATTCGATATAGCGGCCGTCGCCCATGACGGGGCTGACGATGTCGGAGTCCGACATGCCGTGCGCCTTGCACGACACGAAGTCTTCCACGCCGTACGCTGGCGACGAGTGCACGACGCCCGTGCCGCTTTCTGTCGTCACGTACTCACCGAGATACACGGGCGCCGTGCGCTTGTAGCCCGGATGCGCCGCCGCGAGCGGATGATGAAACCGCAGGTTCGCGAGCTTCGCACCGGTCGTCGTGGCGATGACTTCGCCCGGCAAGCCGTAGTTCTGCAGGCATGCCTCGACGCGCTCTTGCGCGAGGATGAGGAGGCCGCGCGGGGTATCGACGAGTGCGTAGACGATCTCCGGATGCACGTTCAGCGCCTGATTGGCGGGAATGGTCCAGGGCGTGGTCGTCCAGATGACGATGCCGCCTTCAGCCTTCGGCAACGCGGGCAAACCAAACGCCTGCGCGGTCTTTTCGGGTTCGGCGAACGCGAACAGCACGTCGATGGTCGGATCGGTCTTGTCCTTGTATTCGACTTCCGCTTCGGCCAGCGCCGAGCCGCAGTCGAAACACCAGTTCACGGGCTTGAGGCCCCGGAACACGTAGCCCTTTTCCATGATCTTGCCGAGCGCGCGGATTTCACCGGCTTCGTTCGCGAAGTTCATGGTCTTGTACGGATTGTCCCAGTCGCCGAGCACGCCAAGACGCCGGAAACCGACCTTCTGTTTCTCGATCTGCTCGCTCGCATAAGCGCGCGCCTTCTGCATGACTTCCGTGGCCGGCAGCGACTTGCCGAACTGCTTTTCGATCTGGATTTCGATCGGCATGCCGTGGCAATCCCAGCCCGGCACGTAGACCGCGTCGAAGCCCGCGAGATTGCGCGCCTTGACGATCATGTCCTTCAGAATTTTGTTGACCGCGTGACCCAGATGGATGTCGCCGTTCGCATACGGCGGGCCGTCGTGCAGGATGAACTTCTTGCGGCCCTTGCTGGCGGCGCGAATCTTCTCGTAGATTTTTTTGTCCTGCCATTCCTTCACCCACGCAGGTTCGCGCTTGGGCAAATCGCCGCGCATGGGGAACGGGGTGTCGAGCAGGTTGACGGGATATTTCGCAGCAGCTTTTTGTTTCTTGTCGCTCATGTGTGACTCGGTGAATTCGGTGAGACGGCGTCGCCGACGCGCGCAGTGATTCGATGACGGGGCAGCGGGCGGCGCAAGGGCGCCGCGCGCTCACCTAATTCGGTCGGTGGCCGAAATGGCGAAGCCCGTCGCGCCGCTGCCCGCCGCGCTTGCCGGCGGCAGGCCGAAGTAGGCGCGCGCGCTGGCGACGTCCTTAGCGATGGCAACGGAAAGCGTTTCCAGGTCGACGTACTTTTCTTCGTCGCGCAGCTTCTTCAGGAATTCGACGCGCACGAGCTTGCCGTAGGCGTCGCCGTGCCAGTCGAGCACGAAGACTTCGAGCAGCACGCGGCCGGAGTCGTCGACGGTCGGGCGCAGGCCGAGACTCGCGACGGCGGGCAAGGGTTCATCGGCAAGCCCATGCACGCGCACGACGAAGATGCCGGCGAGAGCGGGCCGCTTGTGCGCAATCGGCACGTTGAGCGTGGGAAAGCCGAGATCGCGGCCAAGCTTCGCGCCATGCACGACGTGGCCGCTGATGACGTACGGACGGCCAAGCGCGAGTTGCGCGGCGTCGAGGTCGCCCGCGACGAGCGACGAGCGCACCGACGACGACGAAATGCGCGCGCCGTTCGGATGCGCGACGGTTGCCATCTGCTCGACTTCGAAGCCGTGTTTTTCCCCGGCTGCCTTGAGCGATTCGAAGTCGCCCGCGCGTTTGGCGCCGTAGCGGAAGTCGTCGCCGATCATGACCCAGCGCGCGTGCAGCCCGTTCACGATGATGTCTTCGACAAACTTGTCGGGCGGCTGGCTCGCGAACGTGTGATTGAAATGCTCGACCACCACGCGATCCACGCCATTCGTGCGCAGCGCTTCGAGCTTGTCGCGCAACATGGCGATACGCGGCGGCGCGCCCGCCGGATTGAAGAATTCGCGCGGGTGAGGCTCGAAGGTCATGACGCAGACCGGCAGCCCGCGTGCGTCCGCGGCGGCGCGCACGCGCGCGAGCAACGCCTGATGACCGCGATGGACACCGTCGAAGTTGCCGATGGTCAGCGCACAAGGCGACCGGCTTTC
The DNA here is from genome assembly GCF_023631025.1 of Caballeronia sp. GACF4. NCBI lineage: Bacteria > Pseudomonadati > Pseudomonadota > Betaproteobacteria > Burkholderiales > Burkholderiaceae > Caballeronia > Caballeronia sp. GACF4. Next base: position 560,907 of record NZ_JALQDW010000002.1, read on the forward strand.
GGCATTGGGGAGGCCGCGAAAGACTCTCACGATAGACGTTGGTGGGTGGGCAGGGCTTGCGCCGCAAAGCGTTAGATTATAAACGCTCGCACGCATCGACGGGCGCGCGCGGCCGGATGCTGCGCGCTCGTCAATCGGATTGGCACGATTTTCGCCGTCGCCGAATGATAAAATCCGCGAATGAAAAATATCGTCATTCTGATCTCCGGACGCGGGAGCAACATGGAGGCCGTCGTGCGTGCTTGCGCGCGCGAAGGCTGGCCGGCTCGCGTTCGCGCGGTCGTTTCAAACCGGCCGGATGCCGCCGGGCTTGGCTTCGCGGCCGAGAACGGCATTCAAGGCGTGGTGGTGGATCATCGCGAATTCGACTCGCGTGAAGCGTTCGATGGCGCGCTCGCGCGGGAAATCGATCGCTTCGAACCGGATTGCGTGGTGCTCGCGGGCTTCATGCGGGTTTTGACAAATGCCTTCGTCGAACGCTATTCGGGGCGCATGCTCAATGTGCACCCGTCGCTCTTGCCGAGTTTCGCGGGCTTGCGCACGCATCAGCAAGCGCTCGATGCCGGCGTGCGCGTGCACGGCGCCAGCGTGCATTTCGTGACGCCCGAGCTGGATCATGGTCCGATCGTCGCGCAAGCCGCGGTGCCGGTCTTGCCCGGCGACGACGCCGCCACGCTCGCCGAGCGCGTGCTGGCCGTCGAACATGAGATTTACCCACGCGCGGTGCGCTGGTTCGTGGAAGGGCGTCTTGCCATCGAGGGAAAGCGCGTCGCGCTTCGTTCCTCTGAGCCACAGTGGCTCTTTGCCGACATTGCCGGGGAGGGCGCATGAGGCTGCATGGATTTTTGATTGGTCAAACTGAAACGCTATTGGCGGATGTACTCCGCTTTTCAGGTCCCGCCGATGCCGCGACCAGCCGTTTCTTCCGCGCGCATCCGAAGCTCGGTCACAGCGAGCGCGGCGTGATCGCGGAGGCGGTGTTCGCCGTGCTGCGCCGGAAAATGGAGTTTTCGCATCTGGCCGAAAGCGGCAGCGGCAACCAGGCGCGGCGTCTCGCGCTTCTCGGGCTGATGCAGACTGCCGGTCTCACCGCGCTCAAGCCGCACGTCTCGGCCGACGAATACCAATGGCTCGCGCAGGTATCGAAGATCGATCCCGCGAGCTTGCCGGTGCGCATACGCACGAACTTGCCGCAGTGGATTTACGAGGCCATGGCCAAGCGTTTCGACGCCGAGGAACTCGCCAAACTCGCGGCCGCGCTGAACTATCCGGCGCCGCTCGATCTGCGCACGAATCCGATCAAGGCGAGCCGCGATGTCGTTTTGAAAGCGCTGAGCGAGGCCGGCATCGACGCGGGCGAAATGCCGTTCGCGCCTTTCGGCGTCCGCGTGGACGGCAAGCCCGCGCTCACGCGCCTCGCGCCGTTCCAGGAAGGCTGGATCGAAGTGCAGGACGAGGGCAGCCAGTTGCTGTGCTCGCTGATGGCGCCGCGCCGTGGCGAGATGATCGTCGACTTCTGCGCGGGCGCGGGCGGCAAGACGCTGGCGCTCGGCGCAATGATGCGCTCGACCGGCCGTCTCTACGCGTTCGACGTCTCCGACCGGCGTCTCGCCAAACTCAAGCCGCGTCTTGCGCGCAGCGGGTTGTCGAACGTGAATCCGGTGCTGATCGACAGCGAACACGACGCGAAGATCAAGCGCCTCGCGGGCAAGATCGACCGCGTTCTCGTCGATGCTCCCTGCTCCGGCTTGGGCACGTTGCGTCGCAATCCCGACCTGAAGTGGCGGCAATCGCCCGCGACGGTTGCGGAACTCACGCCCAAGCAGCTCTCGATTCTCACGAGCGCGGCGCGCCTCGTCAAACCCGGCGGGCGTCTCGTCTACGCGACGTGCAGCATGCTCGAAGCCGAAAACGAAGGCGTGGTGAAGCAGTTCCTGGAAGCGCATCCGAACTTCCGTGTCGTGCCCGCGCGCGATGTGCTGGCGGAACAGCGCATCGACCTCGACACGGGCGAGTTCTTGTCCTTGTGGCCGCACAAGCACGGTACCGACGGCTTCTTCGCCGCCGTGCTGGAACGCGTGCCCGACGCAAAATCGCCAAAGGCTTCCGCGGCGGAAGACGAAGCGCCTTCCGAAAGCTGATGCCGAACCGCATCCTGACGCATCTTTCCGAACGCCTGTTTCGCGACTTCGGCGAACCGGAGGTGCTGTGGCAGGTTGCGGTTCTGATCGGCCTGCTGGTCGTCGCGTGGTGGTGTGCGCGGCTGTTGCGTAAGCGGCTGGATGCGCGCCGCCAGTCGCGCTTCGAGGCGGTGCGCTTCGGCGCGGAGAGCCTGAACAAAGCGCTCTTTCCGCTGCTCGGCACGGTGTTCGTGACGGCCGCGCAACTGTTGCTCGCGCCGTTCATTCACACCGCGTTCCTGCGGCTGGCGCTGGTGCCGTTGTTGGGCATCACCGTCATCTATCTGATGTTCTACGTCGCGCGCCGCGTGTTCAGTCGCGACGGCACCGAGCACGAGGCGGGCGCGCTCCTCTTTCTGTTCGAAAAGCTCGTGACGACCATTGTCTGGGTCGTGATGCTGCTCACCGTAATGGGCATACAGGACGACGTCGTGCGCTGGATGGCGAGCGTGCGCTTCAATTTCGCCAACGCGCACATGACGTTGCTGTCGCTTGCATCGGGCGTGTTGTGGGTCTGCGTGACGCTGATCGTGGCGATGTGGGCCGGCGCGCTGCTCGACGACCGGCTGATGCGCTCCCGCTCACTCGACGCCAATCTCAAGGTCGTGCTTGGCCGCGTTGCGCGGGCACTGATGATCCTCGCGGCCATATTGGTGAGTCTGTCTATCGTCGGCATCGACATTACGGTGCTCGGCGTGTTCGGCGGCGCGCTCGGCGTGGGGCTGGGTTTCGGCTTGCAGAAGATCGCGAGCAACTATGTCTCGGGCTTCATCATTCTGCTCGACCGGTCGCTGCGGCTTGGCGACATGATCAATGTGAGCAACTATCAGGGCACGGTCACGCAGATTCGCACGCGCTATACCGTCGTGCGCGGACTCGACGGCATCGAAACGTTGATTCCGAACGAAAAACTCATCACCGACGTGGTACAGAACCATTCGTCGTTCCTGACGCGCGGCAACGCGAAGATTGCCGTGCAGGTGAGTTATCGCTCCGACGTGGAACGCGCGATGCTTATACTCGTGGAAGCCACGAACGATGTCGACCGCGTGCTGCAAGACCCTGCGCCCGCCGCATTGCTCGCCAGCTTTGGCGCTGACGGAATCAACCTGGAACTGAGTTTCTGGATCGAAGATGCCGCGAAGGGCACGGGCGGCGTCAAGTCGCAGGTAAATCGTCGTGTTTGGCGGTTATTCTGTGACAACGGCATTGAAATCCCCTACGCGCAACGCGAGATAAGGATTGTTGGCGACGCGCGCAATGCACCAGTCGATACGGTAGGAAATGCCGAAAGGCGCGGCGATGACGCTGCAGCGCCGGCCGGAGCCCGGGTTTGATGCTTGATCCGTTGATCTGGATCGAAAACAGGCATTAAATCGGCGCGTGAGTTTTTGCGCGTTTTGTTACCATACAAGAAATTCTACCTTTACGACAAAGACTTGGAACGCATGCAGTAGAATGCGATCGAACTTGCGCGCGTTTCTTTCATGTGCCCAACACGGTGTTCAGCGTTATTTGCACCGGCCATTTTTTCCGAATTTAACAGCTAGATAGGTAAATTGCCTTGCTGAATTCTTCTCTCGAATTTCTCGCCAACGGATTGCTCGACTTTTCTTGGTGGCAGATCATTTTGTTCACGCTCGCGATGACGCACGTCACCATCGCTGGCGTCACAATCTATCTGCATCGCTGCCAGGCGCATCGTGCGCTCGACCTGCATCCGATCGCGAGTCACTTTTTCCGTTTCTGGCTCTGGTCGACCACCGGCATGCTGACCGGCCAATGGGCGGCGATCCACCGCAAGCATCACGCGAAGTGCGAAACCGAAGAAGATCCGCACAGCCCGCAAACGCGCGGCATCTGGAAGGTGCTGCTCGAAGGCGCCGAGCTTTATCGCGTCGAAGCTAAAAACGAAGAGACCATGCGCAAGTTCAGTCACGGCACGCCGAACGACTGGCTCGAACGCAATCTCTACACGCGTTATCCGATCCTCGGCATAAGCATCATGATGGTTATCGACGTCGCGCTGTTCGGCATCGTCGGTCTGTCGGTCTGGGCCGTGCAGATGATCTGGATTCCGTTCTGGGCAGCTGGCGTGGTCAACGGTCTTGCGCACTGGTGGGGTTATCGCAACTTCAATTCGGCCGATGCCAGCACGAACATTTTCCCGCTCGGTATCCTGATCGGCGGGGAAGAGCTGCATAACAATCACCACACGTATGCCACGTCGGCGAAGCTGTCGAATAAGTGGTACGAATTCGATATCGGCTGGCTCTATATCCGCATGTTGTCGGCTGTGGGTCTCGCCAAGGTGAAGAAGGTCGCGCCCACACCGCGTCTGGCGGACAGCAAGTCTGTGCTCGACAACGACACGCTGCAAGCCGTGCTCGCGAACCGCTACGAAGTGATGGCGCGCTACGGCAAGGCGCTCAAGCGCGCATACGCACAGGAACTGTCGAAGCTGAAGGAAGCCGGTGCGCGTGAGAAGTATCAGTTGATGCGCGGTGCGCGCAAGTGGGTCCATAAGGAAGAAGACGGTCTCGACGAGCCGCAGCGCAAGCAATTGCCGGAACTGTTCTCGGACAACCAGAAGCTGCGCACGTATATCGAAATGCGCAAGGACCTGTCGGCAATGTGGGACCGCTCCAATGCGTCGCGCGAGCAACTGCTGGTGCAATTGCAGGACTGGTGCCACCGTGCAGAAGAGAGCGGCATCAAGGCTCTGCAAGACTTCGCGATGCGCCTGCGACGCTACGCCTGATATCGCGATATCCGTTAAAATTTGATGACGTCACAAGACCCCGCTCTGGCGGGGTCTTTGTTTTTGGGCGGCGGATTTCGCGTTTTGTCGCGGCGCTGGGTTTGCAGCGTGGCCGGGCAGCGCATCGATACGAGTCAGCGCCGGCACGACACTCGCGCGGACACAGGAGACAGAAACAATGGAAGCGATCAGGAGCGTCGAATACGACCGGCCGCATGGCCTGACGTGCGGCGTAGGCGAGGCGTGGGCACGTGTTCCCAACGCGCCGTCCGCCGAAGAGAAGCGCGAATTGAAGGCGCGAATCCGTGCGCTGTTGCATCGGGAAGAGGCGGTTTTGGTGGCGCACTATTACGTGGACTCCGAGCTCCAGGAACTCGCCGATGAAACGGGCGGTTGCGTCGCCGATTCGCTCGAAATGGCCCGTTTCGGCCGCGATCACGCCGCGAAGACACTGGTCGTCGCGGGCGTGCGTTTCATGGGCGAGACATCGAAGATCCTGAGCCCCGGCAAACGCGTGTTGATGCCCGATCTGGACGCCACCTGCTCGCTCGACCTCGGCTGTCCGCCCGACGAATTCTCCGCTTTCTGCGATGCTCACCCGGACCGCACGGTCGTCGTGTATGCGAACACTAGCGCGGCCGTGAAGGCGCGCGCGGACTGGATGGTCACCTCATCGATCGGACTGGAAATCGTCGCGGATCTGCACGCGCGCGGCGAGAAGATTCTGTGGGCGCCGGACCGGCATCTCGGCAACTACATCCAGAAGAAGACCGGCGCGGACATGCTCTCGTGGCAAGGTTCGTGTCTCGTGCACGACGAGTTCAAAGGCATCGAGCTGGATCTTTTGCGCGCCGAATATCCGGACGCGAAGGTTCTCGTTCATCCGGAATCGCCGGAAGGCGTCGTGCAACTGGCGGACGTCGTCGGTTCGACCACGCAGCTGATCGATGCGGCCGTCAAGCTCGACGCAAAGCGCTTTATCGTCGCGACCGATCTCGGCATCCTGCACAAGATGCGGCTCGCGGCGCCCGGCAAAACCTTCATCGAAGCGCCGACCGCCGGCAATAGCGCCACGTGCAAGAGCTGCGCGCATTGTCCGTGGATGGCGATGAACGGCCTCGCCAATCTCGCCGATGTGCTCGAGCGCGGCCACAACGAGATTCACGTCGATGCGGCTATTGCCGGGCGCGCGCGCGTGCCGATCGACCGCATGCTCGACTTCGCCGCGCGTCACAAGAAGCGTGTGCAGGCGAGCGGCGATCTCGCGAAGGATCAAACGTTGTTCTCGAACGTGGGGCCCGCATGACGAACCACTCGCCTTTATTCGCGGAGATCCGCGCGCAGTACGGCGAAGCGTTCGATGCCGCGCTCGCCCGCAATGTCGCCGATGCGCTCGCCGAGGACATCGGCAGCGGCGATCATACGGGGCGTCTCGTGCCAGCAGACACACGTCGCACGGCGCGCATCATCGTGCGGGAAGAGGCGGTGCTGTGCGGCGCGCCGTGGTTCGACGAGGTGATGCGTCGCGTCGATCCGAGCATCGAAGTCGAATGGCGGTATCGCGAAGGCGAGCGCATGACGGCGAATACGCCGGTCGTCTTGCTGCGCGGCCAGGCGCGTTCGCTTCTGACCGCCGAGCGCAACGGCCTCAATTTCCTGCAATTGCTGTCGGGCGTGGCAACGGCGACGCGCCGTTATGTCAATGCCATCGAAGGCACGCGGGCGCGCATCCTCGACACGCGCAAGACGCTGCCCGGCTTGCGGCTCGCGCAGAAGTACGCGGTGCGCGTGGGTGGCGGCGCCAATCAGCGGCTCGCACTCTACGACGGCATTCTGATCAAGGAAAATCACATCGCGGCGGCGGGCGGCGTCGGCGCTGCAATGGACGCCGCGCTCGCGCTCGACGCGGGCGTGCCCATTCAGATCGAAGTGGAAACGCTGGCGCAGCTTGAAACCGCGTTGGCGCATCGCGCGGAATCTGTGTTGCTCGACAACTTCACGCTCGACGCCATGCGCGAAGCCGTGCGCGGGACGGCGGGAAGGGCGCTGCTCGAAGTCTCGGGCAGCGTGAATTTCGAGACCGTGCGGGCGATTGCGGAGACGGGCGTGGACCGCGTCTCTATCGGCGCATTGACGAAGGACGTGCGGGCAACGGATTTTTCGATGCGTTTGATCGAAGAGTAAGCTTGCTGCGCGTCGACATCTAAACCGCGCGCCGCCTCGCCGCCGGCGGCATCAACACAGTCGGAAGCGCTTTCGGCAAAGTCGCCGGCCAGTCGCGACTGAAGTGCAGCCCGCGGCTCTCGCGTCGCGAGCACGCGCTTTCCACGATCAGCGACGCCACATCCACGAGATTGCGCAGTTCCAGCAAATCGCGGCTGACCTTGAAGTTCGCGTAGTACTCGTGGATTTCGTCGCGCAAAAGCGCAAGCCGATGCTGCGCGCGAGCCAGCCGCTTGTCCGTGCGCACGATGCCCACGTAATTCCACATCAGCCGCCGCAACTCGTCCCAGTTGTGCGCGACGACGACTTCTTCGTCCGGATCGGAAACGCGGCTTTCGTCCCAGTCGGGCAGCGGCGCATGGCAGCCCGCTGAATAACCTTCCGTCTCGATCGCCTCGGCCGTCGCGCGCCCGACCACCAGACATTCGAGCAGCGAGTTGCTGGCGAGCCGGTTCGCGCCATGCAGACCTGTGTACGACGTCTCGCCGACCGCATAAAGTCCCGCGCGATCCGTGCGGCCCGCGAGGTCCGTCACGACGCCGCCGCAGGTGTAATGCGCGGCGGGCACGACGGGAATCGGCTCCTTCGCGATATCGATGCCGAATTCGCGGCAACGCGCGAGGATCGTCGGGAAATGTTCTTCGAGAAACGCGCGCGGCTGATGGCTGATGTCGAGATAGACGCAATCGATGCCGCGCTTCTTGATTTCGAAGTCGATCGCGCGCGCGACGATGTCGCGTGGTGCGAGTTCGGCGCGTTCGTCGTGCGCGGGCATGAAGCGCGTGCCGTCGGGTAGACGCACTACGCCGCCTTCGCCGCGCACGGCCTCGGAGATCAGGAACGACTTGGCGTATGGATGGAACAGGCAAGTCGGATGAAACTGGATGAACTCCATGTTGGCGACGCGGCAGCCCGCGCGCCACGCCATCGCGATGCCGTCGCCGGTGGCCGTGTCGGGATTCGTCGTGTACAGATAGACCTTGCCCGCGCCGCCCGTGGCGAGCACGGTGTGCGGCGCTTGAATCGTCACGGTTCGTCCGCTCGCGAGATCCAGCGCGTAGAGACCATGACAGCGGTGCCCCGGCAAGCCGAGCCGGTCGGACGTGATCAGATCTATCGCGGTATGGTCTTCGAGAACCGTGATGTTCGGATGATTGCGCACGCGCTCGTTGAGCGTCGTGACGACTGCGTGGCCGGTGGCATCCGCGGCATGAATGATCCGCCGATGGCTATGGCCGCCTTCGCGCGTCAGATGGAAGCCGAGTTCCGCGGAGACATCGCGCGTGAAGGGCACGCCTTCCGCGATCAGCCATTCGATTGCCGCGCGCCCGTTTTCGACGATGAAGCGCGTCGCCGCTTCGTCGCAAAGTCCGGCGCCCGCGACGAGCGTATCGCGCACGTGATTGTCGATGCTGTCCGCCGAATCCAGCACGGCCGCGATGCCGCCTTGCGCCCAGTCGCTCGCGCCGACGCTCACCGCGCGCTTGGCGATGATCGCGACGCGCCGCGTTTCGGCCAGGTTCAACGCCACGCTCAAGCCTGCGAGCCCGCTTCCCACGATCGCTACATCGAAATTCATGCTGCTCGATCTCCGTCTATGTGCTTTTTATGACTGCAAGCCGGCAAGCATAACGCGCTCGCCACCCAACCGGCACGGATAACCCGCGCGCGAACGTGTGAAAGCGAAAGAAGAAAAATCGCGCGCACAAACAAAAAGCCCCGCGTGTGCGGGGCTTCTCGTGTCTTTGTCAGGCTCTCAATATCAAGCGCTTACTTGATCTTGGTTTCCTTGTACTCAACATGCTTGCGGACGACGGGATCGAACTTCTTGATCAGCATCTTTTCCGGCATGTTGCGTTTGTTCTTGGTCGTCGTGTAGAAGTGACCCGTACCTGCGGTCGATTCCAGCTTGATCTTGTCGCGTGCGCCCTTGGCCATGTGCGTGCTCCTTAGATTTCACCGCGTGCGCGCAGGTCTGCGAGCACGGCGTCAATACCGTTCTTGTCGATCAGGCGCAGGCCGGCGTTCGAGACGCGCAGACGCACCCAGCGGTTTTCGCTTTCAACGAAGAAACGGCGGTTCTGCAGGTTCGGCAGGAAACGGCGCTTGGTCTTGTTGTTTGCGTGGGAAACGTTGTTGCCCGACATCGGGCCTTTCCCAGTTACTTGGCATACGCGTGCCATGAGGACACTCCTAAAACACGTTGAGTCCGGAAGTCAAACGCTCGATTTTGGGGGAATCCCGCAATCGATACCTCAAATTCGCCCGATTGCCTTGAACGGGGAGTTGGCAGCACGGTTATGCCAATGAGGACGACGTAAGCCCGAAACAGGTGGGTTGAGAAAACGAATCGTGGATTCTAGCAGGAAAAACGTAGCAATATCAAGCCCGTTCGTCCTCATCTTAGTCAACCTCGACTGCTTCGGGTCAAATCTAAAGCCAGCCCTCACGCGCGAAAGAAAAAATCTCATTGCCCGCGACCACCATGTGATCGAGCAATTTCACGTCGATGAGATTCAGCGCATCTTGCAGCGTGCGGGTGAGCTTCTTGTCGTTCGCGCTAGGCTCCACGCCGCCAGACGGATGATTATGCGCCACGATCAGCCCCGCCGCGTTCAGATGCAAGGCACGCTTCACGATCTCGCGCGGATACACCGCCACCCGCGTGAGCGAGCCGCTCGCTTCCACGTGCGCATCGATCAGCTGATGCCGCGCATCGAGATAGATGCACAGGAAAAGTTCGTTAGGCTGAGTGCCGATTCTCAGGCGCAGAAAGTCTTCCACCGCGCCCGGCGAGTTCAGCAGCATGCGTTCGCGCGCCTTCTCGATGAGCGCCCGTCGACACAGTTCCGACACGGCCAAAAGCGTGGCCGCGCGCGCCTCGCCGACGCCGCGCTCTTCCTGGAGCTGAAGCGCGGACGCGTCGAGCACGCCGCGAATCGAGCCAAAGCGCCGCAGCAGCGCACGCGCCACATCGACTGCCGTTTTGCCCGGCAATCCTGTGCGCAAAAATACGGCGAGCAACGCGGCGTCGCTCAACGAGTCGCCGCCGGACTGCAACAGACGCTCGCGCGGCTTGTCCGTCTTGTCCCACTGGGAAATTGGCAGAACGGAAACGGGCTGCGGCAGCGCGGGGCCGGCTTCCATTTCACGCATCAGAATCTCGAAATTGGCGGACATTCCTTCCCCTGAGGCCATCTTAAGGCTGTATTTTTGCGAGATACACCGCACTTACGCCGCTCGAGCGAAGCGCGGCGCTTCCCAACTCTGTCTTACAATAGCGGTTTCGGCGCGCGCTCCGCCCCGCCACGCGGCCCGAAGTATCGCGCCAGGCGCACGTCCCGCTTCCGACTGAACCGTCACAGCCAATACTCATGAGCATCATCGATATCTCCGAGGTGAAACCCGGTTCGCATGTCACGCTTCATTACCGGCTCGCACTGGCCGATGGCGCCGACATCGTCAACACGTTCACCGACAAGCCCGCGACCCTCCTGCTCGGCGCAGACCAACTCGCGCCGCCACTGGAAGAGATTCTGCTGGGAATGAAGGTCGGCCACCATTCGACCTTTCAGCTAACGCCGGAGCAAGCGTTCGGGCCGCGCAATCCGGAGCTCGTGCAGCGCGTGTCGCTCGCGACGCTGCGCGAAAACAGCATGATCGGTGAGGATTTTTCTCCCGGCGATCTCGTCGAATTCAACGCGCCCAACGGTGGGCGCTACGCGGGCGTGCTCAAGGAAGTGGGCGAGACGTCGGCGCTTTTCGACTTCAATCACCCGCTCGCCGGCCAGTCGCTGGCCTTCGAAGTGAAAATCATCGGAATTCTGTAGCCATGAGCCTGACTGAAAGCCTCAACGAGATCGATACCGACGTCGAGATCCTGCTCGCGCAGCCGCGCGGCTTTTGCGCCGGCGTGGATCGCGCGATCGAAATCGTCGAGCGGGCCATCAAGCTGTTCGGCGCGCCCATCTACGTGCGGCATGAAATCGTCCACAACGCCTACGTGGTGTCGGACCTGCGCAAGAAGGGCGCCATTTTCATCGAGGAACTGGACGACGTGCCCGAAGGCGCCACGCTTATCTTCAGCGCGCACGGCGTCTCGAAAGCGGTGCGCGGCGAAGCCGAAGCGCGCGGTTTGCGCGTGTTCGACGCCACGTGTCCGCTCGTGACCAAGGTGCACATGGAAGTCGCGAAAATGCGCCAGGAAGGCTTCGACATCGTGATGATCGGCCACAAGGGCCATCCGGAAGTCGAAGGCACGATGGGTCAGTCAGGCGAGGGCATGCATCTCGTCGAGGATATCGAAGACGTCCTGAAGCTCGATCTGCCCAATCCTGACCGCATTGCCTATGTCACGCAGACAACCCTGTCCGTCGACGACGCCTTCGCCATCATCGACGCGTTGAAGACCAAGTATCCGGCCATCAAGGAGCCGAAGAAGCAGGACATCTGCTACGCGACGCAAAACCGTCAGGACGCGGTGAAGTTCCTCGCGCCGCAATGCGACGTGGTGATCGTCGTGGGCAGCCCGAACAGTTCGAATTCGAGCCGTCTGCGCGAAGTGGCCGAGAAGCGCGGCATCCCGGCCTATATGGTCGATTCGCCGACGCAGATCGATCCGCGCTGGGTGGAAGGCAAGAAGCGTATCGGCGTGACGGCGGGCGCATCGGCGCCGGAAGTGCTGGCGCAGGCGGTAATCGCCCGTTTGCGTGAGCTCGGTGTGCGCAACGTGCGTTCGCTCGAGGGAATCGAGGAAACCATCGCGTTTCCGCTGCCGCGCGGGCTGACCTTGCCGCAATGAGTTAGATAGTTCTTTCGAAAAAGCGCCTACGGGCGCTTTTTTTCGTTTCGCGTGGACGCTTTTGCTCAAGAACGGAACTACTTGGGCCGACATAAGACCCAAGCGGCAAGCACTATTTTGGGGCGACTTTTGTTCGGTGAAAATTTAAGGGTTTCCCCTCGCTGCAAGGGCGCAAACGTCAACGCTTCAACGCGCCGAATAAACCCGTTCCCGTTATGGTGCAACTGCTGCACAAAAACGAATCGCAACCCGGTTGCGACTTGCCCGGAAAATCGTCAAAAAAAACGGGTTGCAATGCTGGAAAACCCCGCCACACAAGAATATTGCTTGTCTCATATTTAGCGTTACAATGCGCCCGTCTTGGGCTCGGAGGGGTCTCTCGGCAACGGTTTTGAAAGGCGCAGGAGACCTATTTGATGCGATTCAAGTTTGCTTACGCCGTGTCCATCGCGGCTGCGGTTGCAATGGCAACCGCATGCGGCAAAAAGGGCGAGGGCGAAGCGAGCGCACCGGCATCGGCGGCAAGCGCGGTGTCCGCACCTGCCGCAGCGTCGGCCGCGGCAGCCCCCGCCGCGAGCGAAGCAATGGTCGTCAAAATTGGTCACGCCGCGCCGCTTACCGGATTGCAGGCACATCTCGGCCGGGACAATGAAAATGGCGCGCGACTCGCACTCGAAGAGATCAGCGCGCAGGGTTTGACGATCGACGGGCGCTCCATTCGCCTCGAACTCGACAGCCAGGACGATGCAGCCGATCCGCGCGTGGGCACCGAAGCCGCGCAGCGTCTAGTCGACGACCATGTGGTCGCGGTGATCGGCCACATGAACTCCGGCGTGTCGATTCCGGCTTCGAAGATTTACAGCGATGCGGGCATCGCGCAAATTTCGCCGTCGACGACCAATCCCGAATACACGAAGCAAGGCTACAAGACGACGTTTCGCGTCGTGGCGACCGACGCGCTGCAAGGCCCCGTGCTGGCCAATTACGCGATCAAGACGCTGCACGCGAAGAGAATCGTGGTGGTCGACGACGCCAGCGCCTACGGCCGCGGCCTTGCCGATGAATTCTCGAAGACGGCGCAGGCCGGCGGCGCGAAGCTTGCCGCCCGGGAAGCCACGAGCGAAAAGGCGCGCAACTTCAAGGCGATCCTCACGAAAATCAAACGCATCCAGCCGGATGTCGTGATGTACGGCGGCATGGACGTAACGGGCGGGCCATTCGCGAAGGAAGCGGCGGCGCTCGGCATCAAGGCGAAGATTCTGGCGGGCGACGGACTCTGCACCAGCAAGCTCGTGGAACTTGCGGGCGACGCCGTACAGAACATCGTCTGCTCGGAAGCGGGGCTCGCGCTTTCGAAGATGGATAAGGGCGCCGACTTCGCGCAGAAGTACGAAGCGCGCTTTCATGCGCCGGTCCAGATTTATGCGCCGTTCACGTACGACGCGATGTACGTGATCATCGATGCCATGAAGCGCGCCAATTCAATCGAAGCGCCCAAGGTGCTCGCGGCGATCGCCACGACGGACTTCAACGGTCTGACCGGGCATATCGCATTCGACGACAAGGGCGACCTCAAGGCGGGCGCCATCACGCTCTACGAGTTCAAGGACAAAAGGAAGGACGTGCTGGACGTAGTCAAGCAGTAAGCGAGATGTGTGAAAGCGGCGTCGCGCGTTGAGCGCCGTTCTCATGGCTTCGTGGCAGTGGATGGGAGTAAGACTTCCGTGAAAACCGTTCGGAGACGTTTGCAGCCAGATCCGGCAGCAGGCGGGACCCGGGCGATTAACCTTACCGGTTTTTTTAATCAGTACGCGCAGTGCTGCTCCAGATTTCGCTTCACATCGGTTTATCGGCCGGTGATAAAGACGTAATCCGGTCGCACGGGGCTAAGGAGCGTTATATGGATATTTTCATCCAGCAGGTCCTCAACGGTCTGGTGCTTGGCAGCATTTACGCCATCATCGCACTGGGCTATACGATGGTGTACGGGATTCTCGGCATCATCAACTTCGCGCACGGCGACGTGCTGATGGTGGGTGCCATGGTCGCGCTGTCGGCCATCGGCGTGATGCAGAATCACGCTCCGGGCATTCCCGGGCCGATCATGCTGACCATCGCGCTTGTCATTGCCGCCGTGGTCTGCGCGGTGGTGGGCTACACGATCGAAAAGGTCGCGTACCGTCCGCTTCGTAAAGCGCCACGTCTTGCGCCGCTGATCACCGCGATCGGCGTGTCCATTCTCTTGCAGACGCTCGCGATGATGATCTGGGGCCGCAATCCCCTCGCGTTTCCGCAGTTGCTGCCGACCGATCCGATCAACGTCATCGCCGCCGACGAAACCCGTCCGGGCGCGGTGATCTCGATGACCGAAATCGTCATCATCGTGGTCGCGTTCCTCGTGATGGGCGGCTTGCTCCTTCTCGTGCACAAGACCAAGCTCGGCCGCGCCATGCGCGCAATCGCCGAGAACCCAGGCGTTGCATCGCTGATGGGCGTGAACCCGAACTTCGTGATTTCCGCGACCTTCATGATCGGCTCGGCGCTTGCCGCACTCGCCGGCGTGATGATCGCCTCCGAATACGGCAACGCGCACTTCTACATGGGCTTCATCCCCGGTCTCAAGGCGTTCACGGCGGCGGTGCTGGGCGGCATCGGCAACCTGGGCGGCGCGATGGTCGGGGGCGTGTTGCTGGGTCTCATCGAACAGTTGGGCGCCGGTTATATCGGCAACCTGACAGGCGGCGTCTTCGGCAGTAACTATCAAGACGTGTTCGCCTTCATCGTGCTGATCATCGTGCTCGTGTTCCGTCCGTCGGGTCTGCTCGGCGAACGTGTCGCGGATCGCGCTTAACCCTCGCGTGAGGAGCTAAAAAATATGACTTCGATTCAACCGATTGAGCCGTCCACGACGCTCATTCCCGAGAAAAACGCGACCCGCAAGCTGGTGGTCGGCGTCATCACCACGGTGCTCGTGATCGCGGCGCCGATGATCATCGGCGCGGCAGGCGGCAACTACTGGGTGCGCGTGCTCGACTTCGCGATGCTCTACGTGATGCTCGCGCTGGGCCTGAACGTAGTGGTCGGTTTCGCCGGCCTGCTCGATTTGGGCTACATCGCGTTCTACGCGGTCGGCGCTTACGTCGCAGCGCTGCTGTCGTCGCCGCAACTGACCTCGCAGTTCGAGTGGATCGCGCATCTCGCGCCGGGCGGTCTGCACGTGCCGTTCCTCATCATCGCGCCGTGCGCGATGGCGCTGGCCGCGACCTTCGGTGTGCTGCTCGGTGCGCCGACGCTTCGTCTGCGCGGCGACTACCTCGCCATCGTGACCTTGGGCTTCGGGGAGATCATCCGGATCTTCATGAACAACCTCGATCGTCCGATCAACATCACGAACGGGCCGAAGGGCATCACCGGTATCGACCCCGTGACCGTCGCGGGCTTCAACCTCTCGCAGACGCACACGTTCTTCGGCATGAAGTTTCCGTCCGTGTACATGTATTACTACCTCTTCGTGCTCGGCGCGTTGCTGGTGATCTGGGTGTGTACGCGCTTGCAGCACTCGCGTATCGGCCGCGCGTGGGCCGCTATCCGCGAAGACGAAATCGCCGCCAAGGCAATGGGCATCAACACGCGTAACGTAAAGCTGCTGGCCTTCGCGATGGGCGCGTCCTTCGGCGGTCTGTCGGGCTCGATGTTCGGCGCGTTCCAGGGCTTCGTGTCGCCAGAATCGTTCACGTTCTGGGAATCGATCGTCGTGCTGGCGTGCGTGGTGCTCGGCGGCATGGGCCATATCCCGGGCGTGATTCTCGGCGCGGTGCTGCTTGCCGTGTTCCCCGAATTCCTGCGCTCGACCATGGGTCCGCTGCAGAACGCGATCTTCGGTCATCAGATCGTCGATACCGAAGTCATCCGCCAGTTGCTCTACGGTCTCGCGATGGTGCTGATCATGCTGTATCGCTCGGAAGGCCTGTGGCCGGCCCCGAAACACGAAGACAAGATCGCGAAGATCGCGAAGCGCGGCAGCAAGAAGCCAGTGCGCGCCTAAACGGGGAACTCAAAGATGAGCGAAAAGCAAACGCGACTGTCCGTGAAGGGCGTCAACAAGCGCTTCGGCGGGCTGCAGGCTTTGTCGGATGTCGGCCTCGAAATCAAGGCGGGCGAAATCTACGGTCTGATCGGTCCGAACGGCGCGGGCAAGACCACGTTCTTCAACGTGATCACGGGTCTTTACACGCCGGATTCGGGCGTGTTCAAGCTCGATGGCGAAGCCTATACGCCGACGGCGGTGTATCAGGTGGCGAAGGCTGGCATTGCGCGCACGTTCCAGAACATCCGGCTCTTCGGCGGCATGACCGCGCTCGAAAACGTGATGGTCGGACGCCATGTGCGCACGAAGCACGGTCTCATCGGCGCGGTGTTTCAGACGCCGTCCGAGCGGCGCGAAGAGCGCGAGATCAAGGAGCGCGCGCTCGAGCTGCTCGAATACGTGGGCGTGCTGCAATACGCCGATTACACGTCGCGCAATCTGTCGTACGGCCACCAGCGGCGTCTGGAAATCGCGCGCGCACTGGCGACCGATCCGAAGCTGCTTGCGCTCGACGAACCGGCCGCCGGCATGAACGCGACGGAGAAAGTGGAGCTTACGCGTCTGCTCGACAAGATCCGTAGCGACGGCAAGACGATTCTGTTGATCGAACACGACGTGAAACTCGTGATGGGATTGTGCAACCGCATGACGGTGCTCGATTACGGCAAGGTGATCGCCGAGGGTCTGCCGCAGGACGTGCAGAAGGACCCGAAGGTGATCGAGGCATATCTGGGTGCGGGGGTGCATTAATGGCGACGCCAAGCGCAATGTTGAAGGTCAAGGGTTTGCAGGTGAACTACGGCGGCATCCAGGCGGTTAAGGGTGTCGATCTGGAAGTCGGACAGGGCGAACTCGTCACGCTGATCGGCGCGAACGGCGCCGGCAAGACCACGACGATGAAGGCCATCACCGGTCTCAAGCCGTATTCGGGCGGCGACATCGAATACATGGGTCAGTCGATCCGTGGCGTGCCGACGCACGAGTTGCTCAAGCGCGGTCTTGCCATGGTGCCGGAAGGCCGCGGCATCTTCGCGCGCATGTCGATTCTGGAAAACATGCAGATGGGCGCCTATCTGCGCAACGACGCCGACCAGATTCAGAAGGACACCGACCGCATGTTCGGCTTCTTCCCGCGTCTGAAGGAGCGCGCATCGCAATATGCGGGCACGCTGTCGGGCGGCGAACAGCAGATGCTCGCCATGGCGCGCGCGTTGTTGTCGCGTCCGAAACTGCTTCTGCTCGATGAGCCGTCGATGGGTCTTTCACCCATCATGGTCGAGAAGATTTTCGAGGTGGTGCGCGAGATTTCGTCGGAAGGGCTGACGGTGTTGCTCGTCGAACAAAACGCGCGTTTGGCGTTGCAGGCGGCGAATCGCGGCTACGTGATGGACTCGGGCGTGGTCACCATGTCCGGCGACGCCAAGATCATGCTCGACGATCCGAAGGTGCGTGCCGCGTATCTCGGCGAGTGAATAGTGCTTGAGTCGTTCGAAAGCCCTTCCACGGAAGGGCTTTTTTTATAGTCGCGTTATAGAGACGTTTAAAGCCGCTTGCCGAGGCTCACGACTTCATCCATCCGATACCCGAGCTTTTCATAGAAGCCGCGCAGTTCGGTTTTGACCGCGAGTATCTGCAGATTCACTTTCGGGCATCCGCGTGCCGCGAGCGCTTCTTCGGCATGGCGCATGAGCGTTGCGCCATAGCCGCGCCGGCGTAACGCGGGCGCCACGGCCAGCGAATAAACCCAGCCGCGATGACCGTCATAGCCGGACATCACCGTGCCGACCACGCGGTCCTCGACCGTTCCGACGAAGAACAACTCCGGCTGCGTGCTCATCTTGTTGGCGATCGACAATGCCGGATCGCGCTGCGGCCGCGATGCATCCGCGTATTCGGGGAAGACATCGCGCCACAGGGCGATCACGGCTTCGCGATCGCTTGCATCGAACGTACGGATGATCACAGCGCATCCAGCACGGTGCGCAGCATTTTCAGCATTTGGTCGATCTCGTCCTTCGTCACGTTCAGCGCGGGCATGAAGCGCAACAGATTCGGACGCGCGGCGTTGAGCAGCAGGCCGTCGGGTTGCAACAGACGCGCCTTTTCGACGATCTGCGGACCCTTGTCGCTATCGAGCAGAAGCGCGCGCAACAAACCTTCGCCGCGCTCGCCCTTGAAGCCGCGCTCGGCGGACAGCTTCAACAACTCGGACTTCAGATATTCGCCACGCTCGCGCACGCCTTCGAGAAAGCCGGGCGCGACGAGTTGCGAGATCACCGAGTAACCCACTGCCGTCATCAACGGATTGCCGTTGTAGGTGCCACCCTGATCGCCCGGTTCGAAACATTCGATTGCCGCCGTCGAAAGGAGCGCTGCCAGCGGCACGCCACCGCCAATACCCTTGCCGAGCGTCATGATGTCCGGCTCGATGCCCGACAGTTCGTAGGCGAAGAGCGTTCCCGCGCGGCCGCATCCGCTTTGCACTTCATCGACGATCAAGAGCAGGTTGTGTTGCTTCGTCAGATCGCGCAATTGCTGCATGAATTCGCGCGTGGCCGGAATCACGCCGCCTTCGCCCTGAATCGGTTCGAGCATCACGGCGACGGTCTTTTCCGTGATGAGCTTTTCCACCGATGCGATGTCGTTCAGATCGGCCTTCGGAAAGCCCGGCACTTGCGGTGCGTAGATGGTGTCCCAGCCCGGCTTGCCGCTTGCCGACATGGTCGCGAGCGTGCGGCCATGGAAACTGTGGTCGAACGTGATGATTTCATACGCGCCGTTTTTGAACTTGCGTCCCCACTTGCGCGCGAGCTTGATCGCGCCTTCGTTGGCTTCCGCGCCGCTGTTGGCGAAGAACACCTTGTCGAAGCAACTGTTGGCGGTGAGCAGACCCGCGAGCTGCGCCATAGGCGCGTTGTAGAACGCGGGCGACGGGTTGATGAGCGTGCGCGCCTGCTTTTCCAGTGCTTCGATCATGCCTTCGTTGCAATGGCCGAGCGAATTGACAGCCCAGCCCTGAATGAAGTCGAGATATCGCTTGCCGGTGTTGTCGTAAATCCAGGAGCCTTTGCCGTGCGTGAACACGATCTCGGGGCGGTTCGTGATGTACATCAGCGAATCGACGGGGTACTCATTGAAATTCATGACAGCAGGCTCCACGAAAGCAGTGACGAAGGAAAGGAAGCGAGAAGAACGGCGAGCCGAAAAAAACAAAAGCCACGGATATCCGTGGCTTCATTTCTTGCGCGTTGAACAAACCGAACCTTTGCGCGCAAATGCGTGACGAGCCAGCGGCATCCCTAGGGAAGCGGCGAGCGGCGACGTCGAAGTGCGCGAAGGTGAATCAGGATCGAGTTCATTCGCGAAGGATACGTTATCAAGTTCCCGCCTGTAAACCGTGCGCGCGAATTTTTATCCGCGCGCAGGTTCGCAGGCTGGCACCTTTGGCGATTCAGACCGGATGCGCGAGATCCGCCGCGCTCGTGAACGAATCCGCATAGAACTCGTCTTCCGGCAAGCGATGATGCAACGTGAAGTCGCGCTGCGCCGATTCCACCATCACCGGCGCGCCGCACGCGTACACCTGATGAGCGCTCAAGTCTGGCAGATCTTCGATGACAGCACGATGAACGAAGCCCGTGCGGCCGGTCCATGCGTCGTCGGCGTCGGGTTCGGAGAGCACCGGCACGAACTTGAAGTTCGGCACTTCGCGCGCCCATTGCTCGGCAAGCGCCATCATGTAGAGGTCTTTCTTGCGACGGCCGCCCCAGTAGAGCGTCATCGGGCGATTGAGGTTCTTGAACACCGCATGCTCGATGATCGCCTTGATCGGCGCGAAGCCCGTGCCCGACGCGAGCAGCACGATGGGCTTGTCGGATTCGTCGCGCAGAAAGAACGTGCCGAGCGGACCTTCGAAGCGCAGGATGTCGCGTTCCTTCATCGCGCCGAAGACGTGGTCCGTGAACGTGCCGCCGGGCATGTGACGCACGTGCAGTTCGAGCGGGCCTTCGTGATGCGGCGGGCTCGCCATCGAATAGCTGCGACGTTTGCCGTCCTTCAGAATGAATTCGATGTACTGCCCCGCGAGATATTGCAGACGTTCGTTGGCGGGCAGTTGCAGCTTCAGTTCGATGACGTCGTCGGCCTTGCGTTCGAGCGCGTTCACGCGGCAGGGCAGCTTCTTCACCTGCACGTCGCCGACACCCGCGACTTCGCGCACGTCGATGGTGAGATCGGTCTGCGCGGTCGCGCAGCAGAAGAGCGCCATGCCGCGCGTTTTTTCGTCGTTCGAGAGCGCGGACGAGGAATGCGGCGCCTGCTCGATTTCGCCCTGGACCACGGACCCCTTGCAGGAGCCGCACGCGCCGTTCTTGCACCCGTAAGGCAGACCGATACCCTGGCGCAAAGCGGCCGTCAGGACCGGTTCATCGGGTTCCACCTGAAACTGCCGGCCGCTTTGCCGGAGCGTTACATTGAAAGCCATAGATCGAATTCTTGCTGTCTCGTGAAGGAGTGTTCCGTGCGATGCCGCGAGCCATGAAGCCGTCGACAATGACTGCCGCGGATACAATGCTCGGCATGATCGCCACTCGAACTTTGCGCCGCTCGCGCGTGCTTGTCGTCGGATGCGGCGATGTCGGCATGCGCGCGTTGCCGCTTCTGCAAAACCGCGCCGCCGCGCCGCGCGTGATCGCGCTTACGCATCATCCTGAACGCGCGGGCGAGTTGCGTGCCGCGGGCGCGCTGCCCATTGGCGGCGACCTCGACGCGCGCCGGTCGCTGCGGCGCCTGGCCGGTATTGCGAAGACCGTCTTGCATCTCGCGCCGCCGCAACGCGATGGCGCCGCCGATACCCGCACGCGTGCGCTCATCGCCGCGTTGCGCGCACCGCGCCGCTCCGTCGCGCGTGGCCCTATGCAACCGGGTTCGCGCATTGTCCGAAGGTCGTTCATTGTACCCGACGCCCCTTTCGCGACGGGCACGCGCTTCGTGTACGCAAGCACGACGGGCGTCTACGGCGATTGCGCCGGCGCGCACATCGATGAAACACGGCCCGCGCGTCCGGAGAACGAGCGCGCCCGGCGCCGCGTATCGGCGGAACGGCAACTGCGGCGTGCAGGCGCGACGAGCGGCTGGCACGTGTCGATCGTGCGGATTCCGGGAATTTATGCGGCGAATCGTTTGCCCGTGGCGCGCATCGAGAAGCGCATGCCGGCGCTTCTGGCGAGCGAGGACGTCTACACGAATCACATTCACGCCGACGATCTCGCGGCCATCCTCGTGCGCGCGCTCGAACGCATGCGGCCGCAAAGAGTCATCAACGCATCCGACGATACGGACCTGCGCATGGCCGACTATTTCGATCTCGTCGCCGATGCCTACGGACTGCCGCGCGTGCCGCGCATCTCGCGCGAGGAAGCCGCGACGCAGCTCGAACCGGTCACGCTTTCGTTCATGCGCGAATCGCGACGACTCGCCAACGCGCGCCTGAAGCGCGAGCTCGGTTACGCGCTGCGTTATCCGACCGTGGCCGACTTCCTGCGCGCGACGGCAAGCGAGCGCGCGGCCCGCTAGATAAGCGCGGGCAAGGTTTCGAGCAGGATGAAGCACATCAGCGCGCCGATCAACGCGCCGATCAGATTCGGCGAATACTTGTGCCGCATGTGCATGGCGACGGCCAATGCCCCGATAAGAACAACGCTCAGTGCGGCGAACGCGATCAGCGCAACGGTGGTGTGGGCGAACATGATGCCCTCCTGCTTTTTTGATAGTCATTCTGGTGTCCGTGCTTTGAGTATATGAATACGGACGCCGGAAAGCATGCTGCGGTGCAACGCCTCGCGTTCAGGGCTTACACCGATTTGCAGGATCAATGCGCGCCGATAAACGCGGCGACATCGGCCAGAACCGGGGAATTTGCGTGTGCCGACGCGGTGAAGGCATCGACGATGCGCCCGTGGTCGTAGCCCGGATAGCGCTTGAGCTCGACGCTATCGTCGTGTGCGCGCAACGCCGCGGCGAAGCGCTCGCTGTTGCGCGGATCGACGACGTTATCGGCGGTGCCGGTGGCGAGAAGCATCGGCGGCTCGTTGCCGGAAATGAAGTCGATCGGCAGCGTTTCGGCGCGCTCCGCTGCCGGAAAGATGTCGCCCATGTGCGGCTCGGACGGAATGGCGACATACGGCCCGGCGAGCCCGATCATGCCGCGCAACGATTCCTTCGCCATGCCTTGCGCTTGCAGATAGCGGCCGTCGGTGGCGAGCATCGCCGCGATATGCGCGCCCGCCGAATGTCCCATCACGAAGATGCGCTCCGGGTCGCCGCCGAACTCATGCGCGTGATCGCGCGCCCAGCGCACCGAAGCGGCGGCATCGGCAAGGAAGCCAGGGAAGACGGTTTCCGGATACACGCGGTAATCCGGCGTCACCGCGACGAAGCCGCGTTGCGCGAGCGCGTCCGCCACGCCGCGCGAATCGGCGCGCTGGCCGGCTTGCCAGCTTCCACCGTAAAAATACACGATCACCGGACGCGCATGTTGCGAGGCCTCTTCGGGCGCGTAGACGTCGAGCCGTTGCCGCGAAGTCGGGCCGTAGGGCAGGCCGTCGGCGAGTTCTTCGTCATCGGACGCGGCCGTGACTGCCGTTGCCCACGCGCGCGACGGACCGAAGCCCGCAGCGCACGCCGCCAGTGCCAGAGTGATGAAGCGCCGTCTCGCCGCGAGTTGCATGATGTCGTCGACCCTGAAAGTGATCGGCGCGCAGCCGATGCTATGACGTGCGTGAGTCCCGCAGCGCGGCGAGATCGGTCTCGTCGAGCCAGCGCCACGCGCCTTCGGCCAGGGACTCAGGCAAAGCATAACCGCCCACGCGCTCGCGATGCAGTTTCTCCACCCGGTTGCCGGCCGCCGCGACCATGCGCTTCACCTGATGGTATTTGCCTTCCTGCACGGTGAGTTCGAGCAGATGTTCGTCGCGTCGCGTGGCCGCGAGCGCGGCGCTCGGCTTCGTCTCGCCGTGCAACAGGACGCCTTCGACGAGGCGCGCGAGTTGTGCATCGTCGATGGGGTGACGCGTCGTCGCCAGATACAGCTTCGGCACCTTGCGCTTGGGCGACGTGAAGGCATGCACGAAGGCGCCGTCATCGGAGAGCAGAAGCAGGCCGGTGGTGTCCTGATCGAGCCTGCCGACGGGCTGCACGCCGCGCTCGATCAACTGCGGCGGCAACAGGTGAAAGATGCTCAGGTGATGTTGCGGATCGCGCGAACATTCGTAGCCGGGCGGCTTGTTCAGCGCGATGTAGGCTTTCTCGCGATACGTCCAGGCGTGCCCGTCCACTTCGAATTCGGGCGATGGCGTGAGGGAAATGCTCGCGTGGGGATCGGCGCAAACATCGCCACCGATACATACGCGGCCTTCGGCGACGAGTCCGCGGCATTGGCGGCGCGACCCGAAGCCTTGGGAGAAGAGGAGGGTTTCGAGGTCCATCGGATAGGCGGAGTTGAAGCGGCGATTCTAGCAAGCGGCGGGGGCTTGCGAGCGATTGTCTCCGCCGTTGCTCAATGCGCGTCGCCGCGACCCTTCGCCACCGTCGGCACGCCCCAGCCGAAGAGCGTCGCGTTGGAACGGTCTTCCGCGAGGCTCGTCACGGGCGCGTGGTGCGATCCCACGCTCCAGCGGCCATCGAAGGTCATCGCGGGCACCGCGGGCGCCGGGATGGCCGCGCCTTGACTGAAGTAGGCGATGTTCGCTTCGTATTGCGCGGCCGTCGCGTGGCGCAGGACTGCTTGCGTTTGCGCGTTGCGCGGATCGAGCGCCACGGCGCGCCGGGCATTGCGGACCGCGCAGGACGGGTCCTTGTTCAACGGGCACGAGCGGGCGCTTGCCACGGCGCTGTCGCGGGCGCGTTCCTGGCGGGCGACATCGGCTGCGAGTTGTTGAACTTCCGGGTTGCGCGATTGGCTCGAAGCGAGGACGCGCAGGTTGCGGCGGGCGGCAGCCAGGTCGCGATTGGCGAGCGCCTGCTGGACGGCGGCGATGTTGCGGGCCACGGCGGGTGATTCTTGCGGCGGATGGGTATCGGCGGGTTTGGCGGCGATCGATGCTGTCTTCGGTGATGGAGCGGCGGATGCGTTCGCGGCCGACGTGGTCGCGTGGTTGCGGGAAGCGTCCTGCGCGATGACGGTCGCGGCAACTTGTGTCGATGCGAGAGGGGTCGGGGCGGGATGCGCTGCGTTTCCGGCTGCCGGGCTGTGTTGGGAGGCTTCGGGCGCGTTGGCGACTGCGATCTGCACAGCCGGCTTCGCGCTTGGCGATGCGGTCTTTGAAGCTGCCAATGTCGTCGCGTTGCTTCGCGACGTATCGGGCGTGTTGGCGCTAGCGGCCGCGGTCTGCATCACCGGCTTTGCAGTCGTCGATGCAATGCCGTTCGATGCCGCCGCGTTGCCCCGCGAAGCATCCGCCGAGGTGGCGCCGCCCGCTACGGTCTGCGTCGCCGGTTTCGATGACGTCGAGCCATTCTCAGGCTTCGAGTTCGCCGCCGTCTGCGTCGCAGGCGACGCGACCGTTCCAGGCGCGCTGTGAGCGGCGAGCGAAGGCGCTGCCGGTTGTGCTGCGTTCACATTCTTCTTGCCATCGGTACCGGCCGCGACTGCTTCCCGTGTGCCGATCGCATTGTTCGCGGGGGCCTTGTTCGATGAGCCGCTCGCCATCGTGGCATTGCCGGGCGATGCCGGTTTCACCGTCGATGCACCGGCGTCACCAGCACCAGCCGCATTCGACGCCAAAGCCTTGTTCTGCGATGCGCCAAGCGCGGAAGCTGCCGGCGTTTGCGCAGAAACAGTGCCGCCACCCGCCGACGGCTTGCTTTGCGATACCACTGGGCCCGTCGACACACCCGCATCGGCGATCGATGCGGTTTTCACCACCGGCGTAGTCGCGGACTGCGGAGCCTGACTCGTCGACGCCAGGGCCAGAGCAGCGGATTTCGGCTCCGTTCCCATTGCGGGCTTCGCAACCGTCGAATTCCCAAGCCCGGCGTTCGTCGCACGATGATCGGCCATTGCGGTCGCCGTAGGCCGATTGCCCGACGGTGTCGCCGACGCTCTCGCTGTCACGCCGGCAATCGCCACGGAACCGCCCGCAGAGGATGCATCGGGTGCCCGACGCGAACTCGCATCGGCCGGATTCGCGCGACTAGCAAGCCTTTGCGCGTCATCTGCACGAACACGTTTCGCATCGTCGTCAGCCGATGCCAGCGTGCGCGCCTGTTCCGCGACCGCTCTCGATTGGTCGAGTCCGGCACGCTTCTCGTCGCCCACGCCGCGCGCCGCCGACGCACCATTTCCAATCGATCCAGCCGCGCTGATCACCGGCCGGTTCGCCGTGACGACGCCTCCGTCCGATTGCACGTAAAGGTATCCGCCCGCGGCGAGTCCCGCGACCACGCCGCCAATGAGCACCGCCAGTCCCTTCCTCGCCGGTTTGCGCTCGGCCTCGGGCGGCAGGTCGCCCGGCTCGGCAAGACTCGGGTAGGACGTCACCATCCTGCGACGAACGAGACGCGTCAGCCAGCCCGTATCGCGCAGATCGGTGATGTCGAGTTGCCCCGGCATCGGCGCGGCGGCAGCGGCGGCCGCGGGCGCCGCGGATGCAATGGGCGCGACAGGATCGGATCGCGTCGTGAAGATCGCGCCCTGCCGATCGGACCCGCAAGAAGGGCACGTTTCTTCCTCTGCGCGCGAAACGGCGTTACAGCGGCGGCAAATCACCGAATCGAGCGTGAGCGAATATTCTGGTCGGTTCATGTCGCACCCTATTGGAGTTGTGGCCCGACACATGGCGCGGGCGGGTCACGACATCGGAACTCCTAAGGAAGCCGAAAGCGGTCGCCTGCGCAGGCACGCATCCTCGCGATGCACCCTGCGCCGGAGTCCTGAATGCCGAGCGGGAGCCTATTTTTGCGACTCCTGGTGAAACGCGTCTACGCGATTGCGCA
The DNA here is from genome assembly GCF_023631025.1 of Caballeronia sp. GACF4. Taxonomy (NCBI): domain Bacteria; kingdom Pseudomonadati; phylum Pseudomonadota; class Betaproteobacteria; order Burkholderiales; family Burkholderiaceae; genus Caballeronia; species Caballeronia sp. GACF4. Next base: position 586,952 of record NZ_JALQDW010000002.1, read on the forward strand.
CATAGGCGTAATGATCGTGTAGGGGAAAACGCGGAGTTTGAAGGCTGAATATGTGCGTTGCGCCGCATAAAACAGGTAATTAGCGATCTTGTCCTGGCCGATTGGCCGACTACCCGATGCACGCGGCATCGGCGAAATTGGCGGTCAATGCAAACGAGCGGGCACGACGATGAAATCCAGCGGTTTCGAATCGACGACGCGGCAGTTGGTTATTCTTCTGCCGATCTTCATGGGCGTGATCGAATACTTGTTACGTGTCGCGATGAGGCAGTCGGATCAGAGCGAGTTCTTTCCAATCTCGCTTGTCGCGTCGGGGATCAGTTTGAATCTTGCGGTGACTGCGTTGCCACACGACTTGCTTGAAGTGACTGCGGGACGGCAGCTATATAGGCATTTTCGGCAGGCGATATTTATTGCGAATCTGGGAATTTTCGCCTCGCTAGGCGGGGTTCTTCTGTGGATATACTTGCTACTGGCTTCATTCAGTGAGGATGTCAAAGGGTTGATCGTGCTTCATCCTTTGCTGGACGCTTTGTCCTACTACCTAATTTCAATGTCTTTGACATATCACAAGGCAGAGGTGGAAAAATGCTGGACCTCGTAATTGGATTCTTCAAGGAGTACGGAATCGTAGTCGTGATGTGCGGCGGCGCGTATTTCGCCTTGCCGCAATATCTCAAATGGCTCAACCGGAGGCTAATGGCAGAACGCGCGCAAGCGAAACTCGAGGACAGTCTCAGGCTGTAGACGCTATGCCTCGGTCGCCTCAAACGCAAAAAAGCCGCTCTAAAAAGAGCGGCTTTTTCATGAATTTCTGGTGCCCAGGGCCGGAATCGAACCGGCACGCCTTGCGGCGGGGGATTTTGAGTCCCCTGCGTCTACCAATTTCACCACCTGGGCCTTCGAAATTGCCACTCGCGAGGAGCAGCAAATCGAGTCCGCGATTATGGCGCAAAAATCCGCCGTGGGCAAGCCGGTTCGACAAGCCGCCCGCAAGCACGCCTTCACTGACTCAAATAAGTGAACTGTCCGTCCTTGATCACGCCCATCACGCTTGCGCGCTGATCCAGCCCGACGTGATCCGTCGCGCTCGTGTTCACGACGCCATTCGGCACGACGAGCTCATGCGCGTGCTCCAGTTCCGACCGCAAAGCCACGCGGAATTCTTTCGTACCCGGTTTCGCGGTCTTGAGCGCGCGCGCCACGGCATCCTGCAAACGCGGGTACACGCCCGCCGCATCGCCGGCAAATTGCGTCACGGTGCCCTTGCCGTACTTTTCCTCATAAGCGCTCACGAACGCCAGCGCCGCTTTCTTCGAAGGATGATCGGCCGGCAGCGTGCGCGCGACGACCACGGGCTGCGTCGGGAAGAGCGTGCCTTCCACATCCTTGCCGCCCAGCTTGATGAACTCCGGCGTCGCAATGCCGTGCGTCTGATAGATCGCGCCCTTGTAGCCGCGCTCGACCAGCGTGCGCTGCGGCAAAACGGTCGGTGTGCCCGCGCCCGCGATCAGCACCGCATCGGGCTTCGCGGACATCAGCTTGAGAATTTGCCCCGTCACGCTCGCGTCGGTCCGGTTGAAGCGCTCGCTCGCGACGATCTTGATGTGACGCAACTCCGCGAACTTGTTGAACTCGTTGAACCAGCTGTCGCCGTAGCTATCCGCGAAGCCGATGAAACCGACCGTCTTCACGCCATGATTCGCCATGTAGCGCGTCATCACGTCGGCCATGGCGCGGTCGGTCTGCGCCATCTTGAAGGCCCAGACCTTCTTGCCTTCCTGCGGCTCGACCACCGAAGCCGAACCGATCAGCGTGATCATCGGTGTCTGGTATTCCGCCACGGGATCGAGCGCCGCGAGCGCGGCCGGCGTGATGTTCGGGCCGACGATCACATCGACACGATCCTCGGTGATGAGCTTGCGGATGTTGCGCACGGCCACGCCCGGGTCCGAACCGTCATCGAGGATGATGTACTCCGCGTTCTGCCCGGCGATGATTTTCGGCCACATCAACATCGCGTTCTTGCTGGTGATGCCGATGGTCGCGGCGGGGCCCGTGCTCGACAGGTCCACGCCTACTTTCAGTTGCGCGTGCGCGGCAGCGGCCAGCGCGGACAAGGCAACGCCGGCCATGAGCCGGCGCGTGAACATCGACAACTTCATCGAAAAGCTCTCCAGGAGGGTGATGGGTTCTTCTGCGTCTCTATTACTCAAGACTAGTGGCGATCAGAGTTCGTAGCTTTCGTGGTCGCCCGAAAGCGCCTGCTCGATCAGCTTGCGATTCATCGACGGCGACAGCAGTTCGACGAGCGTATAAACATAGCTGCGCAAGTACGCGCCCTGTTTGAGCGCAAGCCGCGTCACGTTCGTGCCGAACAAGTGGCCAACCGGCATCGCGCGCAAATGCTTGTCGCGCTCCGGATTGAACGCGATGTCCGCCATGATTCCCACGCCGAGCCCGAGTTCGACATAAGTCTTGATGACATCGGCGTCGATGGCTTCGAGCACAATATCCGGCGTGAGATTGCGCAACGCAAACGCCTGATTGATCTTGCTGCGGCCGGCAAACGCCGCTTCATAAGTGATGAGCGGGTACTGCACCAGATCGTCGAGCGTGAGAAGCTTGCGTTCCAGCAGCGGATGATCGGCCGGCATGACGGCCAGATGCTGCCACTGGAAGCAGGGCAGCGAAATCAGTTCTTTATAGTTGGCGATGGCTTCCGTCGCGATAGCCACATCCGCCTGATCGTGGATGACCATTTCCGCGACTTGCGTCGGGCTGCCTTGCAGAATCGAAAGATGCACCTTGGGAAAGCGCTTCTTGAATTCCGCGATAGCCGAGGGCAGCGAGTAGCGCGCCTGAGTGTGCGTGGCGGCAATGACGAGATTGCCTTGATCCTGCGCCGCGTAGTCCTTGCCGACGCGTTTCAGGCTTTCCACTTCCTGCAGAATCTTTTCGACCGATGCGAGAATGATGCGCCCCGGCTCGGTCAGCGATCTGACACGCTTTCCGTGGCGTGTGAAAATCTCGACGCCGAGTTCATCCTCGAGCTCGATGATCGCTTTCGACACGCCCGGCTGCGAGGTAAATAAAGCCTTTGCGGCCTCGGTCAGGTTGAAGTTCTGCCGCACGGCCTCGCGGACGAAGCGGAACTGGTGCAGATTCATGTGGTGCCTTCGTTTTTTGCCCTTTCGTTATTACCTGAGGGCATATCAAAGTAAGTTTTAAGTCGTTTGCAATATATAGCAGGTTTATTACTATCAGTCCAATTTTTCCAATATCCATATCTGTTTTTGTCATTAGCTAATGAATTAAGCGTCGGAACGGCGCTTGCGGTGACGAATCAATATGGAATGGCTGAATTCTCAACGCGCCGCGTAACCTAGGACGCAGGCGTTCGAACTAAAACTTGGGGCCCCGAATGTACCAATACGATCAGATCGACAAGCGCATCGTCGACGAACGTGTCGCGCAATACGCCGACCAGGTTCGCCGTCGCTTGTCGGGCGAGTTGAGCGAAGAGGAATTCCGTCCGCTGCGTCTGCAGAACGGCCTGTACATGCAGCGTCACGCCTACATGCACCGCATCGCGATTCCGTACGGCAATCTGCGCAGCGACCAGATGCGCATGCTCGCCACCATCGCGCGCGAGCACGATCGTGGGTACGGCCACTTTTCCACGCGCACCAACATCCAGTTCAACTGGGTCGAGCTGGAAGAGACGCCCGAGATTCTGCGCAAGCTGGCATCGGTGCAAATGCACGCCATTCAGACGTCGGGTAATTGCATCCGCAACATCACGGCGGATCAGTTTGCGGGCGTGGCGCCGGATGAACTCGTCGATCCGCGTCCGTGGGCCGAGATTCTGCGTCAATGGTCGACGTTCCACCCCGAGTTCGCATGGCTGCCGCGCAAGTTCAAGATCGCGGTGTGCGGCTCGGAAGAAGATCGCGCGGCCACGCAGGTGCACGATCTGGGCGTCTATCTGAAGAAGAACGAAGCGGGCGAAGTCGTCGCGAGCATTCTCGCGGGCGGCGGGCTCGGCCGCACGCCGATCGTCGGAGCGGTCATCAAGGAAGACTTGCCCTGGCAGCATCTCATTACGTATTGCGAAGCCGTGCTGCGCGTGTACAACCGCTATGGCCGCCGCGACAATATGTATAAGGCGCGTATCAAGATTCTCGTGAAGGCGCTGTCGCCGGAGAAGTTCGCGAAGCAGGTCGAGGAAGAGTGGCAGCATCTGAAGGACGGCCCTTCGACCATCACGGCGGAAGAAGTCGCACGCGTATCGCAGTACTTCGCGCCGCCTGCCTACGAAAAGCTGCCGGATACCGACGCCTCGTATGAAAAGCATCTGATCGACAGCAAGCCGTTCGCGCGCTGGGTCGAGCGCAATGTGCGTCCGCATAAGGTGTCGGGCTACGCGTCCGTCACGCTGTCGCTCAAGCCCACCGGCATTGCGCCGGGCGACGCCACCGACCAGCAGATGGACGATGTCGCCGCTATAGCCGATGAATTCTCCTTCGGTGAGATTCGCGTATCGCACGAGCAAAATCTCATTCTCGCCAACGTCAGGAAGCACGATCTGTACGCCGTGTGGGAACGCGCCAAGGCGGTGGGTTTCGCGACCTCGAACGTCGGTTTGCTGACCGATATCATCGCGTGCCCGGGCGGCGATTTCTGCTCGCTCGCGAATGCGAAGTCCATTCCCATCGCGCAAGCCATTCAAGAGCGCTTCAGCAACGCCGACTACGTGTACGACCTGGGCGACCTGTCGCTCAACATCTCGGGCTGCATCAACGCGTGCGGTCACCACCACGTCGGCAACATCGGCGTGCTGGGCGTCGATAAGGACGGCTCGGAGTGGTATCAGGTGACGCTCGGCGGCGAGCAAAGCTCGGGCGCGACCGGCGCGCATCTCGGCAAGGTCATCGGCCCGTCTTTCTCGGCGCATGAAATGCCGGATGTCGTGTCGAGCGTGATCGACACCTTCGTCGACAACCGCATGGAAGGCGAGCGTTTCATCGAGACGTATAACCGCATCGGCATGACGCCGTTCAAGGAGCGCGTGTACGCATCGCGCCAGGCGCACGCTTAAACGTCGACGAGACCGAGGACTTTGCAGATGGCTTTGATTATCAAGAACCGCTCCGTCGTCAATGACGATTTCACCGTGGTCCGTGCCGCCGAAGACGGCGCGCTGCCCGCAGTCGATGCGCTGCCCGCCGGCAAGTTGCTCGTGCCGTTCGCGTTGTGGAAGGAGCATCGTGCGGCGCTCGTTGCGGCGCATTCGAAGGACGAACTCGGCGTGTGGCTCGCGCCCGACGACGAACCCGCCGATCTCGTCGCCGATTTCGGCGACATCGCCGTGATCGCCGTCGATTTTCCCGTGTTCCGCGATGGCCGCGGCTTCTCCATCGGCCGCTTGCTGCGCGAGCGCTATCAGTGGACGGGTGAGTTGCGCGCAATTGGCGACGTGCTGCGCGATCAGTTGCTGTTCCACGCGCGCTGCGGCTTCGACGCATTCGCTGTGCGCGAAGACAAGGACATCAACGACGCGCTCAACGCGTTCAACGAGTTCACGGAGCGCTATCAAGGCGCGACCGACGATCTCGAACCGCTGTTTCGCCGTCGCAGCGCGGTTCTCGCGACGCTTGGAGCCTGAGGCATGACTCCCGAATTGCAAGCCAAGGTTGAACGCCTCGACGCGCTGCTCGATTCGATCGCAGCGCGCCATGAGCGCGTCAAGCTAGCCAGCAGCCTCGCCGCCGAAGACATGGTGCTCACGCACGCCATTCTGTCGCGCGGGGTGAATATCGGCATCTTCTCGCTGAACACGGGCCGTCTGCACGAGGAAACGCTCGGCATGCTGGACACGGTCAAGGCGCGTTATGGCTACGACATCGAGCAGTTTCATCCTCGCCAAGATGCCGTCGATGCCTACGTCCGCGATCACGGCCTCAACGCGTTCTACGAGAGCATTGATTTACGCAAGAGCTGCTGCCATATCCGCAAGGTGGAGCCGCTCAATCGCGCGCTTTCGGATGTGTCGGCGTGGGTAACGGGGCAGCGCCGCGAGCAGTCGGTGACGCGCACCGAACTCCACGAGGAAGAGCACGACGCGCCGCGCGGCATCGCCAAGTTCAACCCGCTCGCGGACTGGACCGAAAGCGATGTCTGGGACTACTTGAAGGCCTTCGACGTGCCGGTGAATCCGCTGCATGCGCGCGGTTATCCGAGCATAGGCTGCGAGCCATGCACGCGCGCCGTGCGCCCCGGCGAAGATAGCCGCGCCGGCCGCTGGTGGTGGGAATCGCGCGATACGAAAGAATGCGGCCTGCACATCACGAACATCAAGATCGTCGAAGAAGCACCGAGTTCGGCTATCTGAATCATCGAGGTGCTCAAAGAGAAGCGCCCGGTACGAACACTGTCACTGAACGCGGCGTCAAAGCGCCACAAACGCATGACGCAGCCAATAAAAGGATCGACGCATATGAGCACCACGCTCGACTCTACCGTCACCGCCCCGATTACCAATCAGGCGACCCGGATGGACCATCTCGACTGGCTCGAAGCCGAGTCGATCCACATCCTGCGCGAACTCGTCGCGGAGTGCAGCAAGCCCGCGCTTCTGTTCTCGGGCGGCAAGGACTCGGTCGTCGTGCTGCATCTGGCGCTGAAGGCATTCGGTCTCGGCGCGGGCCGCAAGACCGTGCTGCCGTTTCCGCTCGTCCATATCGACACCGGCCATAACTTCGGCGAAGTGATCGAGTTTCGCGACCGGCGCGCGGCTGAAATCGGCGCGGAACTGGTCGTCGGCCACGTCGAGGATTCGATCAAGAAGGGCACCGTGCGTCTGCGTCGCGAAACCGATTCGCGCAACGCCGCGCAAGCGGTGACACTGCTCGAAACCATCGAGCAATACGGCTATACGGCGCTGATCGGCGGCGCGCGCCGCGACGAAGAGAAGGCGCGTGCGAAGGAACGTATTTTTTCGTTCCGCGACGAATTCGGCCAGTGGGACCCGAAGGCGCAGCGTCCGGAACTCTGGAGCATCTATAACGCGCGTCTGCATCCGGGCGAACACTTGCGCGTGTTCCCCATCTCCAACTGGACCGAACTCGACGTGTGGCAATACATTGCGCGCGAGAAACTCGATCTGCCGTCCATCTATTACGCGCATGAGCGCGAGATCGTGCGCCGCAACGGCCTGCTCGTGCCCGTGACGCCGCTCACTCCGGTGCGCGACGGCGAAACCGCCGAGATGGCGCAAGTGCGCTTTCGGACGGTCGGCGACATCAGCTGCACGTGCCCGGTTTCGAGCGATGCCGACGACGTCGAAAAGATCATCGCCGAAACGGCCGTGACGGAAATCACCGAACGCGGCGCCACGCGCATGGACGATCAGGCTTCCGAAGCCGCGATGGAACAGCGCAAGAAGCAAGGTTATTTCTGAAGCCACGCCCCCAAGGAACGAACGAAATGAGCATCTATCAAGCTGAAGACCTGGGCGTGTTGCGCTTCATCACGGCGGGCAGTGTCGACGACGGCAAGAGCACGCTGATCGGCCGCCTGCTGTACGACAGCAAAGCCGTGCTGTCGGACCAGTTGTCCGCCATCTCGCGCGCCAAGAACAAGCGCACCGTGGGCGATGAGATCGACTTGTCGCTGCTGACCGACGGCCTCGAAGCCGAGCGCGAGCAGGGCATTACCATCGACGTCGCGTATCGTTATTTCGCGACCGCGAAGCGCAAGTTCATCATCGCGGATACGCCGGGTCACGAGCAGTACACGCGCAACATGGTGACGGGCGCATCGACGGCGCATGCGGCGATCATTCTCGTCGATGCAACGCGCGTCACCTTCGACAACGGCGACGCTCAACTCCTGCCGCAGACCAAGCGCCATAGCGCGATCGTCAAGTTGCTCGACTTGCAGCACGTGATCGTCGCGATCAACAAGATGGATTTGGTCGAGTACAGCGAAGCGCGCTTCAACGAAATTCGCGATGCGTATGTCGTGCTCGCGCGTCAGCTTGGAATCGCGGATGTGCGCTTCGTGCCGGTGTCGGCGTTGAAGGGCGACAACATTGTGTCCGCGAGCGAGCGCATGCCGTGGTATGCGGGCGAGCCGCTGCTCGACTTGCTCGAATCGCTGCCGGTCGCGCAGCCCGTCGATCAGGCGCTGCGTTTCCCGGTGCAATGGGTCGCGCGTCAGGACGGCTCTCAAGCCGACGATTTCCGCGGCTACATGGGCCGCGTCGAAGCGGGCGAAGTGCGTCTTGGTGACGCCATCACCGTGCTGCCGGCGAATCGCCAGGCGACGGTCGCCGAGATCATCGCGCCGGTGCCGGGCGGCGTTGCGCCGGTGGATCGCGCGTTTGCCGGCCAGACGGTGACCATTCGTCTCGCCGAGGATGTCGATGTCTCGCGTGGCGATACCTTCGTGCCGCGCGCGGAGAGCGAAGCGCAGACGGTCGAACCCGCGAAGAAGCTCGAAGCGGATCTGTGCTGGTTCGACGAAGAGCCGCTTTCGCAGCAGCGCAAGTATTTGTTGAAGCAGACGACAAACACCGTGTTCGCGCGGATCGGCGCGGTGAAGGAAGTGCTGGATGTGCATACGCTGTCGCATTCGGTCGATCGCAATACGCTCGCCATGAACGATATCGGCCGCGTGGCGTTGACCTTGCAGAAGCCGCTCGTCGCGGACTTGTACGAGACGCATCAGGGCACGGGCGCGTTCGTCTTGATCGACGAGGCGACGCATCACACGGTCGCAGCCGGTATGATTCGCGCAATCTCAGCCTGAGTGCATGCAAATGGGTAAGGTCTATCTGATCGGAGCAGGGCCGGGCGCGGTGGATCTCATCACCGTGCGCGGCATGCGTTTGCTCGAACAGGCCGACGTGGTGCTGCACGACGCGCTCGTCGAACCTGCGATGCTCGACTACGCGCCGAACGCACGCAAGATCGCGGTCGGCAAGCGTTGCGGGCAGCGTTCCACGGCGCAGCATTTCATCAGCAAGCAGATCGTCGATGCCGCTTTGGAACACGGTCTCGTCGTGCGTCTAAAGGGCGGCGATCCGATGCTTTTCGGCCGCGCGGATGAAGAGATGCGCGCGCTGGAGGCGGCGGGTATCGACTATGAAGTGGTACCGGGAATCACGGCGGCGCTCGCCAGCGCAGCGACGCTCAAGCGCTCGCTGACCTTGCGAGGCGTCGCGCGCAGTGTCGCGCTGGCGACGCATAGTCGCGCCGCCGACAGCGACGATATCCGCGAGCAGGCGCAGGCGGATTCGCTCGTGTTCTACATGGGCCGAGACAGCGCGCCGGACATTGCCCAACAGTTGATCGATGCGGGACGGCCGGGTTCGACGCCGGTGGCGATCGTCGAGGCGTGCAGCACGCCGCGCGAGCGCACGCTTACGCTTACGCTGGCGCGCATGGCGCTAGGCGAGGCGCAGGAATGGCTCGATGCATCGCAGCCGAGTTTGCTGATGATAGGCGAGGCGTTTCGGGATCGCGACGCGGTGGTGAAGCCGAAGGTGCATTTGAAGGGGATGCAGGCGGCGGCTTGAGGCGGACGGCTGAACTCTGGAACGAGCCTGGTTGCGGGCCAATCGCGTTGCCTGGAGCGGACGATTGCGATGTGCTTATCAGGCAGCGCGGCCACGCTTATGCCGCAACTCGCCGACATAAACGCTTGATGACGAACTTGCAGAACTCGATCTGGCGTTAGAGAGAACCGAAGCCGCTAACGATTTTCCGCCGGCTTGCCGGCGTGCCGCCTTCGATAAATCTAACTGCAATTCCGCAAGCAATTCCCTTCGAAGTTCCTTGTGAAGTCCATTCAACCGATCTTCTTGCTGTCGAACCAGTTGCTCGACTTGACGCCGAAGCTCCTCGGCCGACACCGGCTCCGCAACTGCCTGTTCTTCACTCAACTTGGCGACGTGTTCGCGATAAAAGTAGGCAAGCGTCTGCACTACAGCGAACGCGATCGCTGCAATGACGAGCGTGCCGTAATTCCCTTGAAGCGCAGTCAGAATATTTATCATGTCGTCAGGCGTTTGAGCTCGGACAGCGATACTGCAAAAAAATAATACACCACTGAAATCGATTTGGTCGAGCTCCAGCCAAACAGAGTGAGTCCCAGCCAACCTTTATAAATCCCGGAAAGCGACGCGCCGAGTATCTGATGCCACAAAGGCATGCCGATGAGAGCCAAGGCAGCCGCCATGGCCACGAGCGTAACGTCGCACCGATATCGAAACTTTTCGGCGGCTCCTGCCGTAACTGCTGGCTCCTTGCGTGCAAGGCACAGTGAGGTGAGCAGGGCGATTGCGCTTAGCATAAGCCCGGGCGCCAAAAACGCCTCTGGATCTTTCTCTTCGAACGCCTGGTGAACGGTCAGCTCGAAGCTTCCCAGCCAAAACGGCAGTGCATAAATAAAGACACGAACGAAAAAGTTATAAACGTAACGCGCCATGCAAGGAGTTGATGCGGGTTATCTCGATGTTTCGCTGAAAGCCAGAGTTGCAGGCAGCAGTCTCGTGAAGCTGACGTTGACCGTTGCCCTGAGTGGCGGAGTTGGCTGGCCAGCATTCCTGAAATCGTAGAGATCGTAGCATCGTCAGTAATGCTAGGCATTGAGTAAAAGACGAAAGCGATATGCAGCGCTTCAACTTTTCGGCAAGCCAACGATACGTGAGCCTTGAGTCTGACCGGCCCTCAAACCTGCCGCAAACAATACTCCGCGACCGCATCCAGCACCGCATCATCCTCGCCGACCGCCGTCGCGCAATGAATCGCGACAGAGGGATGCGCCGCGCGACACGTCTCGATTACCGCCGGCAAGTCACGCCTCACATGACCGCCTTGCCCGAAGAACACGGGCACCACGGTAACGGCATCGCAACCTTCTTCAGCCAACTGCGTCACCGCCGAAGGCAGATCCGGCGTCATCAACTCCAGAAACGCAAGCGCAACCGGCTCGTCGCGCCCGGCACGCAGGCGCGACGCAAGCCGTTCGAACGGCTCCGCCCAACGTGGATCGCGTGCGCCGTGTCCGAACAGTACGATGCCGTGCTTGCCCATCATCTTCTCCCGAAGAAACTCAGTGCCGCTCGACCCACTTGAGCCCCAGCAAGCCAATCGCGAGATAGGCGAGGGCAGGCGCGGCCGCAGTAATCGGAGCCGGCCACGTATTCAAGGTCCCGATGTGCGAGAAGAGCGTATTGAATAGCTGAAAACTCATCCCGATCATGATGCCGCCGAACACCTTCACGCCGACCACGCCAGCCCGCGTGTGCAAATATGCGAACGGCAGCGACAGCACCAGCATGACGAACACCGCGAACGGATAAAGAATCTTGCGCCAAAACGCAATCTCGTAACGCTGCGTGTCCTGATGATTTTCCGTCAAGTGCTGGATATAGCGAAACAGGTTGAACATCGACATGCGATCCGGTGACACCAGCAGCACCGACAGAATCTGCGGCGTAAGCTCGGAACGCAGCGAGTACTCCGGCAGCGTGGTTTGCTTCGCGTTGTAGATAGGATTGAGCGCATCGTTGGGGTTGATGGCCGCGAGCGGCGCATCGACCAGTTGAGTGTCCGTTACGCCCGTCAGCTTCCAGTGGCCCGGCGGCTCGAAGACGCCACTCTGCGCTATACGCACATTGGTGAGACGGAACTTCGAATCGAATTCATAGATACGCACGTTGGCGATCGTCGTATCCGGGTTCAACGTGCCCACGTTGACGAAGCGCGTGACTTGCTCGCCGTTCTCCTTCGCGGTCAGCGTGTCCTTTACCCACACGCCCGACTGGAAATTCGACGAGACCGACGACCCCAGCGCCTCCAGACGGACGCGCTCCGACAACTGATCCGCGTAAGGCCCAACCACTTCGCCGATGATATACGTCACCAGCACGAGCGGAATCCCGATCTTCAAGAGCGAACGCAATGCCGTGCCCGTCGAGAGTCCCGACACGCGGAAGATGGTGAATTCGGACGCCGCCGCCATCTGCGCGAAGACATAAATGGCCGAGATGAGCGCAGCAACCGGAATGATTTCGTAGAAGCGCGAAGGCGTCTGCAAGGCCACGCGCAATATCGCGAGCGTGAACTTGTAGTTGCCATGCCCCACGGTGTTCAGTTCGTTGATCAGGTCGAAGAAAAAGAACAGGCCCGAGAACGCGAACAAAATGAAGATGAACGCCAGATAGATCTGGCGCGCGAAGTATCGTTCGTAGATGCGCATTGCGTCAGGCTCCCTTCGAACGCGTGAACGTCGAGAGCGTGAAAAGTGGCCGGTTGCGCACGCGCAGCCAGAAGATGAACGCCACGAGCGCCGCCACCAGCAAATGCAGGCCCACGAGTCCCACGCCGAACGACATCTTTCCCTGCTCGATCCATGACTGGACCACGTTCAGCAAATTCGAATAGGTCAGATAGATGAGCACGGCCATCACGAGATTGATGGTCCGGCTGCGGCGCGGGTTCTGATAAGACAGCGGAATGGCGAGCAGCATCAGGTTGATGGCGATGAGCGGCAGACCCAGGCGCCACGCGAATTCCGCGAGGTTGTCCTTGCTCGGATTGGCGAGCAGGTCGGGCGTGGATATGCCGGTGGTGGTCGGCGTGTTGACGACCTGATGACTCATTATCTTCACACCGTAGCGCTCGAACTCCGTGATGCGGAAATTCGGCTGGCCGGGCTCGCCATCGTAACGACGTCCGTTTTCCAGCACGATGAAGCGGTCGCCGTCGGGGCGCGTCTCCGTGTGTCCGTTCTTCGAGACGATGACGTTGACCTTGCCGCCTTCGGTGCTCGTGACGAACACGTTCTCCACTTGCGACTGATCGGGCGACATCTTCTCGATGAAGAACACGCGATGACTCGAAGGCGATTCGCGGAACTGGCCCGGCGCGAGCAGCGATACTTCATCGCGTTGCTGGAAGCGCGCCTTGATGAGTTTGCTCTGCTGATTCGACCACGGCCAGCCGACGAACGCGAAAAAGACGATAAGGATGATGATCGGCGTGGAAAACACCGCGATGGGCTTGATGAGCTGCGTCTGGCTCACGCCCGAGGCAAGCCACACGACCATCTCCGAGTCGCGATACCAACGCGTCAGCACGAAGAGGATGGAAACGAACAGCGTCACGATCAGCATGACCGCGAGATAGCCGATCACGGTGAGCCCGATCAACACGACGACATCGCGCGGGTCAACCTGGCCCGATGCCGCGAAGCCGACGATACGGATCATCATCGTCGTGAGCATGATCGTGAGCAGCACCATGAATACGGCGCCGGCCGTATACGCGAGTTCGCGCTGCAGGGAGCGTTCGAAGATCATTGAATTTAGCTGAATTTAGCTGAAGGCCGGCGGCGATGCGGCATAACGAACATGCCCTGCAACAACAAGAAGTAGATGCAGTAGCAATGCAATCGTTCCCCGAGTCAGTCGGGCTTTGCCTGTGACCGCCGCGGAAAAAATAGCGGATAATTGCGGCTTTCATCCTTCAGCCCAGATTTTATCCGAGGATAAGCGCGATGGACTTTAGCATAAAAGCCTGTGATTGGAGCAAAGGCGAGGCAAATGGTTTCCTCACCGGGAAGTCAGATGTAATCGTGCTCGGCATCTTCGAAGCACAGACGTTGACAGGCGCCGCACGCGACATGGATGTCGCCACCAAAGGGCTCGTTTCGCGCGTCGTGAAGGCCGGCGACATGAACGGCCGCGCAGGCACCACGCTCCTCATTCCCGAAGTCACCGGCATTGGCGCATCGCGCATCTTGCTCGTCGGACTCGGCAAGCAGGACGCCTTCAATCAGAAAGCATATGGCGAGGCAGTACGTGCCGCGTGGCGCGTGATCCTCGGCGCCAAGATCGTCCAGGCTACGTTTACGCTCGCGCAGTTGCCCATTCAGGAACGCAGCGGCGACTGGGGCGTGCGCGCCGCCATCCTCGCATTGCGCGAACTGACCTACAAGTTCACGCAGATGAAGAGCAAGCCCGACAACAGCGCGCGCTCGCTCAAGAAGATCGTCTTCAGTGTCGATCCCGCCGATGAAAAAGCCGCGAAGGCCGCAGCCAGGCAAGGCGTGGCGATCGCCAACGGCATGGACCTCACGCGCGATCTCGGCAACCTGCCGCCGAATGTCTGCACGCCGACTTATCTCGGCCAGACCGCGAAGAAGCTCGGCCGCGACTGGAAGCTGAAAGTCGAAGTGCTCGGCCAGAAGCAAATCGAAGCGCTCAACATGGGCTCGTTCCTGTCGGTGGCGAAGGGTTCGGTGGAACCGCCGCAATTCATCGTCATCCATTATCAGGGCGCAGGCGGGACCGAGTCTGGCAAGGCGAAGGGCAAGAACGCGCCGGTCGTGCTGGTCGGCAAGGGCATCACGTTCGATACGGGCGGCATTTCCATCAAGCCCGGCGATTCCATGGACGAGATGAAGTACGACATGTGCGGCGCGGGCTCGGTATTCGGCACGCTGCGCGCGGTCGCCGAGATGGGGCTCAAGCTGAACGTCGTGGGCGTCATCCCGACTTGCGAGAACATGCCCGCGGGCAACGCGCTCAAGCCGGGCGATATCGTCACCGCCATGAACGGCACGACCATCGAAGTGCTCAACACCGACGCCGAAGGCCGTCTCATTCTGTGCGACGCGCTGACCTACGCGGAGCGCTTCAAGCCCGCCGCCGTCGTCGACATCGCGACACTTACCGGCGCCTGCGTCATCGCGCTCGGCCATCACAACACGGGCCTGTTCTCAAAGGATGACGCGCTCGCCGGCGAATTGCTCGATGCCTCGCGCGAAGCCGTCGATCCGGCGTGGCGTCTGCCGCTCGACGACGAGTATCAGGATCAGCTCAAGTCGAATTTCGCGGATGTCGCGAATATCGGCGGGCGTCCGGGCGGCAGCATCACGGCGGCGTGCTTCCTGTCGCGTTTCGCGCAGAGCTATCCGTGGGCGCATCTGGATATCGCCGGGACCGCGTGGAAGAGCGGCGCGGCGAAGGGCGCCACGGGCCGTCCCGTGCCGCTGCTCTCGCAGTTCCTGATCGATCGCGCGGGCCAGTGAGCGTAAGGCCGTGACGCGCATCGACTTTCATACCAACGTGGGCGATTCGCTCGCCTACGCCTGCCGCCTCGCGCGCAAGGCGTATGCGAGCGGGCGCGCGCTCGTCGTCCTTGCCGAGCCGCGCCGTCTCGCCGAATTCGACGAGCAGTTGTGGACCTTTGCGCCGCTCGAATTCGTGCCGCACTGCATGGCGAAAAGCCCGCTTGCGGCCGAGACGCCGGTCGTGCTCACGTCGAATCTGGATGACGCGCCGCATCATCAGGTGCTCGTCAATCTCGGCGCGCCGGTGTCCGCGCAATTCGCGCGCTTCGAGCGGCTCGTGGAGATCGTCGGCAACGAGGACGACGAACTCGCGTCCGGGCGCGAGCGCTTCCGGTTCTATCGGGATCGCGGTTACGCCATCGAAACGCACAAGCAAGGCGGTTGAGCGAACATAGCGCGCCGTCGCGGGGCATTACGATTGGCGCACAACACAGGCTCATCACGCGACGGACGGAGACACCATGACCAAAACACCTGAATCCTTCGATACGTCCATCCCCGTTCTCACCGATGTCGTCGTGCCCGGCAAGCCGGAATATGCGCGCGCGGCATCGGCGGAAGCGGCATTCGAATACGATGCCGCGCTGGTCGCCGAACGCCTGCGCGCGCGCGTCACGCAGTATCTGGACACCGATGCCCGCGCGCTGATCGCGGCGCGCTGCGAGGAAGTGCTGCGCGAACATACGCAGACGCTCGTCGAGGACATCACGCGCGAAGTGGCGGTGGCGCTGGATGGACGCTTGCGCGAGTGGGTCGGAGCGGCGGTGGAAGAGGAGTTGCGGCGGCAGCGGGAAGAGTGAGCGGGGCTTGCCAACGGCTCCGAACGAAAAAAGCCGCTACGAAGATCATTCGTAGCGGCTTTTTAACGCCGGGCGCTCGCCTTTCCTGGCTGGACCCACTTCAGCCCGTTACCGCCCCGCGATTGGCCGGCAACGCCAACGCCGCATACTTTGCCAGCACGCCGCGCGTGTAACGCGGCGCCGGCTTCATCCACAGCGCGCGGCGGCGCGCGATCTCCGCGTCATCCACGTTCAATTGCAGCAGCAGCTTGTGCGCGTCGATGGTGATCGAATCGCCTTCCTGCACGAGCCCGATGGTCCCGCCCGCGAACGCTTCCGGCGCGACGTGGCCCACGACCATGCCCCACGTGCCACCAGAAAACCGCCCGTCGGTGATGAGGCCGACGGTTTCGCCCAACCCCTTGCCGATGATCGCCGACGTCGGCGCGAGCATTTCCGGCATGCCGGGGCCGCCTTGCGGGCCGAGATAGCGCAGCACGACGACATCGCCGGGTTTGATCTTGTCGGCGAGAATCGCGTCCATCGCGCTTTGCTCGTCTTCGAACACGCGCGCCGGCCCCGTGATGACCGGGTTCTTCAAGCCCGTGATCTTCGCCACCGCGCCGTCTTCCGCGAGATTGCCGCGCAGGATCGCGAGGTGGCCTTCCTTGTACAACGCCTGCTCGATCGGAAAAATCACCTTCTGATCCGCGCGCGGCTTGCTCGGCACGTCCTTCAGTTCCTCGGCGAGCGTGCGGCCCGTGATCGTGATGCAGTCGCCGTGCAGCATGCCCGCATCGAGCAGGATCTTCATCACCTGCGGAATGCCGCCCGCCTTGTGCAAGTCGGTCGCGACATATTGGCCTGACGGCTTCAGGTCGCAGATCACCGGCACTTTCTTGCGCATGCGCTCGAAGTCGTCGATGCTCCATTCGACTTCCGCCGCATGCGCGATAGCCAGATAGTGCAGTACGGCATTGGTGGAACCGCCCGTCGCCATGATGAGCGCCACGGCGTTTTCAATCGACTTCTTGTTGATGATGTCGCGCGGCTTCAGATCTTTCTTCACGGCCTCGACGAGCACGCGCGCCGATTCGCCGGCGGAATCGACCTTCTCCTGATCCGGGTTTGCCATCGTCGAGGAATAGAGCAGCGACATACCGAGCGCCTCGAACGAGGAGCTCATGGTGTTGGCCGTGTACATGCCGCCGCACGAACCGGTGGACGGACACGCGTTCTTCTCGACACCCTTGAAATCTTCCTCCGACATGCGCCCGGCCGTGAACTCGCCGACCGCCTCGAACGACGACACGATGGTCAGGTCCTTGCCCTTCCAGTTGCCCGGCCGAATGGTGCCGCCGTACACGTAGATGCCCGGCACGTTCATGCGCGCAAGGCCGATCATGCCGCCCGGCATATTCTTGTCGCAGCCGCCGATCACGACCACGCCGTCCATCCACTGTCCCTGCACGGCCGTTTCGATACAGTCGGCGATGACTTCGCGCGAGACGAGCGAGTACTTCATGCCTTCGGTGCCCATCGACATGCCGTCCGAAATGGTCGGCGTCCCGAAGATTTGCGGATTCGCGTCGGACTTGCGAATAGATTCGACGGCGGCATCGGCGAGACGCTGCAGACCCGCGTTGCACGGCGTGATGGTGGAGTGACCGTTGGCGATACCGATCATCGGCTTGTCGAAGTCTTCCTCCTTGTAACCGAGAGCGTAGTACATCGAGCGGTTGGGCGAACGTGCGACGCCCTGCGTGATGTGTTTCGAGCGGCGATTGAAGGGCATGGCTGCCTCCTGAGGGGATCGTGGTTCTTGGTGTGGTGCAGGAAGAATGCAGTGTCGTCGATGTATCTGTCCAATATATTATTCAGGGTCTATTGAGTCGCAAAACATATCGATGCCAGTCGAACTCCGCCTGCTGCGCTACTTCGTGACCGTCGCCGAGGAGATGCACTTCGGCCGCGCCGCCGCGCGCCTCGCCATGACGCAGCCGCCGCTCTCGCAGGCCATCCGTGCGCTGGAAGACGCGCTCGGCGTCGTGCTGTTCGAACGCACGCGGCGCACGGTCGAACTGACGCCGGTTGGCCGCGATCTGTTGCCCGAGGTGCGCCGCCTGCTTGCCGCCGCCGACGCCTTGCGTCCGCTCGCGCAGTCGCTTTCGCGCGGCGAGGCGGGCGTGCTCTCGCTCGCGTTCGTCTCCACGGCGGATTACGGCCTTTTGCCAGCGTTACTGCGCGAATTCAATGCGCGTTATCCGGGCGTGCGTCTGCAACTCACGGAAGCCACCAGCGATGTTCAGATAGACGAACTCGTGGCCGGCCGTATCGATGCCGGTCTCGTGATTCCGCCGCTGCCGCCGCGTCACGCCATGACGCTTTCGTATCTGCCGATTGCGCGCGAGCCGCTCGTCATCGCCATGTCGACGGATACCGCGCAGGAACTCGGGCAGGGCGCCGCCGAATGGACCGAGACGCCCGTCGATCTGCACGATTTGGCCAGCGCGCCGCTCGTCGTCTTTCCAAGGCGTCTCGCGCCAGGTTTGTATGACATCATTATGGGCTGCTACGGCGCGGCCGGTTTGACGCCGCGCATCGGACAAGAGGCGATACAGATGCAGACCATCGTGAGCCTCGTGTCCGCCGGCATGGGCGTCGCGCTCGTGCCGCAGTCGGTGCGACATCTGCGGCGCACGGGCGTGGTGTATCGCCCGTTGCGGGAACCGGGGCCCGTGGTCGAAACCGGGCTCGTGTGGCGCGCGGCCGAAGTGAGTCCGGTGTTGAGCCGGCTCATCGAGATCGTGCGCGCGCAGGCTGCTGCCGTCGTTGCCGTATGATTCGCCTTTGAAGTTCGCCTGGCTCTTCCATTACACGATGCTCATACATCCCAATTTCGATCCCGTCGCGATCCATCTCGGACCGCTCGCCGTGCGCTGGTACGGCCTCATGTATCTCGTTGCGTTCATTTCGGCCATTGCCATCGGCAGATTGCGTCTGCGCTTGCCGCATGTCGCCGCGCAAGGCTGGACCGTCAAGGACATCGACGACATGCTGTTTTACGGCGTGCTCGGAACGATTCTCGGCGGCCGCATTGGCTATGTGGTGTTCTACAAGGCGAGTTATTACTTCGCGCATCCGCTCGATATCTTCAAGGTCTGGGAAGGCGGCATGTCGTTTCACGGCGGCTTTCTCGGCGTGACGCTCGCGATGGTCCTGTTCGCGTTTCAGCGCAAGCGCACGTGGCTGCAAGTGACGGATTTTGTCGCGCCGATGGTGCCGCTCGGGCTGGCGGCGGGGCGTCTCGGCAACTTCATCAACGGTGAGTTGTGGGGCCGCGTGACCGACCCGGCCGCGCCCTGGGCCATGCTCTTCCAAAACTCCACCAACGACGACGCCATCTGGCTCGCGAAGCATCCGCAGTTCGATGCGCAATACAATCTCTCGGAGATTTTCTCGCGCTATCACATGCTGCCGCGCCATCCGTCGCAGTTGTATGAAATCGCGCTGGAAGGGCTCGTGCTGTTTGCGGTGATCTACCTCTTCGCGCGCAAACCGCGGCCGGTGGGCGCAGTGTCGGCGTTGTTTCTGATCGGTTATGGACTCGCGCGCTTCACGGTGGAATTCGCGCGCGAGCCGGATGATTATCTCGGACTCCTCGCGCTCGGCTTTTCGATGGGCCAATGGCTCTCGCTGCCAATGATCGTCGCGGGCATCGTCATGATGGTGTGGGCGTACAAACGTCAGAAACGCGTGTCCGGCAACGCGGCGTAAATCACGCCGCGTTCTCCGGTACAGCAGTTATCGCCCCATTTGCACCGAACCCGACACGTCGACGGTCACCGTCGTCGTGCCGGCTTCGAGCGCCATCGGCGCGCCGACCTTCGCGTCCGCGCCAAGCGAGCGGGCCTGCATCATCATCACCGGGCGCGGACCCGCGCCGCTGTGGCCCACGTTCACTTCGCGGATCGTGAAGTTGGCGTAGCCGAACGCCTGACTCGCGGCCTGCGCTTCCTTGCGGAACGACTCGATGGCCTGCGTCGAGAGCTTCTGCTCGGCGGCGCGCTGCGCTTCGGGCGACAGCGAGAACGCGACGCTGCCGACTTGCATGGCGTTACTCATCTTGCCCGCGAGCTTGGACGCCGCCGCGAAGTCGTGCGATTCCAGCACGACCTCCGTGCGGCCGCGCCACGCGGAGATCTTGCCGTCGCGATCCGTGCTCGGATAAACCGTGAACGAGCCGCTTTTCGCAGTAACGTTGTCGACGCCTTTTGCTTCGCGCAATGCGGCTTCGGCGCGCTGATTGAGCGTGGTGGTGAGCGACGATGGATCGGCCGCTTCCTGCTCGTAGAACAGCGTGATGTTGACGACATCTTGCGGCACTTGCGCGCTAGCTTGCGCGGATAGCGAGAGCACGCCGGATGGCTGCGGATTGGTGATTACCGTCTGAGCGGCGGCCGAAAGCGGAAGCGTGAGCGCGGCGCTCGACATCGCGACGAAGGCGAGGGCGGCGGCGGTTTTCTTGTCGATCATCTAAGGACTCCGAGTGCAAGAGCATCGCGTGATTCGCGACCGCACTTAGGCGCTTCGTTCGTTCCCTTAGTTCCCTTGAACGATTCGCGCGCCCTAGACCAGACGCTCGGTTATGAAGCGCCACTGCGCCTCGGTCACGGGCGTGATCGACAGCCGATTACCGCGCGCCAGCACTTGCATGTCGGCGAGTTCCGCGTGTTCGCGCAATGTCGCGAGCGGAATCAACGGCGTCTTCTTGACGAAGCGCACATCGACGAGCATCCAGCGCGGCGTCTCCTGCGTGGACTTGGCGTCGAAGTACGGGCTTTTGGCGTCGAACTGAGTGGGATCGGGATAGGCCGTCGAACAGACTTTGGCGATGCCCGCAATGCCCGGCTCCGGGCAACTCGAATGATAGAAGAGCACGCCGTCGCCGACTTGCATCTGGTCGCGCATGAAGTTGCGCGCCTGATAGTTGCGCACGCCCGTCCACGGGAGGGTTTTCTTCGGCGCGTGCGCGAGATGATCGATGCTCGCTTCGTCCGGTTCGGACTTCATCAGCCAGTAGCGCATGATGGATTCGGCAACGGGGTTTTAAAACGGGCTCGACAAAAGCAAACGGCATCGGTATGAACCGATGCCGCTGGAGTAGGGTCCCCACCTCGGCCGCTAGGCCGGCATCCTGAACCTGGGTTCAAGATTGGTCGCAGTAAGCAACACTTCGGGTACATCAGACAGAGTGACGCGCGCGCCCGTGCTGCAAGTTTCCACAACCGTGCCAATGTAGCATTGGTTCAAGGAATATATGACCTTGGCGAACCAGGCAGGGAGTAGTCACTCTACACCAATCGAATGTCTAATGCAGCCTCTCGACACCAATTGCGCAGTTTCTTTTTTCGATTGACATCGCGCGACCGATTAGCGTTCGCCACGGAGCGGCGTCGCGGCACTTCGGTCACTGCACTTCATACTGCGCGATGACAGCACCAAGCTGTTCGTTCATGGAGTGCATCGTGCGGCGAATTTCCTCGGCGGGGAAGGCCTCGCCATGACGCACGCTTTCTTGCAGCCTCAGCAATTCGGAAGCGAGTGAAAGCGCGGCCATCACCGCGATGCGGTCTTGCCCGCGCACGTTGCTTGCATTGCGCACCTTGTTCATCTCAGCGTCGACGCGTGCCACCGCTTCACGCAGCGCGCCTTCGGTTTCCGGCGAACAGGCGAGGCGATATTGCTGGCCGAGAATGGATACTTCGATCTGCGTGGTCGTCATGCCTTCTCTCCGTGATGATGCTCGCTGTGCTCTCCCGCGTGCGCATGCTCGTGCGCGGCTTGCACATCGTGAGAACGGGCATCGAGAAGATCGAGCTGATTTTCCGTCTCGGCATGATTCGCGGACTTGCCGCGCGGCAACTTTTCGAGGATCGCGTTCAGGCGGACCTGCGCGTCGTCGATCTTGGCCGAGAGGGAATCACGTTCGGCTTGGAGCGTGTCGCGCTCTTCGCGCATTTGCACGAGCTCTGCCTGCACGTTCGCGTAGTCGCTACGCAGTTGTTCGATTTGTGCTTCAAGCGCGAGACGCGCCTGATTGTGCCGCTCGCTGATCTGGATCAGCCGGCCGATATTTCCTGACAGTGATTCGAGTTCGTTGAGCATGTGCTGCATCCTCTAAAGACCTCGCATTCTAGCGCGGTTCAACGGAGCTTCCGATAATTGTCTCGTTTCGAGACGTAACAGCACGCGATCATGCGTGCATCGCGATGCATTCGTGTGTGGAAAGCGCGGGCGCTGCCGATGTGTTGCGACGGCGGGTTCTAGTTGGGTTCGTCGTGAGCCGTGTGTCTTGCGATGATGGGCCAGGGTCGTTTCTTGACGGTCCTGAATCGCGCTCCTACACTTGCCGCACTTTTGGTGCTCGCGTCCGCATTCTTTTGCGGGCGCAGTCAAACGGGAAACAGGAAGCGGCGCCGCCAAGGCCACGCCAACCTGTGCTGCCCCCGCAACGGTAAGCGACCGCAACGCAAGTTGCAAGTCGTCCCTTGCGCGTTTTTCGCCGCGCCGTCGTGTGAGTTTGCTTGCGAGTTTGTCTGATTCGCAAGAATCCGCCGCTCGACGCAGGCAAGGCGAAAAACGTGTCGATGCCACTGCGCTTCATGCGTGGGAAGGCGGGACGGTGTGTCGCCAGCCCGGATACCGGCCAACTGTTCAGCGCGTTCGTCTGTTCGCATTCGAGCGCGCTCGTCGCGCATTGGCCTTGCGGGGAGCGAGGTCGCGCCAGCCTACGCATGGGAACATTTCACGCATGGTATCGCCACTTGCCCGACACGCGGGCAGACGCAAAACGATCGAACGCGCCGCGCTCGTCGCCCTCAACACATGGCTGCTCGCTCATGAAGCGCTCGCGGACGAAGCCTCGCAACCGCCGCTCGCACCCGTCGTCGTGACCGCGACGCGCACCGCGCAACCTCTCGCCGATACGATCGCGCAGACTTCGCTCTTCGACGCCCAGGATATCGCCGATAGCAATGCCTACGACGCGCTCGGCGTCATCGGTCTTGCGCCCGGCGTGCAGGTGACGCGCAACGGCGGCCCGGGAGCGAATGCAAGCGCGTTCATACGCGGCGCGTCCTCGACGCAATCGCTCGTTTTGATCGACGGCGTGCGTGTGGAGTCCGCATCGCTCGGCTCGGCGCAGCTTGCGCAGATCATGCCGGATCAGATCGACCGCATCGAAGTCGTGAACGGCAACGTGTCGGCGCTGTACGGCTCGGGCGCGATCGGCGGCGTCGTGCAGATCTTCACGAAAGACGGCGAGGCGCATCCGCCGCGCTTCTACTTCGAGACGGAATACGGCAGCTATCACACGCAGCGGCAAGCGGCGGGCGTTTCCGGCGCGCTCGATAGCGAAGGCCGCACGACCTTCAGCTTCAACGTATCGCGCGAGAAGACCGATGGTTTCTCGTCGATCGATCCCGCGCTCGCGCCCAACGCCAATCCGAACGCGAACGGTTATCTGAACGAAAGCGTCGCGGCCACGCTGCGCCACAAGTTCGGCGACAAATGGGACGCGGGCGTGCGCTTCTATCAGTCGAACGGCATCGACAGTTTCGACGATGCCTACGGCTTGCCCGGCGATCTCAACGATTCGCACAGTCGCGTGCGGTCGACATCGGTGTTTGCGAACGGCCGTATCACGGACCAGTGGACCACGCATTTCACGGTCGCGCAGGGACAGGACCGCGCGAACATCGAGCAGAACGGCATCTATACGAGCCGCTTCAATTCCGAGGATCGCCAGTATCTGTGGCAGAACGACTTTCGCCTGACGGAGGCGCACAAGCTCCTGTTCGGCTACGAACATCTCGACCAGACGCTCGATTCGGATCAGTTCAGCGCGCCGGATCGTCACGTGAATTCGGTGTACGCGGGCTATGTGGGACGCTTCGGTCCGAGCGAAGTGCAGGCCAATCTGCGCCACGACCAGTATTCCGATTTCGGCGGCGCGAACAGCTACTATCTGGGCTATGCGTACAACATCGACACGCACTGGCGCGCGAGCGCGAGTTACGCGGCGTCGTTCCGCGCGCCGAGCTTCGACGATCTCTACTATCCGTTCAGCGGCAATCCGTCCATTCAGCCCGAGCGCAGTCATTCGGTGGAAGCGGCGCTGCAGTACGCATCGGACCAAGTGGGCGTGCTGCGCGTGACGGCGTTTCAGACGCGCTATTCGAATCTGATCGATTACGTATCGGACGGCAGCGGCTTATATATCGCGCAGAACGTCGGACGCGCGAAGGTGCAGGGCGTCGAGGGATCGTGGGCAGGGCATGTCGGCGCCACTGATTTGCGCGCGGGCGTGACGTTCCAGAATCCCGTCGATGAAACCGGCAATCAGGACCTGACGCGCCGTGCGCGGCGTTTCGCGAGTTTCAGCGCGCATCGCTCGATAGGAAGCTGGCGCGTGGGTGGCGAGTGGATCGTGAGCGGTGCGCGCAGCGATTACGATTCGACGCTCGCGGGCTATGGCGTCGTGAATCTGTCGGCGCGCTATGACATCACGAAGTCGTGGTACGTGAGCGCGCGTGTCGACAACCTCTTCGACCGGAACTATGAACTGGCTTATTCGTACAACACGCCGAGGCGCGGCGCTTATGTCACGCTCGGCTGGCGCCCGTCGTGAGCGACACCGTTGACCTGCGCCGCGCGATGAACGCTAAACGCGCGTTAGGCATCTGGGCTGCGCTCGGGCTTGCCGCGTTGCTTGTGTTTGCGGCGTCGCTCGCGCTCGGCAGCGTCGCGTTGCCCTTGCCGCGCGCCATCGCGGCGTTGCTGCACGCGCATGCGGCCGCGCCCGATATCGCCGATGACATCGTGCTCACCTTGCGTTTGCCGCGCGCGCTTGCGGGTTTCGCTTCGGGCGCCTTGCTCGCGCTTTCCGGCGCGCTGCTGCAAGTGCTGTTGCGCAATCCGCTGGCCGAGCCGTACGTGCTCGGCGTATCCGGCGGCGCGGCGACCTTCGCGCTCACGGCGATGCTCGCGTCGCTGCCGTGGTGGGGCATCGATCTGGCGGCGTGCGCGGGCGCGTTCGCATCCATCGTGCTGGTGCTCGGACTCGCGCGACGCGACCTGTGGCACGGCGATCGCGATGCCTCGCCGCGTCTTCTGCTGACAGGCGTGGTGATAGCGGCGGGCTGGGGCGCGCTCATCACGTTGATCCTCAGCATTGCGCCGGAGAATCGCTTGCGCGGGATGATCTTCTGGCTGACGGGCGACCTGAACGGCGCAGCGACGCCGTGGCCCGCGCTGATCGCGCTCGTCGTCGCGATGATCGTCGTCGTGCCGCTCGCGCCGCAACTCAACGTGCTGTTGCGTGGCGATACGGCCGCGCGTTCGCTCGGCGTGCCTGTCTCGCGCGTGCGGCTGTCGGTGTATCTCGTCGCATCGCTTGCGGCAGCGGCGGCTGTCACGACGGCGGGCACCATCGGCTTCGTTGGGCTCGTCGTGCCGCATCTATTGCGGCTCGCGTTCGGCAACGATCAGCGCATGCTTGTGCCGGCGTCGGCGCTGGCGGGCGGCCTCGCGGTAATGAGCGCCGATCTCGTCGCGCGCACGGCGATCGCGCCCGCGCAATTGCCGGTGGGTGTGGTGACCGCACTCGTCGGCGTGCCGATGTTCCTGTGGATGCTGCTGGCGAGACCGCGATGACCCTGCATATCGAACACGTCAGCTTGCGCGCGGGCGCTCGCACGCTCGTGGAAGACCTCACGCAAAGTATCGGCGCGGGCGAGATGTGGTGCATAGCCGGGCCGAACGGCGCGGGCAAGACCACGCTCATTGGCGTGCTCGCGGGTTTGACAAAGCCGGCCGAAGGCGCGATATCGCTCAATGGCCGCGCGCTCGCATCCTGGCGCGCGGCGGATCTCGCACGCGCGCGCTCGCTGATGCCGCAAAGCTCGCACGATGCCTTCAGCGCGACCGTACTCGACACCGTGCTGCTGAACCGCTTTCCGTATGTCACGGGCTGGGGCTGGGAAAGCGCCGAAGACCGCGCTGCCGCGCATGCCGCGCTCGATGCGCTCGGTCTTCTATCGTTCGCCTCGCGCGATGTCCTGACATTGTCGGGCGGCGAACGGCAACGCGTGACGCTCGCCGCCGTGCTGTGCCAAAACACACCGCTCTTGCTGCTCGACGAACCGCTCGCGCATCTGGACCTGCATCATCAAATCGATTGTCTGCACGTACTGGCCGACGCCGCGCGCAAGTCCGGCCGCACGGTGATTTTCTCGTGTCACGATCTCAATCTCGCGCGGCGCTTCTCGACGCACGCGCTTTTGCTCGATGGCAAGGGCGGCGCGCACGCCGGTCTCGTCGCGGACGTGCTCACGCCTGAACGCGCGAGCGCCGCGTTCGGCTATCCGCTAGCCTTGATTCGCGATGGCGAGCACGAAGCGCTCGTGCCGTCCATTCCCGTTGCACGCACCTGAAGGATTGCCGATGTCAAACGCCCACGACTTGCCCACGCCCCGCGCGCCAGACCGTTCGCGCGAAGCCGAACTGCAACGCATCATCGATACGAAAACGAAGCCGCCGGGCAGCCTCGGTCGGCTCGAAACGCTCGCGCTGCAAATGGGCGTGATTCAGCGCACGACGAAGCCGCGCATCGAGCGCCCGGCGATGATCGTGTTTGCGGGCGATCACGGTATCGCGGCCGAGGGCGTGAGTCCGTATCCGCAAGAAGTGACCGCGCAGATGGTCGCGAATTTTCTGGCGGGCGGCGCGGCGATAAACGCGCTGTCGCGTTCGGTCGGCATGACGCTCGAAGTGGTCGATGCGGGCGTGGCGACACCGATTCCCATCGATAGCGGCTACGAGCGTCTGTCGCTCGGCCTCGGCACGCGCAACTTCGCGAAGGAAGCGGCGATGTCGCGCGAGACCGCGCTTGAAGGCATCGCGCGCGGCGCGGCGCGTGTGCGGCATCATGCGGCGCTCGGTACGAACGTGATCGGCTTCGGCGAGATGGGGATTGCGAACACGTCGGCGGCGGCGTGCCTGATGAGCCGTCTGTGCGGTGTGCCCATTGGCGAATGCGTCGGACGCGGCACGGGTCTCGACGATCGCGGCCTTGCGCACAAGCGCGACGTGCTCGGCCGAGCGCTCGCGTTGCATGCGGCCGAAGGCGATGCAATCGACACGCTCGCGACGTTCGGCGGCTTCGAGATCGCGATGATCGCGGGTGCGTGTCTCGCTGCGGCGGACGCGGGCATGACGATTCTCGTCGATGGCTTCATCGCGACTTCCGGCCTGCTCGTCGCGGCGAAGATCGCACCCGAGGTGCTCGACTACTGCGTGTTCGCGCATGCGTCGAACGAGGCGGGGCATCGGGGCATGCTCGCGCATCTGCATGCGGAGCCGCTGTTGCAACTCGACATGCGGCTTGGCGAAGGCACGGGCGCGGCGCTCGCGTTGCCGATCCTGCGCGCGGCCGTTGCGTTCGTCGATGAGATGGCGAGCTTCGAGGCGGCGGGTGTCACGGATAAGCGAGAGTGACGGCGATGAGCATCATCCGCAAGCGCTGCGCGAGGTCGGGGCGCGTCACTGCGTTCAGGCGCGCGGGCGTCTCGACCCGCTTGCCGCAATGACCCGTCCGCTCGTCGAACTGCGCTACTTCTTCACCGCGCTCGGTTACTTCACGCGCGTGCCGGTGCCGCGTTGGGTTGGCTTCGAGCGCGCTTATCTGAACGCGGCGGCGCGTTATTTTCCGCTCGTCGGCGTGATGGTCGGCGGTGTTGCCGCGCTCGTCCTGCTCGCGGCGTTGCGCGTGCTTCCGTTGGGCGTTGCCGTGTTGCTGTCGATGGCCGCCACGCTCGTGCTGACCGGCGCGTTCCACGAAGACGGTCTTGCCGATTGCGCCGATGCCTTCGGCGGCGGCTATACGCGCGATGACGTGTTGCGCATCATGCATGACTCGCGCATCGGGGCGTTCGGCGCGATTGCGCTCGTCATTGCACTGGCGCTCAAGTGGCAGACGCTTGCGAGCACGCCGCCGCTCATTGCCGCATGGTTGCTGATCGCCGCGCACGCCGCGAGCCGCGTTTTCGCCATCAGCTATCTCGTCACGCTCGACTATGTGCGCGCCGAGGGCAAGGCGAAGCCGGTCGCACAGCGCATGAGCGCGGGCTCGTTTCTGATTGCGATGATCTTCGGCGTGCCGTGGCTCTTTGTCGTCGACTGGAAATTCGCCTGCCTGACGCTCGCGTTGCTCACGGTGCTGCGCTGGGCGATGGGACGTTACTTCGTGAAGCGCATCGGCGGCTATACGGGGGATTGTCTCGGCTTCGCGCAACAGGTGTTCGAACTGGCCATTTATCTCATCGGGCTCGCATGGATCTCGTACTGATCCGGCATCCAGCCGTGCGCGTCGATGCAGGCGTGTGCTACGGCCAGACCGATGTTCCCTTGCTGCGCGATGTGAATGCATCGGCTTGCGCTCTGAAGGCGCGCATGCTGTCGCTGAACGTGCCCGCGTGTGTCGATGGCTGGCATTCGAGCGGACTCGTGCGATGTGCATCGCTGGCCTCGGCGTTGAGCGGTGGCATCGCGCCTCACGTCGATGCGCGCCTCGCCGAGATGAACTTCGGCGCATGGGAAGGGCGCGCGTGGGATGCGATCGATCGCGCGCTGATCGATGCCTGGGCCGCGGATATCGAACACGCGAGGCCGCACGGCGGGGAGAGTCTCGTGCAGTTCGCCGGGCGCGTGGAGGCCTGGTTGCGCGATATCGAGCGTGCCGACCGGCCGGTGCATGTGATCGCGCATGCTGGCGTCATGCGCGTGCTGACAGCGCATATGCTCGGGATGGAGCGCGCGAGCGTGTTGCAATGGCCGATCGAATTCGGCGCGATCGTGCAGTTCAGGCGCGTGAGAGGGAAGTGGCTGCTGGTGCGGTGGAATGCCTGAGGGCAGGGCCGCTTCGGTCACTTTTCGCGACGCCCGCGCGCTTGCTCCAGATCCCTGCAAAGCTCGGCCGCGCCCAGCGCGATGCGCGGCGTCGGCCGATTGATCAGATCGCCATCGATACCGAAGAGGTTGCCGCGCGCCACCGCGGTGAGCGAACCCCAACGCTTCCATCGATCGAGTGCGGGTAATGCGCGATTCGGCGTCGTCGCGCCGGGCGTCGCGGTGACGATGGCTTCCGGGTTCGCCGCGAGCACGGCTTCGGTCGAGATGGTCGGCACGCGCGTGTCGTTCGCGGCGAAGACGTTGACGCCGCCGCACAACGCGATCACTTCGCTGAACACGTTGTCGCGGTTGAGCGTCATGAGCGGGTCGTCCCACACCTGATAAAACACGCCGACCGGCGGACGTTGCGCATAACGCGTCCGCAGACTGCCGATATCGCGCGTGAATGCAGCCGACGCCGCGCGTGCGTTCGCTTCCGTGCCGAGCAACGCGCCGAGCCGGTCGATGTTGCTCGCGATATCGTCGAGATGGCGCGGTTCGCTGAAGAAGATCGGAATGCCGAGCGCTTGCAGCCGATCCATCTGCCGCGCCGCATTGCCATGCCGCCATACGACGATCAAGTCCGGATGCAATGCGACGATGCGCTCCAGATCGAGCGCCTTGTTGTCGCCGACGCGCGGGATAGCCTGCGCTTCCTTCGGATAATCGCTATACGTCACCGCGCCGACGATACGCGACCCGCCGCCCGCCGCGAACAGCAATTCGGTGACATGCGGAGCGAGACTCACGACGCGCGTGGCGGGTGTCGCGAGCGTGATGCTGGAGCCGCTGTCGTCGGTGACGGTGATAGCGGCGACAGAGGGCGATGCGCTCAGCGTCAACGTCGTTGCGAGAAGGACATGCGGAACGGCGTGTCGAAGCGAATGCGCGGCGAACGCGCGCAGACCTCGGTTGCTTGCGCGCCGGAGCAAGCCGATTCGCGCAGCCAAGGTGCGCAAGACGAGTTCTAAGCTCACGCGCAAGCCACCGGGAGCGAGCGTTCAAGCTGCGCCCGATTGACTTCACTGCCAAGCAAGCCGATCCGCGCAGCCAAGGTGCGCCAGAAAGATTTCGACGTCACGCGCAAACCTCCGCCATCGCTCGTTCAAGCCGCACCCATTCTCCTTCGCTGCCTGGCAAGCCGATGCGCAAACTCGGCGTCATCCCAGCCGGATCGAAGAGCCGCGTCCAGATACCGCGCGTGGCAAGCGCATGCTGCAAGCCGCTCGCATCCAATGTCTGGAACGACGTAAAAAGCGGCGTCGCACGCGCGTCGAACCCATGATGCGCGATAAGCGCCGCGAGCCGTGCGCCATCGCGCTGCAAGCGTTCGCGGGTTTCCCGTTGCCACGCGCGATCCTCGAAAGCCGCCCGCACCGCGTGACGCGCGGGGCCGCTGACGGTCCATGAACCCAGCGCATCGGTGAGCATGGCGATCACATCGGGTGCGGCAAGCACGAAGCCCGCGCGAATTCCCGCGAGCCCGAAGAACTTGCCGACCGAGCGCAGGACGACAAGCCCCGCATCCGCGCTGCGACCGGCAAGAGACTCGGCGGGATCGACATCGGCGAATGCTTCATCGACGATCAACGTACCGCCGCGCGATGCCAGCCTCGCATGCCAATGCAGCAAGACGTGGCGCGGGAGACGCTCGGCGGTCGGGTTGTTCGGATTGGCGACGATCACGTGATCGACGGCATTCGGCAACGTGTCGGCATTTACATCGAGCGGTACGACCGAATGGCCCGCGCGCACGAACGCCGGCGCGTACTCGCCATACGTCAACGGTGCGATGGCTACCGTGCCCTTCTTCAAGAGCCACGGCAAGGCACGAATGGCGGCCTGCGAACCCGCGACGGGCAGCGCGAGCGGCGCGCCGTAATGAGTCGCGGCGAGTTCGGCGAGACCATCGGCGTCTTCGGGCAAACGGCGCCAGGCATCGGGCGGAATGGGCGGGACCGGATAGCCTAAGGGGTTGATGCCCGTCGAAAGATCGAGCCAGTCGTCGAGCGCGATGCCGTATCGAAGCGCGGCTTCGCGCAGATTGCCGCCGTGACGGATGGGACGCAGTGGATCAGACATGATGGCGTGTGGAAGGCGCGAAGTGATGGACGCGTCGAATCGAAACAGAAGAATCACCCATGTCCGGACGCGCTCATCAAGGCAAAGACGAGCAGGATGGCAAGCCACAGCAAGATCGAACGCTCGACGAGCCGCAACGCCGCGACCACGTGCCTCGGCGTGGCCTCATGCCCCGCGCCGAGCGTCGGACGCGCTTCGAGCACGCCGTGATAAACCGCCGCGCCGCCAATCAGCACATTGAGGCTGCCCGCGCCCGAGGCCATCACCGGCCCTGCGTTCGGACTGTCCCACGCACGCGCCTGCGTGCGCCAGCAATGCCAGGCCATGCGCGTGTCGCCCGCGAGCGCGTAGCTCGCCGCCGTGAGGCGCGCGGGAATGAAGTTGAGCACATCGTCGATGCGCGCCGCCGCCCAGCCGAAGCGCAGGTAACGCGGCGTGCGATAACCCCACATCGCGTCGAGCGTATTGGCGAGGCGAAACGCGAGCGCGCCCGGCCCGCCCGCGATCACGAACCAGAAGAGCGCCCCGAAGATCGCATCGTTGCCATTTTCGAGCGCGGATTCGACGGCCGCGCGCGAAAGGGCGTTCTCGTCGGCTTGCGAGGTATCGCGCGACACGATCCGCGAGGTGAGCTTGCGCGCGCTTTCGAGGTCGCCGAGCGAGAGGGCGCGGGCAATCGGCGCAATGTGCTGACGCAAGCTCTTGGCGCCGAGCGCGAACCACAGCAAGATCACATGCACGGCCGCGGCATACGCGGGCGGCAGCACGCTCACGAGCGCCCATGCGACCAACACCGGCGGCACGACGGCCGCAAGCCACGCAAGCATGCCCGCCGGCCGCGCCCGATGCCCCGTGTTCATGCGCGCTTCGAGCTTCGTCGCATATCGCCCGAAGGCGACGAGCGGATGCCGCGTGCGCGGCTCGCCGAACATGCGATCGACGATCACGCCGAGCACCGCGAGCAAGGACATCGAGTAAAAGGAAAGCAGGAGCATCGCCGGTCAGCCTTTCAGCGCGATCGGCAGACCCGCGACCATCAGCGTCGTGCGCGTGCTTGCGGCGGCGACGCGTTGATTCAATCGGCCGAGTTCATCGACATAAAGGCGCGTGACGGAACCGAGCGGCACCACGCCCAAGCCGATTTCGTTCGATACCACGATGACCGTGCCGCGCACGGCGGCGAGCGCGCGGTCGAAGGCATCGAAGGCATCGGTGGCCTCGCGCGGCAGTGACGCGTTCTGCGCGTCGGCGTTATCGGTTGTGAAGAGCAGATTGGCGAGCCAGAGCGTCAGGCAGTCGATGAGCACGCACGCGCCCGGCCTGTCCGCGTCGCGCACGGCATCGGCAAGACTGAGCGGCGCTTCGACGAGCGTCCAGTGCGCGGGCCGTCTTTCGCGATGATGCCGCACGCGCTCGGCGAACTCGGCGTCGCTGCCGACGCGCGCAGTCGCGATGTATGTCACGGGCAAACCGCTCTCGTTGGCAAGGCGTTCGGCGTGCGCGCTTTTGCCCGAACGAGCGCCGCCGAGAACGAAGATGAGGTTGCGTGGAGAGTGGGTCGTGGTCATCGCAATATTGTACCGGCGGGCTAAGATGCAGGCTTTCACCCGAGGACCGCATTCCATGTCTTTCACGCCGCGCGGCACGCTGATGATTCAGGGCACGACTTCCGATGCCGGCAAGAGCACGCTCGTCGCGGGCCTGTGCCGGCTCGCGCGGCGCGGCGGCGTGAAGGTCGCGCCGTTCAAGCCGCAGAACATGGCGCTCAACAGCGCGGTCACGGTGGATGGCGGCGAGATCGGCCGGGCGCAGGCGCTGCAGGCAATCGCGGCGGGCGTGCCCGCGCGCATCGACTTCAATCCGGTGCTGCTCAAGCCGACGAGCGATCGAGGCGCGCAAGTGATCATCCACGGTCACGCGCATGCGAATCTGGACGCGCGGGCGTATCACGAATACAAGCGCACCGCGTTCGATGCCGTGCTCGCGTCCTACGCGCGGCTCACGGCCGAATTCGACGCGGTGATCGTCGAAGGCGCGGGCAGTCCCGCCGAAATCAATCTGCGCGATCGCGATATCGCCAACATGGGCTTCGCGGAACGAGTCGATTGCCCGGTCGTGCTGGTGGCGGACATCGATCGCGGCGGCGTGTTCGCGCATCTCGTCGGCACGCTCGCGTGTCTTTCGGAAAGTGAGCGGGCACGAGTGCGCGGCTTCGTCATCAACCGGTTTCGCGGCGATATCGGCTTGCTGACACCGGGGCTCGAATGGCTCGAAACGCAGACCGGCAAGCCGGTTCTCGGCGTCTTGCCGTATCTGCATGGCCTCACGCTCGATGCCGAGGACATGCTGCCGTCGCAGGCGCGGTCGCGCGGCGCGGAATCGACGCTGAAGGTGATCGTGCCGGCGTTGCCGCGCATCAGCAATCACACGGACTTCGATGCGCTGCGGGCGCATCCGCAAGTCGATTTCGAGTACGTTCGGCCGGGCATGGCGCCGCCGCCCGCCGACTTGATCGTGTTGCCTGGGTCGAAAAGCGTGCAGCGCGATCTGGCGTGGCTGCGTTCGAACGGCTGGGAGCGGGCGATCGAGCGGCATCTGCGCTACGGCGGCAAGGTGCTAGGCATCTGCGGCGGCATGCAGATGCTGGGGCGCACGGTCGACGATCCTTCGGGCGTCGAAGGCGCGGCGGGTTGTGTCGATGGCCTGGGGCTGCTCGATCTCGCCACCGTGCTCACGCCCGACAAGCAGCTCGCAAACGTGACGGGGCGGCTTGTCATCGAAGGCAAGGAGGCGCCCGTGCGCGGCTACGAGATTCATATGGGACGCACGAGCGGCGCGGCGCTCGCGCGGCCGGCGGTGGCGCTCGACGACGGCCGCTTCGACGGCGCGGTGTCGCAAGACGGGCAGATCGCGGCGACGTATCTGCATGGCCTCTTCGATACACCCGAAGCCTGTGCCGCGTTGCTCGCGTGGGCCGGCGTGAACGATGCCGCGCCGCTCGACTATCCGGCGTTGCGGGAGGCGTCGCTCGACCGGCTCGCGGATTCGTTCGAGCAGGCGCTGGATCTGAAGGCGGTGCTGGCGGCGTTCGCTTAAGGACGAGCTGCCGCGGGACGTGCTATTCCGCATTCAAGTTTTGCGGCAGCGGTCCGTTATCTGATTGTCGGCACGCCGTGACGAGCGGCGGCCTGTGCTCAATCCGATACCAAGAACACGCTCTCATGAAACTGCGCTCCAAGCTTATGCTGCTCGTATTGCCCGTCCTCGCTGCTTGCAGCGGCGGCGGCGGCGACGACAAGACCTGCACGACCGACCTCGGTAATCTGCAGAAATCGTGCGTAACGAATCCGTCGCATACGCTTCCTGAAGGCTTCTGGTACGGCTCGGTGAATTCCGGGCAGTCGCTCGCGGCGCAGACCATCGTCCTCGAATCGGGTCAGTACTTCAGCATCTATTCGCGAGATGGCTCGTTCGTCTGGCTGATCGAAGGCATCATGACGGCGACCGATGGCGCGTTCAGCGACGCGTCGACGGTAGGTTTCCACGAAGCAGGCGCGATCCGTGCCGGCTCGCTCAGCGGCAACTTCACGCAGAAGAGCACGCTCACCGCGACCACCTCGCTCTATGTTCCGCCCGATACCGCCGCCACCGCGTACAACGGCAACTACAACGCGACGTACGACACGCCGATCGCCATCAACGACGTGGCGCGCACCTGGACGAGCGCATCGGGCGTCTCGCCGATCTCGTCGATCACCTTCGCGGCGGACGGCACGGCCAAGGGCACGCAGAACGCCTGCACGTTCACGGGCAGCTTCAAGCCACGCTCGACCGGCAAGCATCTGCTCGATGGCACCTTGAACTTCGCGGGCGGCGCGTCGTGCACGCTCAATAACGTGTCGATGCCCGTGGAGGCCACGGTCGTCAACGGACAGCTCACCGTCGTCGGCGTCACGACGCAGCGGGATCAGGCGTTCTATTTGTCGGGACAGTGAGCCTGATGCTGGTTTTCTAAAATCCCGGTTCCTTGCTTATGGATCTAGCCCGCCGCGCGCGGGCTTTTTCTCGTCCAGTGTGCCGTCACGCCTCGCACACGTCGCAGCACGACAACAGTTTCTGATACGACAAATACAATTTTTGTACCGTCCGTTTAATAGACACTTTACAATTGTTAACGATTCGCATTTACGCGCTCAGACGGCTCAATCCACCTTTTTTCGAATATCCACGCCTTATGTCACGATCGGTCACCCAGCAAGAAGTCAGTCGCCGCACTGCGGTATCGAAGGCGGTAGAACGTCTTTTCGTGGGACTGGTCGCCGCCGCCGCAATGCAGGCGAGCGCTTACGCGCAAGGCGCGCCGGCGGCGGACGGCACCTCGGCCGATAGCGCCAGTGCTGCTCAATCGACGACCTTGCCAGCCGTGATGGTCAAGGGATCGGCGGCGCCCGGCGATCTGCCCGCGCCCTATGCAGGCGGACAAGTGGCGCGCGGCGGCAGCATCGGCGTGCTTGGAACGGCGAACGTGATGGACCAGCCTTTCAGCACGACGAATTACACCGAGCAGATGATCCAGGACACGCAGGCGCGTACCATTGGCGACCTCGTCGTCAACAACGCGTCGGTGCGCACGGAGCAAAGCGGCGGCGGTTTCGGCGACGTGTTCCAGATTCGCGGCTTCGACGTCCAGCCGACCGATGTCGCGCTCAACGGCCTCTACGGCATGGTCTCGGCGGCGCGCGTGCCGGTCAACCTGCTCGAACGCGTCGAAGTGCTGCAAGGCCCGGGATCGCTCATGTACGGCATGGGACCGGGCGGCAGCGTCGGCGGCGCGATCAACATCGTCACCAAGCGCGCCGACGATACCCCGCTCACGCGTCTCACCGCGCTGTATCAATCGAAGAGCCAGTTCGGATTTGCCGCCGATATCGGCCGCCGCTTCGGCGATGAAGGCCAGTGGGGCGTGCGCTTCAACGGCCAGATCAAGGACGGGCAGACCGGCATTGCGCACGGCAACCAATTGCAGGGCGACAGCGCGATCGGCCTCGACTATCGCGGCAAACAGTTGCGTTGGTCGTTCGACGCCTACAACGTCTCCGAGAACACCGACGAGTACCGCTCGCAGATCGGTTTCGGCACCGCGACCGCCGTGCCCGCCGTGCCTTCGGCATACAACAATCTCTATCCCGGCTCGAAGCTCAAGCTGCGCGATTCGGCCGTCATGACGCGCGCCGAGTACGACATCAACCAGTACGTGACCGTGTACGGCGCGGCGGGAGAGCATTACGGCACGTCGCAGCAGAACTTCCCGTATGCGGCGGGCATGACGGCGGCGGGCGAGTTCAGCGCCTATAACGGCTATTACGACCAGTACACGCGCACCAAGACCGTCGATGCGGGCCTGCGCTTTCACTTCGATACCTTCGGCGTCAAGCACACGCTGGTCACGGGCGTGACGAGCCTGAATCAGGAGATCGGCTACTTCTACGCGCTGGGATCGACCGCGGTGGCGTCCAATCTCTATTCGCCGTCGCCCCTTGCACCCGTCGATACCCCGCGCGGCGACATGCAGCGCAGCAGCCAGACGCGTCTGAACAGTCAACAGGTCATCGATACGATGTCGTTCTTCAACGACCGCGTGCTGCTGACGGGCGGTTTCCGTCGTCAGACGATCGGCCAGGACAATTACGATCCGACCACGGGCGCGCAGCAAAGCTCGCTCGACCAGCAGGCGATCTCGCCGCTCGCGGGCATCGTACTCAAGCCGCTCTCGAATGTTTCCGTGTACGGCAACTTCACGTCGGGTCTTTCGAATGGCGGCACGGCGCCGGCGGGCACCGCGAACGCGGGTCAGGCGTTTGCGCCGTACAAGTCGAACCAATACGAAGCGGGCGTGAAGGCGGATTGGGGCCGCGTGCTGACATCGGTTTCGGTGTTTCAGATCTCGCAGCCCAACGCCGTCACCGATCCCACCACGAATTTCTACGGCTACAACGGCAAGACGCGCGTGCGCGGTCTCGAACTGGCTGCTTACGGCGAAGTGTTCCGCAGTCTGCGCCTGATGGCGAGCGCGACGTTCTACGATCCGAAGGTTTCGGGCACGGCGGGCGGCACGCAGGACGGCAACGATCCGGGCGGCGTGCCCAAGTTCGCCTTCAACCTCGGCGCGGATTACGACTTGCCGTGGGTGCCGGGCCTGAGCGTCAACGGGCGGATCATCCATACGGGCGCGCAGTACTACGATTCCAGCGATACCTTGCGCTTGCCGTCGTGGACGCGTTACGACGTCGGCGTGCGTTACGGAATGCGCATCGCGAAGAAGGACGTCGTGTTTCGCGCCAACGTCGAGAATCTCTTCGGCAGCCGGTACTGGATGCAGCAGGGCACCTACGTGACCAACGCCGCGCCGCGGACCTTGCTGATTTCCGCGCAAGTCGATTTCTGATCGCGACTTGAAAAGCCGGGACAGTCGCGCCGCTGTCCGGCTTTTCCTCAATAAAGAATCATCTGCGTACACCGGAACATGGCGATCAGCTTTCCTTCGCCATTGGTGACGCTTGCATCCCACACCTGCGTGCTTCGCCCGGCATGCACGGCCGTCGCCCGCGCGATGATCTTCCCTTCACGCGCCGTCGACACGTGATTGCTCTTCAATTCGAGCGTCGTGAAATTCTGCGCGTTCTCCGGTAAATGAGCGATGCACGCGTATCCGCAACAGGTATCCGCCAGGCCGACGACCGTTGCCGCATGCAGAAAGCCATTGGGCGCGAGTAACTCCGGCCGGATGACGAGTTCGCCCGTCAACGCGCCTTCTTCGAGTGAAATCAGTTGCACGCCGAGCAACTCGGGCAGACGGCCCTTCTGACGGTTGCGAAGAAAGT
Source organism: Caballeronia sp. GACF4 (assembly GCF_023631025.1). Lineage (NCBI taxonomy): Bacteria > Pseudomonadati > Pseudomonadota > Betaproteobacteria > Burkholderiales > Burkholderiaceae > Caballeronia > Caballeronia sp. GACF4. Next base: position 624,852 of record NZ_JALQDW010000002.1, read on the forward strand.
CGAGCGTCACATCGGAACGAAGGGGCATGGCGGTCGTTTAGAAGAGAGGGAAGAAAAGGAAAGGGTAGTCCGTTCGGCCAGCGCTTCGCGTGAGCGCCATTTTGCCGATAATATCAACGGCTCGAAATCATGTATCGGTTCCTAAAACGAAACCGCGCGCAGGCGTATCCCGGCGAAGGGCGTCGAAATCAAGCGCGTCGAACAATCTTCTGGACAATTCATGACCGTGATCGTGGTGGCAAATCCGAAGGGCGGCGTCGGGAAAAGCACGCTCGCAACCAATCTGGCCGGGTGTTTCGCGGCAAACGGCGAGTGGGTCGCGCTCGCCGATCTGGACAAGCAGCGCTCCTCGCACGCGTGGCTTTCGCTGCGCCCGGACACTCTGCCAAGAATCGAAGAATGGAATCTCGATGTCGACGCGCCCGCCAAGCCGCCCAAGGGCCTGGAAAAAGCCGTCGTCGATACGCCCGCCGGAGTCCACGGCAACCGGCTCGCGCTCGCGCTGGATATTGCCGACAAGGTGATCGTGCCGCTGCAACCGTCGATGTTCGACATCCTCGCCACGCAAGACTTTCTGTCGAAACTCGCGAAGGAAAAGGCGGTGCGAAAGGGCGCGATTCAGGTCGGCGTCGTCGGCATGCGGGTGGACGCGCGTACGCGCTCGGCGGAACAACTGCATCGTTTCGTGGAAAGTCTCGACTTGCCCGTGCTCGGCTTTTTACGCGACACGCAAAACTACGTGCAACTCGCCGCGCACGGACTCACGATCTGGGACGTCGCCAAAAGCCGCGTGGAGAAGGACCTGGAGCAGTGGCAACCCATTATCGAATGGGTGAGCAAAAAATAAGGCCGGCGGTCCTTGCGGAGCGCCGGCCAAGTCGCGGATGAACCCGGACGATCAGGTCCAGTTCTGCGTCGGCACGTGATCGCGGTTGCCCTTGATGCGGTTCGCTTCATCGACGAAGACGAGGTCCGGCTTCCAGCCCGCCGCGATCTCTTTTTCGTCGACGGCCGCGAAAGCCGCAATGATCACGAGGTCGCCCAACTGCGCGCGCCGCGCCGCCGAGCCGTTCAGCGAGATCATGCCGCTGCCGCGCTCGCCCTTGATGGCATAGGTGGTCAGGCGCTCGCCGTTGTTCACGTTCCAGATGTCGATCTGCTCGTTCTCCAGCAGATTCGCCGCTTCGAGCAGATCCTCGTCGATTGCGCACGAGCCTTCGTAGTGAAGCTCGCAATGCGTGACCGTCGCGCGGTGAATCTTCGATTTGAGCATGGTGCGCTGCATGATGCGTGTGGTTCCTTTACTTCAGATTTCCAGATTGTCGATGAGACGGGTGTTGCCGAGCTTCGCCGCCGCCAGCACGACGAGCGGCGCGCTCGCATCCGCTTCGCCCGGCGCGAGCAGGTCGACGCGCTTGCGCACGCTGATGTAGTCGGGCTTCCAGCCGCGTTCGGCGAGCGCGTTCATGGCCGTGCGTTCGAGCGCGGCCAGATCTTTCTCGCCCGAGAGCACGGCTTCGCGCACGCGATTCAACTGCAGCGCGAGTTGCGGCGCTTCCGCGTGCTCGGCGGCCGACAGAAAGCGATTGCGCGATGACAGCGCGAGACCGTTTTCCTCGCGCACCGTTTCGGCGGCGATGATCTCGGTAGGCAGCGCGAACTGGTGGCACATCTGCCGCACGATCATCAGTTGCTGATAATCCTTCTTGCCGAACACCGCGACGCGCGGCTGCACGCACGACATCAGCTTCATCACGACCGTGCACACGCCGGTGAAGAAGCCGGGACGGAATTCGCCTTCGAGAATGTCGCCGAGGTTATGCGGCGGATGCACGCGATACTGCTGCGGCTCCGGATACATATCCACTTCGGTCGGCGCGAACAGCACGTAGACGTTTTCCGACTGCAGCTTTTCGATGTCGTCCAGCAGCGTGCGCGGATATTTGTCGAAGTCTTCGTTCGGCCCGAATTGCAGCCGGTTCACGAAGATGCTCGCGACCACCGGATCGCCATGCTGGCGCGCAAGCCGCATGAGCGAAAGATGGCCTTCGTGGAGGTTGCCCATCGTCGGGACGAAGGCGGTGCGGTTCTGACCGCGCAACTGATCGCGCAGTTCGTGAATTGAGCTGATGACTTTCATCGAGCGGGTGTCTCCTGGCGGGCGGCAGCAACAGGCCGCACCGAGGCAAGGGTAGAGAAAATGCTTTTAAGCGGGAGAGTACGCGAGTCTCACGTAAATGGGCGCAAAAGGCTCGGCCTGAGTGATTTCGATCAGCGATTCGCGCGACAACTCCAGCATGGCGATGAAGTTCACCACGACCACCGGTACGCCGCGCGTGGGATCGAATAGCTCGGAGAACTCCATGAAGCGCGCATGCTGCAGGCGCCGCAGGATCACGCTCATATGCTCGCGCACCGAGAGTTCTTCCCGCGAAATCCGGTGATGCTGAACGAGCTTCGCGCGCTTGATGACATCGGCCCAGGCGGAGCGCAGGTCGTTCATGTCGACGTCGGGGAAGCGTTGCGTCGACGCCTGCTCGATATAGACGTCCGCGCGCAGGAAGTCGCGGCCGAGTTGCGGCAACTGGTCGATACGTTGCGCGGCGAGCTTCATCTGCTCGTATTCCAGCAAGCGGCGCACGAGTTCGGCGCGCGGGTCTTCGGCGTCCTCGCCGGTGTCGGCCTTCTTGACCGGCAGCAGCATGCGCGACTTGATCTCGATGAGCATGGCCGCCATCAGCAGATATTCGGACGCGAGTTCGAGATTCGACTCGCGAATCTGATCGACATAGCCGAGATATTGCGCGGTGACATCCGCCATCGGAATGTCGAGCACGTTGAAATTTTGCTTGCGGATGAGGTAGAGCAGCAGGTCGAGCGGGCCTTCGAACGCTTCGAGAAAGATTTCGAGCGCGTCCGGCGGAATGTATAGATCCGTCGGCAGCTTCCAGAGCGGCTCGCCGTAGAGATGCGCGAAAGCGACGCCGTCGATGGTGTCGGGCGTCGAGTCGGTCGCAGGCTTGGCGAGCGCGGCGGCCCGTTCATCTCGCGAGTCGTCCGGGGCCTGACGGCGGGGCGACTGCGGCTCGCGGCCGGCTGTACTCACGTTCAGAAGTTCTGGTAGTAGACGTATGGCGTCTGGTTCACGCGCGCCTTTTGCTGGCGTTCGCGTTCGTCGAGGTCGACCGGCTGCTTGTCCCACAGGAGCGCGCGGCCGCGACGCTGTTCGTCTTCGAGCGTCGGCTTCTGGCTTTTCAACTGATTGATGAACTGGGTGATGTCCGACTGGTACATGATCGGTTTTCCGTTGGCTCGATGCGGTGAGTAGGGACGACGCGCCCGGCAGCCTTTGCTGGCGCCGATGCCGCGCGGCACTGGGTTCGATCTCCGGGATTTTACAGCAAGCGTGAAGCGGTAACGCATGGGACTTGGGCTGTCACGTAAGCGATTATTGGAACCCGCGGAACCCCGCGAGCGTCTGACCGTCCAAAGCCGCACGACAGCGCGCCCGGCAGCGGTCCGCGGACGGCGCGCGGCAAACCACACCGCCGCAAGCCGCCGTTGCACATCCGTGCTCGGTTCCCATGCGAAGCTGTGGTGAAATAGCGCCTGCGCGCCGTGACCGGCTCATCGCATTGCAGCCGCGCGTTCGAGGTTCATCTTTCAATCTCATTCATCCAGATGCCGGAGGTCACGTTTGGCGGGGCGTTCGTTTGATCCGCTGCGCGCGTTGCGCGCCTGTCCGCCGAAACGGCCGCACATGGCGATGTCCACGTCGCCCGGAATGAAGCGCTTGCCGGCTGCACTGCGCAGCTTCCTGGCATGTGCGCTCCTGGCGGCCGCTTGGCCTGCGTTCGCCAAGTACGACATCGACATCGACGCGCCGCGCAGCGTCAAGAAGTTGCTGAAGGACCATCTCGATCTGTCGCGCTTCGCCAAGCGCGACGACGTCAGCGACGACCAGTTCCAGTTCCTCGTCACCGCCGCGCCGAAGGACGTGCGCGACCTCGTCGCGACCGAAGGCTATTTCACGCCGGTCGTGCGCACCGACGTGACGACCGATGGCGACAAGCGCAAGGTGACCGTCAGCGTCGATCCAGGTCCGCAAACGAAGATCGCCTCCGTGCAACTGCATTTCACGGGCGCGGTGACGACCGAAGACCGCAATCAGGAGAACGCCGCGCGTTTCGCGTTTTCAGTGAACGAAGGCGATCCGTTCTCGCAAGGCGCGTGGGACGACGCCAAGAACGCCGCGTTGCGAGCGCTCCAGTCGCGGCGCTATCTCGGCGCGAAAATCGTGCGCTCGCAGGCGCGCATCAATCCGCGCGCGCACCTCGCCGATCTCTCCGTGACCTTCGACAGCGGTCCGACCTTCACATTCGGCAAGCTCGATATCAGCGGCACGAAGCGCTATCCGGAAAAGATCATCGACAACGTGAACCCGATTCATCCGGGCGAGATCTACGACGTCTCGCGCGTGAACGAACTGCAACGCCAGGTGCAGAACACGCCGTATTACGCGAGCGTGGCCATCGACGCGGACAACGACGTCAACAAGCCGCTCGAAACGCCGGTGCATCTGAAGGTGAGCGAGTATCCGTACAACAGCATCCGCTACGGCGTGGGTTATGCGACCGATACCGGCTTTCACGTGCAGGGCGCCTACAGCTATCTGAATACGTTCAACGCGGCCTATCCGTTCACCATTTCCGGCCGGCTCGATCAGACGCAGCAGTACGGCCGCGTGCAACTCGCGATGCCGCCCGATTCGCGCGGCTGGGTCAACGCGGTGTTCGGCTCCTACACCATCACCGACGTATCGAGCACGAAGATTTATAGCGGACGCGTGGGCGTGCAGCGCTCGCGTTCGACGCAGAACATCGACACGACGTATTCGCTCGCTTTCTACGACGACCGCATCACGCAGAACGAGCCGAATCCGTCGACGGCGCGCGCGCTCGTGCCCGCGTGGACGTGGGTGCGCCGCGATGTCGACGATCCGCTGTTCCCGCGTCGCGGCAACATCATTCGCGCGGAAGCAAGCTTCGCGGTGAAAGGCTTGATGACCGATCAGACCTTTGCGCGTCTCTACACCAACGCGCTGCAGTATCTGCCGATCACGAAGAACGATCTCTTCGTGTTTCGCGCGGAATTCGGCGGCGTGTTCACGAGCGGGCCGTCGAGCGGCGTGCCGGCGTCCCTGCTGTTTCGCGCGGGCGGCGCGAATTCGGTGCGCGGTTATAGCTATCTGAGTATCGGCAACAATGTGGCGGGATCGATCTTGCCGACCAAGTACATGATGACGGGCAGCAGCGAGTATCAGCACTGGTTCACGCACGATTGGGGCGGCGCGGTGTTCTTCGACATCGGCACCGCGACTGACACTTGGAGCGAGCGCGTCTTCCAGCCGGGCGTGGGCGTCGGCGCGCGCTGGCGCAGTCCGGTCGGGCCGGTCAACGTGGACGTGGCCTACGGGCTCAAGAACAAGAGCATCAAGCCGTATCTGACGCTCGGCATTGCGTTCTGAACGGGCGCACGAGCGATGGTGGATATCAAGGGCATGACGGAATCGAGCGCACAAGGAAGCAAGGACGAGCCGCGTTGGGATGAAGCGGGCGGCGTCGTTGCGTCCGATGCTGACGCGGGCGGCGGCAATAACGGCGGCAGCGGCGGTTCCGGCGACGATAAAAAGCCGCGCCACGGCGGCTTCAGGCGTTTCATGCGCTGGTTGGGCGTGCTCGCGCTGGTCATCGTTCTGATCGTCGTGCTTGCCATCGGCACCGTGTTGTTTGTGCTCAACACCGAGCGCGGCACGCGTTACGCGTGGCAGGCGGCGACATCGCTGCTCAAGGGTCAGCTGACCGGCAAGCTCGATGGCGGTGCTATCGCCACCGGCGTGAGTCTGCGCGATGTCCACTGGAAGAGTCCCGACGGCAAGGGCACGGACATAGCGGTCGACAGCGTTTCGGGACGCTGGGCGCTCACGCGCGAGCCGCTGCGCTTTACCATCGATTATCTGCATGTCGGCACCATCGACGCGCGCATCGCGCCTTCGCAAGAAAAGTCGACGAAAACGGAACTGCCGAAGGATTTGCGCCTGCCAATCCAGCTTGCCATCCGCGACCTGAGCGTGGAAAAGCTGCGGTTGCATCAGGGTGCGACGACCACCGAATTCTCGCGCCTGCTCTTTAACGGCGGCAGCGACGGGCAGCATCATCAGGCGACGGTGCAGCGGCTCGACACGCCGTTCGGCGCGGTGACGGCATCCGCGAAACTCGACGGCGGCGCGCGTCCGTTCCCGCTTTCCGGCGATGCCGGCTACACGGGCAAGCTAAACGGCGAAGCGGTGCAGGTGGGCGCGCGATTATCGGGCTCGCTGGAAGACCTCATTGCCGATATCGACGCCAGCGGCATGAAGCTCAACGGCCGCGCGCATGTCGAAGCGCTGCCGTTCGGCGACGTGCCGCTCAAGCTCGCCATCGTCAATGTCGATCACGTCAATCCGCAGGCGTTCAGCCCGGGCGCGCCGTTCGCCGACCTCGCCGTGAGCGCCGAAGTGAAGCCGGTCGAGAACGCGCCGGGCTTCGTGGTGAGCGGGCCGGTGTCGATCGTCAACGCGAAGCCGGGCGCCATCGACAAGAAGCTGCTGCCGCTCATCGACGCGCACGCCAACGTGCGGCTCGATGCCTCCGCGCAAAGCATCACCGATCTAAACGTGCGTCTCGTGAAAGAAGCGACCGTGACGGGTGGCGGCTCGCTCAAGGGCGGCGACGGCAAGTTCGACCTCAAGGTGGCGAAGCTCGACCTCAACGCAATCGAAGCGAGCGTGCGTCCGACCGATTTCTCCGGGCCGATCAGCGTCGTGCTCGCGGGCGATACGCAAACCGTCACCGCCGACCTGAACGATCCGAAAGCGGCGATCCGCGCGCAAGCCAAGGTGAAGCTCGACCCGAAGCAGACCGCGCTCGACGAAGTCAAGCTGACCGTCGGCAAGGGTCGCGTCGAAGCGAACGGTGTGCTCAAGAAAGATACGAATTCGAGCTATGACCTGAAGGCGAAATTCATCGACTTCAATCCGCTTCTGCTCACGCAGCAGTTGCTTCAGCCGAAGCCCGCGCCCGTCAGGAAAGGCACGCAGAAGAAGCCCGCGCCCGCGCGCGTGATCGAGGCGCGCGTGAACGGCACGCTGGCCGCATCCGGCAGACTCGCGCCCGAACTCACCACCAAGGCGACCTTCAAACTCGCCGACAGCATGTACGACAACTTGCCGCTCACCGGCGAAGGCACGGTGCAACTGGCGGGCATGCGGCTCTTGCCAAGCGCGGCCAAGTTGTCTGTCGCGGGCAACGATGTCGATCTGAACGGCAGTTTCGGCGCGCCCGGCGACCGGCTGCGTTTTCGCGTCGATGCGCCGCAACTCGAGCGCCTCGGCTTCGGTCTCGCGGGGACGGTGAAGGCGGACGGCGATCTGACCGGCTCGATTGCGCATCCGAACGTGGCTGCGAATTATCAGGCCGATGGCGTCGTGTTCGGCGCGAACCGCCTCGGTCATGCGGAAGGTCGCGCGGATATTCGCGATGGCTCGAACGGCGCGCTCGTCTTCACGCTGAAAGCGCGCGATGCGAGCACCTCGGGCATCGAAGTCGCCACGCTCGATGCGAACCTCAACGGCACACGCATGCATCACACGCTCGACGTGACCGCGGCCGGCAAGGTTCAGGGGCAGCCGGTGAATCTCGCGCTCGGCGCGAACGGCAAGTTCACCGATGCCGCCGACGGCCCGCATTGGGACGGCACGATCACGAAGCTCACCAACAAGGGCACGCCGTCGGTCAACCTCGAACAGCCGCTGACCGTGAGCTACGGTCCGGCCAGGCTCGTGCTCGGCGCGACGCGGCTCGTCGCGGAAGGCGCGGCGCTCAATCTCAAGTCGTTCGCGCTCGATCACGGCCGCATCCAGTCGGCCGGAACGTTGACGAATCTCTCGGTGCCGCGGCTTCTGGCCGTGCGTCAGGAAATGACAGGCGAGGAGCCGCCGATCCGCACCGACCTCGTCTTCGATGGCGACTGGAACTTCTCGCTCGGCGCCACGGCGACGGGTTATGCGCAGCTCAAGCGCCGCAGCGGCGATGTGACCGTGGAAGGCACCCGTGGCGTCTCGGCGCTCGGCATCAACGACATCTCGGCGCGCGCCGATTTCTCCAACGGCAATACGCTCAACGCGACGCTGCGCGCGCAGGCGACGCGCATCGGCGTGATCGAAGCCAACGCGCACACGCCGCTCGCCAATCGCGACGGCATGCTGACCGTGGTCGACGAAGCGCCGCTCTCCGGCGCGATCAACGCGAATATCCCCGAACTGCGCACCACCGGCGGGCTGCTCGGCCCGAGCTATCTGCTGGGCGGCAAGCTTGCGCTCAAGTTGAGCATCGCGGGGATCGTCGCCAAGCCGAATCTGTCGGGGTCGCTGACGGGCGACAATCTTTCGGCGACGGTCGTCGATCAGGGCGTTCAGTTGAAGGACGGCATCATTCGCATTGCGCTGTCGGAGAATCTGGTGGACTTCCAGCAGGTGGAGTTCCACGGCGCGAGCGGCACGTTGCGCGCGACGGGCAAGGTGCGGCTCGATCAGGCACAGCCGGACCTCACCGCGAGCATCATCGCGGACAAGCTGGAACTGTTCGCCTCGCCCGACCGGCAATTGTCGCTTTCGGGCAGCGCGAGTATCGCGAACGCGGGATTGCAGGGCGGCATGGCGATCAACGGCAAGTTCACCGTCGATCACGCGCTGTTCGACTTGCCGGAATCCGGCGCGCCATCGCTCGGCGACGACGTGGTCATCGAACGTCCCGATGGCACCATCAAGGGCGAAAACACGACGAAGCAGACGGTCGCCGCAACGGAAAAACCGGTTGGACCGTTCACGCCGCGCGCGAATATCGACATCGACCTGGGGCAGCGCTTTCGCTTCAAGGGCGCCGGCGCGGATCTCGGGCTTGCCGGCGTCATCAGCGTGACGAGCGCGCCGAACATGCCGCTGCGCGCGGTCGGCAATGTGCGCGTGACGACGCCGGGTTCGAGTTACACGGCGTTCGGGCGCAAGCTCAACATCGAGAATGGCTTTTTCACGTTCAACGGACCGGTGGCGAACCCCGGCATCAATGTCCTCGCGATGCGGCGCAATCAGGAAGTCGAGGCGGGCGTGCAGGTGACGGGCACGGTGCAGGCTCCCGTGGCCAAACTCATTTCCGAACCGAGCGTGCCTGACAACGAAAAGCTCTCGTGGCTCTTGTTCGGTCATGGCACGGATCAGGGCAATAACGTCGGCCAGCAGAGCGCAATGACGAGCGCACTCGCGTTGCTCGGCAGCACGGGCGGCAAGCGTATTGCGCAGACCTTCGGGCTGGATGAGTTCACCATCGGTTCGAGCGAAGTGGGCCTGACCGATCCGCAAGTGGTGATGATCGCCAAGGCCATCAACGAGCGGCTGGTGATTGGCTACGAGCAGGGTCTGCAATCCGCCAGCAACGCGATCAAGGCGACACTGAGCCTGTCGCGATTCTGGTCGGTGACGGCGTATGGCGGGACGTTCCAGGGCGTCGATCTGTCTTACACACGGCGCTTCAATTCGTGGATGCGGCTCTTTTCGTCGACGACGCCCACGCGGTCGGAGCGGGCGGCGGCTTCGTCGGCCGCGGCGGCATCCGAGGTAGAGTCGACCACGGAGTAGATCGCTTTGAAGACGTAAGGGGACAGGGGCATGCGAGTCGATCGCGTGCCCCTTTTTGCTTTTGCGCCGCGCCCGTAACCAATTTCTTTCTCTGGTCCCGAGACTTGCCTCCGATCTGAGTCGTTCTCAAGGCGCGCAAAAACCCGCAAGAACATTCTCAATATGGATGCGCTACATCAACGAAATGTGTCGGAAACTTGTAGTTTTAAGCGTGTTCCTAATCGTTCGCATGGCCCTAGTCAGCATACTCAGCCTCTCGTCAGGAAGCGAGTATGCATACGCTTGTTCACGACTCGACCTGACGAATTTTCAAATCGGGCTCAGTCACTCAGGTGACGACTAAGGAATACTTATTATGAAGAAGATCATTCTTCCGCTGGTCGCGGTGTCCATGTCTCTGGCAGGCGCTGCCGCGCACGCCGCACCGGCAGGTAACGGTGGCACGCTGACCATCAACGGAGAGCTGACGGCCAACACGTGCACGGTAAGCGGCAATGCCCAGGGCAACAACTTCACCGTGACGCTGCCGGCGCTTGCCGCAGCGGAACTGACGGACGCCGGCTCTTCCGCGGGCGCCACCGGTTTCAACATTGCGCTGTCCAACTGCACGCCGGCTACGGGCAACGTGCACACGTTCTGGGAATACGGCGCGAACACGCTGGCCGACGGCAACCTGAAGAACAACGGCACGGCGACCAACGTCGAAGTCCAGTTGCTGGACTACAACGGCTCGGGGCAAGCCATCGACGTGAGCAAGGCCGACGGCGCGCAGCAGTCGCAAGACGTTGCGATCACGAGCGGCAGCGCAAGCCTGCAATACGCAGCGCAGTACAACTCGCCAATGGGCGCCGCAACCGCGGGCACGGTGACGAGCCAGGTGACCTACTCGATGGTCTATCAGTAAATCGATTCGCGAACGAGGACGCCCTCGCGGCGTCTTCGTTTAACCCTCGCACGGCGCGGGGTCGAGTCATTGCGTCACCGCAAATTTTGTTGAATGTCATGAGTCTCCGAAAAGTCGTTTTTAGCGCAGTGACAGCGGGTGTGCTCGCTCTCGTTGCGATCCTGCCGTTCGCAGCCAATGCGTCCGTCGTCGTCGCGGGCACGCGCGTGGTGTACAACGCCACGGATAGTGAGGTGACGCTTAAGCTGTCCAACGCGGGAAAATCGCCGGCCTTGACGCAGGTGTGGCTCGACAAGGGCGATCCCAAGGTCGATCCGGCTCAGATCGATCTTCCATTTGTGCTCACGCCGCCGTTTGCGCGTATCGATCCGGGCAAGGCGCAGACCGTCCGTATCGCGTATACCGGCGAAGCGCTGCCGAAAGATCGCGAAACCCTGCTCTGGTTCAACGTGCTTGAAGTGCCGCCGAAGCCAACCGAAGCTCAGGCCGGCGCGAACTACGTCCAGCTCGCGTTCCGCTCGCGCTTGAAGTTTTTCTTTCGCCCGCAAGGTCTACCGGGCAGCGCCGACGACGCACCGGGCAAGCTCACATGGCGGCTGTCGTCGCAAGGCGGCAAGTCCGCGCTCGTGGTTTCGAATCCGACGCCTTATCACGTGACGATCATCGACGCTCATGTGGGCGAAGGCGAACATGCCGCCCGATTCGATGAAGGCGGCATGGTGCCACCGGGTGGCGAGCTCACGCTGCCACTGTCCGGTAAGGCGACCGCGAACGGCCAGGTCTCGTTCACGACCTTGAACGACTACGGCGGTCCCACGAAGCACGAGGCAGCGATCCACTAAGACGCGCTGCATGCGGGCTATCTGACCCATTCACGAGCGACGCGAAGGATGTCGATTCCTTCGCCATCGGTCGGCCACACGCCGGGCGCGAATAGCCTGGCGTTCACGTACACCAAGACTTAATCGTCGCGAGGCAGCGAGCCCCGGATGCCGATGTTTCCCATCGGTGGGGAGCGGTGTTGCCCGCGAATCCGGCTCGATATGAATGAACGCTGCATGGAATCGAATTCGAGGTTCGCTCTCTCGCTGAGTCGGACCAGCGTCGCCGTGATGCTCGCCTTCGCCGCGGCGCATGCCAGGGCCGATGCGAACACGCTGGCTCGCATGGACACTTCGTCATCGTCCGGGGTGCGGCCGGATCGGGCTCAGGCCTCGTCCGATGTCAAGGCTGCATCGAGTGGTGCGGTTGCATCGACGGCATCGACGGCATCGACCTCGACGGCATCAGCCGCATCGGCCGCATCGGCCGCGCCCGAGGCCGTGGAGTTCGACCCGGGCTTCCTGCGCTTCGCGGGCGCGGCGGTCATGGACGTCAGCCGCTTCGACAAGGGCAACATCGCACTGGCCGGCAATTACCGCGCCGCACTGTACGTGAACGGTGTGTGGCTCGGCATGACCGCCATTACATTGCGCAATGTCGGCGCGCCGGACCATCGCGCGGTGCCGGTCTTCGATCGCGATCTGCTCGCGCGCGCGGGCGTCGATACCATGCGCCTGCCCGATTCCGCGTTAGCGCAACTCGACGCCGCGAACAGCACGGGCGGCGTGGCGCTGCCGGACCTGATCCCGCAGGCGACGGCCACCTTCGACATGGGCGAACAGCGCCTCGACGTGAGCGTGCCGCAAGCGATGATGAGCCGCAACGCACGCGGCTGGGTCGATCCGAAGCTGTGGGACGAAGGCGTGCCAGCCGCGACCTTGCAGTACAACGCCAACGTGTATCGCTCGGATGGCGGCGGCGTGTCGAACACTCAGGGTTATCTGGGCGTGACGGCGGGTCTCAACTTCGACGCTTGGCGTTTTCGCTACAACGGCAACGTCACGACATCGTCGTTTGGCGGCACGCATGCACAGAGCCTGCAGACGAATGTGCAGCGCTCGCTGATTCCGCTCAAGAGCCAGTTGACGCTCGGCGACTCCTACACCGACGGCTCGATCTTCGATTCGTTCGGCGTGCGCGGCGTGCAGCTCGCAACCGACGACCGCATGTACCCGGAATCGCAGCGCGGCTATGCGCCGATCGTGCGGGGTATCGCCAATACCAACGCGAACGTTCAGGTCAAGCAAAACGGCAATCTCATCTACGAGACGACGGTCGCGCCGGGTCCTTTCGAGATCAACGATCTCTACCCGACCGGCTACGGCGGCGACCTGCAGGTGATCGTCACCGAAGCGGACGGCAGCCAGCACGTTGCATCCGTGCCGTATGCCGCGCCCGTGAATTCGCTGCGCGAGGGGCGCTGGCGCTTGAACGTGGCAGCGGGCCAGTATCGCAATTCGAGCGAATCGGGCCATCCGTATGTCGTGCAGGCTGGTGTGCAGCACGGCGTGAACAACCTGGTCACGCTGTATGGCGGCTCGATCGTCGCCGAAGACTACATTTCGGCGGCGCTCGGCGCGTCGCTCAACACGTCGGTCGGTGCATTCGCCTTCGACGCGACGCAAGCCAATGCGAATCTGCCGAAATCCGGCAGCCGGAGCGGACAGAGCCTTCGCCTTTCGTTCTCGCGCAGCTTCACGCCGACGAACACCGACGTCACGCTCGCGGCGTACCGCTATTCGACGAGCGGCTTCCTCGGGTTCCGCGACGCCATGAACCTGCGCGACCTCGAGTCGAAGGGCACCGCGTTCATGAGCAACGGCATCCAGAAAGGTCGCCTGCAGCTCACGCTCAACCAAAACCTCGACAAGTGGGGCTCCATTTACGCATCGGGCTACACGCAGAACTACTGGAACAAGCATGGCAACGATACCGCGTTCCAGGTCGGCTACAACACGAACGTCGGGCGCGTCGGCGTGGGGGTTTCGGCTTCGCGCGAACTCGACACGTCAACCGCGAACTGGGACAACCGCGTGATGCTCACGCTGAGCGTTCCCCTCGATCTGGGCACGAACATCGCCAATTCGACGACGAGCTTCTCGCACGACTCGCGCGACAACACGAACCAGATTCAGGAAACCTTCACGGGCACGCTCGGCAAGGACTATGAGATGAACTACGGCGTGAGCGCGGGCCACACATCGGGTGATTCCGGCAGCCACAGCGACAGCCTTAGCGCCAATGTCGGCTATTTCTCGCCTGTGGCGCAGTTGCGCGCGAATGTTGGCCGCGCCAACGGATACACGCAGGCAGGCGCGGGTGCGTCCGGTTCCGTGGTCGCATACGGGGGTGGTCTGGTGTTGTCACCGCAAAGCGGCGACACGTTGGCGATTGTCGAGGCGAACGATGCCGCCGGAGCGCGCATTGCCAGTTCGCCCGGCGTGCGGCTGAACGGCGCCGGCCGCGCGGCCGTGGCGGGCATGCAGCCGTATTCGCAGAACGCGGTGGAGATCGACACCAAGGGCTTGCCGATGGGCGTGCAGCTCAAGACCACCGAGCAGCACTTTGCACCAACGGCCGGCGCGGTGTCGGTCGTGAAGTTCGATACCGAAGACCGAGGCCGCGCAATCGTCATGCGCTTGCGTCGTCTGAACGGCGAGCCGGTGCCGTTCGGCGCGGACGTGCTGGATGCGAGCGGCGAATCCGTTGGCGCCGTGACGCAGGGCAGCCGCGCGATGTTGTATAGCAAGGCCGCGAGTGGCGATCTGATCGCCCGTTGGGGCTCGGCGGCCGATCAGAGTTGCAAGGTGCATTACGCGTTGCCCGAAGCCGACGGGAGCCGGGCGGCATCGACTGCCTTCACGGATGCAGCCTGCAACTAAGCCGATATCTCCACGACATGAATCTGCAATCGAAAAAGACCCGCACGAGCGGCGGCAACATGAACACGTTTGAATGACTATGCGCACACTTGGATCACTTCTGGCTAATCTCGCCGTCACCATCGCCGTCACCGCGACCGGTTCGGCATTCGGAGCGGATGCCACGCTCAACTTCACCGGCACCATCGTGCCCCCGTCCTGCACGGTGGACACCGCTTCGGCGAATCAGACGATCAATCTGGGCAGCGCCAATATCCTCGACTTTCCGAGCGTGGGATCGACGATGAATCCCACCGCGTTCAGCCTGAAGCTGACCAACTGCACGCCGGGCACCACGGTATCGATGGCCGTATCGGGCCAGTCCGACACCGTTTCGAGTGTGCTCAAGAACACCGGCACCGCGACGCAGACCGGCGTGCAACTGCTGCAGGCGAGCAGTGCGGGCGGGACCACCGGTACGGTCGTCACGCTTGGCAACACGTCCAATCGCGGCCAAGTGGACGCGACCAACACCATGACCATTCCGATGGTGGCGCAGTTCTATCGTCTTGGAACGATGACAGCGGGCACGGTGACGACCTCGGCGACGGTCAACTTCACCTACAACTGACGCGCGCGTGACTTCGACACCCTTTGACGGAATAGCGATATGAAAGGCATCGGATTTGCCCGGCTGCGACGATATGCTTGGATCATATTGTCGAGCGCGCTGGTTTTGACAGGCGGCATGCAGGACGCATGGGCCGACGCTTGCACGGGCGGAGGTCAGAGTGTGCAGGCCATTTTCCCCGCGACGATTTCGGTGCCGCGCGACTTGCCGGTGGGCGCCATTCTGGCGCCCTGGAGCATCACGTCGATGGTCAACTACGTGTGCACCATGTCGACGACATCCGGTTCCGGCATGTATTCGAAGTTGAATGTCGCATGGCCGAAAAGCAGCGTGACGATTGCGAGCACACCGGGTCCAGGTCTCGCGTCCTATACGGTCTTGCAGACCAATGTGCCCGGAGTTGGCATGGCCATCGCGTTCGACGGCGAGCCGAGTTCGTGTGGCGGCGCGGATTGGCTCGACGAGGTGTCGCCCTCCGTGCGGCCGCCCTACGTGGGCTGGACCTGTACCGCCACTGGTTCCAACCTCAAAAACTATGGGCGTTGGGCAGTTGCGCTCGTGAAGACAGGCGTTGTGAGCGCGGCGGGTGTGCTGGGCGCGCAGACGCTGGCGAGCTCAAGCTCCATGATCAATTTTGTCCCGGACAGCCCGGGCACCACGCCTTTTTATCTGATCGTCCCGGCGGTGACGGTCGTCCCGCTTACCTGCCAGACCCCCGATGTGCCGGTGCCGCTCGGCACCCATTTTCCGGTGGAGATGGCGTCTGTCGGTGCGACTACCGCGGCGGTCCCGTTCAACATCAGCCTCAACAATTGTCCCTCGGGGATGAATGGCGTCCTGTATGAAATCGATCCCACGACCAGTGTGCTTAACAGTTCGCAATCCGTCGTGGCGCTCAATGGCTCGTCGTCGGCCACGGGCGTGGGCGTGCAGCTACTGGATGGCTCCGGCGCGGTGTTTCCGCTGAGCACGACGAAAGCATTCTCCGGCTATAACAGTTCCACGGGTGGCAGCTATGTCATCCCGATGAAGGCGCGTTACTATCGAACCGGTACCGTGACGCCCGGACCGGCGAACACGTCGATGATCCTCACCATGACCTATCAATAGGCATCGCCGGACAGCGCTGCTCAGGTTGCTTGCCACGGACAGACGTCCGAAAAAAACGCCCCTCAAGAGGGGCGTTCCTGTTTCGAGCGTCGCGGTTGTCGTTCAGCGCACCCGCATTCCCGGCGTGGCCCCGCCATGCGGTTCGAGAATATAGAGCCCCGGCTCCTTCTTCTCGTCGGCGGCGGACGCCGCCAGCACCATGCCTTCCGACAGGCCGAACTTCATCTTGCGCGGCGCGAGATTGGCGACCATCACGGTCAGCTTGCCGATCAGATCCTGCGGCTGATAAGCCGAACGAATACCCGAGAACACATTGCGCGTTTTCTCTTCGCCGATATCGAGCGTCAGTTGCAAGAGCTTGTCGGAGCCTTCGACCGTTTTGCAATCGACGATCTTCGCGATACGCAGATCGATTTTCGAGAAGTCGTCGATGGAGATGACGCCTGGCGTCTCTTCGTTCGCTTGCTTCTTGGCGGGCGCCGCGCTCTTAGCCGCACTCGCACTTGTAGCAGCGGCAGAAGCAGCGGCCGCTTCCGGCGCCGCCTGCAACGACTCGCGATTCGCCGCGAGCAAGGCCTCGATCTGCTTCGGGTCGACGCGCGTGGTCAGATGCTTGTACGCGTTCACGGCATTGGCCGACGACAGCGGCATGTCCGCATCCGCCCAGACGAGCGGCGCGATGCCGAGGAACGCCTCGACCGCTTCGATCAGCTTCGGCAACACCGGCTTCAGCGCAAGCGACAACAGGCGGAACGCCTCCAGACTCACGCTGCAAGTCTCGTGCAACGCGACCGAGTTGGCCGGGTCCTTCGCCTGTTCCCAGGGCTTCGCGGTATCGACGTAGCCGTTGACGGTATCGGCGAGATCCATGGTCGTGCGCAGCGCGCGGCCGTATTCGCGCGACTCGTAGAAGCCGGCAATCTGCGGAATCGCGGCGCGCAGTTGCGCAAGCAGCGGATGCTGCATCGCGCTGTCCTGCACGCGGCCGTCGAAGCGCTTCAGAAGAAAGCCCGCCGCGCGGCTCGCGATATTCACGTATTTGCCGACGAGATCGCTGTTCACGCGCGCCTGGAAGTCTTCCAGGTTGAGGTCGATGTCTTCCATCGTGCTGTTCAGCTTGGCCGCGAAGTAGTAGCGCAGCCATTCCGGATTGATGCCGGTATCGATCACGCTTTGCGCCGTGATGAACGTGCCACGCGACTTCGACATCTTCGCGCCGTCGACGGTCAGAAAGCCGTGCGCGAACACGTTCGTCGGCGTGCGATGACCGGAGTATTCGAGCATCGCGGGCCAGAAGAGTGTGTGGAAATACAGAATGTCCTTGCCGATGAAGTGGTACTGCTCGGTCTTCGAACCGGGCTTCACCCATTCATCGAAATCCAGGCCGATACGGTCCGCGAGATTCTTGAAGCTCGCGTAATAGCCGACCGGGGCGTCGACCCAGACGTAGAAGTACTTGCCCGGCGCACCGGGGATTTCAAAGCCGAAGTAGGGCGCGTCGCGCGAGATGTCCCAGTCGGCGAGCTTGGCCTCGCCCTTGTCGCCGAGCCATTCGCGCATCTTGTTCGTGGCTTCGGGCTGCGCGAGTCCGCCGACCCAGCCGCGCAGAAAGTCTTCGCAACGCGGGTCCGACAGGCGGAAGAAATAATGCGTGGAAATCTTGCGGATGGGCGTCGCACCCGACACCACCGAATACGGGTTGATGAGTTCGGTGGGCTGATAAGTCGAGCCGCAAACCTCGCAATTGTCGCCGTACTGGTCCTTCGCGCCGCACTTCGGGCACTGGCCCTTGATGAAGCGGTCCGGCAGGAACATTTCCTTGACCGGATCGTAGGCCTGCTCGATGTCGCGCGCGTCGATCAATCCCGCTTCCTGGAGCGCGGCGTAGATGGTGTTGCAAAGGACGCGGTTTTCCTCGGCATCGGTCGAATAATAGTTGTCGAAGGAAATGCCGAAGCTGTCGAAGTCGCGCTTGTGCTCTTTCCAAACGCGTTCGATCAGCGCTTTCGGCGTGATGCCTTCTTTTTCGGCGCGCAGCATGATGGGCGTGCCGTGGGTATCGTCGGCGCCGACGTAGTAGACCTCGTGGCCATGCATGCGCAGCGTCCGAACCCAGATGTCCGTCTGAATGTATTCGACCATATGGCCGATATGAATCTGACCGTTCGCATACGGCAACGCGGACGTGACGAGGATCTGGCGAGCGCCGTTCTTGACGGCGGGCGCGGCGGTGGCGATGGCTGAAATCGGTGCTGACATAAGGCGCGGCCCGGAGGAAATGCAGAAGTTGATCGAAGAACGCAAAAAAAGCGATTTTCGATTTTAGCAGGGAGGGGAAGGAAGACGGGGAGGCGGGGAGACGGGGAGACTTGGGCGCGGCAGCCGAAAACCATCGCACCAAAAAAAACCGGGGTCCAAAACCGGGCCCCGGAGCAACAACGACAAGAGGAGAATGGCAGGTGGCGGCCTCGCCGCGCGCCTACCGTAAAGACAGACACGCGCCGTGCGCCCAAGTTTCAAATTTTTTTCAGGCGGCTTCGCGCGCTTTGCCACGCTGCGCCGGCATCTGCCGATTCTCCTTATAAATCAGAAATTTATTGCACTTGGCCCGGCTGTGCCGTCGCGCGCAGGTAAATTTCCACGCGACGATTTTGTGCGCGGCCTGCTTCGGTCGAGTTGTCGGCGATCGGCTGGTTCTGTCCCATGCCCTGCGACGAGAGACGCTGACCGGCGACACCATGCGTGGCGATATAGGAAGCCACGCTTTGCGCGCGATTCTGCGACAGCGTCTGGTTGTAAGCCGCCGTGCCGGTGTTATCCGTATGGCCGATCACGTTGGCGATCAACTCCGGATGCTGCTGCAACGTTTGCGTGACGGAGTTCAGAACCGGATCGAACGTCGGCTTGATCGCGTAGCTGTTGGTGTCGAAAGAGATCGAGTTCGGGATGTTGACCTTGAGCGATCCGTCCTGCTGCTCGGTCACCTGCGTGCCGGTGCCCTTCGAGTCGCCGGAAATCTTGTTGCGAATGGCTTGCCAGTTATAGCCGGTCACGCCGCCGACAGCCGCGCCTGCAGCCGCGCCGATTGCCGCGCCCTTGCCGCCGCCGAAAATCGCACCGAGGCCAGCGCCGGTCGCGGCGCCGACGCCCGTGCCGACCGCCGCATTGTTACCCTGCTCCGTCGCGCAGCCCGCGACCAGTGCGCCAGCAACGACGAAAACCGACAAACGGGTCATCAACTTCAACTTCATGTTTGATCTCCTTGAATCAACGAGCGATTCGGCGCGCCGCGCCGACAGTACGTAAGGGTCTTCGGACGTGCGTCCGGACGAACCTCTACAATTATGAGAAATGAGAGCGCGTCAGTCGCCAGTGGCGATGCGTCCCCGGAAACAATTACCGCGCGCAATAGTGCAATGTGCGGGGACGCGGCGCAACGGCTCTAACAATTACTTTCACTTTCCTCAGTTTGTTGCAATGCGCCGTCGCATCAGCACAAACCATTCCATGGAGTTGCAATGAGTATCGACCGCGCGAAGATCGACGCCGCATTAGCCACACTGACCGATCCGAACACCAGCCGCAAGTTCGTCGATACCAAAAGTATCCGCAACGTTTCGCTACAAAACGGCACGGTCTCGGTGAGCGTCGTACTGGGCTATCCGGCGCGTACGCAGTTCGCGGCCACGGCCAAACTGGTCGAGGATGCGTTGCGTGCGGTGCCCGGCGTGGAAGACGTCGTCGTCGATGTGTCCTCGCAAGTCGTCGCGCACGCGGTACAGCGCGGCGTGAAGCTGCTGCCGAACGTCAAGAACATCATCGCGGTGGCGTCGGGCAAGGGCGGCGTCGGCAAGAGCACGACAGCCGCGAACCTCGCGCTCGCGCTGGCGGCGGAAGGCGCCAATGTCGGCATGCTCGACGCGGACATCTACGGCCCGTCCTTGCCGATGATGCTCGGCATCTCCGGCCGGCCGGAGTCGCCCGACAATCAGTCGATGAATCCGCTGATCGGTCATGGCATTCAGGCGAATTCCATCGGCTTTCTGATCGAGCAGGACAACCCGATGGTCTGGCGCGGCCCGATGGTCACCTCCGCGCTCGAACAACTGCTGCGTCAGACCAACTGGAAAGACCTGGATTATCTCGTCGTCGACATGCCGCCGGGCACGGGCGACATTCAGTTGACGCTCTCGCAGAAAGTGCCGGTGACGGGCGCGGTGATCGTCACCACGCCGCAGGACATCGCGCTGCTCGACGCCAAGAAGGGCCTCAAGATGTTCGAGAAGGTCGGCATTCCCATTCTCGGTATCGTCGAGAACATGAGCACGCATATCTGCTCGAATTGCGGGCACGAGGAGCATATCTTCGGTGCGGGCGGCGGCGAGCGCATGGCGAAGGAATACGGCGTCGAGATTCTCGGCCAGTTGCCGCTCGATATCGCGATTCGAGAACGCACCGATGCCGGTCAGCCGACAGTCGTTTCGCAGCCGGAAAGCCGGATTGCCGAGACGTATCGCGCGATTGCGCGGCGCGTGGCGATTGCCATTGCCGATCGTCAGCGCGACATGACGTCGAAGTTTCCGAGCATCGTCGTGCAGAACACTTGATGGTGGCGCGCTTGGACGCGTTTCGCCGAAGCCTTGTGCGGTGCGGCTCGCGGTATCATGTCGCCTGCTATGGGCGGCCGCGCGGATGCACCGGGTGTCGGCGGGCCGCCGAGAGGATCGCATGAGACATAGATTCGACGGAAGGGCGGCGCACGCCGGACTTGCTTCGGCGCTCGTCGCCTGTAGTGTTCTCGTGAGCGGCTGCGGCATCATCTTCCAGAATCACGAGAAACGCGCCGACGCGGTGCTTCAGCCGACGCCTGGCAACGCGGCGCGCGGTACCATCACGCTGATCGAGCGCGCGGACGGCGTTCAGGTGTCGTATAGCCTGATCGACATGCCGCCCGACAGCGATCACGCGCTGCAGGTTCACGAGCGCGGCGACTGCATCGCCATGGACGATCAGGACGCAAGCCCGGTCTTCGCGCTGCCGGCGGAGCGCAAGCGCGCCACCGCGCGTCTCGAAGGCGAACTCGGCAACATTCACGCGGATTCCACCGGATCGGCCACGGGCTTTTTCGTGGCGACGGACGTGTCGCTCGACGGCGTGCGCTCGGTCATCTCGCGCGCTATCGTGCTGCATCGCGAAGCCACCGATCCCTACGCCGCCAGTCCGCACAACGTGGGACCGGCGCTCGCATGCGGCGTCATTCGGCGCTGATCGATGAAGACGCCGCGAGTATCATCCGAATGGTCGATCACGGTCGAGCGTCGCCGATACGACCCGTCGTTCGCGTAAAATACGCGCTTTCCGTTTGGCCGCAGCGCGCGACAAAATCGCTGCCGCCATGCCCCGTTTCACCGCAGGCGTCCGGTCGCATGACCGCGAGCCGCAACGCTGGGTAGCGTCCCTATGAGCATCAAGTCCGACAAGTGGATCCGGCGCATGGCCGAAGAGCACAAGATGATCGAGCCGTTCGTGCGCGATCAAGTGCGCGTGACCGAAGACGGCCGCAAGATCGTGTCGTACGGAACGTCGAGCTACGGCTACGACATCCGCGTGGCCGACGAATTCAAGATCTTCACGAACATCAATTCCACCATCGTCGATCCGAAAAACTTCGACGAGAAATCGTTCGTCGACTTCAAGGGCGATGTCTGCATCATCCCGCCGAATTCCTTCGCGCTTGCCCGCACGGTCGAATATTTCCGTATTCCGCGCTCGTGCCTGACCGTGTGTCTCGGCAAGTCCACCTACGCGCGTTGCGGGATCATCGTGAACGTGACGCCGTTCGAGCCGGAATGGGAAGGCTACGTCACGCTCGAATTCTCGAATACGACACCTTTGCCTGCCAAAATCTACGCGAACGAAGGCGTCGCGCAGGTTCTGTTTTTCGAAAGCGACGAGATTTGCGAGACGTCGTATGCGGATCGCGGCGGCAAGTATCAGGGGCAGCACGGCGTTACCCTGCCGAAAACCTGATTCCTTCGCTTCTCAAAGAACGCACACCGCATACGCTTGTCGAAAGACCGCTGTCGTCGAGCTTCCAGTCTCGGGCAGCGGTCGTTCCATCTGGAGATTCGCACGATGAAGTTCCGCTTTCCCGTCGTCATCATCGACGAAGACTTTCGCTCCGAGAATATCTCGGGTTCCGGCATTCGCGCGCTTGCCGAAGCGATCGAGCGCGAAGGCGCCGAAGTGCTCGGCCTGACGAGCTACGGCGACCTCGCGGCCTTCGCGCAGCAGTCGAGCCGCGCGTCGTGCTTCATTCTGTCGATCGACGACGACGAACTCCTGCCATATGCCGATAACGTCGTCGTGGAAGGCGACACGCCGGAACTGGCTTCGGCTATCGTCGCGTTGCGCGCGTTCATCAACGCCGTGCGCCGCCGCAACGCGGACATCCCGATCTTCCTGTACGGCGAGACGCGCACCTCGCGCCACTTGCCGAACGACATCCTGCGCGAGCTGCACGGCTTCATCCACATGTTCGAGGACACGCCGGAGTTCGTTGCACGGCACGTCATTCGCGAAGCCAAGGTGTATCTGGATTCGCTCGCGCCGCCGTTCTTCAAGGAACTGGTGCAGTACGCCGAAGAAGGTTCGTATTCGTGGCATTGTCCGGGACACTCGGGCGGCGTCGCGTTCCTGAAAAATCCGCTCGGACAGATGTTCCACCAGTTCTTCGGCGAGAACATGTTGCGCGCGGACGTCTGCAATGCCGTCGAGGAACTCGGCCAGTTGCTCGATCACACCGGGCCGGTCGCGGCGTCCGAGCGTAACGCGGCGCGCATCTTCAGCGCGGATCATCTCTTCTTCGTGACCAACGGCACGTCCACCTCGAACAAGATCGTGTGGCACGCGACCGTGGCGCCGGGCGATATCGTGCTCGTGGACCGCAACTGTCACAAGTCGATTCTGCACGCCATCACCATGACGGGCGCGATCCCCGTGTTCCTCACGCCGACGCGCAACCAGTTCGGCATCATCGGACCGATTCCGCGCGACGAGTTCAAGCCCGAAAACATTCGCAAGAAGATCGAGGCGAATCCGTTCGCGCGCGAGGCGCTCGCGAAGAACCCGAAGATCAAGCCGCGCATTCTGACGATCACGCAAAGCACGTATGACGGCGTGATCTACAACGTCGAGATGATCAAGGACCTGCTCGGCGACCTGCTCGATACACTGCACTTCGACGAAGCCTGGCTGCCGCACGCCGAGTTCCATTCGTTCTATCAGGACATGCACGCAATCGGCGCGGGCCGGCCGCGCACCGGCGCGCTCGTGTTCGCCACGCACTCCACGCACAAGCTGCTCGCGGGCATCTCGCAGGCGTCGCAGATTCTCGTGCAGGACAGCGAGAACAGCACCTTCGACCGGCATCGTTTCAACGAGGCGTACCTCATGCATACGTCGACGAGCCCGCAATACGCGATCATCGCGTCATGCGACGTGGCCGCGGCGATGATGGAAGCGCCGGGCGGCACGGCGCTCGTCGAGGAATCGATTGCGGAAGCGCTCGATTTCCGCCGCGCCATGCGCAAGGTCGACGACGAATACGGCGACGACTGGTTCTTCAAGGTCTGGGGCCCGGAGGCGCTGGCCGAAGAGGGTATAGGCGACCGCGAAGACTGGATGCTGAAGCCGAACGACCGCTGGCACGGCTTCGGCGCGCTCGCGGAAAACTTCAACATGCTCGACCCGATCAAGGCGACCATCATCACGCCGGGACTCGACGTGGACGGCAGTTTCGGCGACACGGGCATTCCGGCCGGCATCGTCACGCGCTATCTGGCCGAGCACGGCATTATCGTGGAGAAGACCGGGCTCTACTCGTTCTTCATCATGTTTACCATCGGCATCACGAAGGGCCGCTGGAACTCGATGGTCACCGAACTCCAGCAGTTCAAGGACGACTACGACAACAACCAGCCGCTATGGCGCGTGCTGCCGGAATTCATCGCACAGCATCCATCGTACGAGCGCATCGGCCTGCGCGATCTGTGCGAGCAGATTCACAGTGTTTATCGCGCGAACGACATCGCGCGTCTGACTACCGAGATGTATCTGTCGAGCATGGAGCCGGCCATGAAGCCGTCCGAAGCGTTCGCCAAGCTCGCGCACCGCGAAATCGACCGCGTGCCTATCGACGAACTCGAAGGGCGCGTGACGAGCATTCTGCTCACGCCGTATCCGCCGGGCATTCCGTTGCTGATTCCGGGCGAGCGCTTCAATCGCACGATCGTCGATTACCTGCGTTTCGCGCGCGAATTCAACGAACGCTTTCCGGGCTTCCACACCGACATCCACGGGCTCGTGGGCGAGGTGATCAACGGGCGTATCGAATATTTCGTCGATTGCGTGCGCGACTGAGTTGCGCCCAGCTGCGCGCTGATCGTTGCTAGAAGACGATCAGCGCCATGATGGTGTCGCGATACCTTCCAGGCGGTTTCGATTCCTGCGCCGGGACCTGGCCATAGACCACGAGCGTTTGCGGCTGGCCGGTTCCGGTATTGAAGGCCATCGTCGTGCCATTCGTGCCATCGGCCCAAGGCACCTTGTGCGTCGGGTCGATGTATAGCTGATAGTCGATGGTCTCTGTCCCGCCCTGGCGAGCGAGCTTGCGGTTGGTGGTCGTCGCGCCGGGCGTCATGCCGCGGTCCAGCGCCACCGAAAAGGGCATGCCCGAGACGCACGTCACCCGCAACGAACTCGTCGACTCGATCGGTTGGTCGAGCAGGCTCGCCTCCCGAAAGACGAGGGGCGACGCGTCTATCGTGCAAGTCGGGCCGACCGTCGCCGTAACCGTGAACGGACCGCTCGTATAGGGCGCCGTTGCCGTCTTGCAATCGGGTGGCGTGCCGGTGTATCCCACATAGACGAAGTAGGTGTCCGAGGCGCTGAACGGCATGGTGTACGTGCCGTTCGGTACGGGCTGGTTGGGCGGAATGCGGCCATAGAACGGCTCGTGTTCCCAGACCTTGCCGCCCGGATGAACAGGAAGATCGAGCGTCAGCGGC
The DNA here is from genome assembly GCF_023631025.1 of Caballeronia sp. GACF4. Lineage (NCBI taxonomy): Bacteria > Pseudomonadati > Pseudomonadota > Betaproteobacteria > Burkholderiales > Burkholderiaceae > Caballeronia > Caballeronia sp. GACF4. The sequence goes on from NZ_JALQDW010000002.1 coordinate 650,038, forward strand.
ACGGTGTCGGGCGCCGTGACCGATCCCCACACACCTTGATGGTCCGGATCGACGTAGAGGTTGTAGTTCAACGTTGCGCCGCTTGGGCCAATGAGCGTGCGCGAGTCGGTGTGGCCGATGTTCAGGCACATGCGAACCATCGCCGTCGAATAGCCGCTGCACAGAATGTGAATGCCGCCGACGATATCGGCGGGCTCGGTGTCCGTCACATCGATGGAGCCGAAATCCGTATAGCCCACCGAAAACGTGCAGGTTTGCGAGCGCGCCGCGCCAGAGAGCGCGCAGAGCACGAGAAACACGAGCGCGTATCTGACAGGACGAAACGAGCCGTGCGTGCGGCGAAGCGGTGCGTGCATGTCATTTCTCCTTTTGGCTCTTGCCCTTGTCCGGCTGGCAGGTGATCGGCCCGAGCTGTGGCAGATCTCCGGCCTTCGGCGGGTCGAGCCTGAAACCGGCTGAACAGTCGCCTTTCGCCTCGTGAATCGTCACGTGGTTGTCTGAATCGAGACGGCGGAAAAATGCAACGCCGTCGTAGCCGACGATCGCCGCTTCGCCCGTACTCGTGAGCGTCGCCACGGCGCCGGCGGGCAAGGGCGCGCCCGTGGTATCGACGAAACTCACCGACGCGCCCTGATAGCGCGACATGCCGAAGTGCGCGAGCGCACCGGAGCGCCGCTGCGGCGCGATGTCCAGTTTCGTTCTGTCGATGGATGCGTCTGGCGGCAGCGCGAGCGGGTCGATCGCGAGTTGATTGCGCTGATAGGAAGTCAGATTCGGCACGAGCAGATAGCCCTTCGAGTTCGTCACGCCGACAAAGCGGTTCTCCTGCGTGACAGGAACATTGGGGACGCCATCGGTCGAGACGAGCGCGAACGCGTCGGTGACCGTGCGCGTCGGCAAGATGGCGCCGTCCATGATCGCGATGCCGCCCGCCATGTCCGTGCTGAGCGCCGTCGTGCCGTTGAAGCGCTGCGCGGTCGCCTCGAAATCGCCGAACTTCGAGCGATAAGTCGTTCCGGCGAAGGCATGACGATAATCGGCACCGGCGCCGCCTTGAACCGACCAACCCCAGCCGCCACCGTAGTCGGCGGGACGCGATGCGGTGACGTCGGCGGTCGTGTGTCCACCCGACTGCGCCACCGTCGTGCTGACCGACGTATTGCCGCCGAGCGCGATGGTTATGCCAATCGAACCGCCCCATACTCCGCGCTGCAGAAAGTCGCGATACGTGCTTGCGAAAAGCGACCAGCGGCTGCCGATCTGGGCGTTGTAGGCAAGCGTGACGACGCGCGCGTGTCCCGAGAACGTGTCTTCGGAATCGACGTAGCTCACTGTTGCCGATTGCGACCGCATCAACGCGACCGATACGGTCGCCTGGTAAATATGCTGAAACACCGAGGTGCCGTCGAGGGCCGCGATATCGCGATAGTTGTTGGTCGCGTGCGTGGTCTGCAGCGTCAGCGAAGCCGCAGGACTGATGTACTGGTAGCCAAGACTGAAAAGCGCGCCGGTCGCGCCATTCAGCTTGCTGCCCGCGGCCGCCGCATTGAAGACGCCGAATTGGCCTGCGCGCACGATCGCGCCCGTGCCGGCGTTGCTCAAACCTTGCCCGCCTTCCGCGTGGGCTTGCAGTGTGAGCCAGTCGGTGATGCCATACGCGGCGGTTCCGCTGAAGACGGGCGATGCCTCGTACGACCAGGAGCGCAGCGTGTAATCGTCGCGCAGAAAGCCGAATTCCGCCGAATAGCTCGACAGGCCTTTTGACAGCAGATGCGTGTCGATATAAAGCGGCACGCTCGTCGTGACGCGACGGCCGAGCGCATCGGTCACGACCACTTGCGCCGTGCCCGCGCCTGTCAGACTGGGCGCCTGCGCGATCTGGAACGGACCCGGCGCGACGTTGCCGTTGTACTGGCGCAGACCGTTGATATACAAGTCGACGGCCGAGGGCACCGCGGCCGATCCGCTGAACATCGGCAGGGGAAACGTCACGAGATCCGGGCGCAGGCTGAAATCGCGCTGTATCTGGAAGCCGCCGAATCGCACCGAGCGCGTCCACGCGAGCGAGCCGGAGATGGCGTCGCCGAACGTCATCGTCATGAGTTTGGCCGGATTCGAATAGACCCAGTTCGTGTCCAGCCGCGTGTAGCCGTTGGTTCCTGCGCCGTTGAGGTAAGTGCCGGTGTTGTCGAATACGCCCGCCGGACTGAAGAGCCGCTGTTCGTTCCAGACGCCGAACTGACCGGCCGCCATTTCGCCCAGTTGGCGCGTGTACGTCACGTCGTAGTTGAGCGCGAAGCCGGTGCCGGGCGTTGCCTTCGGTGTAACCGGAAGCCGGTTGCCGAGGCGCTGCGCGATCTGACGCGACCGGTCGACGTCAAGAAGCGCCTGCTGACGCGCGGAGGAATAAGTGGCGCGCACGCCTAGAATCGATGAAACGGCGATCCATCCGTCTGCATCGGCATGTAAGTCGTCGACACGGATGCCCGCATTTTCGAGCGTGGCGCGCTCGGCATAGAGCTGGCCGTGACGCAACTCGAAGTTGGACGGCTCGCCCAGGTTCGTGCCGTTGACGACGATCTCGAGCACGAGCGACTGCGTTTCTTGCGATTGCATGTCGAGCAAGGCCGTGCGCGGCGAGCCCGCGATATTCGGAACCTGGCTGGGCGAGCCGCCGGTGATATCGACTTGAGCAACAGCCGCTTGGGAGATCACGCCCAGTGAAATCAGGAGAGGAACACCGCGCGTCACGAGCCTTGGGCGAGTCGATCCATCCATGACGATGCACGCCGTTCCCGTGGCAACCCCGAACGATCAGGGCGCGGCCGGATTGCTTAACGATCCGTTCATGCTGGCGCCGTTCACCGTGGCGCTGACTTCGCCCGTCTTGCCGTGCATGGCGCTGGCCGCGTCGGGGAGTATCCATGAGCGCACCCGGCCTGGCAGCACGTAGCCGAGCAAACCGCCGGACACGCGCACATCCTTGTCCGATGTCTTGAGTGAAACGGTGCTCAGTTGCGCGTGAATGTCGCCATCGTTTTGCACTCGCAGATACGCCTTGCCGTTTCTTTCGACGACGGACCATTGCAGCTTCGGCGTGCTCGCCTCACCGCGCGGCGAAATGAATAGGGGTACGGAATATCGAAAGCGAAACTGAACCGCCGATTGCTTGTCGCCGCCGTCGGGCGGCAACTCGTCGATAATCAGGCGGTATGCGCGTTCCTGTGCAACGGGTGCGGCGTTGGCGCGAATGACGCGGATGACTTGCTGACCGCCGGCGGGCACTTCGGCGATAGGCGGACTGGCGATCAGATCGCGGGTTGGCGTGAGTTTGTCTTCTTCGTCGGACTGATCCCAGACGAAGGTTCGCACTTGAGCGTGAATCGGTTCATCGCCATCGTTACGTAACGTGACGACCTTGCCGTTTTCCGGGCCAGCGAGCTGGATTGAAACCGGAGATATCTGCAATGACGCGGCGAGCGAGGCAGCGCATTCCAAAAACAGAAAGGCTGCCCATGCTGGTTGTGTAAAGCGTGGCATCGTCGGTCTCCCGAATTACTTCCGACGATGCCAGTGATATAGCTTTATTCGAGCTCTGGCAAGCTTTGCACATGAAGCGAAGCGAGTTGCCTCAGAACACGACCGTGGCGGTAACAGTCGAGCTATAGGTGCCTGCGGCCGGGGTGGTTTGCGACGGTACGCGGCCGTACACGACGAGGCTCTGACTGTCGCCATTACCTATACCCGAAGCCGTGTCGATGCCGGTCTGCTGGCCCCAGAGCTTGGTGCGGGCTGCATCGCGATACAGGTTGAAATTGACCGAGGCGTCGCCGGTGGCGTTGACGAGCTTGCGCTTTGCGATGAGCGAACCGGCTGCCGTGCCGGCATCGAGCGCGACGTTGTAGGGCGTTCCGGAAGTGCAAGTCACGGCGAGGTTGCTGGACTGATCGACGTTGTCGGTAAGCGCGCCGGTGTCGCCGAAATTCAAGGGGTTCGCCGAGATCGAGCAATCGTCTTGAACGTTGAGCGTCACGTCGAACGTCGCGGTCTTGTTGCCGGCGAAGGCGCTGGGCGTGGCGACGGCAACGGTGCTTGCAACGATAGCGATGATGGCGACATTCTTGATCAGGTTACGCATGCTTGAGACTCTCCGGTACGAATTTAAGCGGGAAGCTTTCGATTCGGCGCTGCGTTTTTCTGCATCGCCGCGACATGTATGAATCATAGGGACGGGCGCTTTAAGACTGAATGAGACGAATCTCATTTGAGATAGCGTTGTGCTGCCTTTCCCTTGCTGCATCAGGAGACGCGGATTTATTGGGATGGATTCGCTGCGCCGTCAGATGCAAAAACGGCCTCCCAAAGGAGGCCGTTCCGTCTGCTTATCTACTCGCTTCAGAACACGACCGTAGCGGTGACAGTCGAGCTATAAGTGCCTGCGGCCGGTGTGGTTTGCGATGGTACGCGGCCGTACACGACGAGGCTCTGACTTTTGCCATTACCTACGCCCGCTGTCGTGTCGGTGCCGGTCGTCTGGCCCCAGAGCTGCGTGCGGGCTGCATCGCGATACAGGTTGAAGTCGACCGTCGCGGTGCCGCCGGCATTGGCGAGCTTGCGTGTCGCGACTTGCGAACCGGTTGCCGTGCCGGCATCGAGCGCGACGTTGTAAGGTGTGCCCGTGGTGCAGGTCACGGCGAGGTTGCTGGACTGATCGACGTTGTCGGTAAGCGCGCCGGTGTCGCCGAAGTTCAAGGGGTTCGCCGAGATCGAGCAATCGTCTTGAATGTTGAGCGTCACGTCGAACGTTGCGGTCTTGCTGCCGGCGAAGGCGCTGGGCGTAGCGACGGCAACGGTGCTTGCAACGATAGCGATGATGGCGACATTCTTGATCAGGTTACGCATGCTTGAGACTCTCCAGTACAAATTTAAGCGGGAAGCTTTTGATCGGCGCTGCGTTTTTCTGCATCGCCGCGACATGTATGAATCATAGAGGCGAGCGCTTTAAGACTGAATGAGACGAATCTCAATTGAGATAGCGTTATGCTGCGTTTCCCTTGCTGCATCAAAGGCTGCGGATTTATTAAGATAGAAGCGCTGCGCGGTCAGATATAGAAACGGCCTCCCGAAGGAGGCCGCTGTCTGCTGCGATCAGGCCGCGCGGTGCGCTCAGATCAACCCTTCGGCCTTCAGCGCCGCCTGCACGCCGGCGCGCTCGCCCACGCGCGACCGATACGCCACGAGCACCGGCCACTTGCCGAGATCCAGATCGATGAACTTGGCCCAACCGAGCACCGTGAACAGATAGGCGTCGCCAATGCTGAATTCGTCGCCAAGCAAGTACGGCTTGTCTTCGAGTTGTTGCGCGGTGTAGGCGAGGCGGCGTTCGAGATTGCTCATTGCCGCCGCTCTCCAGTCGCTGCTTGCGGACGGATTGAAGAACGGAGAGAAGTTCTTGTGCAACTCGGTGCCGATGAACGTCAGCCAGCCTTGCAGACGATAACGCGCCATGGCGTCGTTCAGCGGCGCGAGGTGCTTTGCGGGCGCCTGGTCGGCGATGTATTGCATGATCGCGGGACCTTCGGTCAGCACATCGCCATTGTCGAGGACGAGTGCGGGAACATAACCCTTTGCATTGATCTTCGTGAAATCCGCGCCGCTGGCGGTGACTTTCGCCTTCAGATCGACCGCTTCGATATCGAACGGAAGGCCGGATTCAACGAGCGCGATATGCGAGGCCAACGAGCAGGCCCCGGCTTTGTAGAACAGTTTCAAAGCGAATCTCCACAAATAAGGCTCGAAAGATTATGAAGGAGAGCGCTTGCGCCAGGCACGATCGACAATGAAATTAAGTGTCTCAATCCAGTATGTAGAGCCGCGACGAAGAAGAAGCCTTGGGCGCGCGTTCGAAGGCGGGATCGGCCGACATGTCGTGCAGAACGGCTTCGAGCGTATTGCACATTGCGTTCAGGGCGAGGTCGTTTTCTTCGAGGCCGAACGGATCTTCGATCTGTGCGGCGATTGCTTCGAGCGCCATGAACGCATAGGCGACGAGCAGCGCGAACAGTGGCGTGAGCATACCGGCACCATCGACGAGACCGAATGGCAGCAGCACGCAAAACAGATAGATGGTGCGGTGAATCATCACCGAATAGGAGAAGGGCAGAGGTGTGTTCGCGAGCCGTTCGCAGCCGCCGATGACGTCCGACAGCGTGTTGAGGTTACGGTCGATCGCGATGAGCGCGTAGCCGTCGATCGTGCCGTCACGCTGGCGTTGTGCGAGCCATTCGCCGAACCATAGCAGGATGATGCCCGGCTTGAATTGCGCGGTCGAGACGCGAGCGTGCAATTCGGGCGTCAGCCGTGATGCGAGATCGGCGAGCGCATCGGTGCCGCGCAACTGATGCCGCAACGCATGTGCAAAGCCGCCGATTGCCGCGAGGAAGTGCCGCTTTTGTAGAGGATCGAGCGAATCGGGCATCGACAGAATCTGGCGTGCGAGCGAGCGCGCCGTGATGAAGAGCTCGCCCCACAGTTTTCGGCCTTCCCACCAGCGCTCGTAACTGGCGCTGTTACGAAAGCCGAGAAACACGGCCAGCGCGATGCCCACGAGCGCAAACGGCGGCGTGCCCAGGTTCACCGGATAGTTGCGAATGTGATCGTGCATGAACATCGCCGAGATCGACAGCACGAAGATGAGCGCGAGCCTCGGCAGCAGTTGGGGCAGCACGGAGCCGCGCCAGACGAACAGCAACCGGAACCAGTTCAGTTTTGGGCGAATGATCATAAATGACTACCTTGTGCGAAGCGTGGTCGCTGTCGTTGTCGATTGATGCAGAAACAATCAGCATGATAAGCGGGCCGTAGAAAGCGGCAGCGAAACGACACGCGCACTGCGGTGTATGCGCGTCCTGATGGCGAACATCGGCTACGCTGACAACATCCGGGATGTCGGTCCGCGTGTGCTACCGCATATCGTTTGAAGCGTCTAGAATGAAACCCAAACGAAGGGCAAGTAGATTCCGTTTAAGTTAGTAAAGCGAACTATTTCAGATGGCGTAAGCGAAACATGCGTCGAAGCCAGATGCGAAAACAGTCCGTGTGAATCCGCGATACCAGACCCCTCTCCAGTTGCCTGTTTCATTTCTTCTATGCCGGGAGTGCGCACGTATCGATACGCGTGATCTTGCATAGCCGATCGAGGAGAAGCAAACAACAAGCTCGGGCACCAATGCCGTTCGAAATTGAATGAGGCACTGAGTGACTCGACGTTCTGAAAATGAGTCCGCTTGCCGACGTGTTTCGAATCTTTATCGAGGCAATTCGGCTCGTCGTACACAAAGCGGACGCTGGCTATTGAACGAGCGTAGGAGTGTCTCTCATGTTGCGTCACAAGAAGAAGGTTTTGGCAATGCTGGTACCGCTGGCCGTTCCATGCCTTGCGTGGAGTCACGGCACGATGGAAACGCCGATCAGCCGGGTCTACGCCTGCTACAAGGAAGGGCCGGAAAGTCCGACGTCCGCGGCGTGCAAGGCTGCGGTGGCCGTCGCCGGGCCAGCGTTTCTTTATGACTGGGCGGGCGTCAACCAGCTTCCCAATGGCGATCACAAATCGTTCGTACCCGACGGGCATCTGTGCAGCGCCAACAAGTCGAATTATTACGGTCTGGATCTGGGTCGCAACGACTGGCCCACGACGACGATCTCGCCCGACCTGAGCGGCAACTACGAGTTCGTCTGGAACGCGACGGCGCCGCACGTGACGCGCTACTTCCAGATATTCATGTCGGCGGATGGTTACGACTTCAATCAACCGTTGAAATGGTCCGATCTCGACAGCAAGCCGTTCTGCGAGATAACCAGCGTCACGCTCGACAACGGCCGCTACAAGTTGAAATGCAAATTGCCCGCAGGCAAGACAGGCAAACGCATCCTTTATGCGATCTGGCAACGCAACGATAGTGCGGAAGCGTTCTATGCGTGTATGGACGTGGTCATCAACTCGACTAAAACGAGCTGGCGCGAAGTTCGTCCAATCCCGACCACCGCGGTGGATCAGCCGGTCGGCACGAAGATCACCTTGCGGGTATTCGATAACGACGGTCACGATCTCGAATCGCTCAGTTACACGGTGACGCAGCAAACGACCGCCGCGGCCGACTGGGTGTATGCAATGGCCACGAAGATCAACACGGACTCCGGGCGCGTGCATCTCGGTCTCGTGGATAACAACGGGAACATCGTGCCGCAGAAGGTCATGTCGGCGAACCGCATCTACGTCGATAGCGCGCAAGACTACAACTTCGCGATGGACTACACCGGAGCGCCCGCGCCAACGCCTGCTCCGTCGCCGACGCCCACGCCCGCACCGACACCGACTCCCACGCCGGCCCCGACGCCAACGCCCACGCCAACCCCTGCGCCTTCACCGAAGCCGCCATCGCCGGCCCCGGCGCCGACGCCCACGCCAACGCCAACGCCGAGCCCGACGCCAACCCCTGCCCCGTCGCCAAGCGCGGGCGGATCGACCTGCTCGGTTGCCTGGCAAGCCGGCACGCTCTATAAGGCGAAGGAAACGGTATCGGATAGCGGGCACAACTACAGCGCGCGCTGGGAGAACTCCGACCAGCCATCGCGCAACGCGGGTAACGGCAAGTCGTGGCAGGACATGGGGACGTGCTCCGGACAGACCGCGTTGACATGCGCGCCGGCCTGGAGTTCGAGCAAGACTTACTCGACAGCCGGAACGAGTGTCAGCGTGAGCGGCATGAACTATCGCAACAAGTGGTGGAGTTCGGGCGTCGACCCGGCAACCAACTCCGACGGTGCATGGGAAAAAGTAGGAGCGTGCAAGTAGCAGTGCCAGCGTGTCGCGCCGGAGCGATTGTTCCGGCGCACACGCGGCGTGGATCGCTCATTTGAATGCGTCAGGCTTCGGCGCGAAATCTGCCCTGACGAATCCACTTGGTGGCAATCCACTTCTCGCCTTTTTCGACAGGCGTTCCGGCATGCAGCGTGCGCGCGTCGGTTTGACCGAGGTCATTGACATACTCGAAATACAACGCGCTGCCGCGACGCGGATGAATGCGCAAGCCGACGTCCGGAAAGGTGGTATCGCCGCCTCGTTCGACTTCGTTGAGATAAAGGATGACGGTTGCAATACGCTGTCCGCCGCGCAGCATGTGGTGCCGGCTGCCGGCTTGCTCTTCGGGAAAGTAGTCGAAATGCGGACGATATTCGCCACCTATGCCGTAGCGCAGAATATGCAGGTCCTCGCCGTTCTCGATCGGTTGCCGCACGAGTTCGGAGAGCCTGCGATCGATCCTGGTGACGAGTGTATCGGTCGATGCGTTGACGAACGCGCCTTCGCTCTTGCGTTCCTCGATAGTGATCTCGTTGCCCGAGTCGGGATCGACGACCGATGACTGCTGCACCCGCGCGCGGCCGATATCGATCAACCTCGCGCATTCGTCATCGGTCAAGACGTCGGCCAACAGCGCGACTACCGGCGTCTCGCATGTGAATACCTTTAGCGCTTCGCAATCGCTCGCGCTCAGCACGCGACCGTCGGGAAGCATGGGCTTGCCGTATCGATACACGCCGGGCGGATCATCGCCGTCATCCGACGTATCGCCTGCAATGTGACGCGCGATGATGGAGCGCGCGGCGTTCGGATGGAACGCGCTGGCGACCATTGCGTCGATGAGCGATTGATGCGTGCAGCCACGGCGGATATTCTCGTCGAGCCAGTTCTTCCATGTAGCGTCGAAGCGCGGATTCGTGCTCATCGTGACGTCATCAAAAAGCGAGAGTTTCGATTCGTCCCGAGCGGTGCGTGACAAGCCGACGCTCGGTTGAACGCTGGGGAAATCAGCTTTCATGGAAGCACAAATGCTGGCGTAAAACAACGGCATCCTTGGACAATCCGTCATTGAAGATCGTGCTAAAGAAGTGAATCGACCAATGAATCGAAACGCTGACTGCATGGCGGTTTGGTTCGTCGGCTCGGTTCGTCGATTAAGCGTGGCGGAAGGCCCGAAGCACACTATCCTTGTTGAATGTCCGCACGTTCAACTGTAGCGCTCGTCTTGAGAGCCCGCACGCGTCATTCCATATCGACGCTGCTGGCCTGCGCGCTCGTGATGTCGATGAGGCAGGCGAACGCAGCTTCCATGTTGAGATGCGAGGCCGCGGATAATTCCGTCCGCTATGCGAGCGAGAATCTCGACAACGCGAAATGCAGTCGCGTGAATCTGATCTGGCAAGCCGCCTATCCGCCGGTGGCGTCGAGCGTTGCGCCAGCCCGTGCCGCCGCATCGGGCGATCCGGGCGCGCTGGCATCGAGCGTGGCGTTACCGCGTCGTGCAAGTCTTGCAAGGCGCGAAGCCGTCACGCCTGTCTATACCTACGTGGAAGACGGCGTCAGGCATTACCTCACGAAGATGCCGGTGGGCGTGGCGCAAAACGTCGAGGTCATCAAATTGCACTTCATGGAGACGTGCAGCTTGTGCGCGCCCGAAGAAAACATCGGCATCCCCGCCTTGAAGCTCGACTTGCGTTCATATCAACGTGAAATCGATGCGGCTGCTTCGACCTTCGGCGTCGATAGCGCATTGGTTCGTGCCGTGATTCATGCGGAATCGGCGTATCGCACGAACGCGATATCACGCGCGGGCGCACAAGGGCTCATGCAACTCATGCCCGCGACGGCGCTGCGCTTCAACGTCAACGATCCCTTCGATGCCGCGCAGAATATTCGCGGTGGCGTGAGGTATCTGGCGTGGCTGCAAACGCGCTTCAACGGCAACGTCGATCTCATGTTGGCGGCTTATAACAGCGGCGAATCGAGCGTCGACAAATACAACGGCGTGCCGCCCTACAGCGAGACGAAAATCTACGTCTCGCGCGTCAAGGCGTTAACCGAGCGTTACAAGAGCGGCAAATGACGATGGCACGGTCTTCGGAATCGGACGCACGATGCCGTCGTTCGCAGGCCGCGCGTTCAACCAGAACGAACCGTTGAACGCGTGCCCGTGGACGTTGCTATTGCGTGTTGTCTATCACGATCTGCCCGTTGTATTGAACCTTGCCGCGGAAGAAGTAGTCGGTGCAGGCCTTGTAGTCGCCGGGCGTGAGAAGCGAGAACGGCATCTGATAATCGACGAGCTTGCATCCCGTGACGGGCTTGCCGTTGGCCCACGCATAGTCCTTGTCCAGATACGCCTTGATTGCCGCGGCCGAGCCTTCCGTGAAACCGCGCATGTTCGCGCAGCCTAGCGGTTCGTCGGCGGGAATGGTGACGCCGAGTTCGCGCGCGAACTCCTTGTACGCGTTGATGCGATTGGTGACTTGCGAGCGTTCCGCGCCCCCCTGACCGCACTCTATGCCGCCGTTGATGATGTAGATCGTCGCGCCGAAGCCAGGCTTCATGTTGTTGCCGACGTCGACGCTATTAGGCTTCCAGGTGCCGTCGATCGCCCAGGTCATCGGCGGCTTGGGCGTCTGCGGGGTCACGGCGAACCATACCGCCGAGGCGAAGTTCAGCCATGTATCCGCGACGCGGCCGGGGTCGTCGAGCAGCACGTTGGGGTCGCCGTATAGCGCCTGCGAGAACGGGCCGAAGTTGTAGTTCCAGGACAATTGCTTGGCGCCGCGCCCGAAGTAGTCGAGGTACTTGCCTGCCGCGTTCTTCGCGCACGGAAAGAAGATCCAGTTGGTCGCATGCGAGCCCGGCGCGCATTGTTGATACGCACCAACGGCCGAGCCTTCCTCGTAGCCCGACTCGCGAAGGAACCATAAAGCCTGCTGCCAGAACGGGATGGCCGTGTCTTGCGGCATTTTTGCGAGCACGACGTTGTTGTGGTCCGCATAGCCCGAGCGCACTTGCGCCGGCGTGAGCGACGGCCAGTTGGCGCCCGTCTCCTGAACGAAGTGCGCGAAGGACGTGGCGAGCAACTTGCGGCAGATGGCGGCGGCGTCGCGTCCGTCCGTGTAATCGCCGCAGTACGCCGGAAACTTGGCGATACCGCGCAAGAAGCTGACGTAGGAGTATTTGATGTTGCGGACCGGGAAGAGCTGGTCGAACTTCGCTTCGCTTACGATCGACTCGACTCGCTTCACATTCGATGGATTCGCCGCGCGTCCGGGCGTGACGGCATCGACGTCGGTATCGGGCAGCACGCGCAGCGCGTCGCGGATCAAGCCGATCTGGCCGTTGGTCTGATCGACGAGTGTCTTCTCGGTCGCGTTGAACTGGGCGACGGTCGGATAGCCGGTGGGTTCGGGGATGTAGGTGATCTTCGGCTTGTAGGATGCGATTGGAGTCGGCGCTGGTGTTGGCGTCGGCGTTGGCGTTGGCGTTGGCGTTGGCGTTGGTACGGGCGCGGGAGCCGGCGTTGGTGTCGGTACGGGTGTTGGCGTCGGCGCTGGTACAGGCGCGGGCGCCGGCGTCGGAGTTGGTGTGGGCGCGGGCGCGGGCGTAGGCGTTGGCGTTGGCGCGGGCATAGGCGTAGGCGAAGGTGAGCCGCCAGAACACGCACCGAGATCTTCCCACGCACCATAGGCGCCCGATTGCGCCGGGTTGTCTCCCTGGGTCCACCACTTATTTCGATAGTTGCGGCCGTTATAAGTTATGCGCGTACCCGGTGTTGCATAAGCTTGGGTAGCAGACCACGCTGCAAAGCACGATGAAGTTGGCGTTGGCGTTGGCGTTGGCGTTGGCGTTGGCGTTGGCGTTGGCGTTGGCGTTGGCGTTGGCGTTGGCGTTGGGGCGGGTGTTGGTGATGGCTTTGGAGCTGGCGCAGGCACAGGAGCCGGAACTGGCGCAGGAGCAGGAGCAGGAGCCCCCGCCGCCCCCACATCCTTCCAAAGCGTCGGCGTAGTCGCAGGAAACCATCCCGCGCCCGGATATGCCGTATGCGCCTGCTGCGCCTGATAAACGCGACCGCTATAAGTCACCGTGGCGCCAGCCGCATAGGTCGCGCCTTCGCGCCATGCTTCCTGCGCGGACACGATGCCGGCATGCAATAGCAACGCGGCTGGAAGCATCGCCAACTTTCTACGAACGGTCAACATCTCAGCACCTCTTTTGGAACGCGACGGCCAGCAGCTGCACATGCCGGCCCGATATGAAAACTACCTTCGATTCATGCTCATTTCCGGGTAGCTCGTGAACTTCCAGTCCTCGTAGCTCGTCTTCAACGCGAAGCTCGCGTCCTCGTCGGAGAAGCCATCCGTTTTCAGCGGCGTTTGCTTCGATGAGCTGTACACGCCGTACAGCTCGCCGTTGGGGCCGCGCACCGTTTGCCATTCGCCGTTGGTCATCGGGTCGGTGTATGCATCGCGCAGGTATCGGCGCACGAAGGACGCGCGCGAGTCGCGCAACAGGTCATCGAGGCTCTTCGGAAAAGCGCCGCCAGGGTCGGCCTTGACGTACTCACGAATCGCGTTGCGGATCGCATCGCCCTTTTTCAGCAGTTCGAATTCGCGGTTGCGCTGAATCTGCGTGCTCCATACGGTGCCGATCTGCATCAGATAGATGCCGATGAGCGCCACGCACATCAGCGCCCACAACATGCCGAAACCATGCTGCCGCTTGCGCGATGCAAACGCTCGACGCGCTCGATCCGAATGCCGCCCGCGCGCGCTACCAGCTGCCGTAGTCGGTGCCATCCCTGGCCTTGCCTTTTGCGCCGCTGCGCACGTTATAGACGCCGGGCGTGCCGTCGTTGGGCGGCTCGGTCGTCCAGGTCGTGCGGCTTTGCGCGACCGGGTCCATCGGCACCTCACGCAGATAGCGGCGCTCGACCAGTTCGTTGAGCGATTGCGGATAGCGCCCCTGATCGCCGCGAAAGCGGTCGATGGAATCACGCATGGCGGCGAGATTCTCCTGCAGCACGGTTTCCTTGGCTTTCTCCGCCTGCCCGAAGTAGCGCGGCACGACGAGCGTGAGCAAGGTCGCGATGATCGCCAGAACGACCAGCAATTCGATTAGCGTGAAAGCGCGCAGCATTCGTTTGTTCATGACGCTCACCACTTGCGGTAAGGGACGCCGTTGAGGCCGGTTCCTTCCGAAAGCGAGTAGACGTCGTAGACGTCGTTGCCTTCGCTCGGTGAATCGGCGGAACTCGAATAAGCGCGCTTGCCCCAGGTCTGTTCATCCGAACGGCTCGGGCAATCGCACATCGGATCGCGCGGAACACGCCGCAGGAAGAAGATGCGCGCGTGAGTCGGATTGGTCTTGTCGACTTCGCCGTCCACCAGTACGTCGAGCTTGGCGGGATAGCCCGTTTCGCCGAGCGGACGATCGAACTTGCCGGCATCGCCGGCGGCTTTGTAAGCATCGATGGCATCGCGAATACTCCATAGGGCGCGCCGCAATTCGTCTTCGCGGTTGCGTTGCGCGGTCACCTGCACGAGCGGCGCCGCGACCATCGCCAGCACCGCGATGATCGCGAGCGTGATGAGCAACTCGATGATCGTGAAGCCCTTGTCCATGGTCGCGGCTGGTTGCACGTTTCTAGGGTTGGGTCGGCGGCGGCGAGGTCGCGGCGGGTGGCTGTGGCGGCGGCGTGGGTGCGGGCAGCGCCATCACGGGCGGCGGCGCGGAAGGCGTCGGCACGGGCGGAGGCAGGGCAGGCGCGCTGCTCGCGCCGCTTGGCGGAACGCGCACGCTTGCGTTCGGTCCGACCGGGTCGCGCTCCGTCGAAATGCGCGTCTCCGTGCCCGAATCGAAGGACACGACGTTGCCCGCCGGCATGGCCTGATTGCGCACGATGCGCGGCGTCAGCATCAGCACGAGCTCCGTCTGATGCTGGTCGTTCGCGCGCGTGCCGAAGATCCGGTCCAGCAGCGGAATGCGACTCAGGCCTGGCAAACCGGAGCCGGACGCGCGCTCGTTGCGCTGCAGGAGACCCGCGAGCAGCTGCGTTTCGTTGTTGCGCACGCTCATCACCGTTTCGGCCGTGCGAGTTCCGATCTGATAGGCGACCAGTCCCGTCGTCGTCGTGATCGTGTCGGTAACGTTCGACACTTCCATGCGCAACTTCACCTGCACTTCGTCCGAGTTGACGATCACGGGCGCAACTTCCAGCGTGAGGCCCACGTCCTGATAGTTGATGCTCTCGGAGCTGAAGTTGCTGGAGAGCGTCGTCGTGACCACGGGCAGGCGGTCGCCGATCAGCACCTTCGCCTTCTCGCGGTTTCTCACGCGGATGCTCGGGTTCGCAAGCGTCTTGGTCTTGCCCTGGTTCTGCAGCATGTCGATACCGACCGGCCCGATCCTCACGAGCACGTCGCTGCTGTTCAGGTTGCGCAGTTGCTGCAAGGTGAGCGTGCCCGGCGCGCGGGTCGAGGCATCGGAATTGGTCCCGTCCGGCATGAGCGCGAACTCGATACGATTCGGATACGAAATGCCCATCTGCAGCAGATCGGATGACGATACTTCGAGAATCTGCGCGTCGATGACGACTTCCGCGGGCGTCACGTCGAGCGCGCGGATGATCCGCTCCGCGACCTTGATGGTGTCCGGCGCGTCGCGCATGATGATCGCGTTGGTGCGTTCGTCGAGCACGGCATCGCGCGTCTTGACCATCTGCTTGACCGCCGCGAGCACTTGCGCCGCCTGCGAGTTCTGCAGATAGAACGTGCGCACGACGAGGTCCTTGTATTCCGTTTCCTTGTCGGGCCGCTTCGGGTAGATCAGGATCGAGTTGCCGCTCACCACCTTGCTCGCGAGCTGGTTCGCCTGCAGGACCATCGTCATCACTTGCTTGACGGGCGTGTTGCTCGCGAAGATGGTCGTCGGCGCGGCGGCCTGCACTTCGCGGTCGAAGGTGAAGTTCAGTCCGGTAATGTTCGACATCAGCTCGAAGATACTGATAAGCGGCTGATCCCGGAACTGCACCGTGATCGGCTGATTGAGGTCCTTGTTGAGCTTCGGTTCGAGGTCTTGTCCCTTGGGCGCGAGCAGCAGGTCGCGCAGACGGATGGCGCGCGCGTTGTCGGGCTGTTTCGAGAGCACGTCGTTGAGAATCGCCATCGCCTGGTCCGGTTGATCCTGATAGATCGTTTCGGCGTATTGCACGGCGGTGTCGATGGGCGCCTGCTTCTCGATCCACGCAATCATCTCGCGCGGCCCGTCGTCGCCGGGCGCGGCGGCCTGAGCCTTCTTCGCCCACGCGATCGCCTGGGCCGAATCGCCCGCGCGGTACGCAACACTTGCGCGCTGCAAGTACTCCAACGAAACCTTGCGACGCAGGCTCACATACCAGTTGTAGATTTCCAGGTCGTCGGGATACTGCGCGCTCTGCTGCGCGAGCAATTCGAGCTGCGCGTCGGGCGGCATGGTCCCCAGACGGTTCTGCAGATCCTTGCGATGCATCTCGCCCGCGCACGCCGTCAATAGCGGAATCAGGACCCAGACCGTAATGTCTTTGAGCCGGCTCATTTCAGTTCTCCGAGCGACAGCGTTTGTCGGCGCTTCAACGGCAAGTACATGAACCTCACTTCTTTACGGTTGATGTCCTCGATCTTGTAGGCGTTGAGAAGCACATCGCCCTTACGCAGGAAACCCGTTTTCTTGCAGTTGATGCAAAGCGGGAACTCGCGTCCGGTGCCGCTCAGAACGACGTAGAAGATGCCTTGCTGGTCCAGCCACAGCGAACGGACGACGAAAGGCAAGGGCGGCAAGGGCGGCGGTGGCGGCGGCTTGATGGATTCGGGCGGCGGAGGCGGCGGCGGTGGCGGCTGCCAGTTCTGCATGGGGAAGATGTTCACGGCGGCAACGCGGGTATCCGGCGCGGCGTTGGCTTGCGGCGCACTTGCCGGTGCAGGCGCGCTCGCTCGTGAAACTCGCTCCTTCGTGGCCACCGCCGGAGGACGATCCGCCTCGTCGTCGGGCGCCCCGCGAAACCATACGAACAAGATCAAGCCGAGCGTCACGACGAGCAGCCCGCTTATCGGCCACGAGATTCTCAGGGTTCGCATATCGAGCGGCTTCACTTGGCCGCCTCCACGACGAACGAACATTGCAGGCGAATTTCGAGATCGGTCACGCCGATATTCGGCCGCGACAGCGTGAGCCGCTCGCAGCGAATGCCCGGCAAGGTCCGCAACTCGGAGAAGAAAGTACGAAATTGCAGATACTGACTCGAAAACGACGTCTCGACGACAAAGCGGCGGGAGGGCGAATCCTTGTCCTGCGCGGCCATCTGATACGTGATTTGCGGCATCGAGATACCGTTCTTCGCGGCGATCGCGTGCAGGCTGTGCAGGAAAACGAAGTAACGCTGCTCCGGACTCGTCGGCGCCACGGCTTCATCCGGCATGGGCGGCGGCGGTTGTTTCAGCTTCGCGGTGCGCGCATCGAGATCGAGCTCGCGTGCGGCGATGTCGTTGCGAAGCGGCAAGATCTCGACCAGCGCGATGATCGCCGCGCTGCTCAGGAGCAGTAGCGCAAAGAGCCCGAAGGTGCCGAGCCGCCACTGCGCGCGGCGCAGTTCCCAAAGCCAGCGGCTCATCTGGAACCTCCGGCGGAAGACGCGGCCACATCCGGCGCCGACGCGCCCGTTGCCGCCTGCGTCGCGAACGGGCGCCACGTCACCTGAAGCGCGGTTTCCACGGTTTTGACGGGCGGCCCCGGCTTCTCGCTCTGCCGCTTGATCGAGACGCTTTCGGCGGCGGGCTGCGCCTGCAGCCAGTCCGCATAGGAGATCGCTTCCTGCGCCGAGCGCGTCTCGAACTGCATGTTGATGGTGCGCGATGCGGTCACGATATCGAGCGAGAGCATCGCGATATTCGGTTGCCAACCGCCTTCGATCAGACTGCGCGCCGGTTCCGCCGCATAGCGCTGCTGCGCCATCAAGGCGTCCGCGCGGGGATTGCGCGTGCCGCGATGCGCCCGGCCAATGCGCTCGAAGCGTTTCTCCTCCTGCGCGACCGACGCTTCGCGTTCATCGAGCGCGGCGCCTTGCTCCTTGAGCTTGTCGCGATACTGCATCGTCACGAACAGCACGACGACGCCGAGGGCGAGCGCAATCAGCCCGGTCGCCACGCCCGGACGATTGGCCCGATGCAGGTCGATGGCGGGCGCTTTCATGGCGAAGCCTCCCATGGCGCGGCAAGCCATTCGACGAGCGTTGCATCCGCGACCCAGCGATCGGCTGCGCCCGGCCCGATGGCGTAACAGCGCTCGGGCGGCTCGGTGGCGGCGAGCACGAAGGCGTCGCGCAGCACGTCGTCGAGCGGGCCCGCCACCGGCAGCGCGATGAAGCCGCTCCAGCCGCCGCCGCGCCGCAAGCCGATATGCGCGATGGCCGCGCCGCTTGCCGCCTGCTCCAGTTCCACGACGGCGATGTTGCCGTCGCGAATGTGCCGCGCATGCTTTTGCATGGCGAAGGTAAAGCCCGGCTCGATACCGAGCAATTGCAGCCGTCGCGTCTTGCATAAGCGCTCGATGCCCGCGCACAGCGCCTCGGGCATCGCGGCGGCGAGGCGGCCTTGATGCCACGCGCCATCGGTGACGGCGTAGCGCCACGGCTCGGCGCCCGCGCCCGCCTGCGCGGCCTGCATGCGCGCCATCGACACCCATTGCTCCGGCTTGGGATGCGGCCGCCACGGCAACGCGTAATAGCGCACGAACGGCGCGCCGACGACCACGCGCAGGCCGTGCAGCCCAGGTCGCGCGGGCTTCGGCGCGAGCGCCTCGATGGCCTTGAGCGCGGCCGCCGTGTCGCCCGGCGTCGTAAGGGCTTCGGTATTCACGTTGCTCGCGACGCCGGACTCTCGCACCCGTTCGCCATCGACCCATAGCGTCACGCGCGGCATGAAAGCGCCCGCGCGGGCCGGTCCCGTGCGCCTCGAAGGGCGCTTCGCGACGGCGCTCATCGCTCCGACCAGATCCGACCAACGTGACATGTTCCGTCTCCGCTATGCCGGTTCGACGATCGTGACGCGATTGACTTCCGCGAGCGTCGTGCGGCCATCCGCGACCGCGCGCAGGGCGATCTGGCGAATCGGCACGAAACCGCTTCGATTCGCGAGTTGCTTCAGTTCGATCAACGGCCGCCGTTCCACGAAGCACTGCTTGATCGCGTCGTTCATGCGCAGCACTTCCGCAATCGGCTGACGCCCGAGATAGCCCGTCCGGCGGCATGCCTCGCAGCCCGCGCCACGGCGAAAGCGCCAATGCGCGACCTGCTCGCGCGTGAGCGCGGAGGCAAGCAGCGTGGCGTCGTCGGGCACCTCGTCGTCGCGCACGCAATGCGGACAGTTCTTGCGCATGAGCCGTTGCGCGACGGCGCCGAGCAGCGCATCGACGAAGCTGTGCATGTCGACGCCCATGTGAAGGAAGCGATCCAGCACGGAGAACACATTGTTCGCGTGCACCGAGGTCAGGACCAGGTGTCCCGTGAGCGCGGCCTGCACGGCGATGCCAGCGGTTTCGCCGTCGCGGATCTCGCCCACGAGAATCTTGTCGGGATCGTGCCGCAAGATCGAACGCAGGCCGCGCGCGAAGGTGAGTCCTTTCTTGTCGTTGATCGGAATCTGCAGCACGCCCGCGAGTTCGTATTCGACGGGGTCTTCGATCGTGATGATCTTCTCGTCGCCCGTGTTGATTTCGGTGAGCGTGGCGTAGAGTGTGGTCGACTTGCCCGAACCGGTCGGGCCCGTCACGAGCAACAGGCCGTAGGGCTCGCGCGCGATCGAGCGAATCGACGCTACCGTGTCCGGGTCGTGTCCGAGTCCGTCCAGACGCAGCGTCGTGCTGTTCGCATCGCCGCGCTGCTTGTCGAGCACGCGCAGCACCGCGTCCTCGCCGTGAATCGACGGCATGATCGACACACGAAAATCGATCTCGCGCTGATTGATGAACGCTTTGAAGCGGCCGTCTTGCGGAATGCGCCGCTCGCCGATATCGAGCTCCGCCATGACCTTGAGCCGCGAGAGCACTTGCTCCGCGACATCGGTGCCGGGCGCGGACGCCGTTTCCTGCAGCACGCCGTCGATGCGGTATTTGATGACGAGACCCGTCGCGGTGCTCTCGATATGAATGTCCGAGGCGCGCGCCCTGAGCGCGTCGTACAGCGACGAATTCACGAGCCGGATGACGGGATGCACGTCCGCCGAAAGCGTGGCGAGCGTGATCTCCACGCCCGCCGCGGCGGCGTTGCCGGTCTTGCTGTCGACATTGACCTGCGTGAGCGCCTGATGCGCGGACTCGTGCAGCGCGAGATACGCCATGAGCTCGCCCGGCACGCAGAAGGCGAACGCGAATGGCTTCTTAACGCGCTGCATCGCCCAGGCACGCAGCGGCGGATCGAAAGGATCGGCAAGCACGAACCACAGGCGCGCGTTGCTGTCGGCGGCAAGCAGGCAGCGGCGCGACATGGCTTCGCCGAACGGCAGGAGGTCGAAGCGCGGTTCGAGCGTTTCGAGCGCGGTGGCGTCGAAGCCGCGCAGGCCGATGGTCTGCGTGACCTTCTTCAGATAGTCGGCGCCGTCGTGTTCCGCTTCGTCCCAGAACTGCTGCTGCTTCGGGCGCGGGTCGCGCACGGGGTTCGCCTTCGCGGGCGTATCGGTGGTCTGTTCCATGTCTTACCCCACGCTTCCGGCCAACTGAAAAATCGGCATATAGAGCAGAAAGATGATCGTCCCGACGATGCCGCCCACCACCAGCATCAGCACCGGCTCGACCACGCGCATCAGCGTGTCGATCGCGCGGTCGAGTTCCTCGTCGCAGAATTCCGCCGAGCGCGTCACCATGCCGGCCAGCTCGCCGCTCTGCTCGCCGACGCGGATCAGCCGCTCGGCCACCGGCGTCGTGAGATTCGCGGCCGGCAACGCGCCGGACAGCGACTTGCCCGCGCGCACTTCGTCGAGCGCGCGCGCAAGCGCGGACTGCATCAGCGAAGGCAGCAGTTGCGCGGAGAGTTCGAGCGCCGCGACCATCGACATGCCGCCCGCGAGCAACAGGCCGAGCGTCCGGTAAAACCGTGTCAGGGCGAAGAGCCGTTGGTAATCAGCGAGCTTGGGCAGGCGCAGCACCGCGCCGAACAATCTGCCGCGCACCTTCTCGTTGCGCAGCGCCATGATCGCGCCGGCGAGCGCGGCCACGATGCCCGCGAGCAGCACGCCGCCGTGCTCGGCGACGAGGTTGCCCCAGGCGAGCATCATGCGGGCGGAGAAGGGAATGTCTTTCATCGACGCGAACACCTGGCTGAACTTCGGAATCACGTAGAACGCGAGGAACAGGATGATGAACGCGCCCGTGGCGATCACGATGGACGGATACACCATGGCCGACACCACTTTCTTGCGCACCGCCGCGAGCCGCGCGTCGTAGTGGTGATAGCGCTTGAGCGCCTCGGAAAGATGCCCCGTCTGTTCCGCCGATGCCACGGTCGCGACATACAGCGGCGGGAAATGTTCGGTTTGACGCTCGAGCGCCCGCGACAACGGCTCGCCTTCGTAAAGCGCGGTGACGATGCCTTGCAGCACCGTCCGGTTGAGGCCTTCCTTGCTTTTGTCGCGCAACGTCTCGACCGTTTCGACGAGACTCAGGCCCGCTTCCAGAAGCGCGATCAGTTCCTGCGTAAAGAGCGCGCGCTCGAATACGGGCTTGCGCAACGAGAGACCGCGCGACTTCTTTTCCACGGGTGTCGCTTCGATCAGCGACAAACCCATGTCGGCCATGTTCTGCCGAAGTTGCGTTTCGTCCGCTGCATCGAGCTCCAGTTCCTGCTGGCCGCCGTCGGACTCGACCCGCACGCGATATCGCATGACTGCCGCCGAATCCATCATTTGCCGATGATGTCCGCGTCCTCGCCCGAACCGCCGGGCTTGCCGTCGGCGCCGTAGGTCATGAGGTCGTAGTCCTTGCCGTTCTCGCCGGGCGAGCGGTAGACGTACGGCTTGCCCCACGGATCGTTCGGAATGGCGCTGCTCATGTACGGACCTTCCCAGCCCGAGGTGTTGCCGACGTTGCTCATCAACGCCTGAAGCCCGGCGTCGGTGCCGGGAAAGTGGCCAGTGTCCAGACGGTATCGATCGAGCGCGTCTTCGATACCCTTGATCTGCGTCGCCGCTGTCTTGGAGCGCGCCTTGCCGACTTCACCGAAGAGCTTCGGGCCGACATAGCCCGCCAGGAGCGCGATGATGAGCAGCACCACCAGCAACTCGAGCAAGGTAAAGCCGCGCCCGCGCCAGCCGAGGTCGTGCCGGGAGAGTTTCGTTTTCGACACAGCGGCCGTCGAGAACGCGGCATTCGTCAATCGATCCTGCATGGCTGCCCCCGATTCATTGCATTGCGCATCGTCTGCGCCCGGCGTCACGCACCGGGCGCAGTCGCGCGGCCGATCACTTGTTGACTTCGCTCATGACGTTCAGCAGTTCCGCGTTGGCGGCGTCGCCGTCCAGCTCCCAGCCGAAGACACCGCGCAGACTGAACTGCTTCACGTAGGCGTTCTTGACGCGGATCGTCGTGGGCGAGTCGTAGGACCAGAAAGTCGTGCCGTCGAACTTGTACGACTGCTTCGTCACCGGATGCTCGTACACCGTGCCTGCGGCGCTCTTCAGGAGCCGGTAGTCCTGGATGCCGGCCTCGTACTTCCCGGGCGCTGTCTTGGTGGCTTTCTGATAGAGCCCGTCTCCCTTCGGTCCCGGCGTGACGCCGGTCCAGCCGCGCCCATACAACGGAATGCCGAGAACGATCTTCGACGACGGCACTCCCGCTTTCAGCAAGGCCTGGATGGCGGCATCGGTGTAATAGGTGTTGCCGGGAGCGCCTGCCATGTTCGGGCTGGCCGGGTCCGGATACAAATGCGACTGGAAGTCCGTCGGGCCGGTGCTTTCCCATCCGCCGTGATAGTCGTACGTCATCACGTTGATCCAGTCGAGCGGCTTGCTGTAGTCGCCCGGGTTCGTGCTGGCGATCTTGTCGCCACCCGCGCCGATGGCGACCGTGAGCAGATAGCGTTTGCCGTTTTGCGCGCCCATGGCGTCGAGTTGCTTGCGGAATTCCGTCAGGAGAAGCGTGTAGTTCTCCTTGTCCTTGACGTCGTACGTGTTGTAGGGCTGACCGCCGCCACCGGGAAATTCCCAGTCGATGTCGATGCCGTCGAACACGTTCGCTGCGACGCCATCTCCGCCCGCGTTGGAGGCAGCATCGAAGGGCACGTTGCCCTTGATATAGACATCGATGCACGACGAGACGAGCTGCTTGCGCAGCGCATCGGTAGCGCTGGCCTTGCTGAACCACTTCGACCAGGTCCATCCGCCGAGCGAAATGATCATGCGCACGTTGGGGTACTTGTCCTTCAATAGCTTGAGCTGATTGAAGTTACCCTTGAGCGGACCGGACTTGCCCTGACGTGGATCGCCATAGGGCCAGTCCCATGCATCGCTCTTGCCGTTGACCGATTCGTTCGCCGAGAAGCCTTTTTGATAGTCGGCCCAGGCATCGCCGCCGGTGCCTGCGTCCGGGGCGTTCTCGTTGGTCGCACCCGGTTCTGCCTTGTTGATGATGCCGCACTCGTAGCCGCCGTTCTTTTGATAAACGTTGCCGAATGCGTAGTTGATAAACGTGAGCAGCTTCGCCGAGCCCGATGTGTCGACATCCTTGACCTTGTAGTTGCGGTCGTAGATTCCCCATTGCGCGAAGTACGCGCCGACTTCACGCGCGCCGGCGGGAGCGGGCGTTGGTGTTGGCGTAGGTGCCGGCGTAGGAGTCGGGACCGGTGTCGGCACGGGTGCCGGCGTAGGAGTCGGGACCGGTGCTGGTGTTGGAACCGGCGTTGGTGTCGGTGTCGGCGTTGGAGTCGGAACCGGTGTTGGTGTTGGCGTCGGAACCGGCGTTGGTGTTGGTGTTGGTGTTGGTGTTGGCGTCGGCGTCGGCGTTGGAACTGGCGCTGGCGCCGGTGTCGGCGTCGGACTTCCCGAGCATGCGCCTATGTCTTCCCATACGCCGTATTGCCCAGACTGCGTCGGGTTATCGCCTTGGGTCCACCACTTGTTTCTGTAATTGCGTCCATTGGCCGTGACGCGCGTACCCGTCTGTGCATAAACCTGCGATGCCGACCACGCAGCGAAGCAAGCCGAAGGTGTCGGAGTGGGAGAGGGTGTTGGCGTTGGAGTCGGCGTCGGGGTTGGTACGGGAGTTGGCGCAGGAGTCGGAGCGGGTGTCGGCGCAGGCGCAGGCGTGGGCGATGGTGCTGGCGTAGGCGTAGCCGCGCTCACATCGCGCCACAAGGTCGGCGTGCTGGCCGGAGTCCACCCAGCGCCTGGATAAGCCGTATGCGCCTGAAGAGCCTGGTATGTGCGCCCGTTGTAGGTGACGGTCGCGCCCGCCGCGTAGGTCGCACCTTCCTGCCATTCGGCGCCCAACGCATTGATTGAATAAGCGACGAGCGCAGCCAGCGTCAGCGCAGTAGTCTTCGACTTCATGCCAAGGCGATTCATGAGAACGGCCTCCTTACTCGGTTTGTTTGGTTCGTTTCGATCCGCGACTCATTTGCGCTGACTGAACTGTCGTCAAACCCTCTCTTATAGGGCTCGTGCGATCATTGATAATCCAGCGACCAAGGCGAGGCAAGCCGAAAATCGGATATTAGGTTTCCTACGGAAAAATTTTTAAGGGTAGACGGAGCATGTTTTCCTTGACGTTTTTTTCTTGTGAGAATGACGTCGATTCGTTCAAGGAACTCGTTGAGAGAAGCGAAGCAAAAACGAACGATCCAGGCGAAACTGCGAATGCAATCTCGAACCATGACGATGCTTGCGTTACAAAGAAAGCTGCCACCGTTTAGCAGATGCCTTCAGTCGGGAAGACGATGAAGCAGATGCGGTGAAGCCGGAAGAACATCCGAGACCCGTCGTTTTATATTTGTGAATTTAAATCGGGATTGTTGGGCATCTAAAGCGTGTAGGGCAAAACACTCGACCTGCATTGCATCGCTTTCCAATGAATCGAGCGTTGTCTTGCAAGTCGTATCGTGCGCACGATTGGCGCCCCGCGAATATCAAAACTCGACGGTCACGAACTTGACCAGCGGCGTGGTCTCGGAGTTTATCGCCGACGATTGCGGTTCCGCGGCAACGCCGATCGTCTTTCGAGCATCGCCGTAAGCGGCAGTCGCGGCCTGTGCTGTTGCTTGCCTGGAGACGGCGGTGCTTGCATGCAGTTCGCTCATGACGGAAACGCCGTAGGGCGTTTGTTTTCCCGTGCAATCCACCTTGATGGACGTTCGGGCATTCGCACCGGAAAGCATCTCAATCGGATCTGCCGTTTCCGAACCGCTGACGATCGAGCAGGCATTGTGGATGGTCAACGTGACTTCTAGTTGTGAGCTTTTGCGCTCGGCATATGAGGCGGACGTGCCGGAAAGCGCTTCCGCCGCAACGAGCGCAGCCAATGCGGTACTGCGAAAATTGCGCTTGTGCATGATGATTCCCGAAGGCAAAAAAGTGTCTCTCATCATGCTTGCGGGCTACGCCAAGGCGGATAGGTTCGCTCCCATTTCATGCGTGCATTTGAACTATGCAGTGTTTCGCACGGCGTGATAAAAACCGGCGTTCCAAAAAAAATGGACCCACGAATGGGTCCGATTCGAAGCATGGTCCGGCTCGATCAGCCAAGCGCCGCACGCGCCGCCTTGGCGGCCGCACGCACCTGATCCGGCGCGGTGCCGCCCGCATGATCGCGGCTCGCGACCGAACCTTCGAGCGTGAGATATTCGAAGACATCGTCGCCAATCAGATGCGCGACGTTCGGCAGTTCCTGCTTCATTTCATCGAGCGACAAATCGGCGATATCGCATTCGCGATCCACGCAGATGCGCACCGCATGCGCCACGGCTTCGTGTGCGTCGCGAAAGGGCAGGCCACGCTTCACGAGATAGTCCGCGAGATCGGTGGCCGTCGAGAAACCTTGCAGCGCGGCCGCGCGCATAGCCTGCGGCTTGACGGTAATGCCCGCCGCCATTTCCGCGAAAATGCGCAATGTGTCGGCGACCGTATCGACGGTATCGAAAAGCGGCTCCTTGTCTTCCTGATTGTCCTTGTTATAAGCGAGGGGCTGGCCTTTCATCAGCGTGAGCAGCGCCATCAAATGACCGTTCACGCGGCCTGTCTTGCCGCGCGCGAGTTCGGGCACGTCGGGGTTTTTCTTTTGCGGCATGATCGACGAGCCGGTGCAGAAACGATCCGCGAGATCGATGAAACCGACACGCGGACTCATCCACAACACCAGTTCTTCGGAAAAGCGCGAGACGTGCGTCATGACGAGCGCGGCGGCCGCCGTGAATTCGATGGCGAAGTCGCGGTCGGAGACGGCATCGAGCGAATTCGCGCAGATGCCATCGAAGCCGAGCGTCTTCGCCACCGCGTGACGGTCGATCGGATAACTCGTGCCCGCGAGCGCCGCCGCACCCAACGGCAGGCGGTTCACGCGCGTGCGGCAATCGCGCATGCGCTCGGCGTCGCGCGAGAACATTTCGACATAAGCGAGCAGGTGATGCCCGAAGGTCACGGGCTGCGCCACCTGCAAATGCGTGAAGCCCGGCATGATGGTGTCGGCGTGCTTCTCGGCCATGTCGATGAGCGCGCTTCGCAGGTCCTTCAACAGTTCGCCGATACGGTCGATCTCGCCGCGCAGCCACAGGCGGATGTCGGTTGCGACCTGATCGTTGCGCGAGCGGCCGGTGTGCAGGCGCTTGCCGGCGTCGCCGATCAACGCGGTCAGCCGCGCCTCGATGTTCAGGTGCACGTCTTCCAGGTCCAGCTTCCACTCGAACTCGCCGCGCTCGATTTCGCCCTTGATCTGCGCCATGCCGCGCTCGATGGCGGCAAGGTCGTCCGCGCCGATGATCTTCTGCGCCGCAAGCATCGACGCGTGCGCGAGCGAGCCTTGAATGTCGACGAGAGCGAGCCGCTTGTCGAAGAACACCGACGACGTATAGCGTTTGACGAGATCCGACATGGGCTCGGAGAAGCGAGCCGACCAGGCTTCGCCTTTTTTGTGCAGTTGGGACGTCATGGTGATGTGATTGGCGGTTGAGGCGAATGAGGCGGCTAAAGCGGCAAGCCGGAAGTCGAAGATTTTAACATTCGGCGCCTGCTGCCTCAGTCGTTGCCGACGAGGATCACGAGCTTCAGATCTTCGCGATGCGCGGGCTTGAAGGTGATCTGGTTGAACACGAGTCGTCCGCGCGACGGATGATCGAACGCGCGTTCGCCGCCTTCGCGCTCGAACACGTCCTGCGACGCCCAGTAGCGCGCGAAGGCATCGCTGGCGGCGCCGAGCGTGTCGATCAGCGTGCGCGTGGGCGCGTCGTTGAGGTGACGGATGGAATCGGCGCGAAACTCGGCGGCAAGACGGCGCGCGCGCGTGTCCCAATCGACGATCAACGCGCGCGCCACCGGCGAGGTGAACGTGTAGGCGAGCAGGTTGCGGTCGTGTTCGCCATCGAGCCAGCCGACGAACAGTTCCGACGCGTGCGCGTTCCAGCGCAGCGCATTCCACTGGCGGTCCAGCACGTAGGCCGGCGCGCCGATCAGCCCGACGCTCTGCAAGAGCGCGGCGGGCACGTCCTGCGCGGTGGGATCGGGCTCGGCGGGATCGCGTTCCTCGGCCAGTTCGAAGAGATACGCGCGTTCGGCCCGCGACAACTGCAATGCGACGGCGATACGCGCGAGCGCATCCGCCGAGGCGGAAACCGGCCGGCCCTGCTCGATCCACGTGTACCAGGTCGGGCTGACGCCGCACAACGCGGCGACTTCCTCGCGGCGCAGCCCCGGCGTGCGGCGGCGCGGCCCCGGCGGCAAACCGACGGACTGCGGCGAAAGCCGTTCACGATGCGCCCGGATGAATTCGCCGAGCGCGCGTGCGGGGATATCGACAGCTTCGCTGGATTCGGTCTTCGGGGTCATTTTCATGAGGCGTGGCGGGTAATGTCGATACCAGAATAAACAGTCCACTTGTACTGGTACAAGGCGGGCTCTATTGTAGCGGCAGGCCGGGCGGCTCAGGAACCGCCCGGCGTCCCCAAGAACATTCCGGAGTCATACCGATGAAACACCACGACCAGGTAGCCGATGCGTTCGGCAGCACCGCCGCCGCCTATCTCACGAGCCAGGTTCACGCGAGCGGCGCCGATCTGCAAAATCTCGCCGCGACTTTTGCCGCGACGTGCGGCAACGCGACCGTGCTGGACATGGGATGCGGCGCGGGTCACGCGAGCTTCGCGGTGGCGCCGCACGTGCGCGAGGTCGTGGCGTACGACATCGCCCCGCAAATGCTGGCCACGGTCGATGCCGCCGCGAAGGAACGCGGCCTTGCCACGATCCGCACGCAACAGGGCGCCGCCGAGTCGCTGCCATTCGCCGACGCCTCGTTCGACTGGGTGGTGAGCCGCATGAGCGCGCATCACTGGCGCGACGTGCCGCGCGCGCTGGCCGAAGTGCGGCGCGTGCTCAAGCCGGGCGGCCGGCTGAAATTCATCGATATCGCGGGCGCCGACGATCCGCTGTACGACACGCACATTCAGGCAATCGAACTGTTGCGCGATGCATCGCATATCCGCGACTATCGCGCCGACGAGTGGATCGCCATGCTCGATACCGCTGGCTTCGACGCGAACGTGACCGAGCGCTGGCGTATCGGCCTGGAATTCGATTCGTGGGTGACACGCATGAGAACGCCGCCCGAACGCGTGACGGCGATCAAATCGATGTGGGCCGCCGCGCCCGACGAAGTGCGCGAATACTTCAAGGCCGGCGACGACTTCTCGTTCGAGCTGGATGCGTTGATGATCGAAGGCAAGCGGCGCGACTGAGCGCCGCTCGAATGCCGCAAGGGCTACTTAAACAAACGTGCCACGAACATATGGCGTGATTCGTGGCACGTGAAAGATGCAATGCCCGTTGCGGGGCGCATCGATCAACCCGTATTACGCAGGCCCGCCGCAATCCCGTTGATCGTCAAATGAATTCCGCGCCGCAGCCGCACGTTCTGATCGCCCGCGCGATGCCGCTTGAGCAGTTCCACCTGCAAGTGATTGAGCGGATCGAGATACGGAAAACGGTTCTTGATCGAGCGCGCGAGCAGCGGATTGTCAGCGAGGCGCTCGCCCTTGCCGGTGATTTCCGCGAGCACGTTGCCGGTCCGCTCGTGCTCCGCGACGATGCGATCGAACACGCGCTTCCTGAGCTTCTTGTCCGCGACGAGCTGCGCATAACGCGACGCCACCGCGAGATCGGTCTTCGCAAGCACCATGTCCATGTTCGAAAGCAGATTCGTGAAGAACGGCCACGTCTTGTGCATCTTGCGCAAGGTGCCGAGGCGCTTCGCGCGTTCCGCGTCCGAGTCGGCCGAATCGAGATAAGCCGTCACCGCGCTGCCGAAGCCGAACCAGCCCGTCAGCAGCAGGCGGCATTGGCCCCACGAAAAGCCCCACGGAATGGCGCGCAAATCTTCGATCTTGCGTTGCTTCGGGTCCTGCAGCTTGCGCGATGCCGGCCGGCTGCCGATGTTCAGTTCGGCGATCTCGGCGATCGGCGTCGAGGCGAAGAAGTAATCGGTGAAGCCGGGAGTTTCGTACACGAGCGCGCGGTACGCGGCCATCGCGGAATCGGAGAGCGTTTGCATCGTCGCTTCGAATAGCGGCAATTGCGCGGGCGCGTTCTCGTGCGGCAGAAGCGATGCCTCGAGCGTCGCCGCCACCACCGTTTCCAGATTGCGCCGCCCGATTTCCGGATTGCCGAACTTACTCGAAATGACTTCGCCTTGCTCGGTGAGACGGATTTGCCCATCGACCGTGCCGGGCGGCTGCGACAGAATCGCCTGATAGGTCGGGCCGCCGCCGCGTCCCACGGTGCCTCCCCGGCCGTGGAAGAGACGCAAGGTCGTGCCGCGTTGCTTGAACAGCGCGACGAGCGCCAGTTCCGCGCGATACAGCTCCCAGTTGGACGTCAAGAAGCCGCCGTCCTTGTTGCTGTCCGAATAGCCGAGCATGACTTCCTGCTCGTTGCCCTGATTTTCGATGAGCGCGTCGATGCCCGGCAGCTTGAAGAACTCGCCCATGATGACCGGCGCATTGCGCAAGTCGGCGATGGTCTCGAAGAGCGGAATCACCATCACGCCATCGCGCGCGGGATTGTCCTTGCTGCCGAGGCAACCGTGCAGCACGCCGGTTTCCTTCTGCAGCAACATGACTTCGAGCAAGTCGCTCACGGTCTCCGTGTGCGAGATGATGTAGTTGCGCACCGCGCGCTTGCCGAACTTCTCGCGCGTCACGCGTGCGCCTTCGAGCACGCCGAGTTCGCTCTTCGCGAGATCGGAGTAATCGGCATAAGGAAGACGCAGCGGACGCGGCTGCGCAAGTTCCCTGAGCAACACGGCGCGCTTGTCTTCCTCGGAAAGCGCCGCATAGTCCGCTTCGACGCCCGCGCGCGAAAGCAACTCCGCGATCACCGCTTCGTGGATATCCGAGCTCTGCCGCAAGTCGATGCTCGCCAGGTGAAAGCCGAACACTTCCGAAGCGCGCGTGAGCGGCGCGAGCCGCAGCAGCGCAAGCGAGCCGCCATGATGTTGCGCGAGCGAATCGATCAGCACATGAAGATCGCGCGTGAATTCCGAGCTATCGCCATAAGGCGTCGCGCGAATTGGCGCCGCGCCGCGTCCCGCGCTGCGCACCGCGACCACGCCTTCACCCAGCCGCACGCGCGCGCTCGCCGCGATCCGCGTATAGATGCCGATCAGCGCGCGCCTATATGGTTCGTCCGTGCGATGCGGCGACTGGTCCGGCGAGGTATCCGCGAGCGCCTGCAAGGCTTCGCTCGATCCGGCGAGCAGATTCGACACGGACAACTCCGCGCCGAGCTTGTGCACCTGTTCCAGATAGTGTTCGAAGATGACCGTTGCTTGCCGCGTGATGGCGTTTTCCAGCGTGGCGGCGGTGACGTTCGGATTGCCGTCGCGGTCGCCGCCAATCCAGCTTCCCATCTGGAAGAACGGCGGCAGCCGCGCGGGCAGGCCGTGTTCAGCGAGCGCTTCCTCGATATCGGCGTAAAGCGCGGGAATTTCCTCCAGGAAAGTCGCGCGATAGTACGAAAGCGCGTTCTCGATTTCATCGGCGACCGAAAGGCGCGACTCGCGCAACATGCGCGTTTGCCAGAGCGAGGTCACGCGCGCCCGCAGGACGGCTTCGTTGTGCGCGCGTTCGCGCGCTGTCAGTTCTTGATCGCGTTCGGCAAGCAGGCGCGCGATGTCGTGTTGCGCATCGAGAATGCTCTTTCGCGACACTTCCGTCGGATGCGCGGTGAGCACGGGCACGATGAGCGCGGCATCGAAGAACTTTTCCAGCACCTTGCGCGTCTTGCTGACGTTGGACTGCTCGCGCATGCGCTCGATGGCGTAGGCGATGGTGCCCGGCTGCGAAGTCGAACCGGCGAGCGCGTGAATCCGCCGCCGCCGATTGTGATGCCGGTCTTCCGCGATATTCGCCAGATGCGAGAAATAGCTGAAGGCGCGCACCACGCTGACCGTCTGTTCCGGCGATAAAGCACGCAGACGCTTTTCCAGTGCTTGCGACGCTTCGTTGTCGTCCTCGCGGCGAAATTTGACGGCGGTCTGACGAATGGCTTCGACGAGTTCGAAGACGGCGTCGCCTTCCTGTTCGCGCAGCACGTCGCCGAGCAGGCGGCCAAGATAGCGGATGTCTTCGAAGAGCGGACGGTCCTTGTCGTCGCGCGTGCGACTGGTCGGCTTCGGCCGTTCGGCGCCATTGATGGCCGTTTTGACGCTCGCCTTCTTGGGAACCGGCGCGGCCTTTGGAGCCACGCTCGCCTTCGATGCCTTCACGGCGGTGGCCGTTTTCGTCGTGCGAATGATTGGCGTCGCTGACGTTGGCATCGCTGACGACGAGGCGCCGGTTGCATGGGCCGCGCTCGATGCGTCGGCGGAAGAGTCAGGCGATAGAGCGTTGCGGCGCGCGGGGCGGGCCGATCCGGAAGTCGTCACGTCGGGTTCTCCTCAGAAGCTGCGCAGTCAGGGTAACGCGACGAAATCACCGACGAAACGAGTTCTGCACAGCCGCGCGAGGTGCGGCGCGAAGCTGCCGCAACCGCGCCGCAGCCGCTTTGCCTTCCGCTACCGGAACGCGTGCTGAACGCTTCGAAAGGCGCGCGGACTAAGGCTCTGGCGCGCCGCGTGTCTTCAGGTCGACCCTGGCCTGCGTGCTACCATTGTTAGCTAATGTCTATTTATCCATCCCGTCATTCGATCGAGCTTCAATGAATTCCGAGACGCATTCAACGACACCGCCCGCGAGCCTCACAATCGTTTCGCGGGAAAGCCGGCTGGCGATGTGGCAAGCCGAGCACGTGCAGTGTGCGCTGCACAAATTATATCCATCTTGCGACGTCAAAATTCTCGGAATGACGACGCGCGGCGATCAGATTCTCGATCGCACGTTATCGAAGGTCGGCGGCAAGGGTTTGTTCGTCAAGGAACTGGAAGCCGCGCTCGCCGACGGCCGCGCCGATCTCGCGGTTCATTCGCTCAAAGACGTGCCGATGCAACTCCCCGAAGGCTTCGCACTCAGCGCGATTCTCGAACGTGAAGATCCGCGCGATGCGTTCGTCTCTTCGCACTTCGATTCGCTCGCTGCCTTGCCGGCGGGCAGCGTGGTCGGAACCTCGAGCCTGCGCCGCGAAGCCATGATCCGCGCGCGCTATCCGCATCTCGAAGTGCGGCCGCTGCGCGGCAATCTCGACACGCGCCTTGGCAAGCTGGATCGCGGCGAATACGCGGCCATCATTCTCGCGGCGGCCGGTCTGATACGGCTTGGTCTCGAAGGACGCATCCGCGCGTATCTGGATGAAACCGACAGTCTGCCGGCGGCGGGGCAGGGTGCGCTCGGCATCGAGATTCGTGCGGATCGCGCCGATCTCGTCGCGTGGCTCGCGCCCTTGCATCACGAAGCGACCGCGCTTGCCGTCGAAGCGGAGCGCGCCGTGTCGCGTGCGCTTGGTGGCAGCTGTGAAGTGCCGTTGGCCGCTTACGCGCATTGGGAGAACGATTCGCTGTACTTGCGCGGCGCGGTCTCGACGCCGGATGGCACGCGCGTCTTGAACGCGGAAGAACGCATCGCCACGCCCGATCTTGCCGCCGCGCTCGAACTGGGTTTGCGCGTATCGGCGGATCTCGAAGCGCAGGGCGCCATGGGGATAGTCAACGCGCTGACCACCATCAGCCACCCGGACGGGCCGAACCGAAGCCCCGGCAACGACGCGGCCAATCCCGACCTGATCCCGCCTTCGACGGCGGGCAAGCACTGATGGCGAGCGAGCGTTGCGCCACCATCGTCGTCACGCGGCCTGCGGGACAATCGGCTGCGCTCATCGCGCTTCTCGCCGATGCCGGTTTCGAGACGCTCGAGTTTCCGCTCATCGACATCGCGCCCGTCGCCGACGACGCTCCTTTGCGCGCGGCCCTCGACGAACTCTACGGGCCGCAACGTTACGCGCTCGTGGTTTTCGTCTCGCCGAATGCGATCGATCATGCGTTCAGCCGTCTTTTCGCGCCGTGGCCTGTGGACGTGCCGGTGGCCGTCGTGGGTCCGGGCAGCGTCGCTGCGCTGGCGCGGCAAGGCGTGAGCGCGCCGGCGTATCGCGTGATCAGTCCGTCGGCGGAAGAAGCCGATCCGCGTTTCGATTCCGAAGCGCTCTACACGGCAATCGAAGCCACGCTCGGCGAGAACGGTCTGGAAGGCAAGCGCGTGCTGATCGTGCGTGGCGATGGCGGGCGCGAGTGGCTCGCCGAGCGCCTCACCGAAGCGGGCGCGCAAGTGGAGAAGGTGGCGGCGTATCGCCGCGTGCTGCCCGAACCGTCCATGCACAAGTGGGAGCGCATCCACACGCTGCTCGCGGGCAATCCGCACGCGTGGCTGCTGACGAGTTCCGAAGGCGTGCGCAATCTCGACGAACTCGCGCGCGAACATCTCACCGCCGACGAGATCACGCGGCTGCGGCACGCGCAGGTGATCTGCCCGCATCCGCGTATCGAGCAGGCCGCGCGGCAAGCGGGTTTTGATAGGATGACGGTGTCCGGCGCCGGCGACGAGCGCATCGTGCAGGCAGTCGATGCGCTTTACCCGCGCAAATCGGCTGGAATTCAGGCTGAACCTCACACCAATCAAGCACGTGAAACGCACGCGAAGCCCGCACCGGCGGATGCATCGCCGGACACGCAACCGGCCGCCGCGCCGGCCCACCAAACGGCTCAATCACGCATGACTGATTCGAACGATTCCAACAAAGCTTCACCTCAGCCCAACGTGCCACCGCCTCCGCCCAATACGCCTTTCACGCCCTACGAGCAGCAGAAGCGGCGCGGCGGCGCGGGCACGGTGTTGTTGTGGTTCGTCATCGTTATCCTCGCGATTGCTGCGGGCGCGGGCGGCTATGCGCTCAACCGCAAGTTCGAACGCAATAACCAGGCGCTCGCCCAGCGCGTCGAAGAAGCCAACGCGCAAGACGCGCAACTGCGCGCCAAGGCCGACGAAGCCGCGAGTTCGACCGCCGCGCTCAATACGCAAGTCATTCAGTTGCAGGGCAAGCTCAATGACGCCGAGGCGCACAGCCAGGCGTTGCAGCAGCAGTATCAGGACCTCGCGAGCAATCGCGACGACTGGACGGTTGCCGAAGTCGAGCAGATTCTGTCGAGCGCAAGCCAGCAATTGCAATTGACCGGCAACGTGCAACTCGCGCTCTTCGCGCTGCAAAGCGCCGACACGCGGTTGGCCGCCACGAACGGTCCGCAGGTCGTGGCGATCCGCAAGGCCGTCGCGCAGGACATGGACAAGCTCAAGGCCACGCCGACCACCGACCTCACGGGTCTCGCGATCAAGCTAGATACGGCGATCGACCGCATCGACAGCTTGCCGCTGTCCGGCGAAGCGCCGATCGATCCGGCGCGCGCTCGCGCGTCAGAACCGGGTGACAGCGCGTCGATTGCTGCGGCGACCGGCGTGCCGCGCTGGAAGGTGCTGTGGTATCAGATCACGAGCGGTATCGGGCAACAGTTGTCGAGTCTCGTGTCGGTGCGGCGTATCGACAATGCGGACGCCATGCTCACGTCGCCGGATCAGGGTTACTTCGTGCGCCAGAACGTGAAGCTGCGTCTGTTGTCCGCGCGTCTTTCGCTGCTTTCGCGCAGTGAGCCTACGCTGAAGTCCGACCTGAAAGCCGCCGATGCCGCGCTTGCCCGCTACTTCGATCCCTCGTCGAAAGCGGTTCAGGCCGTGCGCGATCTCGTGAAGCAGGTCGATCAGGCGTCGATGGCCGTCGCCGTGCCGAACCTGGACGCGAGCCTCGCCGCCGTGCACCAGTTCAAGCGAGGCGGATGATGACGATTCGTGGACTCATCTGGATTGCGCTGTTGTTCGTCGTTGCGGCGATCATCGCGACGGTCGGCGGCTTCAATGGCGGGCAGATTCTGCTCGTGCTGCCGCCATATCGCATCGACATGTCGCTCAATCTGTTTGTCGTGGCGCTGGTCGTGCTGTTTCTCGCGCTCTATGCGCTGATCCGCGCGATCCGTGGCGTGTGGAAGATGCCGTCGCGCGTGGCGGCGTATCGCACGCGCAGCAAGCTTGCGAAGGCGAACGCGTCCTTGCGCGATGCGATCGGCCATCTGTACGCGGGCCGCTTCTCGAAGGCCGAGAAAGCCGCGCGCGATGCGTTGAGTGTCGAGGACAACAAGGGCGCGGCGGGCTTGATCGGCGCGAACGCGGCGCATCGGCTGCACGAATACGCGCGTCGCGACGAATGGCTCGCGCAAGTCGGCGGCGCGGACTGGCAGGACGCGCGCCTGATGGCCACCGCCGACATGCGCGCCGATGGCCGCGACGCGGACGGCGCGCTCGTCGCGCTGACCGAGATCCAGGCGCAGGGCGGGCGGCGCATCCATGCGCAGCAGATCGCGTTGCGCGCCCAGCAGCAGTTGAAGAACTGGGGCGAAGTGCTGAAGCTCGTGCGCATGCTGGAAAAGCGCGAGGCGCTGCATCCCGCGGTCGCCGTGCGGCTGCGGCAAGTCGCGGCGGAAAACCTGCTGCGCGATCGCCGGCATAATCCAGATGCGCTGCTCGAACTGTGGCAATCATTGTCGCCGGTAGAGCGTCAGTCGCCGCGTCTCGCCGATCTCGCCGCCGAACTGCTGATCGCGCTGGATCGTCGGGCGGAAGCGAAGAAGATTATCGAAGACGCGCTTGCCGTGAACTGGGATGCGCGGTTGTTGCGGCGTTATCCGGATTGCATCGTCGGGGGCGACGCCTTGCCGCTCATTCAGCGCGCCGAAGCCTGGCAAAAGGAACGCACCGAAGACGCCGACCTGCTTTTCACGCTCGGTCGTCTGTGCCTGCATCAGCAATTGTGGGGCAAGGCGCAGGCGTTTCTCGAATCGGCGCTGAAGCTGGCTGAAGACGAGCCGTTGCGTATTCGGACGCATCGCGCGCTGGCGCGTCTGCACGAGCAACTCGGCGATACCGAAAAGGCCGCGGAGCATTATCGCGCAAGCGCGCTGGCAATGAACGTGGTCTGACGCTTTCGTTTCGACACAAAAAAGCCGCATGCGCTTTAAACGCATGCGGCTTTTTCGTTGGCTGGCCTGAACGCTCGGATTCAGGCTCGATTCAATACGTTGGCACCGAAGGATCGACCTGACGCGACCACGCGTCGATGCCGCCGTACAGATTGAACACGTTCGTGAAGCCGCGCGACTCCAGAAACATGCCGACCTGTGCGCTGCGCGCACCGTGATGGCAGATGCAGACGATCTGCGCGTCGTCGTCGAGTTCTTCGCTACGCGCGGGGATGTCGCGCATGGGAATCGACACGATCTTGTCGAGCTTCGCGGTCTGCACTTCCCACGGCTCGCGCACGTCGAGCAAAACGGGAGCGGGGCGCGAGGTGTCGGCAAGCCACGCGGCGAGTTCGGGTGCGGTCAGATTTTGCATGGAATCGAGTAAGGACGATGGCGAAAGCCGGGCGGCGCCCGGCCCGAACGCACCGAATCAGAACCTGAATAGCGAAGGATGCACCGCGTTTTGCAGCGGCGCGACGAGCGTTTCGAAGACATCGGACACGCGGAATTGCTTTTCGTCGACCCGCGTGATGATCTGCGCCTTCATGACCGGCGCCGTGCCGACGAAAGCGGCGATACGCCCGCCCACTTTCAACTGTTCGAGCAATTCCTGCGGCATGACCGGCATGCCGCCCGAAACGCAGATCACGTCATAAGGCGCGCCGTCGGCCAAGCCCCGCGCGCCGTCGCCGTGAACCACATGCGCGTTCGACACACCGTTCGCCGCAAGATTCTGCTTCGCGAACTCGGCGAGTTCCGGCGAGATTTCAACCGTGGTCACGCTGCGGCCGCGATGCGCGAGGAGCGCCGCCATATAGCCCGAGCCCGCGCCGATTTCCAGCACCGTCTCACCCTTGTGAATGGCCAGTTCTTGCAGAACCCGCGCCTCGACCTTTGGCGACAGCATGCGCTCGCCGCCGGGAAGCGGAATTTCGAGGTCCGCGAAAGCGATATTGCGGTACGCGGCGGGAACGAAGTTCTCGCGCTTGATGAGCGACAGCAGATTCAGAATCTCCTGGTCCAGTACTTCCCAAGGACGAATCTGCTGCTCGATCATGTTGAAACGCGCTTGCTCGATGTTCATGTTCGTTGTGCGTCGTTGTGCGTCGTTGTGCGTCGTTCTGCAAGAAGGGTAGCCGCGAAGGCCGCCGGGTCAGACTTTCAGGCAGCTTCAGGCGGGTTTGAAAACTGTGCGATTGTAGCAAATAGACGGGTTTTCCCGCCCGTTCGTGCGCAGCCAGTGCGGCTCGGCCCATGCAGTTCGACTAATGCGGCAGTCGGATATCGAATTTGAAGGTGACGAGCCGCGCGACCAGAATGAAAGCCGTAGACAGCAGCACGTTGTAGATCGTGTCCACCTGAAGCTGTTCGAGCCCGATATACATCCAGCAGCCCGCGAACGCGCAGACTGCATACGGCCGCGAATCGCGCAGGATCAGCGGAATCTCGTTGCACAGCACGTCGCGCATGATGCCGCCGAACACGCCGGTGGTCACGCCCATCATCGTCGCGGTGAAAACGGGCATTTGCGCATCGAGCGCGATGGAAGTGCCCGAGACGCTGAAGAGTCCGAGGCCGATCGCATCGGTGATGAGGAGCGCGCGCTGATCGAACAGACGCGTCGTCACGCGTAGAAAGAAGGGCGCGAAAATCGCCATCGCGAAGATGACGAACACGTATTCCTGATGCTCGACCCAATAAAACGGCCGGCGTGACAGCAGCACGTCGCGTACGGTGCCGCCGCCGAAAGCCGTGGCGAGGGCGACGAGAAAGGCGCCGACGGCGTCGAGCCGGCGCTTGCGCGCCTCGATGAGACCGGAGAACGCATACGCGAAAATCGCGAACGCCTCCATGATGGAAATGGCGAGAGTCAGCCTGGGATGCACGTTCTAACCCGCTTTGCGGTTCTTGTCTTGTGGATGTTGATGATGTCGCGGCGCGCTCGCCGGTTGCAGCAGCACGAGCACGGCGCCCGCGCCGCCATCGTGCGGACGCGCCTGACAGAACGCAATCACTTCGACCTTCTGCACGAGCCACGCGCGCACCTTGCCCTTGAGCACCGGCTCGCGGCCGACGGACCCGAGCCCCTTGCCGTGAATCACGCGCAGACAGCGCAGCCCGCGCTTCACGGCTTCGCGGATGAACTCCGCAAGCGCCTCGCGCGCTTCCTCGCGGCGCATGCCGTGCAGATCGAGTTGCGCCTGAACGATCCACGCGCCGCGCCGCAACTTCCTCACGACCTCCTGACTGATGCCCGGACGACAGTAGGAAAGCGTCTCGTCGATATCGAGCAGGCTTTCCGGGTCGTATTCGTCGGAGAGCGCTTCCTGCAGCACCGCTTCCTCGTCGCGCCAGCTTTGCAGCGGAAGCGGTGGCGGCGGCACGCGAGCGATAGCGATGCGCGGCGGCGTCTTCAATGGCTCGATTTCGCCGATGGCGCGGCGAAACTCATCGGCCTCGGCCAACGTTTCGCGTTCCGCACGCACGGCCGCGACGCGTTCGACCTCGCGCTTCTCCGCCTGCGCCTTCAACGCGCTTTTCAGCGATCCGAGTCCGGCGAGCCCTTCGCGTTTCACCGCTTCGGCGACATCGGCGGGTTTCGCTTCGACAGGCGCGCTGACTTGCGGCGTGGCGGCGCGCCGCAGTTTCGGTTCGTTCGGATGAGGTTGGTTTTTCGGCATCGTTCGGCCAACGGATAAGCGCGGGACGGTCAAACGCAGCGCGCCGATTGTGCCACGCGCGGCGCCATGCACCTGCACGAAACGGCGCTCGCGAAAATAAAAACGGGCCGGCGGCGCGAACCGTGGCCCGTTCTTCAGTCTGGTTCAACCCTCGATGCGGTTGAACTCAGTGAGCAGTACGCTGCGCGCCGGCAACCATTCTAACGGTCCGACGCGCGCGCGGTCGCTCAACGATCCTTTTCGTGGCTCATCGAGTGCGGCGTGGGCGTTTCGTCGATGGTTTCCAGATAGCGTTGCGCATCCAGTGCCGCCATACAACCGGTTCCGGCGCTCGTGATTGCCTGACGATACACGTGATCCTGCACGTCGCCCGCCGCGAACACGCCGGGGATGCTGGTGGACGTTGCGTCGCCCGTCGTGCCGCCCTTCGTGATGATGTAGCCGTTCTTCATTTCGAGCTGGTTGGTGAAGAGATCGGTGTTCGGTTTGTGACCGATTGCCACGAACACGCCTTGCAGCTTGACGTCGGTGGTGTCGCCGGTTTCGGTGCTCTTCACGCGCAGGCCGGTCACGCCGGTCGCGTCGCCGAGCACCTCGTCGAGCACGTGGTTCCATTTGATATCGACGACGCCTTCCTTTTCCTTCGCCAGCAAGCGGTCGATGAGAATGGGCTCGGCGCGGAACTTGTCGCGACGATGGATCACCGTGACCTTCTTCGCGATGCCCGCAAGGTAAATGGCTTCCTCGACCGCCGTATTGCCGCCGCCGATCACCGCCACTTCGCCGTTGCGATAGAAGAAGCCGTCGCAGGTAGCGCACGCCGACACGCCCTTGCCCATGAACGCTTCTTCGGAAGGATCGCCGAGATATTGCGCCGATGCGCCCGTCGCGATGATGAGCGAGTCGCACGTGTACTCGCCCGAGTCGCCGATCAACCGCAGCGGACGCTCGTTGAGCTTCGCCGTATGGATGTGATCGAAGACGATCTCGGTGTTGAAGTTGCGCGCGTGTTCTTCGAGGCGCTGCATGAGTTCCGGACCCTGCACGCCCGTGGGATCGCCCGGCCAGTTTTCGACGTCGGTGGTGGTCATCAACTGACCGCCCTGAGCTAAGCCGGTGATGAGCAGCGGCGACAGATTCGCGCGCGCGGCGTAGACGGCGGCCGAATAGCCGGCGGGGCCGGAACCGAGAATCAGCACTTTGGCGTGTTTGGTCGATGACATGGCGTTTGGTCCGTTATTGATGGCCGTCGGGTTGTGGCGCGGCAACTTCGACGCCCGGCGCGAAAAGCGGCTCATGACCGCGACGCGCCATTGCAGCCCCGACGAACTCTAGTTGGGTGCAAGGGATCAATTATAAAGGCCGTTGCAAAAGCCTTCCGAGTGAACCTTTCAATCGGTTTGATAGCCGAGCGTCGCAGGAATCACGAAAAAATCGTTGCTTAATCGTGGCTTAAATCACGAGCGTTTGCGTGTGACGAGTGTTACAGGTTGCAAGCACGGACGCCTTTTTGCGCCGTTCACCGCAATGCAGCGTTTACAATAGGCCACCTTATATGCGGCACTTTATAAGCCGCGACAAGCGACTCCGAATCAATGGCCAAAGCATCCTATTCCGCGAGCCCGCAGGCGCTGCCGCACCGCATGTCGCGGCTCTTCACCGAGATTCGCTGGATTCTCCAGGTTGCGCTCGGACTGTTTCTCGTCATGGCGCTCCTTTCCTATAGCCGGAAAGACCCGAGCTGGATGCACGCCATCAGCGTGGATCACATTTCGAACTGGGCTGGGCGCGTCGGCGCCAACACGTCCGATATCCTGCTGCTCGCGTTCGGGCTCTCGTCGTACTGGTTTGTCGTGCTGCTCGGGAGGCGGATCGTCGCGAATTACCGGCGCATCACGCAACCCGCGCTCGCCGACGACGACACCCCGCGCGATCGCACCTGGCTCGCCGAGGCATTCGCGTTCGTGCTCGTGCTGCTCGCAAGCGATGGCATCGAGGCGTTGCGCATGTGGTCGCTCAAGGTGCCGCTGCCGCGCGCGCCGGGCGGTGTGGTCGGCGACATGGTCGCGCGCCATGTTTCCCACGCGCTCGGCTTCACGGGGGCGACGCTCTTTCTGCTGATCGCGCTGGCCATCGGCTTGTCGCTCTATTTCCGCTTCTCGTGGTTGTCCGTGTGCGAAAAAGTCGGCGACGGCATTCTCACCGCGATCACCGGCGCGCAACTCCGGCGCGAAGCGGGCCGCGACCGTAAGCTCGGCGAGGAAGCGGCGACCAAGCGCGAAGGCAAGGTCGTGCGCTCGCGCGTGAAGCAGGAAGATCACGAGCCGGTCGTGATCGTGCCGCCGGTCGCCACGCCGCCGCGTTCCGAGCGCGCGGAAAAAGAAAAGCAGGTGCCGCTCTTCAAGGACCTGCCGGGCGATTCCACCTTGCCGCCGCTCGCGTTGCTCGACGCGCCGCCGAAAACCCAGGAAACCATTGCTGCCGACACGCTGGAATACACCTCGCGTCTCATCGAAAAGAAGCTGAAGGACTTCGGCGTGGAAGTGAGCGTGGTCGCGGCGTATCCGGGGCCGGTCGTGACGCGTTACGAGATCGAACCGGCCACGGGCGTGAAGGGCAGCCAGATCGTCGGGCTCGCGAAGGATCTGGCGCGCTCGTTGTCGCTCGTGTCCATCCGCGTCGTCGAAACCATTCCGGGCAAGAATTTCATGGCGCTCGAATTGCCGAACCAGCGCCGCCAGACCGTGAAGCTCTCCGAGATTCT
The DNA here is from genome assembly GCF_023631025.1 of Caballeronia sp. GACF4. NCBI lineage: Bacteria > Pseudomonadati > Pseudomonadota > Betaproteobacteria > Burkholderiales > Burkholderiaceae > Caballeronia > Caballeronia sp. GACF4. The sequence continues at coordinate 692,117 of NZ_JALQDW010000002.1, forward strand.
CGGCTCCGAGGTCTACGCAGCCGCCGCCTCGCCGCTAACAATGGGCCTTGGCAAGGACATCGGCGGCAATCCGGTCTGCGCCGATCTTGCCAAGATGCCGCACTTGCTGGTCGCGGGCACCACGGGTTCGGGCAAGTCCGTCGGCATCAACGCGATGATTCTTTCGCTGCTCTACAAGGCAAGCGCGGATCAGGTGCGGCTCATCCTCATCGACCCGAAGATGCTTGAAATGAGCGTCTACGAAGGCATTCCGCATCTGCTGTGTCCGGTCGTCACCGACATGCGGCAGGCGGGTCACGCGCTCAACTGGGCGGTCGCGGAAATGGAGCGGCGCTACAAGCTCATGAGCAAGATGGGCGTGCGCAATCTCGCGAGCTTCAACAGCAAAATCGACGAAGCGAAGAAGCGCGACGAAACCATTCCGAACCCGTTCAGCCTCACGCCGGACGAACCCGAGCCGCTCGCGCGTCTGCCGCATATCGTCGTGGTCATCGACGAACTGGCCGATCTGATGATGGTCGTCGGCAAGAAGGTCGAGGAGTTGATCGCGCGGATCGCGCAGAAGGCGCGCGCGGCGGGCATCCATCTGATTCTCGCGACGCAGCGGCCGTCCGTCGATGTCATCACGGGCCTCATCAAGGCGAACGTGCCGACGCGCATGGCGTTCCAGGTGTCGTCGAAGATCGATTCGCGCACGATTCTCGATCAGCAGGGCGCGGAATCGTTGCTCGGCATGGGCGACATGCTTTATCTGCCTCCAGGCTCGGGTCTGCCGGTGCGCGTGCATGGCGCGTTCGTGTCGGATGAAGAAGTGCATCGCGTGGTCGACAAGCTCAAGGAGCACGGCGAGCCGAACTATATCGAAGGCATTCTCGAAGGCGGACTGGCCGGCGAGGGTGAAGAAGGCGCGCCCGGCGCAGGCGGCGCGACCGATGGCGAGTCCGACCCGCTTTACGATCAGGCGGTGGAAGTGGTCATCAAGAACAAGCGCGCTTCGATCTCGCTCGTGCAGCGGCATCTGCGCATTGGCTATAACCGGGCGGCGCGGCTGCTCGAACAGATGGAGAACTCCGGGCTCGTTTCGTCGATGTCGTCGAACGGCAACCGCGAGATTCTGACGCCGGCGCGCGATTCCGACTGAGCGCCGACGTGTTTTGAATGGAGAACAAAAGCATGAAGCAACACACGGGGAAGAAGGTATTCGGCGCGGCGCTGCTGTCCGCGTCGATGCTGTTTGCGTCGCACACTTACGCGAGTGGCACGGAGCAGCTGAAGGCCTTCGTTTCGCAAGTCCACGCGGCACGCGGCGAATTCACGCAACAGGAAGTCAAGGCGCCAGGCAAGGTCAATAACGGCGCAAGCTCCACGACTACGCCGACCAAGGGCGTGACCTCCAGCGGCACATTCATGTTCGCGCGGCCGGGCAAGTTCATCTGGTCGTATGAAAAGCCGTACTCGCAGGTTTTGCAGGCGGACGGCGACAAGCTCTACGTCTATGACAAGGACTTGAACCAGGTCACCGTTCGCACGCTTGGCGGCGCGCTTGGCGCAAGCCCCGCCGCCATCCTTTTCGGCAGCAACGACCTCGACAAGAACTTCACCTCGCGCGATGCGGGCGAGAAGGGCGGCATCGACTGGCTGGAACTCACGCCTAGAGCGAAGGACACGCAGTTCGAACGCGTGGGCATCGGCTTCAAGGACGGCAATCTGCAAGCCATGGAACTGCACGACGTGTTCGGCAACGTCACGCTTCTTACGTTCTCGAACATTCAGAAGAACCCGCCGATCAAGAGCGATACCTTCAAGTTCAACGTGCCGAAGGGCGCGGACGTGATCAACGGGTAAGGTTGGGCGCCCGGCTTATTGATAGTCGGTGACGACCGTCACGAGCGCTGTCGATGGCGCTGACATGGACAGCACGCCGCCTGTCGCGCCGACGTGAAACGTGCCATCGCTGCCGCGTGCGGTCTGACGTCCGGCGCCATCGGCGAAGCGCGCGTACACGCTGCCGGCAATGGCGACGCGTGCGTTCGGCGCGTCGGTTGGCGGCGGCGTGAAGTGCACCGAGACCGTCTGGTCGCTCGCATGGTTCGTCGCCGAAAAAGTTGCGGACGTTGCCGCCGTCGATGTCGATACGCCGAACGGCGGCGCCACCAGCGCGCCCCGGAATGTGATCGTGCCACCGGGCATCGTGTACACCGGGGCGGATACCGCATAGGCGCTCATCACGGCGAGCGCCGCTGCCAATCCCACCCGGCGTGTTTCTCTCAGCTTTGCTTGGTCCATCTTTTCCCCCGTTGAAAAGTCCGTGTTTCGCGTGACGTGATTAAGCAAATCCGATCATTCGGCTTATTTTTGAGATAACGCGATTAGCTTGGATATTAGGAGAAATCGTGTCGGTCGAGTGATTGGCTTTTGCTAATTGCTCGCGGAAATCGATGCTTGTCGAATAAGCATGCGTACTGCTTATTTAGCTGCGTCTAAGCAGTGTGAGCGGCGGTCATGTCCTCGATGAATGCATCGACGATATCGTTCTTCGCATTGCGCGAGCCGCGTCCACGCTCGGCGCGCACGACCATGTGAAACGCCACGCGATAACGCATGAACTCGGGATTCAACGCGGCGAGCAAGCCGTCTTTCACATAAGGCGCGGCGAAATGCTCCGGCAGATAACCGAGATGCCGCCCGGATAACACGAGCATGGCGACGGCTTCCATGTTGTCCGCGACCGCGCCGATAGTGCGCGGCGTGAGCTCGCCTGCTTCGGGCAGCGGATAGCTTCGCCACGCCCACGCATGCTCGGCGGCATCGTCCGGACTCACATTGCCCGCGTGTGCAAAAAGCGGATGCTCGCGCGCGCAGTACGCGAACTGATCTTCGGCAAAGATCTGCGTGTATTCGAGCGACGGCACGCGATGCCAGAAGTAGCCGATCGCCATCTGAATGCGGCCGGCAAGCAGCATTTCCTCGAGTTCGCCTGGCGAGCGGACGAGCACGGATAGGCGCACCGATTCGTCGCGTCGCCGGAAGCGCGCGATCGCCTCGCTGATGCGCGCATTCGCGCTCACCGGCGTGTTGCCGATCATCCCGAGCGTCAGCGTGCCGACGAGTTTTCGGCCGACATGGCGCGCGGTGGAATCGAACGTTTCGACAGCGGCGAGCAACGCTCTGCATGCATCGACGAATTGCTCGCCGCGCGAAGTGAGTGCGAAACCGCCGCGTCCGCGCTCGCAAAGCCGGTAGCCGAGGCGCGTTTCGAGCGTCGCGAGTTGCGTGCTGATGGTCGACTGGCCAACATTGAGCGTGGCCTGCGCGGAGGAAACGCCGCCTGCATCGACGATGGCGAGAAACACGCGTATGAGCCGCAAATCCAGATCGGACAGATGAGTGAACACGCGCGCCGCCTATACATCGGTTGGAATCGATGTGAAGTTGTTTTCGTCGCCATTTTAGCTTGGGTCAAAAGCGCGTACTAATACGCCATCTTTGGCTCAACGGGAACATTTGACACCATGAATACGTCTTCGCTCTTTACGCCTGCCGAACACTTTAACGCCGAGCGTCCGCAACCGCTTTCCGGCAATCAGATGCCGCGCTGCGGCGGCATCACCACGATGATGCGTCTGCCGAACGTGCCGACGGCCGCCGGTCTCGACGTGTGTTTCGTCGGCGTGCCGTTCGACCTCGGTACGTCGAATCGCACGGGCGCGCGTTTCGGCCCGCGTCAGGTGCGCAGCGAATCGGTACTGCTGCGCCCTTACAGCATGGCGACGCGCGCCGCGCCGTTCGACTCGCTGCGCGTGGCCGATATCGGCGATGTCGCGATCAATCCGTACAACCTGCTGGATTCGATCGACCGCATCGAGCGCGCATATGGCGAGATCCTCGCGCACGATTGCAAGCCGATCACGCTTGGCGGCGATCACACCATCGCGTTGCCGATTCTGCGGGCGATCCACGCGAAGCACGGCAAGGTCGGGCTCATTCACATCGACGCTCACGCCGACGTCAACGACACCATGTTCGGCGAGAAGATCGCGCACGGCACGCCGTTTCGCCGCGCGGTGGAAGAGGGCTTGCTCGATTGTGGGCGCGTCGTGCAGATCGGCCTGCGCGGCACAGGCTACGAGGCGAGCGATTTCGACTGGTGCCGCGAACAGGGCTTTCGCGTCGTGCAGACGGAGGAGTGCTGGAACAAGTCGCTCGCCCCGCTGATGGCCGAAGTGCGCGAACAGATGGGCGACGGGCCGGTATATATCACCTTCGACATCGATGGCATCGATCCGGCGTTTGCGCCCGGAACCGGCACGCCGGAAATCGCGGGTCTGACGGTGCCGCAGGCGCTGGAGATCGTGCGCGGCGCGTGGGGCTTGAATATCGTCGGGGCGGATTTGGTGGAGGTTGCGCCGCCGTACGATCCGTTCGGAACCACGGCGCTGCTCGGGGCGAATCTCGCGTTCGAATTGTTGTGCGTGTTTCCGGGCGTCGAGCGGCGCGCGTGAATCGGGCGAGACGTTACGAAGCCAACGCCGCCCGCCGCGTCGAAACCAGCAGCAAGTAGCAGACGGCGCCCAACGCAAGCGATGGCAATGTCGCGCCCAGATTCGGCAGCCACTGGTTGATCGCGTGATAGGCCGCGATTCCGATCGCCCACGCGACAAAGGCGCTCACGTGCCAGCCGCCCGAATAGCCATAGCGGCCGACGGACTGGCCGAGCGCGGCGAGATCGACGCGGCGTTTTCTCACGATGAAGTGATCGGCCAGCACCACGCCGAAGAGCGGCGCGAACACCGAACCGATCAGCAGCAGGAAGTTCTGATACTTGCCCATGGCGACGGCGAGCGCGACCAGCGTGCAGAGCGCGCCGAACGCGGCGGAAAGCACGGGTACGCTCACGCGCGCCCAGAACGTGCCCGTCGAGACGGCGGCGGAGTGGATATCGGCGAAGGCGTTGTCGATTTCATCGATGAGAATCAGGAGCAGCGCAATGCCGCCCCCCGCTTGCGCGAGCGCGATGGTGAGGAGCGCATCGCCGCCGCCCGCGGCCAGCCCGTACACCGCGCCGAGCGCGTAGAACCACAGGTTCGCGATGCCGTAGCCGAGCAGCGTGCCACGAAACGAGCCGCCCGCGCTGCGGGAAAAGCGCGTGTAATCGGCAATCAGCGGCAGCCACGAAAGCGGCATGGCAACGACTAGATCGATCCCCGCGCCGAACGCCAGCTCGCCGGTGCCAGGACGCGCCAGCAGCGCGGCCAGATCCTGCTTGGCCAGCAGATTCCACGTGAGCCAGCCCGCGCCCGCGAGCAAAAGCCAGATGCCCCAGGTACGCAGAAAGCGCCGCACGAAGGACAGCGGACCGCTCACCGCGAGCAGCGTGGCGAGCACGCCGAAGATCACGGTCCAGACGAGCGGCATCGACAGATTGAAAGATTGTTTGGCGAGCGCGTCCGCGGAATCGCGCATGACGATGATTTCGAACGAGCCCCAGCCGACCAGTTGAACGGCGTTGAGCACGGCAGGCACCGACGCGCCGCGCACACCGAGCGTCGGGCGCAGCGAGGACATGGCGGCGAGCCCCGTGTCCGCGCCGACCACGCCCGCGAGCGCGAGCAGCACCACGCCGATCACCGTGCCGATGACGATTGCCACGAGTGCGTGCGGCAGCGACAGACCCGGCACGAGCAGCGCGCCCGCCTGCGCGACCAGCAGGCCGATGCCGAGCGAGAACCACAGCGCGAAGGCGTCGCTGGTGCCGAAGGCGCGCCGTTCGGGCGGCACGGGAATGAGCGGGGCGTAAGTCGACGTGTCCTCTTGCTGCATCGGATTTGATCCTTATCTTGTCTGTTCGTGGTTTGTCCGAAGCCGTCGCTCGCGCGCGAGCATCGGCTGTCATAATGACCCGGATTTTGCGGCCACGCGGAGCAATGCGCTAGCTCTGCCGTTCGGCATAGGCAAAAATGCGTCCGGTGACCCGGCCGTCGGCGCCTCACCTTACTCAGCAAGCACATGTTCGAAGAAAACCGTGGCACCGTCCCGCTCGCGGAACGCCTGCGCCCCCGCACCATCGACGACGTGATCGGGCAGAAGCATCTGCTCGGTCAGGCGAAGCCGCTGCGCGTCGCGTTCGAATCGGGCGAGGCGCATTCGATGATCCTCTGGGGCCCGCCCGGCGTCGGCAAGACCACGCTCGCGCGCCTCATGGCCGCTGCCTTCAACGCCGAGTTCATCTCGCTTTCGGCGGTGCTCTCGGGCGTGAAGGATATCCGCGAGGCGGTCGAGACGGCGCAGATTCATCGCGCGAACGGGCGCCAGACGCTCGTGTTCGTCGATGAAGTGCATCGCTTCAACAAGAGCCAGCAGGACGCGTTCTTGCCGCACGTGGAGTCGGGCCTGTTCGTGTTCGTCGGCGCGACGACCGAGAATCCGTCGTTCGAAGTGAATAGCGCGCTGTTGTCGCGGGCCGCCGTCTACGTGCTGAAAAGCCTGGACGCCGACGAGTTGAAAGAACTGCTGGAGCGCGCAAGCACTGAACTCGGCGGCCTGACCTTCACCGACGAATCGCGCGACGCGCTGATCGGTTCCGCCGATGGCGACGGCCGCAAGCTCCTGAATAACCTGGAAATCGTCGCACGCGCGGCCGCGCAGCAGAAGCAGACGCACGTGGATGGCGCGTTGCTCGGCAGCGCGCTCGCCGAAAATCTGCGCCGTTTCGACAAAGGCGGCGACGCGTTCTACGACCAGATCAGCGCGCTGCACAAGTCGGTGCGTGGCAGCAATCCGGACGCCGCGCTGTACTGGTTTTGCCGCATGATCGACGGCGGCGCGGACGCGCGTTATCTGGCGCGGCGCATCGTCCGGATGGCCTGGGAAGATATCGGTCTTGCCGATCCGCGTGGCGCGCGCATCGCGCTCGATGCCGCCGAAACTTACGAGCGGCTCGGCTCGCCCGAGGGCGAACTGGCGCTCGGGCAGGCGCTCATTTATCTGGCGGTCGCGCCGAAATCGAACGCGGGCTACAACGCGTATAACGAGGCACGGCGCTTCGTCGGCAAGGATCAGTCGCGCGGCGTGCCGGTGCATCTGCGCAACGCGCCGACGAAGTTGATGAAGGAGCTCGGCTACGGCCACGAGTATCGCTACGCGCACGACGAACCGGACGCCTATGCCGCCGGTGAAACCTATCTGCCGGACGGCATGCGCGACCCGCACTGGTATGCGCCGACGCCGCGCGGGCTGGAAGGCAAGATCGGCGACAAGCTGTCGCGTCTCGCGGAACTCGATGAAGCCTGGCGGCGCGAGCACAAGGATGAGAAGAAGCGGTAAAGGGTGTTGCACGCCGGCGGGTGCTTCGTTTCACTCGCACCGCCCGCCTGTTTCATCGAGCGAATCGAAGCGGCACGCGCCGGCCGTAACCGGTGCGTTAGACTTCACAGCTACTGGCGGCGCGCCTTGCCGCAAATATCGGCGGTGCATGATCGCCTGAACGCCAGCCACGGCCGCGCCCGATGCGTGCGCTAAAATCGTCGTTTTCGAATACTTAACAAAAGCATCCCCGACATGCTCGACATTCAACACCTCCGTAAAGACCTGGACGGCGTCGCGAAGCGCCTCGCCGACCGAGGCTACACGCTCGACGTCGCCGCCTTCGCCGCGCTCGAAGCCGAGCGACGCGACATCCAGACCCGCACCGAAGAACTTCAGGCGCGCCGCAATAGCCTGTCCAAACAAATCGGCGCGATGAAAGGCCGTGGCGAGGACACGTCGGCGGTGATGGCGGAAGTAGGCGGCATCGGCGACACGATGAAGGCATCGGCGACGCAACTCGAAAACGTGCAGAAGCGTCTGTCGGACCTGATGCTGACCGTGCCGAATCTGCCTCACGAAAGCGTGCCTGTGGGCAACGACGAGAAGCAGAACGTCGAATTGCGCCGCTGGGGTTCACCGCGCGCGTTCGATTTCGAGGTCAAGGATCACGTCGATGTCGGCGCGCCGCTCGGCCTCGATTTCGAAACCGGCGCAAAGCTTTCGGGCGCGCGCTTCACGCTCTTGCGCGGGCCTATTGCGCGGCTGCATCGCGCGCTCGCGCAGTTCATGATCGACACACACACCGAACAGCACGGCTATACAGAAGCGTACACACCGTACATCGTGAATCCTGAGATTCTCTACGGTACCGGACAGTTGCCCAAATTCGCCGACGATATGTTCCGCGTCGAGAAGGGCGGCGACGAAAACACGATCACGCAGTACCTCATCTCCACCTCGGAGATTTCACTCACGAACACCGTGCGCGACAGCATCCTCGAAGCGAGCGCGCTGCCGGTGAAGCTGACGGCGCATTCGCCGTGCTTCCGTTCCGAGGCGGGTTCATATGGACGCGACACGCGCGGCCTGATTCGCCAGCATCAATTCGATAAGGTCGAGATGGTGCAGGTCGTCGCGCCCGAGCACTCGTACGCCGCGCTCGACGAGATGGTCGGGCAGGCCGAAACCATTCTGCAGAAGCTCGAATTGCCGTATCGCGTAATCACGCTTTGCACGGGCGACATGGGCTTTTCGGCGGCGAAGACCTTCGACCTCGAAGTGTGGTTGCCGGCGCAAAACACTTATCGCGAGATTTCGAGCTGCTCGAATACCGAGGCCTTCCAGGCGCGACGCATGCAGGCGCGCTTTCGCAATGCGCAAGGCAAGCCGGAGTTCGTGCATACGCTCAACGGCTCGGGTCTCGCGGTGGGACGCACGCTGGTTGCCGTGCTGGAAAATTTCCAGAACGCGGACGGCTCGGTGACCATTCCCGCGGTTTTGCGCCCTTACATGCGTGGCGCGGAGCGTATCGAGGCGCCGGCTGTGGTCTGACGTTTATTTTTAAAAAGGGTCTTGGAAAGCTCGAACGACTTCGTTATACTTTCGTTCTTCGCTTGGCAACGACCCGCTTCGCGAAGGCCGGCAAAGCCTTTAAGGCCCAGTCTGGTAGACGGAAAGGTGGCAGAGTGGTCGAATGCGCTGGACTCGAAATCCAGTGTACAGTTTTGCTGTACCGTGGGTTCGAATCCCACCCTTTCCGCCAAGATACTAAACCCCGCAAGTCGTGAGACTTGCGGGGTTTTTCGTTGGGGGCCCGGTTTCGTTCAAGGCCTTCGCATCACGTCGGCATCACGTCGTGCATCACGTCGTGCATCGCGCCACATCGAACCTCAGTTCGGGCTCCGGCAACCCGCTGTAGTCATCCACGGATCGCTGCACCTTCACCTCTGTTCCATACGCGGATGGCGTCAAGGTCACGAGCCACGCGTTCGGTCCGACGACGAGCTCCGTCGCTCCTTGATTGCGCACCGTCTGCACCGAAGGCAACCTGCCTTCGAGACAGCCTGATATATCCGACGCACGCCGCGCCGATGAAACATGAATCACGGGCTTCGACGCTCTCAGCTCCGGGCCACTCGTCGAACTGCAGGCAGCCAGCACGGACAAGACCGCGGTAACGGTACAAACGGCATAGACGGAATAAACGGCACGAGCAGCATTCAGGCGATGCAGGTTCATATCTTCAGGCTCGGGTTCTCAAGTGCGAATGCGGGTCACTAGACCACAATCGCGCATCGATCACAAGACCGCACGGCGCGATCGCAAACGCCCGGTGTCGCCACGAAACGCAGCACGCATGCGCCTTTCCAAAGAGAGAGGGCCGCACGAGAGTGCTATCATCGGCCCCAATGTCCTCGTGCACGGCGCGCCCCAAGCGGCGTTTCTCGCGCCACGCACGCAGGCGCGACGAACACATCTGCCAATGGCCATTACGCTCAAGACACCCGCTGACATCGAGAAGTTACGCATCTCCGGCCGCATGGCCGCCGAAGTCCTCGCCATGATCGGGGAACACGTGCGCCCCGGCGTCACCACGGACGAACTCGACGCCCTCTGCAACCGCTTCATCGTCGATGAACTGAAGGCCGTGCCGGCGAACGTCGGCTACATGGGCTTTCCGAAGACGGTCTGCACGTCGGTGAATCATGTCGTCTGTCACGGCATTCCCGGCCCGAAAGAACTGAAAGACGGCGACATCATCAATATCGACGTGGCCATCATCAAGGACGGCTACTTCGGCGACACGAGCCGCATGTACTACGCCGGCACGCCGAACAAGGAAGCGCGGCGCCTCACCGAAACGACCTACGAAGCCATGGTCGCGGGCATCCGCGAAGTGCGTCCGGGCGCGACGCTCGGCGACGTCGGCCACGCAATCCAGACGGTCGCGCACCGGGAAGGCTTTTCGGTGGTGCGCGAGTACTGCGGTCACGGCATCGGCCGCGTGTATCACGAAGATCCGCAAGTGCTGCATTACGGCCAGCGCGGCACGGGTCTGCGGCTCAAGGCCGGCCTTGTCTTCACCATCGAGCCCATGATCAACGCGGGCCGTCCCGCCACGCAGCAGTCGCGCGACGGCTGGACGGTGACCACGAAGGACCGCTCGCTGTCGGCGCAGTGGGAACACATGGTCGCGGTAACGGAAGACGGCTTCGAGTTGCTTACGCCCTGGCCGGATGGCGTAGGCGCCTACGCCGCGCCGTAAAGAAGCGCGCGAGTACCGTTTGCGCGCGCCGTGATGGTGCGTGAGCGGCGAGAGCGCGTCTGCATGTGCGCTGTAAAGCACTATCCGAGAAGAAAGAATTGACGGGTACGCCCGTTCGGTTGAAGCTACGCGAATGGCCCGAATACCGGAAAGGCCCGAGCGCCTTCGAGGCAGAGAAGCCAGAGAGCCAGAGAGAATTTGCCTGCATGAGCCCCGCATGAGTCCCTCACTGACCGTCAACCGAATCGCCTCGCAACAGGGCGCGGTATTGCGCGAGCTGCGCACGTCGTCGCTGCGCGAAGCGCCCTATGCGTTCGGCGAGACGCTGGAAGATGCGCTGCGCGTCGAACCGCAATCGTTCGACGACACCGCCGCCGAGCACGCGCATTCGCCTCGCGTCGCGACCTTCCTGCTGTACACGGAAGGGCATCCCTGCGGGCTCGTACATGCGTATGTCGAGGAAGCCGGATCGGCGCGGGCCTTCGTGGCGGCGCTCTGGGTCGCGCCGGCAGTGCGCCACCTGCGTGGCGGCGAGTTGCTCGTGAACGCCGCGTCGCACTGGCTCGCGGCGCAGGGCGCATCGGAAGTGCATGCGTGGATCGCCGACGAAAACCGCACCGCAATGCGCTTCTACGAACGTCTGGGCTTCGGCCCCACGGGCGATCGCCGCACGATGTCGTCGCACGAACAGGAGCACGAACTGCTCTACGTGCGCCACGTTCAGCGCGAGACCGGCGCGTAAGTCTCGCTTCACCCTTCCTTCGCGCGTACTCATCGTTTCCGATAGCTGAAACGGGCCGTAAAAAGTATGGCCGCGCGCCCACACGCCTGTAAAATACGCAAAAATTTTGGCCGTTCCTATGTCGCTCAACAAAACGCCCTTCTTCGAACTGCGCAGCGGCTCCGTCGACACGCTCTACTTCGTCGTCAAGACTCCAGACCTCGATGCCCTGCGCACTGAACTCACGCGGCGCTTCGAGGCGACTCCCGAATTCTTCGCGGGCGACGTGGTCGCCATCGACGTGCGCCGGCTCGCCGAGAAAGCCGAAGGCGGCGAAGGCGAGCGCGTCTCGCTCGCGGAATTGGAGACGCTACTGAAGAGCGTGCGCATGCGGCCCGCGGGCATCGTCGCGTTGCCGGTGCAGCGCTGGGCAATTCAATGGGCAAGCGAGGGCGGCTTGCCGGTCCTCGAAGCGCGCGACCGGCGTGGCGCGCCGAAGCCTTCGGTCGATGAGGCCAAGCCTAACGTCGAGGCCGCCGCGGCGATCGAAGCAGCAGTCGCCATCACGCCGCCGCCCGCGCTGCCGCAGCCGTCGACCATCATCGACCGGCCGTTGCGCTCGGGTCAGCAGGTCTACGCGAAGGGCGATCTCATCGTGCTCGGGCTTGTGTCGTACGGCGCCGAGGTGATCGCGGAAGGCAATATCCATATCTATGCGCCATTGCGAGGCCGCGCGCTCGCAGGCGTGCACGGCAATCACGACGCGCGGATCTTCTGCACTTGTCTCGAACCGGAACTCATCTCCATCGCGGGAATCTACCGGACGACCGAGAACCCGCTCTCGCCCGATGTGCAGAGCAAGCCGGTGCAGATCTGGCTGGACGAAGAAAAACTGATGATCGAACCGCTGCGGCTGACCTGACGCCGCGCGCCCGATGCCCCTTGGCGCGCGCTCGATTAAGCAACGCGACGGACCTATTTGACGAACACAAGGTACTTGTATGGCAAAAATCATTGTGGTGACTTCGGGGAAGGGCGGCGTCGGCAAGACGACCACCAGCGCGAGCTTCGCATCGGCGCTCGCATTGCGCGGCCACAAGACGGCCGTGATCGACTTCGACGTCGGTCTGCGCAACCTCGACCTCATCATGGGTTGCGAACGCCGCGTGGTGTACGACCTCATCAATGTGATCCAGGGCGAGGCGAACCTGCATCAGGCGCTCATCAAGGACAAGAAGCTCGAGAACCTTTACATCCTTCCGGCGTCTCAAACGCGTGACAAGGACGCGCTCACGCTCGAAGGCGTGGAGAAGGTGATCGACGAACTGAGCAAGATGGACTTCGAGTACATCATTTGCGACTCGCCGGCGGGTATCGAGTCGGGAGCGCTCATGGCCATGCACTTCGCGGACGAAGCGCTTATCGTGACGAACCCGGAAGTGTCGTCCGTGCGCGACTCGGACCGTATCCTCGGCATTCTCGCTTCGAAGACCAAGCGCGCGATCGAAGGCAAGGACCCGGTCAAGGAGCATTTGCTGATCACGCGCTACAACCCGAAGCGCGTCTCCGAAGGTGAGATGCTGTCGTTGAACGACATCCAGGAGATCTTGCGGATCGAGCTGATCGGCGTGATTCCGGAGTCGGAAGCGGTGCTGCATGCATCGAACCAGGGCTTGCCTGCGGTGCATTTGGACGGCACCGACGTTGCGGAATCGTACAAGGACGTGGTGTCGCGTTTTCTCGGCGAGGAAAAGGCGCTGCGCTTCACGGATTATCAAAAGCCAGGGCTGCTGCAACGTATCTTCGGCACCAAGTAAGGGGACGCAATGTCGATTCTTTCGTTTTTGCTGGGCGAGAAGAAAAAGTCCGCTGCGGTCGCGAAGGAACGCTTGCAGTTGATCATTGCGCACGAGCGCGCGGGTGGCAAAGCCGCCGCCGATTACCTGCCGGCGTTGCAACGGGAACTCGTTGCGGTGATTTCGAAGTACGTGAAGATTACTGACGACGATATTCGAGTGAGCCTCGAACGTCAGGACGATCTCGAAGTGCTGGAAGTGAAGATCGAGATACCGCCGGCATAACGCCGGGCTTGTGTATCGAGATGAACGTATGAAGCCAGGATCGGGCGATCCTGGCTTTTTTCATGGCGACGTTATCGTTTGCGCGCGGCTTCAAGTGCGCGTCGGCTTTCATCAATATTCGGTTGCACTTCGGTCATCTCGTAATCAGACGTTTGTCTTCCTTTTGACCACGTCGCGCATTGAACGGACATCGGCAGCAAGGTTGCGTTGCCGACATGAAAATCCGCGCCACCCGGCGCGTTCAATGTCCTGGAATACGAGGTCCAAGCATGAAAACTTCCGTTCGCCATTTGCTCGCTTCATCCGCGCTTATTGTCGCTGGCGCGCTCACCGTGACCGCGGCATCGGCCGAAATCGTGATCGTGGCGCCTAGCGCGCCGCCCGCGCCGCGCCATGAGCCGGTGCCGCCCGCACGCGCGGGTTACGTGTGGGATCAGGGTCACTGGAACTGGGAACACGGCCACTACGTCTGGGCGGACGGCCATTGGGAAGCCGAGCACGTCGGCCACCACTGGGTGCCGGCCGTTTGGGTGGAAGATCACGGCCAGCATCGCTATGTGGCAGGGCATTGGGACTGATCGGCGCGTAAGGCTGATTACTTTTGCGGGGCCGCGTCTTTCTCGACGACGGCCTCGTCTCTTTCCGGCACCTCGGGCGAGGCCGCCGGTTGTGGCAACGGCGCCATATAGCGCTCGGACAGCGCCTCGTATAAAGGCGGCGCGAACAAGCGCGACACGCGGCTCGACACCAGCGCGGTCGCCATCAGCGAGATGACGAGCGCGTGGCCGTTGATCATCTCCATCACGATGACGAACGCCGTAATCGGCGATTGCGTCACGGCCGCAAGATAGCCGACCATCGCGAGCGCGATCATCATGGGCAGCGACATCTGTCCGAACAGCAAATGCAACACGTTGCCGAAGCCCGCGCCAATCGACAGCGACGGCGCGAAGATGCCGCCCGGAATGCCCGGCAGATACGAGCCGATCATCGAGATCATTTTCAATAGCGGGTAGAACACCGAAAGATGTTCGCGGCCTTCGAGCAGACCGCGCGCTTCCGCGTAGCCGCTGCCGAAGGTCGTGCCGCCCGACACGAGCCCGACGATCGCGATGACCAGTCCGCACAGCGCGGCGAACACGACCGGCCGCGACGCATGCAAATGCCGCAATGGCGCGGGAATCCACCTCGACGTGTTCAGAAGGAGCCAGCAGAAGACGCCGCCCGCCATGCCCGTGACGACGGCGGTCACGATCACCGCGACGGCCAGCATGTTCGAAAAGTGCGTGCCGACGTCGATGGTGCCGAAATACGTGTAGTTGCCGTTGAGCCCGAGCGCCACGATCCCCGCGATGATGATGCCCGTGATCAGCACGCCGCTCGTGCGCACTTCGAAGCTGCGCGTGAGCTCCTCGATGGCGAAGACGATGCCCGCGAGCGGCGTGTTGAACGCCGCCGACGACCGGCCGCCGCGCCCGCCAGCACGAGTTGCCGTTCGATCAGCGAGTTCGAGCGCGGGTAGAAGCGCCGCATGTTGAACATGAGCGCCGCGCCGACTTGCACGGTCGGACCTTCACGGCCGATGGTGAAGCCGCCCAGAATCGCGATGAACGATACGGCAATCTTGCTCGCGAGAATCCTGAGCGTAAGCAGCCGTCCGCCGGCTTCCGAAGTCGGACTGTTGAGTACGGCGATGACCTGCGGGATGCCGCTGCCTTCCGAGCCGCGAAAGAACCTGCGCGTGACGAAAACGCATAGCGCGGCGGCAGCCGGTGTGATGACGAGCGGCAGCCAGGCGTGCGCGGCGCGCGCATCGAGAAAAAGTCCGTAGCCCCAGTCGATCAGCCGCGCATAGTAGACGGCGATCAGTCCGACGGCGATTGCGCCAAGCCAGAAGATACCGTAGCGACGCCACAGGCCGCGTGTGCGTCGCGCGGTGCGAAGAGAAAGAGAACGTAGCGCTCGGATCATGCGGTCGCTTCGGCCAAAGGGCAGAGTATAGCGAGCGTCCCAAGCATGCGGCAGGTTACGCCTGACGAAGCAGACCCCGGAGCCAGAAAAAAGAACAGGCGCGAGGCTTTCGCCAGGCGCCCAAGAAACGCTCCCGACAACGAGAGCGGAGAGGAGAAGGTTGCCGCGCATGCACGGCACTCCTGAAAAGACTTTTGCCCGTGACGAAAGTTCAATCGGCTTGAAAAATCTTGGTCAGTCGAAAGCTGGACACGTTTTCAGCCGGTAAGCATCTCGAAAGCGATCACCGCGCCGATGGCTCCGATATTCGCAATGAGCGCCTCGCAAACGACGCCGCGCCATGTGAGCGGCCGGAACTTCATCGCAAGGAGCAAGGCCGTCACCAAGGCCAGTGCGATGACCACGACGAGATGCGAACTCTGCAGATGAAAAGGCATTTCAGCCTCCTGTCGATTGAAACGGCATTCCTTCCCGCGACCGGCGTTTTATCGAGTATTAGGTATTGGCATAGTTACTGCAACACCCAACAAAATAGTCATTTTGCCGCCAGCTTCCCGACTGTCTTCAAGTGTTAATTTAAATACGCGTTGATTCAGGGAATTTTCTTTTAAGGCTAGGTACAAACCCCGTATGCGCGCGAACGCCATGTTGGCCGCGCGCCCGACCGCAGTGCGTGGAGCATTTGTCCAATGAGTTCCCCGACCCAACGTTCTCTCGAAGTCGATTTCTTTCGAGGCGTCGTGCTGCTCATTATCGCGGTCGACCATATTTCGGGAAGCGTGCTGTCGCACTTTACGCTGCATCAATACGCGTTCTGCGATTCCGCGGAAGTATTCGTCTTCCTCGGCGGTTATGCGTCGGCGGCGGCATACACGGCGCTTGCGACTCGCCGTAGTGCACAAGCCGCCCGCCGACGCTTTTTCAAGCGCAGCTGGGAGATCTATCGCGCCTATCTGCTGACCGCGGTTCTCATGTTGATCGGCGGCGCATTGCTGATGCTACTCAAAATCGATTCGCCGATGCTGCGGTACACCGAATGGCCGACGTTCCTCGCGCGTCCGGTCGGGCTCTTGTTCGACATCACGACCTTGCGCCAGCAGCCGTATCTTTCGTCAGTCTTGCCGATGTACTCCATCTTCGCGCTCGCGGTGCCTTTCGTGGTTCCGCTCGCCGAGAGGAAGCCCGTTATCGCCATGTTCGGCAGTCTGCTCGTGTGGCTCGCCGCTCTTCCCTTGGCGCGCGCGCTGCCCTCGACCTACGCCGAAGCGTGGTCGTTCAATCCGTTCGCGTGGCAGCTCATGTTCGTGATGGGCATCCTTGCGCGCGTGCAGCCTGTCAGCAACGACTTCCACGCAAGCCGTACTGCGCGTTGGCTGACGTGCGGAGCGATCGCGATCGCACTGACCTTCGCATTCTTCAAGCTCTTCCTGGAAACGCAAGCGCCGCCGGGTTACCTCAAGCAGAACCTGGCGACGTTGCGTATCGTGAGTTTCGCGGCCGTTGCGTGGGTGATCGCACGCGCGGTCTACGCGGGATGGATCAAGGCGCTCGCAGCTAAATTGCCGGGCGTGGTGACCATCGGGCAGCAAGGGCTCGTGTGCTTCATCGCGGGCACGTGTGTGTCGCTCGTGCTGGATTCGGCGTTGCGCGCCATCGGCATGACGCACTATCAGTGGATTGGCGGTCTCGCCGCCGATGCGCTCGCTGTCGGCACGCTCCTATGGCTCGCGCACTTCTGGGCCGAGCGCAAGCGCACGCGCGTCGAACGGGAACGCAAGCGCGTGCCGCTCATCAAGGGCCAGCCGGTGCCCGCACATGCCGTGAACCCGCGCGATCGTTGAACGCGCCGGTATCGTCATCGAAGTCATTCGAACGCTATTCAAGTGCGATGTCGCGCGTCTCGCGCATGCACAGCACGGCGATGAGGCTCACCGCCGCCGCCGCCGATACGTACCCGCCGACCCACGACAGTCCGCCGCGATTTGCGAGCAATTGCGCGATATAAGGCGCGACCGATGCGCCCAGAATGCCACCCAAGTTGTACGCGACGCCCGCGCCGGTGTAGCGCACGCTCGTCGGGAACAGCTCGGGCAGGAGCGCGCCCATCGGCGCGAAAGTCACGCCCATCAAGAACAATTCAATGGTCAGAAAGAGCGCGACGTAGACCGTGTTGCCGCTGCCGAGCAGAGGCAGCATTGCGAAGCCGGAGAGGATCGCCGCGAGACAGCCGACGATCAACACGGGCCGTCTGCCGAAGCGGTCGCTGGCGATGGCTGAGATCGGCGTCGCAATTGCCATGAACAGCACGGCAAAACACAAGAGACCGAGAAATTTCTCGCGCGAGAAATGCAGCGTGGAGACGCCGTACGACAGCGAGAAGACCGTCGAGATGTAGAAGAGCGTGTAGCAGACGACCATCGCGAAGGCGCCGAGCAAGGTCGGCGCGAGATAACGGCCGAGCAGCGTGGCGATGGGAACGCGCACGCGCTCGTGACGCTCGACGGCCGTGCGGAATGCGGGCGTCTCCGCGATTTTCAGGCGCACGTAAAGCCCGAGCCCGACGAGCACCGCGCTCACGATGAACGGCACGCGCCAGCCCCAACTGCGGAATTGTTCGTCGGAGAGTGAGAGCGCGAGGCCGAAGAACAGGCCGTTGGAAGCAAGAAAGCCGATCGACGGCCCGAGCTGCGGGAACATGCCGAAGAGGCCTCGCTTGCCCTTGGGCGCGTATTCCGTTGCAAGTAGCGCCGCGCCGCCCCATTCGCCGCCGAGCCCGATGCCTTGCCCAAAGCGCAGGATGCACAGGAGCACGGGCGCGAGACTGCCGATGGAATCGTAGCCGGGCACAAAGCCGATGAGCGTCGTTGAAATGCCCATGACGAGCAGCGACGCGACGAGCGTCGATTTGCGTCCGACGCGATCGCCGAAGTGCCCGAAGATGAACGAGCCGATAGGCCGCGCGACGAACGCAATGCCGAACGTGACGAAAGCCGAAAGCGCTTGCGCGGCCGGCGATCCGTGTGGAAAGAACACCGGCCCGATGACGAGCGCGGCGGCTGTCGCATAGACGTAGAAATCGTAGAACTCGATCGCGGTGCCGATGAAGCTCGCGAAGATCACGCGCGAGGTGCTTTGGGCGCCGTCGCCTGGCTTGGCGGCGGAAAGCGTGGGTGATGACATGGTGTCTCCGTTGTCGTGTCGCTTTTGTGGTGCTTATGGTGGCGCATTCCTGCTCGATGGGCGAGCAAGGCGTAAGAGCGCACGCAAGACGCTTGTTGGGGTGGGCGGTAAAACGGTCGAGCGGCTCGCAGGAGTAGAGCGCGAACCGGACAAAGACTTTCAACGGACGCGAGGGGTAGGCGCGGTATGAAAGCCATGCCGGAAGCGGGTCCGGCCGGGATGTCAAAAATTATAACGAGCGTGCCGCGCGAGCGCCAATCAATCGATGGTCGTCGCTTGTGGCGAATGCGACGTTTGCAACTGGAAGTGGCCGTCGTCGTTGAACATCCAGCCTTCGAAGAGTTCGAGTTGGCCGTTGCCGTTCAGGAGGCGCGCAGGCGGCACGGGCAATGGCGACGAGCGCCGCAGCGAGGCGAGCGCGGTGGCTTCGGCTTCGTCGTCGCCGTTGGTGCGATACACCGACGAATTGACGACGCGCCCGTTGCGATCCACGGTAAAGGACACCAGCACGAACGAGCGCAGCATGGCTTGCGGCGTGCCCTTCAGCACGTACGACGGATTGCGTTCGAGGATACGTTGCGCGACGCGCTCCTTGTAGTCGCCAAGCGATGCGCGAGACGGTGCGGTTGCGGCGGAGCGTGCTTCGATGACGCTCGGTGGCGGCGTGATCGTGCACGCGGCCAATGTCGCGGCAAGCACGATGGCGACGAGCGTGGCTGACGGCGGAATCGGTGCTTTAGGCATCGCGAGTAGCATCTGATGACGATGGATCGATGGTAGCCCGTGTCGGCGCCGCAGTGTTTGCGATTCTGCGTGCGCTTTTGGATGCGCTTCTTACAGGCGCAGGACTTGCTGACGATGCTTACACCCAAGGCAAAAAGGAGGAGCCATGACTAGCGAAGCGAAGCCGGCCGAAGCACAACCCGCCGAACACAGCGACAACGAGAAGAGCAAGCTGCCCGAACGCGATGACGAAGGCCGCAAGCAGTCGCCAAACGATCGCCCAGGAAAGGAAACGGGTGAGGGCGAGGCGCCGGTAGGTTGATCAATCCACGAAGGGTTTGACGAGTTCCGCACAGCGCAATGGCGCGGCGGTTCTCGTTGTTTCTGGCTCGGCGGCGCGCGTTTCGACGCAACGAAAAACGCTATTGTTTTTC
Organism: Caballeronia sp. GACF4; assembly: GCF_023631025.1. Taxonomy (NCBI): domain Bacteria; kingdom Pseudomonadati; phylum Pseudomonadota; class Betaproteobacteria; order Burkholderiales; family Burkholderiaceae; genus Caballeronia; species Caballeronia sp. GACF4. The sequence continues at coordinate 711,797 of NZ_JALQDW010000002.1, forward strand.
TGCAGCACGTAAGTATCCGCAGGCAAACCGGACGCGCGTTCGGCGATGCTCGTCACGGCTACGATTCCGTAGCCGTTTTGAATCAGATCGAAAAACGAGGTTTCTGCCTGACGCCATTGAGTGTTGGATCGCGGCTGTGCATGCGCTGTTATGCCTGTCATGGCGATGCAACCCAAAGTTACTTGCGCGATACGGCTTGGCTTCATCAGGCTTGTCTCCGCTTTATCGATCGATGAGGCGGTTAGATGGTAATTAAGCCGCCTTGTTCATGCGGATTGTGGCAGATAGGGTTTGGGCGCTCGTTGCCGTTTGCAAGTGCACGTGCGCGGTAGGCAAAAAAAGACCTCGCGCGAGGCGAGGTCAAACACTTCGAACGGCTTCCTTATCGCGAAAAGGCGTTTAACGCGACGAGGAAGCAAGGTCAAGGATAGGGATCGGGCGATGCCTCATATATCGGAGGAATCCGATTGATTGTTGCTCTTGGGCATGCAGCCGTATTGGACGGTTGTCTCGTTTTAAGCTTTTGTTACCCAGTGCAGCGAGTTGGCCATGTTTCGAGCGGTTTCACAGGGAATTCGCCTTCGCGAAGCCTTATTGGTCGATCTTTCAGTGTTGGATCATGCGGCTCGATCAAACGCGCGCTTCTCCATGAACCAAGATCGATAGCACGCTAGAGCATGCCGACTGTAAGCAGTTCTGGATGCTCGAATTTCTTGATTTCCCAGCGTCGGTGCACTGAGTTCGTCAAGCCCGAAAAAGAGGATCTCGCTGTTCTTGCTTGCTGATGAATCAATTGCGCGCCGGAAAACAAAAAGCCCCGTAATTCAGAAATTACGGGGCTTTTAGAGATCGCGCTGGCGGAGGCGGTGAGATTCGAACTCACGGAAGGATCACTCCTTCGCCGGTTTTCAAGACCGGTGCCTTAAACCGCTCGGCCACACCTCCAGCAAGGCGCGTATTGTAGCGCACTCAAACGCGCTTCGGAACCATCAGCCTTCGAGCGAGCGCGTCGCTTTCAAGGCGGGAAATAGTTGCATCCATAGAAGCGCCACGGCAATCGTTCCGAGTCCGCCGATCAACACCGCCGGCACCGCGCCGAACAAACCCGCCGTCATCCCCGATTCGAATTCGCCGAGCTGATTCGACGTCCCGATGAACAATGAATTGATCGCGCCGACGCGTCCGCGCATCTCATCGGGCGTCTGCAACTGCACGAGCGACATGCGCACGACCACGCTGATCACATCCGATGCGCCCAGCGCCGCGAGCGCCACCAGCGACAAATAAATGTTGCGCGACAAGCCGAACACGATCGTCGCAATGCCGAACGCAATCACACCACCGAAAAGCGCCGTGCCCGCACGCTGCCGCAACGGAAAATGCGCAAGCCAGATCGAGCCGGTAAGCGCACCCACGGCCGGCGCCGCGCGCAAGACACCCAAGCCCCAAGGTCCGGTATGCAGGATGTCGCGCGCGAACACCGGCAAGAGCGCGGTCGCGCCGCCGAGCAGCACCGCGAACAAATCGAGCGACAACGCGCCAAGGATCACCGGCTTCTTGCGGATGAAGGCGATGCCCGAAAACAGCGCCTCGAACGACAGCGGCGCGCGCATGCGGACAGCTTCATCGATCCTGATCGCCGCCACGGCAAACGCCGCGCCGAGAAACGCGACGGCTACCGCGCCATACACCGTCAACGCGCCGAGGCCGTAGAGGAGGCCGCCCATCGCCGGGCCGAGAATCTGCGCCGTCTGATTTGCCGAGGTGGACCACGCCGTCGCGTGCTGCAATTGCGAACGCTGGACGAGATTGGGCAGCAACGCCGCCATCGATGGCGATTCGAACGCGCGCGCCGCGCCCGTGATCGCCGCAATCGCGTAAATGGGCGCAACGCTTTGCCAGCCATGCCACGCGCCCGCGCACAGACAGAGCGCCGCGACGCCCTCGATGCCCTGACAAACCCAAGCGATCGTGCGCCTGTCGTAACGATCCGCCACATGGCCGACGACAAGCGTGAGCACGAACATCGGCAGGAACTGCGCGAGTCCGACGAGCCCGAGCGCGAACGCGCTATGCGTGATCGAATAAACCTGCCATCCGATCGCCACCGACATCATCTGAAATGCCACCGACGACATCACCCGCGCGCTCCAGAAAAGCGCAAACGGACGATGCCGCATCACCGAGTCCGATCCCAACGTGGGCGCGCTCAATTTTGCGAATCCTTCAAGAACAGCTCCTGTAGGTCGTTGAGAAAGCGCTGTCCGAGCTCGGTCGGCGCAATGCGTTCGAAGTCGCGCGTGATGAGTCCGCGCTTCTCCGCTTCGACGAGCGCGGGTTCGATAGCCGACATCGACAAGCCCGTGCGCTCGATGAACGAATGCACCGGAAAGCCTTCGACCAGACGCAGCGTGTTGAGCATGAATTCGAACGGCAGATCGCGCGGTCCTACTTCGCGCTCTTCCTGAATCGCGCTCTGGCCGGGCGAAAGCGCCTGGTCCATGAACGTCGCCGGATGCTTGAAGCGCGCCTGCCGCAAGATTTTTTGCGGAAACGAGAGCTTGGTATGCGCGCCCGCGCCGATTCCAAGGTAATCGCCGAAACGCCAGTAATTCAGGTTATGTTTGCTTTGCCGATGCGGCTTCGCATACGCCGATACTTCGTAATGCTCGTAGCCGGCATCGCGCGTGCGTTCGTGAATCCAGTCCTGCATGTCGGCGGCGGCATCGTCGTCGGGCAGCGCAGGCGGGTATTTCGCGAAGAGCGTGTTCGGCTCCATGGTCAGGTGATACAGCGACAAATGCGGCGGCGCAAAGCCGATCGCGGTGTTGATATCGCGGCGGCATTCGTCGAGCGTCTGCTTCGGCAACGCGAACATCAGGTCGAGATTGAAATTGTCGAAATGCTTCGACGCGATTTCCACGGCTTTGCGCGCCTGCGTTGCATCGTGAATGCGGCCGAGCGCCTTCAGATGCGTTTCGTCGAAACTTTGAGTGCCGATCGACAAGCGGTTCACACCGCTCGCACGAAACTGCGCGAACTTCGCGGCTTCGAAGGTGCCGGGATTGGCTTCGAGCGTGATCTCGGCGTCGGCGTCGATGGGCAACAAGGCGCGCGCGTCCGAAAGCAGCCGGTCGAGTCCTTTCGCGGACAGAAGGCTCGGCGTGCCGCCGCCGATGAAAATGGTGTGTACCTGCCGTCCCCACACGAGCGGCAGCGCGCTTTCGAGATCGGCACGCAAGGCGTCGAGGTAACGGTCCTCGGGGAACGCATCGCCGTTCCACTCATGCGAGTTGAAATCGCAATACGGACACTTGCGCATGCACCACGGGAAATGCACGTAAAGCGCGAGCGGCGGCAACGACTTGAGCCGGATGCTGCCCGGCGATGTGAATGCCTGCACGACATTGATTGTCTTCGGACCGGAACTCACGCGAGTTCCTTGAGATGTTGCAGCAATTCACGCAGCGCCAGCGCCCGATGCGAAAGCGCGTTCTTGCGTGCCGGATCGAGTTCGGCAGCCGTCGCGTTGAGCGTCGGCAAAAAGAAGTGCGGATCGTAGCCGAAGCCATGTGCGCCGCGCGGCGTGTCGATGACTTCTCCGTGCCAGCGGCCTTCGGCGATGAGCGGTTCTGGATCGTTCGCGTGACGCACGAGCACGAGCACGCAGAAGTAATAGGCGCGGCGGTCGGCTTTGTCGGCGAGTTCGGAGACGAGGTGCGCGTTGTTGGCCGCATCGCTTTTCACGCCGCCGTGCATCGAGGCGAAACGCGCCGAATACACGCCGGGCGCGCCGTTCAGCGCGCGTACGCAAAGGCCGGAGTCATCGGCCAAAGCGGGCAGGCCGGTGAGCGTCGCGGCGTGGCGCGCCTTGGCCAGCGCGTTTTCGACGAAAGTGGCGTGCGGTTCTTCGGCTTCCGGCACGCCGAGTTCGCCCTGCGCGATCAATTCGATGCCCGCCGCATCCAGCAGCGATGCGAATTCGCGCAGCTTGCCCGCATTGTTCGACGCGAGCACCACGCGTCCGAGTGTTGCCGTATCAGACACCTTCTATCCCCAATGCAGCTTTCTGCTTCGCGATCAGGCCTTTTATGCCGCTGTCCGCGAGATCGAGCAGCGCGTTCATTTCTTCGCGCGAAAATGGTGCGCCTTCCGCCGTGCCCTGAACTTCGACGAAACCGCCCGCGCCCGTCATCACGACGTTCATGTCGGTGTCGCACTGCGAGTCTTCCTCGTAGTCGAGGTCGAGCACGGGCGCGCCCTGATAGATGCCAACGGAAATGGCCGCGACGAAATCCTTGATCGGCGATTGCGCAATACGGCCATTCGCGACGAGCTTCGTAACGGCATCATGCGCGGCGACGAACGCGCCCGTGATGCTCGCCGTGCGCGTGCCGCCGTCGGCCTGGATGACATCGCAGTCGATATTCAGCGTGCGCGGACCGAGCGCGTTCAGATCGAATACGGAGCGCAGCGCGCGGCCGATCAACCGCTGGATCTCCTGCGTGCGGCCGGTCTGCTTGCCGCGCGCGGCTTCGCGGTCGTTGCGCGTATGCGTGGCGCGCGGCAGCATGCCGTATTCGGCGGTGAGCCAGCCTTGGTCGCGCCCGCGCAGGAATTCCGGCACGCGCTCGGCGATACTCGCCGTGCAAATGACCTTGGTATCGCCGAACTCGACGAGCACCGAGCCTTCCGCATGCTTCGTGTAGTGCCGCGTGATGCGCACGTCGCGCAATTGATTCGCGCGGCGGCCGCCCGGACGCGGAACGGAAGGTTTCAGCAGGGGAGAGTCGGTCATGGATGGGCCAGAGTGGAGTTGAACGCGTAATGAAAGTGCCGGCGCTCGATAAAGACGCGGGAATAACGCGAAAGCGCGGCGTGTGCGCGATTTTATCGTTAATCCAAAGCCGGCGTTGTCGCGCGCGGCAAGCGCCGCGAGGCGTCATATCGGCGGGCGCGGCAGTAAAAATGGGATAATGCCGGTTCCTCGCCCGGCGGCCATACGCGTGCCACCGAAGCGCACCCTCAAGCGCGCCGGGCGCTCGTATCGAAACGGCCTTCGCAACGAAGGCTCACATCGCGAGACGTACCATGATCTACAGCATGACAGGCTATGCCAGCGCGACCCGCGAAGTCGTCGCGGATGGCGCGGGACCCAATGGCGCGGGCGGTTCGGGCGTCGGTGTATCGGTGGAATTGCGCACGGTGAATTCGCGCTTCCTCGATCTGAACTTCCGCATGCCCGAAGACGTGCGCGCAAGCGAGCCGCAATTGCGCGAAATGCTGATGAGCAAGCTTTCGCGCGGGAAGGTGGATATCCGTATCAATCTGAATCGCGTGGAGCAGACGGCCAACGCGGGCGCGCTCAATCGCGAAGCGCTCACGCAACTCGCCGCGCTCGAACGCGCCGTGCTCGACGTGTTTCGCGACTCCGAACGCATGCGCACTGGCGAGATTCTGCGCTGGCCTGGCGTGCTGAAGGAGAGCTCGGTGTCGCAAGACACGTTGCGCGAAGCCGTGCTCGCGTGCGGCAAGCAGGCAATCGCCGATCTCATCGACGTGCGCGCGCGTGAAGGCGCGGCGCTGGGCGCGGTGCTCATCAACAACGTGACGGAGATGGAAGCCATCGTCGCGCGCATCACGCCGCTCGTGCCGGAATTGATCGCGAAGCATCAGCAGAAGATCGTCGAACGCTTGCAAGACGCGCTCGGCATTGCGACGAACGACGGCGCCACATCGGCGAGCGTGCCGCGCGAGGAAATTGCCGAGCGCATTCGCCAGGAAGTGACGATGTACGGTATTCGTATCGATATCGCCGAGGAATTGCAGCGCCTTACCGCGCATCTGACCGAAACGCGCCACGTGTTGCAAAAGGGCGGCAAGGTCGGCAAGCGCCTCGACTTCATGATGCAGGAGCTCAATCGCGAAGCAAACACGCTCGGCTCGAAGGCCGCGGCGAAGGAACTCGCGGATGCATCGATGACGCTGAAACTGCTCATCGAACAAATGCGCGAGCAAGTACAGAATCTGGAGTAACGCAACATCATGCCGAACAACACGCACCGCTCGCACAGCAACTACACGGGCATTTATCCGGGCAACCTGTTCATGGTCGTCGCGCCTTCGGGTGCGGGCAAGTCCACGCTCGTGAACGCGCTGCTTGCACAGGACGAAGCTATCCGCCTGTCCGTTTCCTATACGACGCGCGACCCGCGCCCGAAGGAAAGCAACGGCGTGCAGTATCACTTCGTTTCCGTCGATGAATTCATGGAACGCCACAAGGCAGGCGAATTCCTCGAAAGCGCCGAAGTGCACGGCAACTATTACGCGACCTCGAAGGTGTGGATCGAGGATCAGATGCGTAACGGCAACGACGTGCTGCTCGAAATCGACTGGCAGGGTGCGCAGCAGGTGAAGAAGCAGTTCCGCAATGCGGTCGAGATTTTTATTCTGCCGCCTTCGCTGGACGCGCTCGAAGACCGTCTGAAAAAACGCGGCCAGGACTCGGAGAAAGTGATCGTGCGGCGTCTGCTTGCGGCCGGCAGCGAGATGGCGCATGCATCGGAAGCGGAGTACGTCGTGATCAACGAGAACTTCGATCGCGCGCTCGCCGAGTTGCAGTGTCTCGTCAAGGCGACGCGGCTGCGCTTCACCTCGCAATACGCGCGTCATACGGAGTTATTCGTGGAGCTCGGCATTCACTCCGCGCAGGCGCAATGACGCGAAGTAGTGGCCGGGTCATGCCGGTCACATAAGGTAGAATAAAGTACATATCGAGAAGGAAACAAACATGGCCCGCATCACCGTCGAAGACTGCCTGAAACAAATTCCTAACCGCTTCGAGCTCGCGCTTGCAGCGACCTATCGCGCGCGTCAGCTCGCACAAGGCCATACGCCGAAGATCGAAAGCCGCGACAAGCCTACGGTCGTTGCGCTGCGCGAAATCGCGGCCGGCCAGGTCGGCGTCGAAATGTTGAAGAAGGTGCCGGTTTAATTGCCTTCGTAACAGCCCGTGTGATCCTCATCACGGGCGCTGTTTTTTGCATGGCGTTTCAACTCTCCTAACCGGACGACATTGCGCGTCACTTACCCACGGAGGCGAATATGAGTCAAGCACCGTTGCCCGTCTCCGCCTCCGTGGAACCCGACATCGAAATCGATCAGGATTCGGTGCTCGACGCGGACAAGCCCCAAGCGGCGCGCAGATATATCGATGCGGTCCTCGAACAGTCGTTTCGCCATCTGTTCGGGCCCACCGCCACGCCGGAACAGCCGCGCAAGCACGACGTCGTTTCCATCGCGAAACTGACGAACACGCTTGCAGGCTATCTTTCGCCGGAAGAGATCAAGGAAGTCAAGTCGGCTTTCCATTTCAGCGACGAAGCGCATCTCGGGCAGTATCGTCAAAGCGGCGAGCCCTACATCACGCACCCGGTTGCCGTTGCGGAAATTTGCGCGGGCTGGAAGCTTGACGCGCAATCGATCATGGCGGCGCTACTGCATGACGTGATCGAGGATCAGGGCGTCACCAAGACGGAGATCGCGGAGCGCTTCGGCGCGAAGGTCGCCGAACTGGTCGACGGCTTGTCGAAGCTCGACAAGATGGAATTTCGCAATCGCGAGGAAGCGCAGGCGGAAAACTTCCGCAAGATGCTGCTGGCCATGGCGCGCGATGTCCGCGTCATCCTCGTCAAGTTGTCGGACCGGCTGCACAACATGCGCACGCTCGGCGCGGTGCCGTCGGAAAAGCGCCGTCGCGTCGCGCGCGAGACGCTCGACATCTACGCGCCCATTGCGCATCGGCTGGGTCTGAACAATACGTATCGCGAGCTGCAGGATTTGAGCTTCGCGAACTTCAATCCGACCCGTTACGCCACGCTCGAAAAAGCGGTGAAGGCGGCGCGCGGCAACCGGCGCGAAGTGGTCGGCAAGATTCTCGAAGCCGTTCAGCGCACCATCGCGGACGCCAAGATCAGCGCCGAAGTCACCGGCCGCGAAAAGACGATCTTCAGCATCTACAAGAAGATGCGCGACAAGCAGTTGTCGTTCTCGCAAGTGCTCGACGTCTACGGTTTTCGCGTGGTCGTGGAAAGCGCGCTCGAATGCTATACGTGCATCGGCGCGCTGCATGCGCTCTATAAGCCGGTGCCGGGCAAGTTCAAGGACTACATCGCCATTCCGAAGGTCAATGGCTATCAGTCGTTGCATACCACGCTGGTCGGTCCGTTCGGCGCGCCCATCGAGTTCCAGATTCGCACGCGCAAGATGCACGAGATCGCCGAGGCGGGCGTTGCGGCGCACTGGCTCTACAAGAACGGCGGCGCCGACCTCAACGACGTGCAAAAGCGCGCGCATCAGTGGCTCAAGTCGCTGCTCGACATTCAGAGCGAAGCAGGCGATTCGAGCGAGTTCCTCGAACACGTCAAGATCGACCTGTTCCCGGACGCCGTCTACGTTTTCACGCCGAAGTCGAAGATCATGCCGCTGCCGCGCGGCGCGACCGCACTCGACTTCGCGTATTCGATCCACAGCGACCTCGGCAATCAGTGCGTCGCGGTGAAGATCAACAACGAATTGCTGCCGCTGCGCACGGAGTTGAAGAGCGGCGATATCGTCGAAGTCATTACCGCGCCGTACTCCAAGCCGAATCCGGCGTGGCTCGGCTTCGTGCGCACGGGTAAGGCGCGCTCGGCCATTCGTCACTATTTGAAGACAATGCGCTTGAACGAGTCCGTGCAGTTGGGCGAACGTCTCGTCGATCAAAGCCTCAAGGGCTACGGTCTGGCGCTTTCGGATGTCACGCCGGAAGTCTGGGAAAAGCTCGTGCAATGGACGGGCAACAAGACGCGTCAGGAAATTTTCGCGGATATCGGTCTTGGAAGGCGCGTGGCGGCGGTCATGGCCAAGCGCATCGAAGTGCTGATGAACGGCCGCGACGACGACGATCACTCGCCGCGCGATCACGTCAATACGAATACGGCGCCGCCAGTTGTCATCACGGGCACGGAAGGCATGTCGGTGCAGCTTTCCGCGTGCTGCCGGCCGATTCCCGGCGACGACATCATGGGCTATATCGGCATCGGGCTCGGCATGGCCATTCATACGACCGAATGTCGCGTGGCGCAGCGAATTCATCGGCGCGATCCGGGCCGCTGGATCGACGTCGCGTGGGCGCCGCAGCCGGGACGTTTGTTCGATGTCGCGGTGAAGGTGCTCGTCAGAAACACGAAGGGCGTTTTTGCGCGCGTCGCGGCGGACATTACGTCGGCGGATGCCAACATCGTCCATATCGCCATGGATGAAGACGTCTCGCAGGAAGCCAAGATGCTGCGCTTCGTCATCCAGGTCAGCGACCGCGTGCATCTCGCCAACGTAATGCGGCGTGTGCGGACCAATCCGGACGTCATGCGTATCGCGCGCGAGCGGCCTAGTGACGAGCCGCATCATCGCAATCAGGAAGGCGGCATGCGCATCGACCGCGAACGCGCCGACTATTGATCCACGGCGCGGGCACATCGCGTGCATGCCTGTACGACTACAGGAGAAGCGCCACATGCAAACATCCGATCTCGACGGCCAGGCACTCGACTACTGGGTAGCGCGCGGGCTGCACGACTTCATTCGCGAAATCCACTTCACCGACAGCGGACAGACGCTCTCCATTCGCGGCAACGATCGCGGCCGGCCTTGGGATGGTCGCTTTCTGCCATCGACTTCGTGGGAAGCCGCTTCGGTCGTTCTCGAGCGCGCGTGCCGGCTCGAAATGAGCGATCACGGACGCGGCGAGGTGGTCTGCAGCGTGAGCTTCGGCAAGGACGCGGACACAATGGAAGGGCGCGGACCGTCGCTGCGCGTGGCGCTTCTGCGTGCGTTCGTGCGCCACTCGTTCGGCGACACCGTGGACGACGAATTCCTGCATCGCTCGCAAATGCTGATGGGCGAACGAGCCGAGGCGATTGGCGAACCGAGCGCGGTGGCATCGGTTGAAGATTTGCCGATACCGGACGAGCGTATTGGCGATATCGGCTCGTTGCCGCGGCAGTAGAGTAACTAGCGACGAGGCAAACAAAAAAGGCCTTCCGTGTGGAAGGCCCTTCGAAAGGTGGTGCGGCTGGCAGGATTCGAACCCACGACCCCTTGGTTCGTAGCCAAGTACTCTATCCAACTGAGCTACAGCCGCACGCAAAACGGTACTGCTTCAAACGGTACTGCTTGTTTATTACATGCGCTTTTGGTTAAGCGCTTGATGCTATTTTCCGTCCGAAGGCGGGAAACCTGAATTAAGTGGTGCGGCTGGCAGGATTCGAACCCACGACCCCTTGGTTCGTAGCCAAGTACTCTATCCAACTGAGCTACAGCCGCACGCAGAAGCGGAATTATAGCCAAGCCTGTTTGAAAAAGGAAGGGGCGTTGACCAAATTATCGCTTTAGATGCGTCCTCCACGCTCAACGCGCGTGGTAAGTTGTTGGTTTGGGGGCGGAGAAGCCCCGGAAATTCGAACTTGGTCTGTGCGATGAACAAGGCATTTGTCAAAGAGTCGGACGAAAGTGACGACGATCTCGAACTCGGTCAGCCGGATATTCCGGCGGGGACCAAGAACTACATCACGCCAGCGGGCCACAAGCGCCTGCGCGACGAGCTGTTGCAATTGCTCGATACCGAGCGCCCCGAAGTGGTCAGGCTCGTGTCGTGGGCGGCGTCAAATGGCGACCGCTCGGAGAATGGCGATTACATCTACGGCAAGCGTCGGCTGCGAGAAATCGACCGGCGTATCCGCTTTCTCGGCAAGCGTCTCGATCTCGCGGAAGTGGTGGACAGCAGCAGGCAGGAGAACGTCGACCAGGTGTTCTTCGGTGCGACCGTCGACTATTCCGGCGACGACGGCGAGGTGCATACGGTGACGATCGTCGGCGTGGACGAGGTCGACCTGGACGTCGGTCACGTGAGTTGGATCTCGCCGGTGGCGCGCGCGCTGCTCAAGGCGAAGATCGGCGATACAGTGCCATTGCATACGCCCGCAGGCGTGCAGCAGATCGACATCCTCGACGTGCGCTATCCGCGCTCAAAGTTTTGAAGGCGCTCTGGTGCCCGGAACGTTGGACAAAAAAAAGGCCGCTCCAAAGAGCGGCCTTTTTCATACTGATGAAACCAGTCCAGCTTAGAAGCGGTGACGCAGACCAACCGTTGCCGAGACTTGGTTCGGCGTCGACGAAACGCCTACGCCGTTGATCGTCGCGCCCAGACCCGTGCCATCCAGATCCGAAACGTGTTGGTATTCGCCTTGCAGATACACGTCCGTACGCTTGGACAGCGCGTACGCCGTTTGCAGGTCGACTTGGTGGAACTTCGGCTTCACGCCATCGATGCGGCTGTCGGTGTACGTGTAGTTCGCTGCGAGCGACAAAGCCGGCGTCAGGTTGTAACGGCCGTTGACTTCGTAGTTCGTGAAGCGAACGTGGCCGTCCGTCAGACCAACCAGGCCAGCGCCTTGCGAACCCGTGTTGCTGATGGCCGTTGCGTTGTCCAGCATCGTCTGCGTGAACACGAAGCCAACCGTTGCCGGGCCGAAAGCGTAGTTCACGCCGCCGCCGAAGATGCGTTGACGGCCAGCCACGAACGGGTTGTCGCCGCTGATCGCGCCACCGGTGTTCAGCGAACCGGCGTTGTTCAATTGCATGTACGCGCCAGCGATGTTCAACGGGCCGTAGTTGTACGATGCGCCGACGCTGTATTGACGGTTGTCCGAGAAGCCGCCTGCTTCGTTCGAGAAGCCATACTGCGCGCCAAGCTTGAAGCCGGCGTAGTTCGCGCTCGTGTACTTGACCGAGTTGTTCACGCGGAACGTGTTGTCGAGGTTGTCGTTGTCGAACGGGTGGGCGAACTGCGTGCCGCCGTATTGCGTGCCCGTCAGAGCCAGAGGCCCGAGGAAGTCGACCACGGAGTCATATTGACGACCGAGCGTGACCGTGCCGAATTGTTCGCTCGACAGACCAACGTACGCTTGACGACCGAATTCGCGGCCACCCTGGCCCAGCGTGCCGTTAGCGATGTTGAAGCCGTTTTCCAACGTGAAGATTGCCTTCAGGCCGCCGCCGAGGTCCTCAGCGCCGCGCAAGCCCCAACGGCTGCCGTTCACCGAACCGCTGGTTTCCTTGAAGTTGCTGTGGCCGTTCTGATTGTTCGTGTAGGTGATGCCTGCATCGATCAAGCCGTACAGCGTGACGCTGCTTTGGGCGTGAGCTGCAGTGGCGAAGACACCCGAGAGGGCTGCGACGATGAGAGTCTTTTTCATCTTTGTAACTCCGAGAGCAGATTGGGCCCTAGACCCAGGCTTTGAGGAAACCTCGTTCCGGCGCGCTGCGAGAGGCGCTGTCGGAGGAGTCATGCGTCACGAAGAGACACATGTGTTTCCGGACCAGACGAAGTGTAAAGACGGCGTTACAAGCGGGGCGTTCCAATTTCCGCAATAAATCATTCTTCTAACAGCAATGATCGATGAACCGCTTATTCTTCTTTTAATACAACGCTTTAAGCGCGAATAAAGTCGTAAGGGCGGAAGTGTCAACCAACTCGCGTTGCGCAAGCGCTACATATAAGTTGGCGCAAAGCAACAGGCGCTTTCCGAAAATACGGATTGTTGAGCCAAGTGAAACAGAAGATTGCTTTTTTCGAGGGTAATTATTGCTGCAGCCGTAGCTATACTGAAGGCTCTGCTTTCCGAAGCAGACTTTTTCGTTGACGGAAAAGATCTCCAAACTTTGTCAGCGCGATCTTCGGGTCGCGCTTTTTTTTGCTTGAAACTTCGCGGACTCACGGGCCGCAATCAGGCCGTGGCTTTCTCCTCTTCCTGCTCGACGACGTCCGCTCCGAGCGGCACTGCCCAGTCCTCCATCACGTAGCGGCGGGCGTCCATGGGCGATGCAAGCAGGTTTTGCCAATGATCGCCGTGCCAGGAAGGATCGATTTGGAGCAAGCCGGCCGATGACGCCTCCGGCGCAATCGTCGGAGCGAATGCCAGTTTCAACCAATGCGCAATACGCTTGAATTGGATTATCACAGCGTCCTCCTTTACAACTGGTTGCGAGTCAGTTTCCATAATCCTTAATTGCAGAGAATTGGGCAAGACGAGTAAACACTTACGATTTTAATAAATCGGTTACGGGCGTGGTAATTTTTTCACTTAATCAATGCGTCACTGCCTGTTGCTTGGAATAACGATGACGGAAAGCAGTAATCAGGATTAGTCTGAATTACAGATTGGTTAATGTGCAACAGCGGTCGCCGTATTATCTTCCAGGCTCGATAACGATTATCGACCTCGGACTTGTGAGACCGAAGATTCGCAGGATGCGCCCATCGCGGTAGCTCTCGGCGCGCCCATCGCCGGTCGACGGCCCGCTGGAGCGGCCTCTGGCGGCGTATGGACGGTGATTGAGCGACCATGACCAAAATCCATAAGTAATCAGGGTTATCCGCCATTGTGTCAAAATTCGTGTTCAACATGGTCGCCGCAAAAAAAGTTTAATTGCGACGACTCAAGCGTCGTAAATCGTAAATCCGGGTATTCACGTAAACTGACAAGATATTCCCGTCACCAGAATTACTTACCGATTACCGCGGCTGCTCGGCGATCAAAGCCCCGGTCACCCCGCTGCGTTAGAATGGGCAATCTCGTCCCATCGCTTACTCCCGCGAATCCCGCAATCTCCCGCCGTCCGATAATGCATTTCGATCCACCCGCCGAATTCAAGCTTCCCGCCGATCCCATCGTCTTCGTCGATCTCGAGACGACGGGCGGCACGTTCGGCATCGATCGCATCACGGAGATCGGCATCGTCGAGGTCGGGCCAAACGGCGTGTCGCAGTGGACCACGCTCGTCAACCCGCAGAAGCCGATTCCTGGCTTCATCCAGCAATTGACGGGCATCACCGATGCCATGGTGCGCGACGCGCCCACCTTCGAAGCGCTCGCGCAAGACCTGTTCGAACGCATGAACGGGCGGCTTTTCATCGCGCACAACGCCCACTTCGATCACAGTTTCCTGAAGGGCGAATTCCGGCGGCTCGACTTGCGCTTTACGCCGGATGTGCTGTGCACCGTGCAACTTTCGCGCGCCGTGTATCCCGCCGAAAGCCGCCACGGACTCGATGCGCTCGTCGAGCGTCACGCGCTCGTGCCGTCCGCGCGTCACCGTGCACTCGCCGATGCCGATCTGCTTTGGCAGTTCTGGCAGCATCTGCATCGCTCGCACGCGGCCGATTTACTGAGCGCGCACGTCGAACGCGTGACGCGGCGCTTTCAGATCGCGGCTCATATCGATGAAGACACGATCGAGCGCATACCGGTTGGCTGCGGCGTCTACGTCTTTCGCGGCGACGACGATGCCCCGCTATATGTCGGCCGAAGCGTGCGCTTGCGTCAACGTGTGCGTTCGCATCTGGTCGGGCCACGCCGTTCCGCGAAGGATTTGCGGTTGTCCGCGCTCGTGCGGCGCGTCGAGTGGCGCGCGACCGGTGGAGAAATCGGTGCGTTGCTTGCCGAAGCGCAACTGGTGGCGGCACTGCGGCCGGCGCATAACCGCGTGCCAAAGGCGCGTACCGGCGACATGCGTGGCGCGCCGTGGCCCTATGCGGGTCCAATCGCAATCGAAGAACGCGATCCGGCGATGGCCGAACGCGTCTGGCATGTCATCGACCGATGGCAATATCTCGGTTCGGCTCGGAGCATCGTCGACGCGCGCGCCTTGTCGGCGATTGCTTCGGCGCCCGTCTTCGAACTCGCTACCTATCGCATCCTCGGCGAGCGCCTCGCGCGCGGACTGGGGTTCGTCGCACTCGAATGCGCGCCAGCAGCTGTCGGGAATCGGGTCACCAGCTAGCCAACCGCGCCCACGCCGCCCGCCGCGCACACATGCGACAACGCGTGTGAGAGCGGATCGTTCATCGACGAGTCATAGCGCGTCAGATGCTTCCAGCGCGCCACGCTTTGTGCAAGACGCAGCGGACAATCGTCGGCTTGACGTAGCGGTTCGACGCGCGCGAGCGCGGTCATGAGCGACTGCGTCAGGCGATCGAGCTTCGGGCGCGTGTCATGCGCGAGATCGGGTGGCGTGCCAACTGGCGCAGCCTTCGCCGCGCGCCAGTTGGCGAAGAGCGCGTTCTGCACGTCCTTGCTGGCATCGATCTGATCGCGAAAGAACTGGCGCGCGAACGCGGGATCGACCTGCGCGGCGCTGGCTTTGTCTTCGACTTGCTTCAGGAGCGCGGCTTCGCGCGGTTCATCGGTGATCGGTTCGTGACGCGCCCACTTCCAGCGCGCGACGGGTTCGGCAAGCGCAAGCCGTTGCGAGACGAGAGCAATGAGATTGGTGAAGGCGGTGTCGTCGCCATCGGCGCTAACGGGCGCCGACAACGTGAAGAGCAGAGCGGCGACGCCAGTCACCGCGAGCACGCGAGATGAAGCGAGGAGAGAAGTCAAAGATCGGCTGCGCATGGGCTCGATGCAAAAGTGCCAGCATAACGCACCGCTGTGAGAGTTCATCCCGGATAGGCGAGTCTTGCCGCACGACTCCCGGCTGCCGTCAAAAGGATAAGGCGCGACTTCGCCTGGCTTCTGCCATGAAGAGACCGTGAGGTCCGTGCGCGCCGTGCGCACTGGGCGTCGTTTTCACGACGACGGCGTGACGATCCAGCGCGCCCGCCTATTTCGAGCCGGTCGAGTTGCGCTGTTCGTCGAAGAACGCGCGAACATGCTCGGGCAACTCGGTGGCGAGAAATTCGACGGCAACCGGGTCCGGGTCCGGACTGTTCACTTTGTCGGGGGTCGGGATTTTCGTCGGTCTGGCGTCCATGATGCTCTCCTCTGTGTCGACAACGATTACTTACTAGCCATTCCGCGACGCAAGCCCGTTTCATGGCTTTTGCAGCGCCGCATGCGGCCTTGCGAATTCATTACTGCGTTCTGTGTGAATGCGTTATCGGTACGCCGGCAGTCCGACTTGAGCGATTTATCCAGTACGAACGGTTTTAAATAAGCATGTGGTCACGAATTACCGAATTTAAAAATCGTCCAACGCAAAAATTACTTAAAAAGCCAGATAATCGGTAGCTCCGGAAGCCGCGCCCAGCTTGGCTCGGCGACCGTGAGGCCATCGCGCACTAATAGTTTAGCGATTCCTCTATGGATATAACGATACCGGGAAACCAGCGTTGACGCTCGATTGTGCGCAGCGGAAAATAGCTCGTTGTTGTACGAAAGCGCACATAAAGAATCAATCATCGAAGTGTGACGCCCGAATGTGAAATCGGCGTGGTGATTTCGCTGTTAGTACGCAAGCGTTTCGGATCGAAACCGTACTGTTGTAATCGCACACTGAAAGCGTCTTCATGGCGTCACGCAAATCAGCTTGCGCTGCCGAATAGCTGCGCCACGACGGATCGCAGCCAGCGGTTTCCTGCTTCGTGGTGGTATCGCGCATGCCAGTGCTGACGCACGGCAAATCGATCGACGGGAAAAGGGCAGGGGTGAACGGCGACGTCGTTGACTCGCGCCAGCGTCTCGCCGATATTGCGCGGCAGCGTGGCGATGAGGTCGGTGGTCTTGATGATCGATCCGAGGCCGAGAAAGCCCGGCAGTTCGAGCACGACATCGCGCTCGATATGCTCGCGCAGCAGCGCCTGCTCAAGCAACTGCGCGCCCGTGCCGGCTGCGATCGCCACATGTCCCTCGGCGCAATACTGCTTTCGGCTGAGCTTCGCGCGCAGCCTCGGGTGGCTGCGGTTGGTCAGGCAGACCCAATCCTGCATATATAACTGCTGCTGGTAGATTCCTCCGCCAAGCCAGGGCACATGTCCGATCGCCAGATCCGCCTCGCCGGATTCCAGGGCGCGTTCCGTGTTGCCGTCGATTCGCGCCGCATCGAGACGCACGCCGGGCGCCTGTGCGCGCACATGCGCCAGCATCCGCGGGAGTAGCGTGATGTGACTGGCGTCGGTCATGCAGATTCGAAACCGCCGCTTGGCGGTCGATGGATCGAACGCAATTTCCCATGCAGCAAAGCGCCGCAGCGATTCGAGAATTTCCCGGCATGGACCGATCAGCGCGTCGGCCTGCGGCGTCGGCGCCATGCCGCTCGGCGTACGAATGAAAAGCGGGTCCTGCAGATGCGTTCGCAAGCGTCCGAGCCAGATGCTGATGGTCGGCTGGCTCTGTCCGAGCTGCTCTGCGACGCGCGTCACGCTGCGCACGTCGTAGAGCAAATCGAAGAGTTGCAGCAGCTTGAGGTCGGGAAGTTCGATCGGTTCCATCGGCCTATTGTCACGGAACAAGCCGCGCGAGTGATATTGCCAAACGCAATGTGGTCATTGAATTCATTGCATTGCCGATATGACCCGTGAGCCGTATCTTGGTCGCAGATCAGGGGGACGGCTGTGAAAATCGCGATTCTGGGTGCCGGTGCGCTCGGCTGCGCCATCGGTGCGGCGCTGACCGAAGGCGGCAACGAAGTGTGGTTGCTGAACCGCTCCGCCGCGCACGTGGACGCCATGCGCCGCGACGGCCTGCTCGTCGACGACGCCACTGGCTCGCGTCGCGTCACCGTGCGCGCCACGACGCAAGCCGCCGATGCCGGCGCGGCCGATCTCATCATCGTGCTGGTCAAATCTTTTCATACCGATGCCGCCATGCGCGGCGCGCTCGAACTGATCGATCCCGAAACGGTGGTGCTGTCGCTGCAGAACGGTCTCGGGCATGAAGACGTGCTGGCGGGAATCGTCGGACGCGAACGCGTGCTGGCCGGCAAGACATACGTCGGCGGCGTCATGCGTGGCGCGGGGCATATCGAGTCGGGCGTGGCCAGCAAGGCAACCATCGTGGGCGAACTCGACGGCCGCGTTACCGCGCGCGTCGCGGCCATCGCCGACACCTTCAACGCGTCCGGGCTCGCCACGACGGTCAGCGACAACATCCTCGGGACGATGTGGGACAAGCTCCTCGTCAACGTCGCCACCGGCGCGCTCACGGGCATCACGGGCCTGACTTACGGCCAGTTCTATGAAGACGCGCATCTCAAGGCCACGTCTCTCGCGGCGGTTGCCGAAGCGATGGCCGTGGCGAAAGCGGCGGGCGTCGCGCTCTCCGTCACCGATCCGGAACGGCCGTGGATTCTCGCGGGCGAAGGGCTCTCGCCCGCCTTCAAGACGTCGATGCTGCAAAGCCTGGAAAAAGGCTCCGCTACCGAGATCGATTTCATCAACGGCGCGGTCGTGCGCTGGGGCGAGCGGCACGGCGTGCCGACTCCCGTCAACGCGACGCTCGTCGCCTGCATCAAGGGCATCGAGCGGGCCATGACCGACCGAAAAGAATAAGGAGACAACCGCATGAACGGCAGCAAGGCGTATCTGGAACACGTCGCCATCTGGGTGAAGGACATCCACTGGCACATCCGTTTTTTCGAGGACGTGCTCGGCATGACCATGCGCGAAGTCGACGGCACGATCGACGAACCGCGCCAGTACTGGACGCTCGGCGGACTGCAGTTCATCCACAAACCGGACCATGACGCGCCCGAAGGCCGGCTCGGCCATTTGGGCGTGATGTGCGAGGACCTGGAAGCGGCGCTTCGAGCCGCGCAGCGCTACGAAGTCAATGAAATGCCGCAGGGACGCAACTGGATTCGCCTGCCGGACGGCCTTGCCGTCGAGCTGATTCAGGCCAAGCCCGCGTCGTGCGTGGCACGGGCGCTTTCCATCGATCCGCGTTCGGAGGCATGAGATGACGATTGTCGATAAATACTGGGACGACGCCCACGAAGGCGACGAGTGCACGAGCCCAACCTATACGGTCACGAAAGCGCGCATCCTCGCTTACGCCGACCTCACGGGCGACCACACGCCGGTCCACGTCGATGAGGACTACGCCAACGCGAGCCACTTCGGTTCGATCGTCGCGCATGGACTCTTCGGCTTGTCCATCGCGGACGGCCTCAAGACGCAGAGCGACTACCGCTTCCTGCCGGGCATGTCGCTTGGCTGGACGTGGGACTTCAACCTGCCGATCAAGGTCGACGACGTGCTGCACGTGAGATTTCGCATCGGCTCGATGCGTGCCAGCAAGAGCCGTCCGGACTGGGGCATCGTCATCTTGCCGTCGGAGTTGATCAATCAGCACGGGCAGGTCGTCCAGCATGGCGAGCATCGTCTGATGGTGCCGCGCCGACCGGGAGCAAAGTAATGCAGGCACGTCCTCTGGAAGGCATGCGCGTCGTCGATTACAGCCACTTTCTGGCTGGTCCCTATGTCGGACGCTGTCTCGCGGCGCTCGGCGCGGAAGTCATCAAGGTCGAACGTCCGGTCAGCGGCGATGCGGGCCGGCAGCATGCAACCGTGCTCGACGACGAACAAAGCGCCTACTTCCTGCAACTCAACATGGGCAAGCGCGGCGTCAGCGTCAACATGCGCGATGCGCGCGGCAAGGAATTCATGCAGCGCCTGTGCGACTCGGCGGATGTGTTTGTCGAGAACTACCGGCCGGGCGCGCTCAAGAAGCTCGGCCTCGGTTACGAAGAGCTGTCCGCGCGCAATCCGGGTCTCGTCTATTGCTCGATCTCGGCTTACGGTCACACGGGACCGGACGCGCATCGCGCGGGCTTCGGGCTGATCGCGGAAGCGAAGAGCGGCATCATGCAGATGATCGGCAATCCCGGCGAGCCGCCGCCCCTGATGCGTATTTCGCTCGGCGACATGTACACCGGCATTCACGCGGTCGCGGCGATCAATGCGGCGCTGCTCGGCCGCGTGAAGAGCGGGCGCGGGCAGCATATCGACATGGCGCTCTACGACACGCTCGTGTCGATGCACGAATACGCGGTCCAGTGCTACACGATGCAAGGCGTCGTGCCCGAGCAAACCGGTCATGACATGCCGACATCGACGCTCTATGGCGTGTTTCGCGCCGCCGACGGCGACCTCGTGATCGCGGCGCAAGTGGACGATGCATGGAAGCGCTTCGCCGCGCTGCTCGAAGCGCACGGCGCACCGGCGGGCTTCGGCGCCGACGCGCGCTTTCACACGCTCAACGGGCGCAATGCGAATCGGCTCGACATTCTCGCGGTGGTCAAGCCCTGGGTCGCATCGCGGCCCGTTGCCGACGTGCTTGCGTTGCTCGACAGCATCGACGTGCCGTGCGCGAAGGTGCAGCGGATCGACGAAGTGCTCGCGGACCCGCAGATCATCGCGCGTGGCATGGTGATCGAGCAGGAGCATCCGCGCTTCGGCACGCTGCGTCTGCCGAACCTGCCGTTCCGGTTCTCCGATTGCGATACGACCATTCGCGAAGTCGGGCCGGACCTCGGTCAGCACAACGCGGAAGTCGCGCAGTCGCTGGGGTTCGACGCGGCGGAGATCGACGCCATGCAGACCGACGGCGTGCTGTATTCGAAAGCGAGGCCGCGATGAGCGATCGGTACGCGGTGATCGGCAACCCGATCGGCCACACGAAATCTCCTTTGATCCACGGCCTGTTCGCGGAAGAAACGCGGCAGGACATGCGCTATACGGCAATCGAAGGACCGCTCGAACCGCACGACGCCTTTGCCGATACGGTGCGCGCGTTCATCGCGGACGGTGGCAAGGGCATGAACGTGACCGCGCCGTTCAAGCTCAAGGCGTTTGCCATGGCCGATGAACGCAGCGAGCGCGCAACCCTTGCGGGCGCTGCCAACGCGATGAGCTTCGAAGACGGCAAGGTCGTCGCCGAGAACTTCGATGGCGTCGGCCTGGTGCGCGACATCGAGATGAATCTCGGTTTGCCGATGGCCGCCAAACGCGTGCTTGTGCTCGGCGCGGGCGGCGCGGTGCGCGGGGCGCTGCTGCCGTTTCTCGATGCGCGGCCCGCCGAACTCGTCATTGCGAACCGAACCGTGCGGAAAGCCGAAGCGCTGGTGCGCGAAGTCGGCGCGCAAGCGTCGTTGACGGCCTGCGGATACGACGCGCTCGAAGCCATGGGCGGCTTCGATCTCGTGGTCAACGCGACCTCCGCGAGTCTCACGGGTGACTTGCCGCCCGTGCCGCCAAGCGTGTTCGATCCCGACGGCGCTGCCTACGAACTCGTCTACGGCAAACGGTTGACCCCGTTCCTTCGGCTCGCGCGCAATGCCGGCGTAAGGGAAATAGCCGATGGCGTCGGCATGCTGGTGGAACAGGCAGCGGAAGCCTTCGAATGGTGGCGCGGCGTGCGTCCGCGGACGCGCGCGGTAATCGATCGGCTCACCGTTCCGCTCGACTGACGAGGCATCCATGACACCCGAAACGGTTCGATCCTGCCGCTACGAAGTCGAAGGCCCGCTCCTCATCTTGACGATCGATCGTCCCGAGGTGCTCAACGCGCTGCATCCGCAGGCGCATCGGGAACTGGCCGAAGCGTTCGATCGATACGCCGCCGATGCTTCATTGCGCGTCGCCATCGTGACCGGTGCGGGCGAGCGCGCATTCTGCGTCGGCACCGACCTCAAGGCGCTGGCGGCGAGTGGCGACCATACGAAGCCCGCGACGGGTTTCGCGGGCATCACGCATCGCTTCGATCTTTACAAGCCATTGATCGCGGCGGTGAACGGCCTGTGTCTCGGCGGCGGCATGGAGATTCTCGCGGCATGCGACCTGGGTGTCGCCGCCGATCACGCGCAATTCGGTTTGCCCGAGCCGCGCGTCGGACTGGCCGCGCTGGGCGGCGGTCTCTTGCAGCGCTTGCCAAGGCAGATCGGCATGAAGGACGCAATGGGCCTCGTGTTGACCGGCAATCGCATCTCGGCGGATGAGGCGCGCCGCATCGGTCTGCTCAATGAAGTCGTGCCGGCGGCTGAACTGATGAAGCGCGCGCGCGCCCTGGCAGAAGACATTCTCGCGTGCGCGCCGCTGGCCGTTCAGGCATCCAAGCAAGTGATGCTGCAAAGCCTTGCGCAAGCGAATCTCGCCGCGACCCTGCACGAAGACTATCCGCTCGCGCGGCGCATGCTCGATAGCGACGACGCCCGCGAAGGACCGAAGGCGTTTGCCGAGAAGCGCAAGCCGAACTGGACCGGACAGTGAAGCGCCGCGTTCTAAGCGGTGCTTGCGTAGGAAAACCGGAAGAGCGCGCGGTCGCAATCCGCCGCCGATACTCCGAGCGCGTCTTGCATGGCCGCCGCGCCGCATTCCAGCGCATTGCGCGTCAATGCGCCCGCGAAAAGCAGATGACCGAAGCCGCCCGTATCCTCCGTTCCACGCATGCGCTTTTCCTCGGTCTGCCGGCCGCTGAGCGCGTCGTGGACGCGGCCGAGCCGCACGCGCGTGAGCGCATGTGCGTCGCGAAGCTCGCGAATGGTGTCGCCGATATCGACGTCTTGCTCGAGATCGAAGCGCATGCACCATTGAAAAGGCGCCAGGCCGCCGCCGACATCCACGAGCGTCTCGCACAACGCGCGCTGAACGTTCCGGTAATGCGGCATCAGCTTGCGGGTCCACTCGGTCGGTGCGTCGAGTCTCGCGAGATAGGCCGGCGATTCGAGGTCGCGCGCGGAATCGACGTCGATCACGCACAGATAGCGCGGCCCGTCGCCACTGATACGTTCCCATCGCTCCGCATGCCGGAAGCCGGGCAGGGCGAGCCGTTCTGGCAGATGCTCGAACGAATGCCAGCGCAGATATTCATCGACCGTGTCCGCGTCCACGTCGTGGCGGATAACGACCATGGCCTGCGTGCGCGTCGTCATGAGCGTTCCCCGTGGAAGAAGTCGTCGAAACACGAGCATGCGCGCGTCATTGCCGTAATGCAATTACCGATTGAAATACCTTTCCAAAATCGATACGCTTTCTAAGAACATAGACGGCCGCGATCAGACGGCTGCATCGAGCGAACTGGCATCGGAGAGAGACACATGGCTTTCATCAGATACGCCGCAATCGGCTGCAGCGGCATGGGACGACGACATCTGCACGGTCTCGCGCAACTGAAGCGCAGCGGACTGGCGAACATCGAGCTTGCGGCCGTCTGCGATCTCAACGCCGAGAGCGCGCGCAGCATGGCCGACGAAGCCGCCGCGCTCTTCGGCGCGCGGCCCGCCGTGTACGCGGACATTGGCCAAATGGCGCGCGAGAATCCGGAGATCGTCGCCGCCGATATCGCCACGGACGCCGGCTCGCACATGAGCGTCGCGTTGCAGTGCTTCGCGGCCGGCCTTCACGTGCTGTGCGAAAAGCCGCTCGGCATCACGGTGTCAAAGTGCCGCAGGATCGTGAATGCGGCGAGGGATGCCGGGCGCGTGCTCTCGGTCGCGGAAAATTTCCGGCGCGATCCGATCAACCGGCTCGTGAAGGCGCTGCTCGACGATGGCGCCATCGGCACGCCGCGCCTGATGCTAGAAACGAGTATCGGCGGGCGCGATGTGATGGTGCAGACGCCGTGGCGGCATCAAAAGCCATCGGGCATGGTGGTACTCGATTCGGGCGTGCACAACGCGGACATCATCCGCTTCTACATGGGCGGCGTGGCGAGCGTCTACGGCGAAAGCCGGCTGCACGAGAAGACGCGCCGCGTGGCCGCGCGCGCAGGCGGTTCGGCATCCGAGACGGACAAGTGGTGGCGCGCGCCGGACGGCATGCCAACGGAATTCGAAGCGAGCGGCGACGACGCCACGTATTCGCAACTGCGCTTTACTTCGGGCGCCATCGGCCAGTGGGTGAACGATCGCGCGGGACATGGCGAGCATCGCGAGAGCCGCGTCATTCACGGCTCGAAAGGCTCCATCGTGGCGCCGGGCGACCGCAATGGCCGTCCTGTCACGCTTCATCTCGACGATGGCTCCGTCATCGCCGATGCGCGCATTCTCGAGCACGCGCCGAGCTATCGCCTGGGGCCAGTTGCTGCCGCGCTTTTCGGCGATGCGCGTCCGTGGACCTATTCGTTTGCCTTCGACGAAGTGGACCAGCGCATTCTCGCGCTTCAGCTTCACGAACTCGCCGATTGTGTGATGCACGGCAAAGCGCCCGAAGTGACCGGCGAGGAAGCGCTTGCCGATGTCGCGCTCGCGTATGCGCCGATCGAATCGGGCAGGCTCGGCCGCAGCGTGAGCCTCGCCGAAGTGATCGATGGCGAGGCCGCACCCTATCAGGCGGAAATCGACGAGATGCGCCGCCGGTCCTGACACGTCGACTTCGGGAGCGAAGTTTGAATCCACATCACGTACAGCCGCTTGCCGCCGACCGCGCGCCCGCAACGCGCGCGGGCATCTCCACGCGCCGTCTGAACCAGATCGGCATGTTCGCGCTGCTCATCGCGGCGCTCGCCGTGCTGATCGTCCTGCCGCTCGGCGCGTTGATCCTGCGCGGCTTCGTGCGTATCGACAATGGTCATGCCAGCGCATCGCTTGCCGCTTTCGGCAAGGTATTCGGCGATATGAGCTACTGGATCGCGATGGGCAACACGCTCGTCATCGCGCTCGGTTCCATGCTGCTCGCGACCGCGCTCGGCGTCATGCTCGCGTGGTGTCTCGTGCGCACCAACGTGCCGTGGCGCGGCTTTCTCGAACGCGCCGCCGCCATGCCGATCTTCATTCCGCCGTTCATCGGCGCGTTTGCGTGGATTCTGTTCGGCGCGCCGCGCATCGGCATCTTCAACGTGGCGGCGAAGTGGATGAGCATCGGCCAGCCGTTCAACGTGTACTCGTATCTCGGCATCGTCTGGGTGATGGGCATCTACATCGCGCCTTACGTGATGATGATCGTCGCCGGCGCGCTGCGGAACATGGACCCGAGTCTCGAGGAAGCCGGGCAAGTGGCCGGCCTCAGCCGCTTTCGCACGATGCGCGTCATCACGCTGCCGGTGGTCGGTCCGTCCATTCTGTCGGGCGCGGTGCTCGCGTTCGTCATCAGTCTCGGGCTCTTCGGCACGCCTGTGCTGCTTGGCATGGCGAAGGAGATTTATCTCGTCACCACGCGCATCTACCTCGAATTGCAGCAGTTTCCGCCCGATGCGGGCATCGTTGCCGTGCTGGCGATCTATCTCATGGTGCTTTCGGTCGCGGCCAATCTCGTGCAGCAATGGATGCTGCGCGGCCGTTCCTTCGTCACCGTCACCGGCAAGGGATTCAGGCCGCGCCTGATGAAGCTCGGCGCGAGCCGTCATGCGATCGCCGCCGCTATCTGGTGCTATCTCGCGCTCACGGTCTTCGCGCCGATTGCGATCATCGCGGCGGCGGCGTTTTCGACCTACGCGTGGTCGGGACACTTCACCTGGAACAACCTGCGCTTTCTCTGGACCACGGTGGACGTGCGCACGACCTTCGTCAACAGCCTTCTCATCACGATCATCGCGGCGAGCGCGACGACGGTTCTGGGCGTCGCGGTGTCGTGGTTCACGACGCGCTCGAAGATGCGCGGCCGTCAATGGATCGAAGCCATCGTCCTTTTGCCGATGTCGGTGCCGAGTCTCGCCTTCGCGCTCGGCGTGTTCTTCTTCTGGGTCGCCATGCCGAAGTGGGTCGGCGTGTACGGCACGGTGTGGATCATCATCATCGCGCTGGTGGGGCGCTACATCAGCTACTCGGTGCGCGCCATTTCCAGCAGTCTCGTGCAGATTCATCCCGAACTCGAAGAGAGCGCGCGCATCTCGGGCTACGGCTGGACGCGCGCGCTGTCACGCATCACGTTGCCGCTCATCATGCCGAGCGTGATTTCGAGCTGGGTGATGATCTACAGCATCTTCGTGTCCGAGCTTTCCATCGTGCTGCCGCTTTATACCGCCGAGACGCGCACGCTTTCCATCCTCAGCTTCGATACCTGGTCGATCGGCCAATTCTCGCAAGTGGCCGCGCTTTCGCTGCTGCAACTGATGATGGGCGTGGGTGTCATGGCGGCGGTCGCCGTCATCACGCGCCGCCGCGAGAGTTCGATTGTCTGACGCGCGCCATACGATCACCCGATACGAGAGTCCACGCCATGACCGTTGCCATTCAGTCCCTCACCAAGCGCTTCGGCGGCGTGCACGCCATCGACGATCTCACGGTGCAGTTCCGCCCGAACGCCATCACGGTGCTGCTGGGCGCGAGCGGCTGCGGCAAGACCACGACCTTGCGCTGCATTGCCGGGCTGGAGCAGCCGACGAGCGGCGAGATCGAGATCGACGGGCGCACCGTGTATTCATCGACGCGCAACATCGACCTGCCGCCCGAGAAACGCGAACTCGGCATGGTGTTTCAGTCGTATGCCATCTGGCCGCATTTGAGCGTGATGGAAAACGTCGCGCTGCCGCTGCGGGCGCGCGGCACGGCGCATGCGGCCATCGACACGCGCGTGCGCGACACGCTCGCTTCGGTGGGGCTCGGTCAGCAAGTGGATCGCAGCGCGATGCAACTCTCGGGCGGCCAGCAGCAGCGCGTATCGATCGCGCGCTGTCTCGTGGCCGATCCGCGTCTCATCCTGATGGACGAGCCGCTCAGCAATCTCGACGCGAAACTGCGCGTGGAGATGCGTCACGAGATTCGCAATCTGCAGCGGCGCATCGGCGCGACCATCTTGTTCGTCACGCACGATCAGGAAGAAGCCATGTCGCTCGCCGATGAAATCTTTCTCTTCGATCGCGGACGTATCGTGCAGCGCGGCGCGCCCGAGGAACTGTATTTCCGGCCGGCAGTGCGCTATGTCGCGGAGTTTCTCGGCAAGGCCAATCTCTTTCCGGTTGCGCTGCGTTCGCACGCGGGCGAAACGGAAGTCGTGGCGCAATCCGGGCAGATCGTCGTGAAGGGCGATGTGACGGGCGCCGCCAACGGCAACGAAGCGCTCTGCATGGTGCGGCCCGAAGCGTGGCGCGTGCAGGCGCGCTCGCACGCGGGCGTGCCGGGCCGCGTGCGTGAAAGTTCGTTCGTCGGCGACCGGCGCGAGTTGCGCGTGGAAACGCCGCTCGGCGATCAGACCGTGGTGACGCCCGGCTTCGAACGCTACGCCAACGGCGATGAAATCACCCTGAGCGTCGCGCCCCAGCATTTGCATCTGATGAGAGGAGAGCTTCAATGATCGCTGTCGGCACCGGTCTCTTTACCATGTGGAACGACATCCCGCCCGCCTACGGCCGCGAGTTTGCGCTGATGCACACGCGCGACCACGTGCCCGAGCACATGGCCTATCTCGGCGATGACGGCATCCGCTGGGCGCGGCGCTGTATCGACGGACAAGGCGACATGCCGCGCTTCTTCACGTTTTACGGGCTGACGAGTCTTGACGTGCTCACCGACGAGAAGCACGCGAAGTGCAAGGTGACGGAGACCGCCTGGTTTCTGAAGATGCGCCCGCATTACCGCGACCGCATTGCGTATCACTGCTCAGTGCTGGCAAGCGCGGGCGGCGGCACGGGCGGCACGGTGGCGACGCTCTTGATCGACTTCGCCGACGATGCACGGCAGGATGCGCCGCGTCTCGCGGCGCTCGTGGATGACCTCACGCGTTTGTCGCCCGTGGTCGGCGCGCATCTCGCCGCGCCCGAATGGAACGTGCCGATCCGCGTCGGCGAAGCATTGCCGGCCGGGCGCGAGGGCAACGAAGCGGTGGGCGTGGTGATCCTCGAAGGTTTCGATCGATACGAACTGGCCGCGTGTCTCGAGGACGTGCGCGAGCAACTCGTGGCAAGCGGCGTCGCGGGACGCGTGCGTTCAGCCGGGCATTACGCGCAGGCGTACCGGCTGGACTATGACGAGCTTGCGCATCTCGAACACTTCCGTCGCGACGACGCGCTCATCACCGAACGCTTCGACCTGAAATAGCCGAACGACTACAAATCATCAGGAGACAACATGACCACTTCGATAAAACGGCGCCGCCTCGTCCAGACACTCTCGCTCGGAAGCGCGGCGCTCGCGCTCGGCATCTCGCCGCTGATCGCGCACGCCGAGCCCGACAGCACGCTGATCGCGGATGCGAAGAAGGAAGGCAAGCTCGTGGTGTATGGCGATCTCTTCACGGTGCAGATCATCGTCAAGGGATTCACCGCGAAGTATCCGGGCATCGACGTGACGACCGCGACCGGCGACGCCTGGCAGATCTATAACCGCTTCATCGGCGAACAGCAGGCGGGACGTCCGGTGATGGACGTGTTCTATCAGGCCGAGGACACCATCATCACGGCGGGCGCGTCGGGCACGCTCGCCGATGTGTCGTACGGCGACAAGGGCGTGCTCTTGCCCATCGCCACGCCCGCACAGGGCACGACGTATCTGCGCGGCAACGGCCAGCTGTGCCTCTTCGCCTACAACAAGCAGTCGATCGGTTCTGCGCCCATTCCCGCCGACTGGCAGGACTACGCGAAGCCGAAGGACGAATGGGACGGACTCGTGGCGACGACGAATCCGGCGTCGTCTTCCGCGACCTTCGCGGTGATCGCGAGTCTTTATCAGCATTACGGACCCGAAGCCGGCGGCGCGATCCTCAAGGGCGTGCGCAAGACCAACGCGGAACTGGTGGCCTCCATGGGCGTGATGACGACCAAGCTGCAAACCGGCGAACGTCCGCTCGATTTTTTCACCAACACGACGGCCGCGACGGGTCTCATCACGCAAGGTGTGCCGGTTGAAGTGAGAGTGCCGGCATCGGGCGCGGTGGCGCAGTTCAACGCGGTGGCGATCAGCAAGACGGCGCCGCATCCGAACGCGTCGAAGCTCTTTCTGGATTACGCATTGAGCGCGGAGACGCAGACGCGGCTCGCGGCGGCGGGCGCGTATCCGGTGCGCAAGGACGTTGCCGCGCCGAAGGGCTTGCCCGCGCTTACGAACGTCAAGCTGCTCAAGCTCGATTTGCCGCAGGCGCTGAAGGATCGCGACACGATCCTCAAGTGGTGGTCGGCGAGCACCGGTTTCAATACGCGTTGAGGAGAAACGATGATCGAGGAAGTGAATTTGCATGACGTGTCGGTGGCGAACCTGACCGTGGCGGGCGGCGCGCCCGTTGCACTGATCGAGGCCGCCGCGGCGGCGGGACTCGGCAAGGTCGGCTTGCTTTTGCGCACGGCGACGCCCAAGCCGCTCGCGCACGAAGTCATCGGCCGGCCAGACGTGGTGCGCGAGATCAAGGCGGCGTGCCGTGCGAACGACATCCGCGTGTTCGACGTGGAAGCGTTCATTCTTTCGCCCGCCGCCGATATCGACACTTATCGCGCGGCGCTCGCCACCGGCGCGGAACTGGGCGCGACGCATATCTCGGCGGTCGGCACGGAACTGCTGACCAACGACGCGTTTTTATCGGCGCCGGAACGCATCGAACTGTTCGGCCGCTTGTGCGATGCCGCCGCCGAATATGGCCTGCATGTGGGCGTCGAATTCATGCTGTATCGCGACGTGCGCACGCTTGGTGAAACGCTCGAGTTGCTGAATGCGGCGGGGCGCGCCAACGCGGGCGTGATTCTCGACGTGCTGCATTTTCATCGTAGCGGCGCGCGCCCGGAAGAACTCGACGCGGTGCCGGCCGAACGTATTGCCTACGTGCAGTTGTGCGATGCCATCGAACGAAGTCCGTCGCTCGACGGGCTCGCCAACGAAGCCCGCACCGCGCGCCTGCATCTAGGCGATGGCGTGATTCCGCTCGATGCGATTCTCGACCGCTTGCCCGCCGACGCGCAACTCGTGATCGAGACGCCGGTTGCGGCGGATGCCGATCTATCCGATGCACGCAAGGTAGCCCATTGCACCGATGCCGCACGTCGTTTCTTCGCGCGGCGCGCAAGCCAGCGAGGTTGAACATGACGATCAGCCAGGCATTCGAAGGACGCGTCGCCCTCGTGACGGGCGCTGCATCGGGAATCGGGCTCGCGTGCACGGAGCGCTTGATGTCGGAAGGCGCGACGGTGGTCCTATGGGACATCGACCAGAAGCGGCTCACCGCGTGCCAGGAACGTCTGGGCGAGCGCGCGATTGCGCAGCGCGTCGACGTCACGAACGAGGACGAAGTACGCGCCGCGCTCGAAGCGGCGGTGGCGCAGACGGGCAAGCTCGATATCGTGGTCAATAGCGCGGGGATCGTCGGATCGAGTGCGTCGGTGTGGGAGATGCCGCTCGATGCGTGGAACAAGGTGCTGCTGCTGAACCTGACCGCGACGTTCATCGTCTGCAAGGCGGCCGTGCCGTATCTGCTCAGAAACGGTTATGGACGCGTGGTCAACATGGCGTCGATTGCGGGCAAGGAAGGCAATGCGAACCAGTCGGCGTATTCGGCTTCGAAGGCGGGCGTGATCGGTCTTACGAAGTCGCTCGGCAAGGAACTGGCTCAGCGCAATATCACCGTCAATGCAATTGCGCCGGCATCCGTGCAAAGCGAGTTGCTCGCGCAGATGCCGCCCGAGCAGATGAAGATGCTGCAAGCCAAGATTCCGATGGGACGTCCCGGCACCGTGCAGGAAATCGCCGCCCTGATTCGCTGGTTGAGTAGCGAGGAGAGCTCGTTTTCCACAGGCGCGGTGTTCGATGCATCGGGCGGGCGGGCGACTTACTGACGCTTCAATGCGTCGGCGTCGGCACGCGGTTCAGGTCGAGCGGCAAAACGAGATCCTCCTGCACCGCGTCTTCGTCTTCGTAACGATGGATGCCCGCCGCATGCCGGCCCGCGACATAGCCGAAGGTCATCGCGGGACCGAGATTGATCCCGCCTGACGGGTAGAATCCGCCCATCACGCTTGCCATGTCCGTGCCCACGGCGTAAAGGCCGGCGATCGCCTGGTCGTGCAAATCGAGCACTTGCGCCGAGCCGTTCGTCTTTAATCCCGCGAAGGTGCCGAAGCTGCCCGGGTACACCTTCACCGCGTAGAACGGACCGTGTTCGATAGGCGCCACACACGGGTTCGGCCCCTGATGCAACGGGTCGCCCATCTTGCGGTTATAGGGCGTCGAACCGCGTCCGAATTCCGGGTCCTCGCCGCGCCGCGCGTGGTCATTGAACGCGATGACGGTTTTAACCAGCGCATCGGAATCGATACCGCAGCGGGCGGCCAGCTCTTCCAGCGAATAACCGCGTTGCAGATAGCCGTTGCGGATGAAGCGGCGCATCGGAACCGGGAAGGGCCGCACGTAGCCCAGGCCGTATCGGCGCAAGAATTGGTGATCGCAAATCAGCCATGACGCGACTTCCTGACCGTCGGGCGCGCCCGCGACCATAGCGGCGGTGTAGTCGTAATAGCCATCGGCTTCGTTGACGAAGCGCTTGCCGTTCGACAGCACGCCGATCACACCGGGCTTGCCGCGATCGATGATGTGCGGAAAGTGCCCGATGCTGCCATCCGAATGCGTGACGCGCGACACCGGCGCCCATGCGGCGGGCGAAGCGACATCCGTCACGAGCGAGCCGCCCGCCGATTCACCCAGGCTGATGCCATCGCCCGAGCAGCTTTCAGGCGGCAGCGCCAGATGCTCGCGGCCTGTCGGCGTGCGCGGGAAAAGCGCCTTGCGGCGCGTGAGGTCGTTCGGAAAGCCGCCGGCGGCGAGCACCACGCCCTTCGCCGCGCGAATCGTGACTTCGCCTCTCTTCGTCGATACGACAGCACCATGCACCGCGCCATCCTCGACGATCAGACGCTTGGCGGGCGCGGACTCCATCAAGGTCACGCCGAGATCGTCGGCGGACTTGGCAAGGCGCCCGACGAGCGCCACGCCATTCACGAGATGCATTGCGCGGCCGTGAAAAGCGAGGTCGCGCAAATGACGCGTGAAGCGCTTCGCCACGTGGATGAACGAGCCGAGCGAGCGTGTCATGCTCAGAAAGGCCATGAGGTCGGCGCCCGCCATGATCGGCATGCCCATGAACGAGGTTTCGCGCATGGTCTTGCGCAGGCGCTTGTTGAGCGGACCGATTTCGCGCGCATCGTAGGGCGCGGCGATCACCTGATGCCCTTGCGTCGCGGCGCCTTCGACATGGCCATGCACATCGGGAATCTGATTTCCGTCCACGAACCGGAGCGCGGTGTGCTCGTGAAAGAAGCCGACCATGTGCGGACAATTGTCCAGGAAGGCATCGACGCGTTCGGGATCGTAACGATCTCCCAACTCGTTCCTGAGATACGTGCGCGGCTGTTGCGGATCTTCGATGATGCCCGCGCGTCGTGCGAGCGGATTGCCCGGCACCCACATCCAGCCGCCCGACCACGCCGTGGCGCCGCCGAAGACGTCGTCCTTCTCCACGACGACCACTTTGAGCCCGTGCCACGCCGCGGTAACAGCGGCAGCGAGACCCGAGGCGCCGGAGCCCACGACCAGCAGGTCGCAGTCGATTTGATTCGGAGTATTCATGTGCCAGGCCGGTTCGTGGTGTTCGATTGTGGCTGCTTCAGTTTCGTCGACAGCGCATCAAACCCTGACGCGCACCGGAATGTCCCGCAGCCCGACCACGAATTCAGGATCGGCGACGGGCACGGCGCGCGCCGCGAATTTCGCGACACGCCATCCGAACACGAGTGCGGGTCCGAGCGTCGTTCCCGGCCCCGGATAAGTGCCACGAAAGATCGATGCGAGGTCGTTGCCGCATGCGAAGAGTCCGGGAACGGCGTTGCCGTGGTTATCGAGCACCTGACCGTCGGCGTTGCCGGACAGCCCCGCGCTGCATGCCAGATCGGCGGGCCACACCGTGACGGCGTAATACGGTCCCGCGCCGATGGGCCGCACGCAGGAATTGGGCTTCTGCGATGCATCGCCATTGAAGCGGTTCATCGCGCTTGCGCCGCGCTTGAACTGCGGGTCTTCGCCGCGCGCCGCGTCGCGGTTGTACGCGGCGACCGTGCGCTCCAAGCCGCTGGCATCGACCTTGAGCTTCGTCGCCAGTTCGGCCAACGTGTCGCCCTTGATGAGATATCCCGCCTTCACGAAGCTGGCAATGCGCGCCTGGCTGCGTTTCTTCATCACGAGTCCGAGGCCGTAATCGCGCAGGAACGCGGCATCGACGATCAGATGCGCCGGCACGCTCGTGCCCTGGCCATTGTCGCGCAGCATGCCCATCACGAAGTCGTGATAAGAATCCGATTCGTTGACGAAGCGCTCGCCACGCGCGTTCACGGCGATGAGTCCCGGCTTCGCGCGATCGAGAAGAATGTGCGGCCAGACGCTATCGGGCTTGCCTTCGCGACGCAGGATGGAGCAGGGCATCCACAGGCCGGGGCTTTCGCAGCCATCGTCGAGCCTGGCATCGAGAGTGAGCGCGCGCTCGATGCCATCGCCCGTGTGCGTTTGCGGCGAAAGCGACAACGGTTGTGCGGCAGCGGGGAACAACTGCTTGCGCAACGCCGGGTTGCGCGTGATGCCGCCCGTTGCGAGCACCACGCCCCGGCGCGCGCCGATGCGCT
Source organism: Caballeronia sp. GACF4 (assembly GCF_023631025.1). NCBI lineage: Bacteria > Pseudomonadati > Pseudomonadota > Betaproteobacteria > Burkholderiales > Burkholderiaceae > Caballeronia > Caballeronia sp. GACF4. The sequence goes on from NZ_JALQDW010000002.1 coordinate 745,132, forward strand.
TCTTCGAGCCGCCTTTCTGTCCGACCACGGCGCCCGTCACCATGCCGTGCTCGACGACGAGTTCCAGCAACGGTGTCTCGAAACGCACTTCCACGTTTTGCTTGCGCAGGCTGTAGAAGAGACGCGCGGCGAGCGCGTTGCCCATGACGAGATTCGTGCCTCGCTTGTGGCGCAGACGGTCGGCGACATAACGTCCGACCACCGACAACGTGCGTGTGAAATTTTTCTTCGACGCGAACGGTTCGAGCAGCGCATCGAGGTCCGTGCGCGCGACCATCATCCCGCCTAAGCCCATGAACTCGGGGCGCGGCGGCCTTACGCGGGCGAAGTCATCGCCGAGCAGCCGGCCATCGAAGGCCACGGGCGCGAGCGCGCGTCCGCCGAACGCCGCGCCGGGACCGCTGACGTAATCGGGATGTGCCGCCGCGGCCACGAATTTGACCTCGCTGATGCGCTGAATTTCCTCGATGGCCTGCGGGCCGCTCGCCAGGAACGCCTCGCGTGCATCGTCGCCGCCGCGATCGCCGACCACCGACGCGAGGAAGCGCCGCGCGTCGTCGGTTTTATCGGGAACGCCCGCGCGCACGCTGTCGCTCGTGCCGGGCACCCAGGTCGTGCCGCCGGAGGTCGAGGTAATGCCGCCGACCGCGTCGGTCTTCTCGCAGATGAGCACCTTCAGACCTTCGTGATGCGCGACGAGCGCCGCGGTCATGCCGCCCGCGCCCGCGCCGAACACGAGCAGATCGACTTCTTCGTCCCAGGGTTGAGTCATCGAATTCATGCGCTTTGTCTCCTGTCTCATGCCGTGCGGCCGATGCTCGCTTCGGCCGTTGTTGCGACCGCCACCGGCGCTCTCGATGCGGCCGCGCGATGCACCGCGAAAGTCGTCGCGAGCGTGCGCGTTGCGTCCTCGCCTGAACAGACCGGCGCTTCCTTGCCGTCGATCACCGCCGAGAAATGCCGCAGCTGCTCGTGATACGGATCGCCGCGATGCGGTGTGCTTCGTTCGACGGTCAGCGGGTCATGCCAGCCTTTGCCGCTGCGGTAATCCCAGACATCGAGCAAGGGCAGCGTGAGCGATCCATCGGTGCCCGTCAGAAAATGCGTGTTGACGTTCTGACGCGGGTAGTGCGCCGCTTCGCCCGCCGCGAGATCCCAGTTCCAGGGCGATGCCGCGCAATCCGAGACCGCGAGCGTGCCGAGCGCACCGCTCGCAAACCGCAGCAGCACGGCGGCCGTGTCCTCCACTTCGAAGCCGCGCACCGCGTTGGATGTCTGCGCTTGAACTTCGATCACTTCGCCGAGCAGAAACCGCATGATGTCGATGTCGTGGATCAGGTTGATGAGCACCGGACCGCCGCCTTTTTCGCGGCGCCACGCCATCTCGAAGTAGCTGTCGGGTTTATAGAACGTGGCAAGCGCCATGGCCGCAACCGGCGTGCCGAGGCGGCCGGATTGGACGATCTCGCGCGCGCGCCGCAGGATCGGGTTATGCCGCCGATGATGTCCGACGATGAGCGGCACTTGCGCTTGCGACGCCGCGCGGGTCAGTTGTTCGGCTTGCTCGACGGTATCGGCGATAGGCTTTTCCATCAGCACCGCGACGCCCCGATCGATGCACGCCAGTCCGACTTGCAGGTGCGTCGCGTTCGGCGTCGCGACGATCGCGCCTCGCGGTTTGACCTCGTCGAGCATGGCGGTGTAGTCGGCGAACCAGCGCAGGCCTTCGGCGCGTGCGAACGCTTCGGCCGCCGGCGACGGATCGGCCACGGCCACGATCTCGCAATCGGGATGCAGCCGCGCGCGTTCCACATGCATGCGCCCGATCGCGCCGGCGCCGATGAGGGCAAGGGTCGTCCTGCTCATTCATGTCTCCTTTTGTGGTGTCTCGCGCCGCGCATGTTGCGTGAAGCGTTTGACGGCACGCAATATCCTGCTACCGCGAATACGAAGCTATTTCGGAATAGTATTCCAACTTCAAAGTTTATTCCACACCAAATTGGATCGTGATGCTGGAGGCGATCCATGCTTCGTGCGCAGGCTCGCGAACCGAATCGTCGATAAGCGGAATGTGTCGCGGAGCCTACGTACCCGGCGTCTTTGGAGTTCGAAACGGCGGTGACGCGGCCTTTACGAACATCGGCGGACGGCCAGCGACCGACAGCGTCGCGAAGCTAGTCTGAACGCGTTGAACGCCGCGGCGTGGATAGACGAAGCGCGCTTTATCCGTGCGTAAAGCGACGCCAACGTGATGCGTTCCCTGTTTCATCGCCTTCAGTTTTCCCGCGAGACAGCCGATAAAAAAGCGATCGGCGCACATTGCGCGTAAACCCTCGAATTGAAGACTCTCGATGAAGCTCAGCCTCAAGATCCCGCTCGCTTTTGCCGCCGCGCTCTTTTTCATGTTCGCGGGCGCGTTATACGGTATTTTTGCACTCAATCAATCCATCGACACCTATCGGACAGTGGTCGCGGATAACGTCGCGAGCGAACGCATGGTGTCCGCGACGCTGGTCGCCTTCAAGTTGCAAGTGCAGGAGTGGAAAGACACGCTCTTGCGCGGCAAGGACCCCGAGAAACTGCAGAAGTACTGGTCGGCTTTCCAGACTCGCGAAGCGACCGTGCACAAACTGGCCGATGAACTCAAGCGCACGCTTCCCGCGGGCGAGAGCCGCGATTTGATCGACCGCTTTGCTTCCGCACACGCCGCAATGGGCGATGGCTACCGGCGCGGCTTCGATGCGTTCAAGGCCGCGGGCTTCGAACCGTCCGCTGGCGATAACGCCGTAGCGGGCGTCGACCGCGAACCGGCCGCGCTGCTCGAACAGGCGGCCCAGAAGATTGCCGCCGATAGCGCCGAAGTGTCCGCGCACGCCGATCACGCCGCGCGGCAAGCGTCGTTCATCAGCGTCACGTTGATGCTCTTCGTGCTGGCGCTCTCGTTGATCGGCGGATATCTCTTCAGCCGCACGGTGTCCGGTCCGCTCGTCCGTGCGCTCGGTTGCGCGCGCGCCGTGGCGAAGGGCGATCTCTCGCACGAGTTCGAAACCGACGGCAAGGACGAAATCGCCGAATTGCTGGTGGCGCTCAAGCATATGCAGACGAGTCTCGCGACGGTCGTGAGCAAGGTGCGCCAAAACGCGGAAGGCGTGGCGACCGCGAGCGCGGAAATCGCATCGGGCAATCTGAATCTGTCTTCGCGTACCGAGGAGCAGGCGGCGTCGCTCGAGGAAACGGCGGCAAGCATGGAAGAGATCACCGCGACGGTGCGTCAGAACGCGGATAACGCGGTCGCGGCTTCGTCGCTTGCGGAGAATGCATCGCAGACCGCCACGCGCGGCGGCCAGATGATGGAAAAGGTCGTCGAGACCATGCACGGCATTTCCGAGAGCGCGGGCAAGGTGGGCGAGATCATCGCCGTGATCGACGCCATCGCGTTCCAGACGAACATCCTTGCGCTGAACGCGGCCGTCGAAGCGGCGCGCGCGGGCGAGGAAGGGCGCGGTTTTGCGGTCGTGGCATCGGAAGTCCGCTCGCTCGCTCAACGCAGCGCGACGGCCGCGAAGGAGATCAAGGAGCTGATCGAGCAGTCGGCCGGCCGCGTAGAGACGGGCTCGTCGCTCGTGCGGGACGCGGGTAGCATCATTGCGGATATCGTCGGCTCGGTCGAGCGCGTGACCGATGTGGTCGGCGCGATTTCGTCGGCGTCGAAGGAACAGACCACGGGCATCGAACAGGTCAACATGGCCGTCACGCAGATGGACGAGGTGACGCAGCAAAACGCCGCGCTGGTCGAGCAGGCATCGGCGGCGGCTCAGGCGCTGGCGGAGCAGGCGAGGTCGTTGCGTGACGTGGTGGCGATTTTCAAGCTGCGGGGAGATGGTATGGGGACGATGCGGGCCGCGTAGGTGTCGGTTTCGCAGCTTGGCCGCGCGCGATGTAGGTCGTAGATGAGACCGATGCCCGCGTATGCGCCGCCGCCTTCAGCACGGTGTCGCCCTGTCAGTAGCCGAAGCGATTGTTGAAGGGCTTGCAGTGGTCGAGATCTGCATGGCATGCCAATGAGCCGGTCGATATGCGCGATAAGGCGGGCGAAGTGCCACGGTTGATGTGCGGCCGACGCGCGTGACGTCTTTCGGGATTGACGAGCTCGTCTGCGTCGCGGTTCGGCTTTATTTTCCGCGGCCGTTCTTACGCTTATGACTGACGAGCTTCACGATATCGTTCGTTGGCGTGCTCGTCATGAGCCGTGGAATGTCTTCGAGATTCACCCAGCGGCATCGCGAGATTTCATTGCTCGGACGCGGCTTGGCGCGAGCGGAGATATCGCAATAGAAGACGTGATGATGCTTTTGCTTGCCCCTGAAGTCGAAGAGATACTTGGCCGACTTGCCGGAGAGTTGTGTTTCTTCCTTGAGTTCTCGAAGCGCGGCGTCAGGGAGATGCTCCCCGCGCTTGAGGATTCCGCCTGGCAGGGCCCATTTCGATTGGCGACGTGCCACTAGAAGAATGCGTTTTCCCTTTCGACAGATAACAGTGGCGCGCTTCTTCAATTGAACTCCACTTTGTTCTTTTGGATGTGATGGCTCATGTCTCATCCACCTTTGTCGTCGAATGGCTTCGGCTCTTGGCGTCAGCTGTGAAGAGCCGCTGACGGGGCAGAAACGTGCGCTAATGCTATTACAAGAAAGCGGCCTTTTGTGATCGATTTCATAAAAACACACGAATGAGAAAATCGGTGGCTTGACACAAAAGTTTCATTGAGCAGATGCGCGTCGTAGGTGCCTTGCGCGTCTTCAATGTCGATGACGCTGCCAGCGGCGGTTGCACTGGCAGCGGAGCGTTCCTCGACGTGTTGCGAGGTTCGCGATCGAGCGGCGGTCAGGCGTTTGCAGGACGGCCGGTCTTGACGGTTTCAAGCGCCTTGATCGCGGCGACGATGCGCTTTTCCGGCGCGGCGTCGAGCACGGCGAGTGCGGCGCGCAGCAGTTCGCTCTTCTTTACGCGGATGCCGTTGTCGAGACACTTCTGCTTGAGCGATGCAATCTTCGCGTAGTCCGCTCTTGGCATGGTGAAGCTGTCGCGCACGACTTTATCTTTCTTCGCTCGCTTGGCTTTCGCTGCGGGTTTGGTCGTCGCGGCGGGTTTGGCTGTATCGGCAGGGGCGCGCGCGGTCGGTTTCTTTTCCCTGGCTTCGGTTGCCTTCGTCTTCGTCTTCGTTTTCGACTTCGTCGCGGGAGCCGAGGATGCGCCGGCTATGGGCTTGGCAACCGCTTTCTTCGCGGGCTTTTTCACTCCACCCGATGCGGGCGCCGCAGCCTTCGACCGGGTTTTCGTTGCGGTCTTCTCGTCTTTTGCGACGGCGTTCTTGGGAGCATCGACAGCCTTGGTGGCGGGGGCATCGATTTTGGGTGTGCTCATTTTTTCTCCTCTTGATGTGGAGAAAACAGTATATACGGTTTTATCTCGTGACGAATGTCGTCGTGGGTCGAGGATATGGGCGGATGTCTACCGAGGTAATTGATGTCGATGAGCGGATGAGTCAGCGCGGCATGCGACTCATGTTCTGCGACGAGCGCGGAGGAGGGAGGCTGAACTTGCTTCGCGGCGCGTTCAGCAGTTCGCCATTCTCAGCGGTGCTTCGGAAAACTTAGACGCACTGAGTTTTGTGATTGCTTGATTGCCGCGCTTCGAGACTCGCGACCGGCGTTTGCATGAAGCGCGTTTCGAGGACCGTGGCGGAGGCAACGTATGGCTTGTTTTCATGGCGTTACGTGTGCGCGGTGTTTCGGTGCCATCTGATCGCTGATATGGACTCGGTTGGCCTGCGTTTATTGGGAAGACCCCACAACGCAAAAAGCCCAGTCAACTTGACTGGGCTTTTTGCTTGATACGTTTGGTGCCGGAAAGAGGAATCGAACCCCCGACCTTCGCATTACGAATGCGCTGCTCTACCGTCTGAGCTATTCCGGCATCAGAGAAACGAGATTATAGAGACTCCTTTCCCAATTTGGCAAGACCCTGAATCAAACTTTCTTTTCCGAGTGATAACGCGTCACGCGATCGACCTCGCTCTTCGAGCCGAGAAACACCGGCACGCGCTGGTGCAGGCTCGTTGGAACGATATCCAGAATGCGTTGCTCGCCATCCGTCGCGGCGCCGCCAGCCTGCTCGACGATCAGCGCCATCGGGTTCGCTTCGTACATCAGACGCAGCTTGCCCGGGCGGTCCGGCGTGCGCTTGTCGGCGGGATACATGAAGATGCCGCCGCGATTCAAGATGCGATGCACATCCGCCACCATCGACGCGATCCAGCGCATGTTGAAGTCGTCCTTGCGCGGGCCGTCCTTGCCGTCGTTCAACTCGCCGATATACCGCTGCACCGGCTCATACCAGTGACGGCTGTTGGACGCGTTGATCGCGTACTCGCGCGTTTCGGTCGGAATGCGCATGTCGCTCTGCGTCAGCACCCACGAGCCCAGCTCGCGGTCCAGCGTGAAGCAGTTTACGCCGTTGCCGGTCGTGAGCACGAGCACGGTTTGCGGGCCGTACACCGCATAGCCCGCGGCGACCTGCGCCGAACCCGGCTGCATGAACGCTTCCTCGCTTGGCTCCGCGCCGTCCGGACAGCGCAGCACCGAAAAAATGGTGCCGATCGACACGTTCACGTCGATGTTCGACGATCCATCGAGCGGATCGAAGGTCAGCAGATAGTTGCCTTTGGGATAACGATTCGGGATCGGGAAGATCTTCTCCATCTCTTCCGATGCCATCGCGGCCAGGTTGCCGCCCCATTCGTTGGCTTCGAGCAGAATTTCGTTGGACAGCACGTCGAGCTTCTTCTGCACTTCGCCCTGCACGTTTTCGCTGCCGGCCGTACCGAGCGCGTCGCCGAGTGCGCCCTTGCTCACCTGATAACCGATTTGCTTGCATGCACGCGCGACGACTTCGATCAGAAGACGCAAGTCGGCCGGCAGATTCTGGTGTTCGCGCTGCTGCTCGATCAGATATTTCGTGAGCGTAGTGCGGCTGGAGATGGACATGCTGGGCTCCGTGAGCGTTTGACGAATCCCATGATTCTAACCGCTTGCCCCATGCGCTCCGTATGACAGAGGCCGCTGATGCCCGACATAAGCAAGAACGGCCACCGCGCTAAACAACACGCAGTGGCCGCTAAACAGTAAAAAAGTGTGATGAATCAGTGATTAAGCGGCGAGCGCCTTTTCGACGACTTCGCGCACATCGCGCGATTTCGCTTTCGACGCTACTTCGGTCAACGCCGCATGCATCTTCTCGCGCAACTGTGGCGTGAAGCGGCGCCACAATTCGAGGCCGCGCGCGAGGCGGGCGGCGACTTGCGGATTGAGCGCATCGAGCGCGATGACCTGTTCGGCCCAGAACGCGTAGCCGGAACCGTCGGGCGCGTGGAACTGCGCCGGGTTGCCGCTGCAGAAACTGAAAATCAGCGAGCGCGCGCGATTCGGGTTCTTCAGCGTGAACGCCTGATGCTGCATCAACTGGCGCACGATCTCGATGATCTTGCGGTCCGGCCCGCCACGCTGCGTCGCCTGCAGCGCGAACCACTTGTCGATGACGAGCGCCTCGTGCTCGAAGCGGCGATAAAAGTCGTCGAGCGCGGTGTCGGCGACGGTGGGATCGGCGCCCGCTGTCGCGCTTGCCAGGAGCAGCGCGGAAAGCGCCGCCGAACGATCCGTCATGTTGTCGGCCGAATCGTACTGAGCCTCGGCGAGCCTGATGGCTTCGCTCGGGTCGTCGAGCTGGCTCAGGTAGGCAAGGGCGAGGTTCTTCAGGCCGCGCTTGCCCGCATCTTCCGGTGTCGGACGATATTCGCCCGGCGTGCGGTTCGCCTCGTAAGCGGCGAGCCACTTGTCGCGCAGTCCTGCCGCGAGCTGGCGGCTCATGAACACGCGCGCCGCGTGCACGGCGGCGGGGTCGGAGACGGACATCTGCTCGGCGAGATAGCTTTCCGATGGCAGCATCATTGCGAGTTCGCGGAAAGCGGGCGTGAGCGTGGTGTCGTCGAGTACGCGGGAAAATGCCGCGATGATGTCGCTATCGAGCGTGAGCGTTTCGCCCTTGGCCGCGCGCGCGGCGAGCGCCAGCAGTTCGCGCGTGGCGAGCCGCTGACCGGCTTCCCAGCGATTGAAGGGATCGCTGTCGTGGGCCAGCAGAAACGCCAGTTGTTCGTTCGTGTAGTCGAATTCGACGATCACCGGTGCCGAGAAATTGCGCAGCAGCGAGGGTAGCGGCGCTTCGCTCACATCGACGAAAGTGAACGACTGTTCGCGCTCCGCGAATTCGAGCACGCGCGTCGTGCCGTTCGGCTCTTTTTCGCCTTCGAGACGAAGCGGCAAATCCGCGCCATTCGCGCCGATCAGACCGACCGCGAACGGAATCAGGAGCGGACCTTGTTGTGTGGCGCGCGCGGCTTGGTTGCCCTCGGCGTAGCCTTGCGCGAGCGTCAGCGTGTAGCGCTTGGCGGCGGCGTCGTAGGAAGCGCGCACCGACACACGCGGCGTGCCCGCCTGGCTGTACCAGCGCTCGTATTGCGCGAGGTCGCGGTTATTAGCGTCGGCCATGGCGTGACGGAAGTCGTCGCAAGTCACGGCCTGACCGTCGTGGCGCTGGAAGTACAGGTCCATGCCTTTGCGAAAACCCTCGCGGCCAAAGAGTGTCTGATACATCCGCACGACTTCCGAGCCTTTCTCGTAGACGGTCATCGTGTAGAAATTATTGATCTCGACGTAGCTTTCCGGGCGCACCGGATGCGCCATCGGGCCGGCGTCCTCGGCGAACTGCATCTGACGCAAGACGCGCACGTCCTCGATCCGCTTGGTCGCGCGCGCGGCCGCGCTCGCCGCGCCATCCACGTCGCCCGCGGCCATATCGGCGGAAAATTCCTGGTCGCGGAAGACAGTGAGGCCTTCTTTCAGGCTCAACTGGAACCAGTCGCGGCAAGTCACGCGGTTGCCGGTCCAGTTATGGAAGTACTCGTGTCCGACGACCGCTTCGATGTTGGAGAAGTCGATATCGGTCGCGGTTTCCGGATTGGCCAGCACGTACTTCGTGTTGAAGATATTGAGGCCCTTGTTCTCCATTGCGCCCATGTTGAAGTCGCTGACCGCGACGATCATGAAGCGGTCCAGATCCAGTTCCAGCCCGAAGCGCTTCTCGTCCCAGCGAATGGAATGGATGAGCGAATCCATGGCGTGGCGCGTCTTGTCGAGATCGTGCGGCTCGACCCAGACCTGCAGCAGCTTCTCTCGCGAACCGGACTGAATGCGCTCTTCTATCCTCACCAGCTTGCCGGCGACCAGCGCGAAGAGATAGCTCGGCTTCTTGAACGGGTCTTCCCAGACCGCGAAGTGGCGGCCGTCGGGCAGGTCGCCTTCATCGATCAGATTGCCGTTCGAGAGCAGCACCGGATACGCGGTCTTGTCGGCGCGCAGGGTCACGGTGTAGGTTGCCATCACGTCCGGACGGTCGAGGAAATAGGTGATGCGCCGGAAACCTTCCGCCTCGCACTGCGTAAAGAAGTTGCCGCTCGACACATAAAGCCCGGACAGCGTGGTGTTCGCGGCAGGATTGCAGACGCTTTCAATGACGAGTTCGAACGCGTCGCCCGGAATATTGCCGATGGACAGACCGTTATCGCTTACACGGACGTCCGTATGCGGCTTGCCGTCGATGGTCGCGCTAACGAATTCGAGTTGCTCGCCGATCAGTTCGAGCCGCGCGGTGTTGTCCGCCGCGTCCGGGTTGCGATGCAGACGCATGCTGTTTCTGACAACGGTCCGCGAGGGCACGAGGTCGAACTCGAGCGCGACGGAATCGATCAGGAACGCGGGTGGCGTGTAGTCCTGGCGGCGGATCACGGTGGATGCGGTCGTTTCGGTCGTGGTGGACATGGCAAGATCTTGAGTGAGTTGAGCGGCGCGGTCGCGCTCGTGAGCCGGGTGGTTTTGGGCACAAAAGCGGGCGCGGCATGTCGAACCATTGTACTGAACGCCCGCCGATCGTGAAGCCGGACGGTCAGCGAGGCGTCCGCGGCCACAGCAAGAGCGGCTCAAACCGGCACGACATTGAACGAAGCGAGGAAGACCATGATTTCCCGGATCGAAGGCAGCGGCCCGTGGCGCATGCTGGCCCGCGCGGCGCTCGCGCTTGGCGTGCTCTGGCTTGCCGGCTGCACGACCTACGTGCAGACGCAGGTCACCGCGTTCTCGGATTGGAGCGGCGGCGGCGACGCCACCCGTACCTACGCCTTCGCGCGCAACAACGATCAGCAGAACAGCATCGAGCAGACGACTTACGAGACGCTCGTCGCCACCGAGCTTTCGAAGTATTCGTTCCGTCAGGCGCCGGAAGCGAGCGCGAACTACAAGGTGGCGCTCAATTATTCGGTACGCGGCGATTTGATGACGGTGCGCCAGCCCGTCTATTACGATCCCTGGCCGATGTACGGTCCGTGGGGGCGCCCGGGCTTCGGACCATGGGGCGGCGGCTGGGGCGGCTATGGCTACGGCGGTGGCCCGTGGGGCCCGACGGGCTACGTCGATCAAAGCTTCCCGGTTTATATCCACGCGCTGCAGATTCGCATGAACGAGCGTGCTTCCGGGCGTGAAGTCTATAAGGTGACGGCGGTCAATTCCACGGAAGATCCGTCGCTCTATCACGCAATGCCGTATCTCACGCGCAGCGCGCTGGCCGACTTCCCGCTCGGCAACGGCACGGTTCGCACGGTCACCATTCCTGTCGACAAGAACGGCGGCATGTCGAGCGAAACCACGGCATCCATCGGCAACGAGCGCAGCGTTCCCATTCCACCGCCCAATGCGCCACCGCCTCCGCCGCCGCGCAACGCGCCGCCGCCCGCGACCATTCAGTGATCCGCAAGCGCCCCGAATCGAAACGGGGCGCCTGTTCCGTCAAAACGAATCGGAAATATTTGCTTCGGGGCGAATCGCGACAATCGTTTGCGGCGAGCGGGCATGGATCAAAACACGCGTCCGGCCCCGCTAAACAAGGTTCCGACGCCGTCGGAATGAGTCGCAATATATGCAGCTTGCGCGAAATAGCGATATATTCGCGTGATGACAAAATCGTGTCCGCCCAGCCCGAAAGCCGTTCCCGAACCATCGACATGGGACGCGCGCATTGCCCGCCGTCTCGTTACGCCGCTCGTCGGAACGCCGGTAACGCCCAATCACCTTACGACACTACGGCTCGCCATCGGTCTTGGCGGCGCGTACTATTTGTCGCTCGGTTCGTTCTGGCTTTGCACGCTCGGCGCGTTGCTGATCGCACTATCGAATCTCGTCGATCACACCGACGGCGAGCTCGCGCGTATCAGCGGTCAGTCGAGCAGGATCGGCCACCTGTACGACCTCGCGTGCGACGCGCTCGTCACCGTGCTGCTATTCGCGGGCATCGGCTTTTACGTGAGCGTGCATCATCCGGCGTGGCCCGTTTCGGCGCAGTGGCTCGGCGGCATCGCGGGCATTGCCGTTGCGTTGATCTTTTTCCTGCGCATGCGGATCGAGTCGACGGTCGGCAAGGCCGCCACGAAGCAGGCGTCGATGGCGGGCTTCGAAACCGAGGACGTGCTTTACCTGCTGCCGGTGATTACCATCCTGAACGGCATGACGCCGTTTCTGATTGCCGCGGCCATCGGCGCGCCGCTTTTCGCGATCTACGTGGCGGTGGATTATCAACGCGTGATGCGTCGCGAGCGTCGCGCGAAGAGCTCGAGCGCTAGCCAGGCGCAAACGCGTAGCGAGAACGGCAAGGACTTCCAGGCGGTGAGATGAGCGATACGGCAACCCCACTTCACGACAAGCTCAACGAAACGAGCAACGGGACCAGCAAAGCCACGCCGAGCGCGCGCGACATCGACACGACGTTGTCCGCGCGCATCTCGACGCTGCCGACGCCGCAATTGCGCCAGGACTACGACAAGCAGGGCGCGTTTCTCTACCTCGAAGACTTTCTGCCGCGCGAGTACACCGAACGCCTGATCGCCGCCGTGCACGATGTCATGCCCGCCGTGAATCGCAATTACTTGCCGGGGCACAAGGCGGGCGGCAGCGTGAGCCGTCATACGCTCGACAAGCTCGCGCCGTTCATCGCGGACCTGTACCGCTCGGAAGCCCTTATCGAGTGGCTCGAAACGCTAACAGGCGACAAACTGCAACTCTCGCCCGAAGACGACGCGCACGCCTACGCGCTGTATTTCTATACGCGGCCAGGCGATCACATCGGCTGGCACTATGACACTTCGTATTACAACGGCCGCCGTTACACGCTGCTGCTCGGTGTCATCGACGACTCCTCCTGCCGTCTCGACTACGAACTGCACACGCGCACGCCCGAGATTCCCGATCTGCCGGGCTCGGTGCAGTATCCGCCGGGCGCGCTCGTCTTCTTCGACGGCGACAAGCTGCGTCATCGCATCACGCCGCTCGGCGAAAATGAAATGCGCGTCTCGCTTACGTTCGAATACGTGACCGACCCGAACATGAAGCCGTTTCAGCGCTTCATCTCGAACATGAAAGATTCGATCGCGTACTTCGGTTTCAAGCAGGTCTTTCGCCGCAAGGGCGGCAAGAACGGCGCCGCATGAGTCGCGCTGGCACTTTCCTGCTGTCGGCCGGCGTGGTTCTGTTCGTCGCGCTGCTCGGCTGGCAAGGCTTCGGCTCCGTGGCCTCGACGCTCGCCGCGGCGGGCTGGGGACTCGTCGCCGTCGCGGCGTTCCATTTCGTGCCGCTTTTCATCGATGCAATCGCTATCAGCAGTCTCTTCTCGAACAAGGAACGCGACGTCTCCTTGCGCGATGCCTTGCTCGCGCGCTGGACGGGTGAATCGGTCAATAGCCTGATGCCCGCCGGGCAGATCGGCGGACCGATGCTCATGGTCCGCTATCTCACGCAGCGCGGCATGCGCGCCCGCGACGCCGCCGCGGTCATTACCGTCAGCACGACCATGCAAACGGTCGCGCAATTGCTTTTCGCGCTGGTCGGCGTCGTGCTCCTCACCGGTTACGCGACGGGCGGCTCCGCTTCCACCGTACGGATCGCGGTGCTCGCGGTCATCGGCGTGATCGGCGCGATGATTCTCGGCTTCTATCTGGCGCAGCGGCGCGGTCTCTTCGGTCGCGCCATGCGCTTCGCCTCCGGCATCGCGGCGCGCTTCTCGAAGAAGCACGACTGGTCTTCGCTCGTCACACGCGCCGAAGCGGTCGATACCGCCGTCCACGAGATGTATCGCGAACGCGGCAAGGTGGCGGCGAGCTTCGGCCTGAGCCTCGTCGGCTGGGTGGTCGGCACGGGCGAAGTGTGGCTCGCGCTGAGTCTGCTCGGGCACCCGGTCGGCTGGACCGAAGCGCTGCTGCTCGAAAGTCTCGGCCAGGCCATTCGCGGCGCGGCGTTCGCCATTCCCGGTTCGCTCGGCGTGCAGGAAGGCGGCTATCTGCTGCTCGCACGTCTCGTCGGCCTGCCGCCCGAAGCGGCGCTCGCGCTGTCGCTTGTAAAACGTGCGCGCGAGTTGCTGCTCGGCGTGCCGGGCATCGTCTATCTGCATTTCGTTGAAAAAGGCTGGCAGCGCCGCCGTCTCGCGCGTGTGCCGGAAATCGACTGAACCACCCTCGAAGGGAATCACACCATGCGCGCAATTATCCTTGCGGCCGGGATGGGCTTGCGCCTCGTGCAGCCCGAAGGCCAGCAAAAGCCGAAGTGTCTCTTGCGTTTCGGCGACGCGTCGCTCCTTGAGCGCCATCTGCACTTGCTGAAGGCAGCCGGTGTCGATGAAGTCGTCTTCGTGACGGGCTTCAAACACGAACAGATCGAAGCGGAACTGGCGGGCATCGACTGGAAGCCCAAGACGGAAACGGTGATCAACGCCGACTTCTCGCTTGGCAGCGTGCTCTCCGTGCATACCGCGCGCGACGCCATGACACGCGGCGGCGATGTCCTCCTGATGGACGCCGACGTGCTCTACGACGAACGCATTCTCGCGCCGCTGGTGGCGGGCGGCTCGGCGAACCGTCTTTTGATCGACCGCGACTTCGAAGCCGGCGACGAGCCGGTGAAGCTGTGCGTGGCGCACGGCGTGCCGGTCGAACTGCGCAAGCAAGTGGCGGCGGGCTTGGATTACGACACGATCGGCGAATCGGTGGGATTCTTTCGCTTCGATCAGAAGACGGCGCAGCGCCTGGCCGAAATCGTCGCGGATTATGTGAAAACCGGCCGTGCGAACTTGCCGCATGAAGAAGCGGTGCGCGACCTGTTGCTGGAAAAGCGCCACGCGTTCGATATCGCCGATGTCACCGGCGCACCGTGGATCGAAATCGACTTTCAAAACGACGTGACGCGCGCGGCTCTCGACGTGCTGCCGCAATTGAACGCCCTCAGTCAGTTTGCCGGAGCCCTGAAATGAACGCACCCTCGCAACTTCCCGTCGGTTTTTCGCGCACGCTGCGCCTGCGCGAGATGCTGCAAAGCAATCGCCTCGAATTCCTGATGGAGGCGCACAACGGCATATCCGCGCGCATCGCCAAGGAAGCGGGCTTCAAGGCGATCTGGGGCTCGGGCCTGTCGATCTCCGCGCAGTTCGGCGTGCGCGACAACAACGAAGCAAGCTGGACGCAGGTCGTCGACAACCTCGAATTCATGGCCGACGCCAGCGACTTGCCCATTCTCCTCGACGGCGACACCGGCTACGGCAACTTCAACAACGTGCGCCGGCTCGTCAAGAAGCTGGAGCAGCGTGGCATCGCGGGCGTGTGTATCGAAGACAAGCAGTTTCCGAAGACCAACAGCTTCATCAACGGCGAAGCGCAGCCGCTCGCCGATATCGACGAATTCTGCGGCAAGATCAAAGCCGGCAAGGACTCGCAGAGCGACCCGAACTTCTCCATCGTCGCGCGCGTGGAAGCGCTGATCGCGGGCTGGGGCATGGAAGAAGCGTTGAAGCGCGCCGAGGCGTATCGCCAGGCGGGCGCGGACGCCATCCTGATTCACAGCAAGCTCTCGAAGCCCGACGAAATCCTGACCTTCGCGCGCGAATGGGCCGGGCGCGGGCCGCTCGTCATCGTGCCGACGAAGTACTACAGCACGCCGACCGACGTGTTCCGTCAGGCGGGCATCAGCACGGTGATCTGGGCGAACCATCTGATTCGCGGCGCGGTCTCGGCCATGCAGGCCATCGCGAAGGAAATCCACGATAGCGAGACGCTTATCAACGTGGAAGACCGCATTGCGTCGGTCAACGAAATTTTCCGTCTGCAGGATGCCGACGAATACTCGGCCGCCGAGAACATCTATCTGAGTTCGGCCAACGCGCAACGCAGCGCCGTGGTGCTGGCGGCAAGCCGCGGCGCGGGCCTCGAAGCGCTGACCGCCGAGCGTCCGAAAGTCATGCTGCCGGTCGCGGGCAAGCCGCTCTTGCGCCATCTGGCCGAGGCGTTCAAAAAGGAAGGCATCAACGACATCACGGTGGTCGGCGGTTATCGCGCCGATGCGATCGATGCGTCCGGTATCCGTCTCGTCGTCAACGCGGAGCACGAGACGACGGGCGAGCTGGCATCGCTCGCGTGTGCCGTGAAGCATATGAGCGGCGACACCGTGCTTTCGTACGGCGATCTTTTGTTCCGCAGCTATATCCTGCGCGATCTGGTGGAATCGGATAGCGACTTCTGCGTGGTGGTGGATTCGTCGCAGGCGCCGCAAGCGGGCGCGAGCGGCACCGACTTCGCGTATTGCTCGCACGCCGACGACCGTTCGCTCTTCGGCCAGAAAGTCTGGCTGCAAAGCGTGGTCGGCGCGGGCCAGAATCTGACCGATGGCCGCGCACCGCAAGGCCGCTGGATCGGGCTCATCAACGTGCGCGCCAACGCGCGAGAAGCATTGCAAACCACGCTCAAGCAATTGCAGCAACGCGCCGGCTTCGACAAGCTCGACATGGCCGCGCTGCTCAATGCACTGGTCGCGGCGGGCAAGAAGGTCGAAGTGCAATACGTGCACGGCCACTGGCGCGGCGTGAACGACCTCGACGACTTCCGTCGCGCCGGCGATTTCGCGCACGGTCAAATGCTGGTCGGCACGGAGAACGAGCGTGATTGAAGCTGCCGGGTTCGTCGAAGCGGCGCGCGCGCGTGGCTTCGACTGGTACGCGGGCGTGCCTTGCTCGTATCTCACGCCGTTCATCAACTACGTGCTGCAGGACGACTCGCTGCATTACGTCTCGGCGGCGAATGAAGGCGACGCCGTCGCGCTGATCGCGGGCGTCGCGCTCGGCGGCGTGGGCAAACGTCGCGGCATCGCCATGATGCAGAACTCCGGCTTGGGCAATGCGGTGAGTCCCCTGACGTCGCTCACGTGGACGTTTCGCCTGCCGCAGTTGCTGATCGTGACGTGGCGCGGCCAGCCAGGCGTCGCCGATGAGCCGCAACACGCGCTCATGGGTCCCGTGACGCCGCAGATGCTCGAAACGATGGAGATTCCGTGGGAACTGTTTCCGACGGAAAGCGAAGCTATCGGTCCGGCGCTCGACCGCGCGACGGCGTATATGGACAAGACGGGCCGCCCGTATGCGCTCGTCATGCAAAAGGGCAGCGTCGCGCCTTTCGAGCTCAAGAAAACCGGCTTGTCGGGCGTCAAGTCGAACGCCACGCCTGCCGCCGTGCAGCGCTTCGATGGCGAGCGCGTGACGCGTCATGCGGCGCTCGAACGCGTGATCGCGAACACGCCTGCCGGCGAAACGGTCGTGCTGGCGTCGACGGGATTTTGCGGCCGCGAACTCTATGCAATCGATGACCGCGCGAACCAGCTCTATCTCGTCGGCTCGATGGGCTGCGTCACGCCGATGGCGCTCGGCCTCGCGCTGTCGCGCCCGGACCTGACCGTGGTCGCGCTCGACGGCGACGGCGCCGCGCTCATGCGCATGGGCGTGTTCGCCACGCTCGGCGCTTACGGGCCGCCGAACCTCGTGCACTTGCTGCTCGACAACGGCGCACACGAATCCACCGGCGGTCAGGCGACGGTTTCGCGCGGTGTCGATTTCGCGTCGATCGCTTCCGCCTGCGGCTACGCGCTCGCGCTCGATGGCGACGACATCGGCGTGATCGACCGCCTGCTGCAAGCGCGCGACGTGAATGGCGCGCGCTTTGCCCGGCTGTCGATTCGCGCCGGCACGCCGGGCGACTTGCCGCGTCCGAAGATCACGCCCGAAGACGTGCGCGCGCGTCTGCAACGACACATTGGAGACCGCTGATGCTGCTGCTCAATCCTGGTCCCGTCACGCTGTCCGAACGCGTGCGCAAGAGCCTTTTACAGACCGACTTGTGCCATCGCGAGCCGGAGTTCTTCGACCTTCAGGACGAAGCGCGCAAGCGTCTCGTCGCCGCTTACGAACTCGATCCCGCGAAGTGGAGCGCCGTGTTGATGACCGGTTCGGGCACGGCCGCCGTCGAGAGCATGATTGCGGGCATCGTGCCGGAAGGCGGGCGGCTTCTGATCGTCGAGAACGGCGTGTATGGCGAGCGCATCGCGCAGATCGCGAAGCAGTACCGCATCGACCATGAAGTCGTGAAATACGAGTGGATGCAGGCGCCGGATATCGATGCGATCATCGCGCGTCTCGATGGCTTCTCGCATGTCGCGATCATCCATCACGAGACCACGACAGGGCGCCTGAACCCGCTCGACACGCTGTCACGCGCGTGCGCCGAACGCGGCATCGGGTTGCTCGTCGATGCCGTCAGCAGCTTCGGCGCCGAGGCGATCGACTTCGACGGCGGCGGCATCGTCGCGGTGGCGGCGACAGCCAACAAATGCCTGCACGGCGTGCCGGGCGCGGCGTTCGTCATCGCGCGGCGCGATGCCTTGCAGAACGCCGCGAGCCGCACGTACTACCTTGACATCGCGCGTCTGGCCAAACTGCAGGACGAGCGCAATACGCCGTTCACGCCATCGGTGCATGCGTATTACGCCCTCGTCGAAGCACTCCGCGAGTTCGAGGAAGAAGGCGGCTGGCGCGCGCGGCATCGGCGTTACGCGACGCTCGCCGAGCAGGTGCGCGCGGGTTTGGCTGCGCTCGGCATCGAGAGCGCGTTGCCGGCGCAGGAGTCGTCGGTGGTATTACGGGCGTATCGCCTGCCTGCTGGCGTGAATTACGAGAAGCTGCACGACGCGTTGAAGGCGAAAGGTTTCGTCATTTACGCAGGGCAGGGCGGCTTGTCGAAGGAACTGTTCCGTATCTCGACGATGGGCGCGCTGGATTCCAACGACATGCAGCGCCTGCTTTCGTCGGTCGCGGAATTGCTGCGCTAGGAACGCTTGCAAAAAATCGCCGTGATGAAGGGCGCGACGTGGTGCACGACCGCGTCGCTGCCCGCATCGCGCACCTTCTTCAGCACTTCGTCGTCGCCGCCCCAGACGACGGCGCCGTAGGATGAATCGCCGATCGGGTCGCCCTTGCCTTCCTTGAAGATCGGATCGTTCTTCTGATATCCCACCACCGCGTAAATCTTGAATCCGTAAGCCGTGAGATTCACACCCTTGACCGGCCGGAACGCGTTGATCGAGTTCGGCTCGACGCGCATGGGCTTGGTTTCGATGAGATTGGTTTCCAGGAGCGGCGCGATGAAATCATGCGCGTTGGAATGGCAGTCGAGCGGGCCTTCGATTCCAAAAGCCTGACAGAGCGCCGGCAACGCGAGCAATGAAACGAGAGCGGTCTTGACGGCGATGCGGGAAGTGCGCGCGGTGTGCTTCATGGAGGCCATTGCGAACGAATGGTTGAACGCGGAGGCTCCACTTTATCCGCTATGCACACGCCATGCTCGAATGGCGGCCATCGTTCTAAAAAGAAACGGGCTACTGGCTGCCGGTTGGCAATCAGTAACCCGAACTTCGCGGAACTACGCAGCGTAATGTTCGACTACGCCGCCAGTTCCAGCGCCGCCGTCTGCCGACGCTCGCGCGAATGCACGCGCTTGCCGGCCGCATACGTCTCGTACACCGCACGATCGTCGCCGAGAAGCGCGAACGCGAACAGCAGTTCCTCAAGCGTATTCACGCGCTGCGTGCGGCGTGCGAGCAGCGGCGTCGCAGCCGGGTCGAGTACGACGAAATCCGCTTCGCTGCCGGGCGCGAGCGTGCCGATCTTGTCGTCGAGTTCAAGCACTTGCGCCGCGCCCGTCGTCGCGAGCCAGAACATGCGCGTCGCCGTCAGATGATGCCCCGTCAGACGCGCGACCTTGTGCGCTTCGTTCATGGTCTGCAGCATGGAGAACGAGGTGCCGCCGCCGACGTCCGTTGCGAGCGCAACCGGCATGTTCGAGGCGCCGGCCTTGTCGAAGTCGAAGAGGCCGCTGCCGAGAAACAGGTTCGACGTGGGACAGTGTGACGCCACCGCGCCCGTTTCGGCCATGCGCTGACGGTCGGCATCGTCGAGATAGATGCAGTGGCCGTACACCGCGCGGCGTCGCAACAGACCGTAGTGATCGTATATGTCGAGATAGCTGCGGTGTCCCGGAAACAGGCTCTCGACCCACTTGATCTCGTCGGTGTTCTCCGCCACGTGACTCTGGATGAACACGTCCCGATGCTTCTGCGCGAGCACGCCGCAGGCTTCGAGCTGCGCTTCCGTCGAGGTCGGCGCGAAGCGCGGCGTGAGCGCATATTGCTGACGCCCGCGGCCATGCCAGCGCCCGATCAGTTCGTCGCTGTCGTCGTAGCCCGACTGCGCGGTGTCGCGCAGGAACTCGGGACAATTGCGGTCCATCAGCACCTTGCCCGCGACCATGCGCAGGTTGCGCGCTTCGCTTTCGGTGAAGAAGGCATCGGCGGATTGCTTGTGGACCGTGCAATAGACGAGCGCGGTGGTCGTGCCGCTGGCCAGCAGTTCGTCGATGAAGAAGCTCGCCGTTTCGCGCGCGACCGCCGGATTCTCGAAGCCGCGTTCCGTCGGAAACGTGTACGTGTTGAGCCACGGCAAGAGGCCCGGCGCGGGCGACGCGATCATGTCCGTCTGCGGATAGTGGATGTGCGAGTCGATGAAGCCCGGCACGATCAGCTTGTCGCGCAGCGTATGCACGGTGGCGTCCGCGGCGAGCTTGTCGCGCACCGACGCATACGAACCCGCCGCGACCACCTTGCCATCTTCGACGATCAAGAGGCCATCGGCCTCATGGACCGCGCCGTCGGCGGCATGCGCGGGATCTTCCCGGAAGGTGAGCAGCTGGGCGCGGTAGGCGGTTTGAGTCATGATGCAACGTCTCCAATCTTCGTGGTTTTCAAAGCTGTGAAAGCAGCACTAACGAAAAGCCCGCGATGATCCACATCGCCGGCTTGATTTCCTTCGCGCGTCCTGTCGCCGACTTGAGCACGACGAACGCGAGAAAGCCATACGCGACACCGTCCGTGATCGAATACGTGAGCGGGATGAGGATCATCGCGAGGAACGCGGGAATGGCTTCGTCGAAGCGCTGCCATTCGATCTTGGTGATGGCTTCCATCATGAACACGCCGACGAGCACCAGCGCGGGCGCGGTGGCGATGGCGGGCACGAGCGACAGAAGCGGCGAGAGAAACAGGAACGGCAGGAAGCACAGGCCCGCGACGACGGCGACGAGTCCCGTGCGCCCGCCCGCCGAAATGCCCGCCGCCGACTCGATATACGCGTTCGCCGGACTCGTGCCGAGCGGCGCGGAAACGAGCGCGGAGAAGGCGTCGACCATCATCGACTGGCGGATGTTGCGCGGGTTGCCGTCCTTATCGTAGAGCTTGCCGGCTTCGGAGATCGCCATGAAAGTGGAGAGCGCGTCGAAGAAGGAGGTGAACAGCATCACGAAGATGAACGGCCAGTAGGCCACCTTCAGCGCGCCGATCAAATCGAGCTGGCCGAGCGCGGAAAAGTCCGGCGCGGACACGAACCCGTTCCAGTTGACGAGCGTTTTCGTGGCGATGGCGGCGGGCCAGTAAGCGGTGCCGTCGCCCCAATAGCGGCCGATGGGTATCGCGATGATCGTCGTGAACACGATGCCGAGCATGAGCGCGCCGGTGGTCTTGCGCGCCACCAATATGGTCGTCACGGCAAGCCCGATCAGGAACGTGATGACCACCGGATTGAGCGATGCCGAATGCACGATGGTCACCGGATCGCCCACGACGAACTTCGCGTTCACGAGCCCGATGAGGCTGATGAACAAGCCGATGCCGCACGAAACCGCGTGCCGCAGATTGTCGGGAATGGCGTCGACCACGAGCTTGCGCGCGTTGAAGATCGCGAGCACCGCGAAGATCACGCCGGCCCAGAACACGCAGCCGAGCGCGGTCTGCCACGGCATCTTGCCGCCGTGAACCATGACGAACGCAAAGAGCGCGTTCATGCCCATGCCCGGCGCGACGAGCACCGGATTGCGCGCGTAAAGGCCCATCGCGCAACTGCCGAGAAAACTGACGATGACGGTGGCCGTGAGCGCCGCCGGAAACGGCACGCCCGCCTGCGAAAGAATGCCCGGATTGACGACGATGATGTACATCGCCGTGAGAAACGTCGTGATGCCCGCGACGACTTCGGTCTTGACGAGCGAGCCCGCCGCGCGCACGCCGAAGAAGCGTTCGAGCGCGGTGGCGTCGCGTTGAGTTGTTGCCGTGCTTTCCATTTCTTACTGCTTCCAGTGCGTGTCCAGGCGCGCGATCATCGCGGCGCGTTCTTCATCGGTGACGAACGAGGCTTCGAGGCTGTTGCGCAAGAGCGTGTAGACCTCGTGATCCGAGAGCTTCAGGGCATCGACGATGGCGAAATAGTTCGCGTTGACGTAGCCGCCGAAGTAGGCGGGATCGTCCGAATTCACCATGACCGCGACGCCCTGATCGAGCAGGTCCTTGAGCGTGTGCTTCGCCATGTCGTCGAACACGCAGAGCTTGATGTTCGAGAGCGGGCAGACCGTGAGCGCAATGCGCGAGTCGGCGAGACGCGCGACGAGCGCCGCGTCTTCGATGCTGCGCACGCCGTGATCGACGCGATCCACCTTGAGCAGATCCAGCGCTTCGTAGACATACGACGGCGGGCCTTCCTCGCCCGCGTGCGCGACGAGCTTGAGGCCGCGTTCGCGCGCTCTCGCGAACACGCGCTCGAACTTCGACGGCGGATGGCCGCGCTCCGACGAATCCAGCCCGACACCGATCAGCCGATGCGCGTACTGGTCGAACAGCGGCAACGCGGCATCGAAGGTGGCGAGCGCGTCTTCCTCGGAAAGATGGCGCAGGAAGCACAGGATGATTTTCGACGTGAGACCACGCTTTTCGCCTTCGGCGAGCGCGCGCTCGATACCGGCCACCGCCGTGTCGATGGAAACGCCGCGTTCGGTGTGCGTTTGCGGATCGAAGAAGATTTCCGTATGCGTGACGTGGTCCGCGAGCGCGCGCTCGACGTAGGCCATCGTCATGTCGTAGAAGTCTTCCTCGTGCAGCAGCACGCTCGCGCCAGCGTAGTAGATGTCGAGGAACGACTGCAGATCGGTGAAGGCGTAGGCCGCGCGCAAGGCGTCGATGGAATCGTAGGCGAGCGTCACGCCGTTGCGTTTCGCCAGCGCGAAAATCAGCTCGGGTTCGAGCGATCCTTCGATATGGATATGCAACTCCGCCTTGGGCGCGCGCGCAATCTTGTCGGCGAGTGTGGGATTCATGGGCTTGTCTTTGTTGGGGCTGGGACTTCCGCCTGCGGCTAGTCAGGCGGTCTGCTGCGACGACGCAGAAGTGCTGGCGTTGGCTTCGACCGCTTGCAGCAGTTGGGCTGCCGCTGCAACGGCGATCACTTCCGGCGCTTTGTCGACGATGCCGTCGATACCGATCGGACACACCATCCGGCCGATACGCGCGGGGTCGATCCCGCGCGCCGCGAGCCGGTGCTCGAACTGCTTGCGCTTGGTATGCGAGCCGATCATGCCGAAGAACGCGAAATCGCCACGCGCGAGAATTCGTGCGGCGAGTTCGAGATCCACCGTATGGTTGTGCGTCATCACGATGAAGTACGTACCGGGCCGCGCCTGGTCGATGGCTTCGTCCGGCGCGTCGTTCGGCTCGATGCTCACGTTATCCGGCACGAACTGCGCGGCGGGGAAGGCCGCGTCGCGTTCGTCGACCCAGGTGACGTGACACGGCAAGGTCGCGAGCACGCGCACGAGCGCGGCCCCGACATGGCCCGCGCCGAACAGCACGACCTGGAAGTCGCGCGGCGCGATGGTCTCGGTGAGCAGCGCGCCGCTTTCGTCGAAGCCCGCGCCGTCCCACAGGAGACAGTCGGTGTCTTCGGCGCCCGGTTCGGGGTCGGAGAGCATGACGGCATCGGGCATCGGCGCGAACGAAACGCTGCGCACGGTCGAAAGACCTTGCGCCGTGCGCTTCGCGAGCGACGTCACCCAGTTGAGATCGCCGACATCGAGCCGCTCGAACGACAGAACGACCGCACCGCCGCAGCACTGGCCGAGGCTCGGACCGAGCGCGAAACGCTCAAGCCGCCGCATGTGCGGACGGCGCTGGCCGTCCTTCAGCACTTGCCGGGCGGTTTCGATCGCCTTCCATTCGAGATGGCCGCCGCCGATGGTATAGCGGGCTTCCTCGCGCGTGACGATCATCTTCGTGCCCGGCTCGCGCGGCGCGGAGCCTTCGACACGCGCGACCGTCACGAGCACGACGGCATCGCCGTGCGCGAGCAGGTGTTGCAGGTCGGTCAGCCATACTTGCATCGAGGGGCTCCAGAGTCTTTTGCGTTGTCGCAGGCGTTAGTTTACCGGGGCGGCGGCCGCGCTTTGTGTTACGGATGCATCGAGCGCGTCGAGGATCGCTTCGGGCGTCGCGGGCGCGCGCAACGGCGGTGCGTGAGCGGCATCGGCCGTATTGGCGGCGATGGCCGCGCGGATTGCCAGCAGCACCGAAAACGCCAGCAGCAAGGGCGGTTCGCCGACCGCTTTCGACCGGAAAATCGTCGGCTCGGCGTTGTCGTTGCGATAAAGCGTGGTGTTGAACACGGGCGGCGTGTCGCTGATCGCCGGGATCTTGTAAGTGGAAGGCGCGTGCGTCATCAGGCGTCCGTCGCGGTTCCACCAGAGCTCCTCGGTCGTGAGCCAGCCCATGCCCTGAATGAAGCCGCCTTCCACCTGACCGACGTCGATAGCCGGATTGATCGAGCGCCCGGCGTCGTGCAGCAGATCGGCGCGCAGAAGCTTCCATTCGCCGGTGAGCGTATCGATGACGACTTCGGACACCGCCGCGCCATACGCGAAGTAATAGAACGGATGGCCTTGCAGCGTCCGCGCGTCCCAATGGACTTTGGGCGTGGCATAGAAGCCGTCCGACCACAACTGCACGCGCGCGAGATACGCGGCCGACACGAGTTGCTCGAACGGCATCT
Organism: Caballeronia sp. GACF4; assembly: GCF_023631025.1. NCBI lineage: Bacteria > Pseudomonadati > Pseudomonadota > Betaproteobacteria > Burkholderiales > Burkholderiaceae > Caballeronia > Caballeronia sp. GACF4. The sequence goes on from NZ_JALQDW010000002.1 coordinate 769,567, forward strand.
GCCCGCCGTTGACCTGCACCACGCCGCCATGAAAGCGCACGTCCGCGGCCGCGCCGCCGAGCTGCTTCACCACGAGTTCCGCCAGACGCGCGCGGATGGTGAGCGCCGCCGCTTCCGCCGCCTTGCCGTTCAGATCGCTTCCCGTCGATGCCGCCGTCGCCGATGTATTCGCGATCTTCGATGTATCCGTCGCTGTCACGCGCACGCGCTGCAAGCCGATGCCGAGCACGCTCGCCACCACCTGCGCGACCTTGGTGTTGAGCCCCTGGCCCATTTCCGTGCCGCCGTGATTCACGAGCACGGAGCCGTCCTTGTAGACGTGCACGAGCGCGCCCGCCTGGTTCAGAAACGGCACGTTGAACGAGATGCCGAACTTGACCGGCGTGAACGCGATACCGCGCTTGAGCACCGCGCTTTTCGCGTTGAACGCGGCGATTTGCGCGCGGCGCGATTCGTATTCGCTCGTTGCGATGAGTTCGTCCGTGAGCGGCGCAATCACGTTATCCGCGACCGGCTGACCATACGGCGTGACATTGCGCTCGTCAATGCCGTAGTAATTCGCGCGCCGCACGTCGAGCGGATCGCGCTTCAACGCATATGCGACTTCGTCGAGCATGACTTCCATGACAAGCGCGCCTTGCGGGCCGCCGAAGCCGCGAAACGCCGTGTTCGACTGCGTATTGGTCTTGCAGCAGAAGGCGCGGATATCGACATCGCCGAGAAAGTAGGCGTTGTCGAAATGACAGACGGCGCGCGTCGCGACCGCGCCCGACAGGTCCGCCGAATAGCCCGCCCGCAGCGCGATTTCCACGCGCGCGCCGGTGATGCGGCCGTCGTCGTCGAAGCCGCACTCATATTCGTAGACCGCGTCGTGGCGCTTGCCGGTGATCATGAAGTCGTCGTCGCGATCGGCGCGCAACTTCACCGGACGCTTGAGCAGATGCGCCGCAAGCGAGGCGACGCACGCGAAGACGGCCGACTGCGATTCCTTGCCGCCGAAGCCGCCGCCCATGCGCCGGCATTCGCACAACACGGCGTTGGTCGGCCAGGCGAGCATGTGCGCGACGACTTGCTGCATCTCGCTCGGATGCTGCGTCGAACTATGCACGAGCATGCCGTGCTGTTCTTTCGGGATGGCGTAAGCGACTTGTCCTTCGAGATAGAACTGTTCCTGTCCGCCGACTTCGAATTCGCCAGACAGCCGATGTTTGGCTGCCGCGATTCGTCCGTCCGGGTCGCCGCGCCGCAGATGCAGCGGCGGCAGCACGAACTCCTTGCGCGCTTTCGCTTCGCGCGGCGTGAGCACGGCTTCGAGCGGCTCGTAGCGCACGACGTCTTCGCTTTTCGCGAGCGCGGCGGCGCGGCGCGCGAGATCGTGCGTCTCGGCAATGACGGCGAAGACCGGCTGGCCGAGATACTGCACTTCGTCGACCGCGAGGATCGGGTCGTCGTGCAGAACGGGGCCGCAATTGTTCTCGCCGGGAATGTCGGCGGCGGTGAGTACGGCGACGACGCCGGGCGCGGCGCGCACCGCGTCGAGATCGAGCGAGACGATGCGCGCGTGCGCATGACGCGACAAGCCGAGCGCCGCGTGCAGCGTGCCGCGCAATTCGGCGATGTCGTCGGTGTAAATGGCTTCGCCGCTCACATGCAGCGCCGCGGACTCGTGCGGCAGCGAGGCGCCGGCGGCGTCGAGCGCGGCATCGAGCTGGATAGGTTCGCTGGCCTTGTTCATCGCGGGTCCTTTTGGACGCTGACGCGCAGTGGCGTGATCGCGGCGATCGGGATCGGGATCGGGAAGGGCCGCGTCATGACGCCTCGATCCCGTGTGCGCCGAACGCAAACGCGTTGAGTTCCGCGAGCGCAAGCGGCGCGTCGCGGCGCGTTTCCAGATAGAAGCGCCACAGCACGTTGCGCGCCACCTTCGCCCGGTACGCGCTCGACGCGCGCATGTCGCTGAGCGGCTGAAAGTCGGCATCGAGCGCGGCCATCGCGGCGCGGGCGCTGGCTTCGGACCATTCGTGGCCGGTCAGCGCGGCTTCGGCGGCGGCCGCGCGCCTGGGTGTCGCGGCCATCCCGCCGAACGCGATGCGCGCGCTTGCAACGCGGTTGTCGTCGGCCAAACGAATGGCGAACGCCGCGCACACGGCGGAGATGTCCTGGTCGTAACGCTTGCTGACCTTGTACGTGCGAAACCGCAAGTCGGCCGATGCGCGCGGCACGCGAATCGCCGCGACGAATTCGCCCGCTTCGAGCGCGGTTTTTTGATAGCCGAGGTAGAAGGTATCGAGCGGCATCGTGCGCGTACGCTCGCCTTTTTGCAGCACGATTTCGGTATTCAGCGCGATGAGCGCGGGCATGGAATCGCCGATCGGCGAGCCGTTCGCGACGTTGCCGCCGAGCGTGCCCGCATTGCGGATAGGCCGCGAGGCGAAGCGCGTCCACAGTTCCGCGAGTTCGGGGTAATCGGCGGTCAGCGCGGCGTAAGCCTCTTCGAGCGATACGGCCGCGCCGATGGTCAGCGTCTCGGCATCGCGCTCGATGTGCTTCAGTTCATCGACGTTGCCGATAAACAGCACGTCGCCGAGATCGCGAAATTGCTTCGTGACCCACAAGCCGACATCCGTGCTGCCCGCAAGCAGACGTGCATTCGGATTCGCTGCACGCAGGCGCGCGAATTCAGCGCGCGTGACGGGCGCGGTGAACGCGGGCGTGCCAAAAGCCGCGCCGCGTGCGTCCGGCGCGCGATATTCGAACGTAGCCGAACGGCGCAGCGACGCCAGCGCGTCTTTGAGCGCGGCACGATCGAAGGTGGGACGCGGATAGTCGAACATGCGCTCGGCGGCATCCACGATCGGCCGATACCCCGTGCAGCGGCACAGATTGCCCGAGAGCGCGGCGTTGATCTCATCGCGCGAAGGCGGCCCGGCTTCGGGCGGATGCGCGTGATACAGCGCCCACAGCGACATCGCGAAGCCCGGCGTGCAGAAGCCGCACTGCGAGCCGTGGCAATCGACGAGCGCCTGCTGCACGGGATGCAGCGCGCCGTCTTCGGCGCGCAGGTTTTCGACGGTGAAGAGCGCGCGCGAATCGAGCGTCGGCAGGAATTGAATGCAGGCGTTGACCGCCTTGAGCGCGAGTTCGCCGCTGGCGTCCAGCTCGCCCACGACGACCGTGCAGGCGCCGCAATCGCCCTCGGCACAGCCTTCCTTGGTGCCGGTGCAAAGGTCTTCCTCGCGCAGATGCTGAAGCACCGTGCGCGTGGCGGGCGCGTCGCCGATTTCACGAACGGCGCCGTGGTGAAGGAAGCGGATGGTTTGCGTTGTCATGAGCGACTCGGGGACATTGCGGACCGGGCGCGCGTTACGCGGTTTCCGCCTGCTTCATGGGTTGCCGTCGAATTCGACGCTGGCTGCCTTTGAACAAACGGACTGCGCGCACGTAGATCGCCATCCAGTCACGACCTTAACATCCCAATATCTCAAAAAGATTGTCGGGACCGTATCCAGATTATGCGGGTGTGCTGATGCAAGGAAGAGGCAAGACGCGCGGGCCGTGTAGAAGCCCGCGCCGGGGAAGGGGGATGAAACGTGGCGGCATTAGCGCGCGGCGGCGCGCAGCTTGCGTTTCAGACGCAGACTGCCGCCGACGAGCAGGAAAATCACCCCGAAGGCGATCAGCGACCATTGCGGCAGCGAGATCCCGAGAATGGGCGGATAAGGCGTCTCGCACAGACCCGCGACCTTGAACACTTGCGGCAGCCAGCGTGCGGGCGGCAGGTTGTCGACAATGGGCTGAAGCGCGTCGAAACCGCAACTGAAGCCGGGATGCGACTGCACGTAGACATGGCGCAGCGCCGTCGCGACGCCGCCGAGCGCGGAGATCACCACCAGCAATTCGAGCAGCGCGACGCCGCGCCAGCCGCGCATTCCCGCGCCGAGAAAGGCGAACACGGCGATCAGCACAAAGAAGTAGCGCTGAATGATGCAAAGCGGGCAAGGGTCTTCGCCCTGGAAGAACTGCAGATACAACGCTCCGCCAACGAGCGCGAGACTCACGAACCCGAGCAACACGAGCAAGCGCTTCTCGCGGCCGAGGGAGCGGTCGTCCTGATGCATCGTAAAGTGATTTAGATGGTTGTTCATTTGTTTCGCAACGATTCGAGAAAGAAGCACCTGAGTTGCGGGAGATCGCGGAGGAATTCTAGCGCGAACGTCCGGCGCGAAACATTAGCGCGTCGTATCGAGCACCGCTTCGACTGCCCGGCCGATGGAGAGCAGCGTGTCGTCCGCGTGCGGCGCGCCCGCGAGCATGAGCCCCACGGGCGCCTCGCCACGCCGATGACAGGGCAGCGACAGCCCGCAGGCATCCAAAAAATTGAAGGTCGTGGGATTGCGCAGGATGAGCGCGTTCGTGCGCGTGAAGAGATCGTCGTCCTGTTCCAGCTCGGCGATACGCGGCGGCAGAACCGGCACCGTCGGGCAAAGAATTGCGTCGAAACGCTGCCACAGTGTCGTGCGCGCTTCGTCGATCATCGCGGCGCGCGCTTCGCACAGGTCGATGTAATCCGCCGCGCTCGCCGACTCGGCGCGCAGCAGACGAGCGAGCACGCGCGGATCGTACTCGGCGGCGTGATCGGCAAGCAGCTTGCGATGCCACGCATATGCTTCGATGGCGACGAGACTGAAGCGGCTGATGTCCGGCAGACGATCTAGCGGCCCGAAGCGCACGTCTTCCACGAGCGCGCCCGCCGCCGACAGATGATTGATGGCCGCATCGACGGCGCTGGCAACGGCGGGATCGAGGCCGTCCGTCACGTAATTGGTGAGCACACCGAGGCGCACGCCTTCGAGCGGACGCGTGGCGGGCACATCGGGTTCGCGGCCAGCGAGAATGCGATCGACTAGCGCGCAACACGCGACCGAGACGCCTATCGGCCCGAACGAATCGAGCGATTTGGACAGCGGCACGCCGCCTTGCCTCGGAATGCGGCTGGCGGTGGGTTTGAAGCCGGTGAGGCCGCACATCGTGGCGGGGATGCGGATGGAGCCGCCGGTGTCGGTGCCGAGCGCGATGGCCGCCATGCCGTCCGCCACCGATGCCGCCGCGCCTGACGACGAGCCGCCCGCGATGCGTTCGTCGCCCAGCACGTTTGCGCGATATGGCGAGTGCGGCGTGCCGAAGTGCGGATTCAGGCCAAGCCCGGAGAACGCGAACTCGCTCATGTTGGTGCGCCCGACGATCACGCCGCCTGCGCGGCGCAGGCGCGCGACGCTCACGGCATCGGCTTGGGCGGGCGCGGTGCTGGCGAGCGCGAGGGAGCCGGCGCGCGTGACTTGCCCTTCGATATCAAAGAGATCTTTCACGGAAACGGGGATGCCCGCGAGCGGCGAAAGCACGGTGCCGGCGCGGCGCAGCGCGTCGAGGGCATCGGCGGCGGCGCGGGCGTGGGCGGCATCGACATGCGTGAAAACGATGGAACCTTGACCGGCCGGATTGGCGATACGTTCGAGCGCGGATTCGACGAGTGCGCGACTGGTGGTGCGACCGCTTTTCAGATCGGCGGCGAGTTGGGCTAGCGGGGCAAACTGCGGCGAAGTGGTTGGCATGGCGTCGAGCAGTGGCATTGCCGAATGCGAAACGCGCGTGACGTGCGATGCGCGCTTGAGGCACTCGGGCGACGCGACGATGGGCTTCTTGTGCGGAGGTCCATCGGCGAGTGAATGGATGGGCGGTGGGGGCCCGGGGTGGGTGTCATTCTAAGCCAGGGTGGGGGGAAATACTTGGGGGATGGTTTGTTGAGGCGCGGGCAGGTGGTTTGATGGTAGGTGCTCGATAGATGGATGTGGGCGTGGAAGTTGGAGATTTTGTGCTGACGGGGTTTGAAATTCGAGGTGTCTCTGTTTTGCCTTTTTGTGAGAGAGGCTTTGCGACCCTAAGCCGCCATTCAAATTCCTAAAAAGCTGCCGTTGAAGGGGTGTAAATTACTTTCACAGCCGTTACGTCCGCAGGACTTCTTACGTATGTCATTGACTAGAAACTATGCGACACGCTTCTGGAGTTGGATTTGTCGGGATCTCGCTAGCGTACATGGTTGCCATTGATGCCTACTGCACTACAAACGGAATCAACTTCTGGCCCGAACTGGCACTCTGGTGGATGCCTCAGGTGCTCGCGCTAGGCACCGCGTTACTGTTTAGACCACCCATCGAGTTACTTGGCGGCGTCGCGCTCGCGTACGGTACATTCACGGCGATCGCGCATGTCTGGAGCACATTTACGCTGGGCTGGGCGGGTTACTTGGTATGTATGTTTGGCGCGTGCACGGGCATTGTGATTGCCGCATTTCGAAATCTGCCACGCATTACGCCACACCCAGCGATCGCTGCTCGCGACGGTTTCTGTTTTGCCGGGCTAGGCATTGCTCTGAACGTCTTGGTTTTGCATGTTCTGTTCCATTAGCCTAGGCGCCGCACCGTTCTTGACTTAGCACAAACCTTCACGGACTTGTAGTGCTTTCGGCAATACGAGTTTGGTCGAAACTGGCCAACAATCTTATAGTGCAATATAGAAACGAAGTGAAAGAACAAGAGCACAATCGAACGCACACGAGCCATGAACTTCTTTAAGTTTATCGGGACTATTCTATCTTTCGTTGCCAGCCTTTACCCTTTTGGATTGTTGGCACGGCTGCACGGCATCCGGCTACGATTCCTCGCCGAAGCGGCAAAGGTCAGGCTGGATTCGATCTTTACCAATCTTGTTAGCAATCGGTTGTCGGTTGCTAAGTCGGTCACTAAACGTCCACTGCTGAAGCTCACCGGTCATTGAAGAAACCTTCAAAACGCCGATTGTTGATCAACAGAATAACCATCAGTGCCAATATTATTCCCCCGGCGATGTCGCAAAGATAGTGGCCGCCTTGCGTCGGCGTCGAGACAATCATAAACGTATTTAGAACGAAGGAAGCAAGAGCAAATCCGGGGATCCGCCTCAATGAATAGGCAAACAGGATAGCCATTGCCGTATGCATTGACGGCATCGATACAAGCCCTTGGGGATTAGTTAAGTCAATGGTACGGAGCGCGCCTTCACGGAGGGGGAAAAATGTAGAGACAGTTTCCGACGTGCCTGGTTCCATGATGTGAAAATGCAGGAAGGCGCTCGCAGCAGGAAATGCCGTCGCGATTGCGAGGCAGGTAAATGTCGCGACCATCAAGCGTGCAACGTGCTTTATTAGTTCGACCCTGCGTCCCGTAAGTCCGAGAATCACAGGGACAGTGATCATCTGCACCAGACCACTGCCGTACGCCAAACTGAGCACGAAGAGCAACACTGGATGATGTCGCACCCACCGATAGCAGGTGAGCCAGTCGAATCCAACTGCCTGGTCTATCTTGACTAGCCGGTCATCAATCAACGGTGCCCCAATGGCCGCCGAAAGATGGCTCGATACGCTGGCTGCCGTGCAGAATGCGGCGAGAGCGATCATCCATCGCCCGGTGAACGCGAGGTCTCGCAGCCGCGTTATCCACGCCTCGTTCCCGGCATGCACAGTCCTGGTTCGGTAACTTGTCCAGCAGATGACAAAGACAAGTGCACTGAATGCCGCGAGCGCATGTGACGATGCGCCAAACGCAATGCGAAGACCGGATGCGCGCAGCCAGAGTAAATCGGCGAGCACAATTGCGCCGATTACCAACCATGCTGCCAAATATGACGTCAGCGCTCTGAACGGGTTCTTCGAGTGTTCGCTGATGATTGCGTTTTGCGATATGTCCATTTTCTAACCGAGACAATGAGTCGGCGACTTTGCGCGTGCGACGCTGTCACTGTTTTTATCGACACGCTTCGCAAAGATCTTTAGGCTTCAATCGCGGCGACGTTTGGATTTACGTATCACTCAGTAGATGAACAATCTCGAATGCTCGTAGACCAGGCCAACGTTTAGTCCGGGTGCCATGACGGTATAAATGACCTGACAGTCGGCCAACGACCCCATGTCCAGACCGCAGCCGTCCGATTCGGAAGCGCCATCCAGAAACGGTTCTCGACATTAGGCGGACGTCCGTTTTTGGCCGACCAGAGCGCAAGGATGATCTCCTGCGTGCGCTCGTTACAGACGTGCTAGGGACCCGACCCACCGCGATCTGGGACAAGCGGCCGAAGCGCATCTTCTCGGGGCAGTTCTGCCGGAGCATCGCCGGCAAGTCCATAAACCTCGATACCACTTAATAAACCTGCGCTCTCGAATATGAATATCCCGGCTGGCGCATCGTCCGGACCGAACAAAAAGTCCCCGAGGATGTTTAGGCCCAGTGGGGCGGGTTCGCGACCCTTCAATTGGAAATTGATGGACCCGCAGCCGCAGGGGCAGCGCCACGGCGTCACCTCCGCAACTGCGAGTTGTTCAATAAACGCTCGCGCCGTCGGCCCGCCGTGCTCAAGCATCCAACGAGCGAGCGACATCTCTGACACAGACAGCGGACGGTTCGTTTTTAGAGAATTCATAGAGTAAGAGTTCAGCTGGCGACGCCAGTCTAGTAGGCCGGGTAAGGTGGAAAGTGTCGTCGTGGAGTCAAAAATTGTCGACGATTTTCGCCGGTCTGTCGAACGGCCGGTTGTGGCCGATCGCAGCCGTTCCCGCTAAATCATCCAGTCGATCCCGCAAGGTCAACCCGGGAGTTCAAATATGCGAGGTTCGCGAGAACACGGCCGTTTTCTTGACTTGCTCGTTCTGGATTCTCGTCGGGTCGTCCGCATTTTTGTGTGCGAGGCGGTTAGCGGAGTCACCCGCGTGCGTTGGTAAAACGCTCTCCAAACAGGATGGCA